>JAFQYM010000038.1 GCA_017406465.1 Kiritimatiellia bacterium | reverse complement strand
TTCGCCGAACGGCGTCCGCCCCGGGTCGTCCGAGAGCAGATAGTCGTAGCAGTGGACAAGCGACTCCTTTGCGCCGCCGAGAATCGTGTAGTACGCCTGTTCCACGAACTTCTCCGGCGTGCAGTCCAATGCGTCGTACCACCCGCCGCCGCATCTGCCGCCTGTGACCTCGTTCATCCACGCCATGATCCAGCACGCCTGTATCGGCTCGGGATTCGCGTCACGCGTTTCGGTCCCGACCCAGCATTCGCCGAAGAGCGACGCCTGAAGCGCCGGCGAATAGCCTCCCTTCTCGTATCTGCGCCACCAGCAGGGATACTTGATGATGAAGTGCGATTCCGGGTTGGCATTCTTCGCGGCAGGGAGAATGTCGCGCTCGCACACTTCGTACATGAGCGTCCGCCTGTACTCCCCCAAGTCCGAGATTTTCCGCGCCGCCTTGTATGCGCGGCATCTCTCGCAGCCGTCGCCGCAGTTCGAAAACAGGAAGTCGTCGAGAATCACTGTGTCGAAGATTCTTGCCGCCCGTGCGCATTCCTCGCGCATGCGTTCCCGCGCCTTCGGGTCGCTCCAGCAGACGATCATCTGCGCCTCCTTTGCGCCGGGTTTCGGGTCGTTCAGCATCGTCGGGGTTATCATGCCGCAGACCTCGAAGCCCTCGGCACGGAATGCATCGCGCTCCTCGACGAGTCTTTCGGTCGGCACGCGCTCGCCGTGTCGGTAGCTCTCGAGCCAGAGTTTCGTGAAACCATATTTCTTCCACCAAGCTATCGCCTTCGCGCGCCCTTCCGCCGTCGCGAGGTCGCCGTTCACCGCCGTTACCTTGCAAGACATCGAAAAGACATGCTTCGCCTCCGGCACTTTCGCCGAGGCTACCGTCGGCATCTTCTCCGCCTCAGCCGCAGTGCCAACCATGCATGTTGTCGCAACCACCGCCGCGAGAATTGTTCCGCAGAGCGTTCTCATTTTCTGCATCCCCGATGTATGATATTCTTCCACCATCGACTACTCAAACAACAACGCCTGCGCGTCGCCGAGATCGAATGCGCAGCGGGCGGTTGTGCCGTCCCACTCGACCTTGACGGACGCACCGTCGAGGGTCTTGACGTTCTCGTAGCGCTTCTTGAGCTTGAAGGTGGCGACGAGCCCTTTCACCTCGCTGACATTGTAGTTGGCAAAGCCGACAAAGGCGCGTGTGCCGTCGTCAAGAACGCCGGCGTCGATGTTGCCGTGCGAAAGCTTGATCTGCCGCGTTGCACCACCCGCCTCGGCGACGGCGGCGATTTTCTCGCGCACCGCCTCGTCGCCCTCCATCCAGTAGGCGACGCCGTAGCGGACGGTGCCGTTGAGTTCGTCAAGCCCGTTTTGAACAATCGTCTCATCGCGGTAATCACGGACTTGCCGCGCTGCGCCCGAACAGAAGTTCATGCCAGCCATGTAGGGGAAGGCGATGACCTTGCCCTTGCCGATCGATGTTTCCCTTACTGGGACGGAGGAGTCCGTCTTCGCGTACTCGAACTCGCTGATTGGAGCGACTCCTGTCACTGCGCCGTTGGCGCGCCATTCGTCGAAGAGCGCCGACGGGTCATCGGCCTCGTCGCGCGAGAGGGCATCGGGCGCGAGGACGAGCGTCCCTCCGGCTTTCACCCATTCAAGAATCCTGCCCTGCACGACGCGGTTCGCATGGGGCATTGTCGCCCACAGCACCTTGTAGCCGTCCAACAACCCGTCCTCGACCATGTGCTCGCGGACGAAATCGACGCGGAATCCGGAAAACCGGATGGCATAGGTCAGACCGCGCATCTCGGACTTGGAGGCGTCAAGGGGATTGGTCCGCCAGAGGTCTGTCGACTCCGTGGCGAGGATGGCGACGTCCGCCTTCTGGCGCTTCTGCCCAACCAGGTATGGCGCGACCGTGGGGAGCCAGTGCGTGCAGCGGGCAATCGCAAGCCACTTCTCCGGCACGTCGGCCCATTCCCAGCCGCTGGCGCGGAAGCCGAAGGTGTAAATCGAGAGGTTCGTGTCCGCGTTCAGAAGCGCCGTCATGAGCGCGTGCGCGTAAGAGTCCTTCTCGCTTCGGCACGGGAAAAGCATCAGGATCGACCCGCCTCCGGGCCGCGTGTTGAGTTCTCGCATCTGCGCTGCGAACATCGGCGAAAGCAGCAAGTCCGCAAAGGGGCCCGTGGGCGGGTAATAGGGAGTTAGCCCCTGTATTTCTGGGAAGTCCAGCGATCCTTCGCGGGCCAGCATGAGCATGTCCGGGGTGAAGAACCAGGTCTGGGAGGTCGATGCGCCACCACCATAATACATCGCCAGCAAATTCACCTTTGTCCTAACTTGCGGTCCGAGGACGCGCTTTGCCTCGTCTGTGGCATCGCGATAGACAAAGGCGGTCTCCCTGTTGAGAGCGCGCATAGTCAGATAGCGCGAAAGCCGCGACTCGCGACTCTCGGGCCGGGACCATTTGCGGTGCTTCATGGCCTCAATGGCCGTGTCGGCGGGCAGCTCCGGCGCAAGCCGTGCGCGCTCCCGCTCGAATCCTGCGCGTAGAACCGGCGAGTTCGTAAGGCAGTTGATCAATGTCACCTCGTCCCCGATTTTCACGGAATCGACGAGTCTGCCATCTTTCTGTAGAGAATGGAGCGCCTTTTCCCAAAATGCGCGGCACTTGTCCGTCCACCCCTCGTCGCGCGGGACGTAGAGTCCCTTGTTGCCGCCGCCCGTGATAAAACGATAGGCAAGCGTGGAGGCGTCCTCCGGCAGCCACTTCGCGCCGAAGTCGCCGCAGTTGCCGCCGAGCTTGCGGCCGCAACGCTTCAGCTGGGCGAAGAGGCGCGGGTCGCGCGTCATCGCCGACAATGGGCTGAAGCGATGAATTACGAAGTTGTAGTTGACGACGATGCCGCCGAAGTCGGCAGCGGCGAGTTCGGCGTAGCCCGCGTCGTCGAGCACCTTTTCAAGCGCGTCGAGGTGTTCCGGGAACCAGAACATCCGCGGCTTCGCTCCGGGGGCATTCGCGTCGATGATGGCGGTGACGACGCCACCCTCCACATTCAGCGCCGGGAGCGTCTGGAACGGCTCGGCTTCCGGCGCCGCGGCGAGTTCAAAGCCGACGGACGTCTTCGCGACATAGTTCGTTCCCTCCCTCAGACGCAGGACGAGTCCGGCGTAGAGTTCGCACTTGCCGCCGTTGGCGAGGATGCGCGGCATCCGAACCCAGCCGGAGCGACCGTCGTCCCCGATTTTCGACTTTCCAAGTCCAATCTCCCGCATCCGCGAGGGGATGAGCGTGGTCTCAAGCCGCGCCCCGATCGCTTCTGGCGCAGTGACGCGGAACCAGTAGCTGGTGGATTCGGCGTGCGCCGACGTCGCCGCAAACGCGGCAACGGCCAGCGCCGCCAAAGTTGAACGGTTGAAGAGTTGAAGAGTTGAATGGTTCATAGGTTGTCCCTAATTACTACTTGCCAAGAAGGAAGTCGCGGGCGCTTTCGACGACATTGCGGCCATCCGCCTTGGCGCGCTCTTCGATGGCCTTCGCCTCGTCGGCGGAGACGGAAATGCGGTACTCCCTGAAGCCGCGGATCTGGCGCCAGGCTTTCTCTATTTCGGGAAGCGCCTCCTCGGGCACGCCGAAGGCGCGTAGGACGCCTCGCGCCATCATGCGGTTGCCGTCCCACGCCATGTGGACGCCGTCCGCGGTGAGCTTGTTGCCCTTGACCTCGGGTGGGTAGGTCTTCAGCAGGGCCTGCATGTCGGCGTTGAGGTCGGCCAGCGGGAGACCGCGGACTGCCGCCTCTTCGCGGAGGAAGCCGTTGTATGCGGCGAGCTTCCTGTTGTTGCCGTTGTTCGGATCCTCGCCGATCATCGTGGCCGTGAGGACGACGACCTTCACCCCCGCCTCGGCACAACGGTCGAGGATATTGGAGATGTTGGCCTTGTAGGCGTCGAGCGGAACGCCCCGCGCGCCGTGCCAGACGTCGTTGACGCCGCAGGAGAGGGTCATCCACTGCGGATGCTTGTCGAGCACGTCCTTTTGGAGACGGCCGCGCATGTTGTCGGACTTGTGGCCGGAACGGCCTGCGGGAATCTTCACGGCGTTCGTTACTCCGGCGACTTCAAGCCCTTTCATCACGAGGTTCACATAGCCGACGGGGCCGTTGCCGTACTCCGTGATGGAGTCGCCGAGGAAGGCAATCATGTCACCGTCATTGACCTTGACCGGCTCGGCGGCGAATGCCGTTATGGCAAGCATTGACGCCGCAATGAAGGCAAAGCGCATGTTTGTTGTCATGTGTGTTCTCCTTTAAGTTGTTCAAAACTACTTCGCCACGGCGTCGCAGACAACGCGGAAGCCGACATAGACACGAGAGCTGTAAAAATTCAGGGAGGGATATTGGCCGTTCGTGTTTCGACCGGTTCGATTAAAGCTTTTCGCGTAGATGTCGGTGGCTTCGGCGTCGCCGCCACGTACTATTTTTGAGGTTCCCGTTGCCGCGCCGACCGGATCCTCGGCAATGTCGCCGTTGTCGGCGGCCTCGGCGTCATAGTCCGCAGACCAGTCGAGGCAGTGCTCGCCAACGTTGCCGTGCATGTCGTACAGACCCCAGTTGTTCGGCTGTTTCAATCCGACGGTGTGCATGCTGGCGGCATATATGCTATATGCGTCCACGGTTACACCTTTTGCGCTGTTTGATTTCGTCCAGCCCATATCGGTCACTTTCCCGCCGTTCGCATAGTCGGTTCCCGTTCCGGCGCGGCAGGCATACTCACATTGCGCCTCCGTCGGAAGGTCGAAGGAAGCGATTCCCGAGAGTGTGCGCAGTTTTCCGAAGAAGCTGTCTGCAGCCACGCTGTGGTTTGCGTTGGTGTTGGCGTCCGGCCATGGATACGAAGTGGCATTGCCCCTGAGATTTGTCCAGTAAACATACATCGCCGGATGGATTTCCTTGTTTTCGCCATCGGCGTTGTCCGAGGACCATGCGGTCGGCGCCGAACCGAAGATGCCCTTGTACTGCCCGTAGGTCACTTCGTAAATGCCGATGTAGTAGTCGCGCGTTAGGCGGACTTTGTGCGGGTAGGTCGTGGCGCTTGTGGAGCCGGCCTCACCCATGCGCCAGACGACGCCCGCCGCCGGGCACTTGCGGAGAAGGAGGTAGTCGGTTTTGTACATACGGTCCTGGACGCCGCCGGGCACGGCATTGCTGCTGACGAAGTAGCGGCGGCGGATGGGGTTGAAGGTCACGTCGGTTTCCTGACGCGTCTGGATGTCCGCGTTGGAAAGAAGGCAGACGACGCAGTAGTCGGGCGGCGCGTTGGTCGCCCACGCCTTCACTACGGCGCGGACGCGGCCATCGTTGATGCGCTGTCCGGGCCAGCTCTTGTCTGGCTGCCAGGTGATTGTGCGCACTCCTGGCTGCACGACCTGATTCACGTCTCCAATGACGTTTGTGAAGTTGACGTCGCCAATGGAAACCCAGTCACCGGCGGCGTTCGCAAGGGTGTTCGTCTGGAAGTCAACGGTGACGACGGCCGGCTCGCCTGTTAGTTCGTAGCCGACCGTGACGAGACGCGACTGCGAATCCTGCGCAAGCGTGACAGCGGACTGGTCGACGCGAGGCTCGGCAAAGAGTGTCGATGCGGAGAGGATTGTCGTGACGGAGAAAACGAGCGTCTTGCTATTCATGTTGTGACTCCTTTTAAATGTTATCTGATAACGAAGATAAATCCGGATGGCTTCTCACTTGAGAACCGCTGAATTACGTTTGATTCCATTTCGTTCGAGATGAAAGTGTCGAAGATAGAACCAGCGGCGGAAACTGCGATGTTCGGCGACGGGTTTACGTAATTCCACGTACACCAGAAATCGTTGCTTACCGTATGGTCGAGCGCAAGCGCCGAAAAAGCGGCGCAAGCGGCGACTAAACCTGCCGACAGTGTTTTTAGGCAATGTTGCATGATGAAGACTATCCTCCTTTGTCGAATAGTTTACAACATTTTCCCCTGTTCCGCCATCTATCCCAAAGGATAGGGGGGGCTTCACACTCCAGAGCGGAGATAGATCATGCTTCTGCACAGAACATTGTCAGCGGATTCCGTTGCGCAGCATCTGCATGAAGCCGAAGAAACGCCGCGTTGTTCGCAACAAGTTCGTCAAAGGTGACGGGCTCGAACCCGTTCACGTCCACCCCCGCATTGAGCATTCGGGAACGGCGCATGATGAGCGGCCAGTAGTCGTCGCCTGTGTTGTTGTGGATGTGTCCATAGATCATGTAGCCGCGCCGCGCCTGCGGATAGGACAGCATCGGATAATGGCAAAGCGTCGCCGGCTTGCCGTCTATGTCAATTTCCTTAATCGTCTGGACGCTCTCGAAATAGTCCCCAAGGCGGACTCTACCCGTCCATGAGTGGTCGTGATTGCCTAGGACAAAGTGCTTTCGCCCGTTGAGCCGCTTCAATATCGGCTCGACCGCCGCCGACCTGAAGAACAGATCGCCGAGAATGTATATCGTATCGTCCGCCATGACCTTGGCGTTCCATTTGGCAATCATAACCTCGTTCATCTCGTCGAGCGAAGCAAACGGACGATGGCTAAGGCGGATGATGTTGAAATGCCCAAAATGCTGGTCTGAAGTGAAGTAGGTCATAGAAAGCCCTCCAGATATTCTGTCAACGACTCAAGCACCTGCGGACCAGGCAACTGGAGCCAATTAGCCCGCGCCGCCGTCAACTTTCGAGTGAACGTCTTAAGTGCAAACGTAAGCCTTAGCGCTCTCATCATTTCGGCATGATTATCAATACGGCATTTGGGATTGCCATATATGATAAGGGCAATATACTTCTTCAAAAGTTCTTTGTCGGCAACCCCAGAAAGATAATACATATCGAAAATGTCTTTTGGTCGATTTGAGCTAGCGCCATGTCGAAGCAAGCTCAACAGCTTCTCCGCAAAGATTTGCTCTGGTGAATTTGCTTGGAGATCCGCATTACCTTCCCCGGAATTATTCTTAAACGAGAAGTCAAGCTGCGCAACGTCATTATTGGTCTCCACCCCTATGTCAACCTTTGTGCGTAGGGCCCGACGTATCGAATCGTCCTTCAACGAAAGGAATATACGCCTTCCGCGATAGTCTGCGTGCGTCAATTCCACCGACGGCCCTAACATGGCAAGCTTCACTTCTGGCATTGCCTTGGCGAGGCGCGAAACGAATCTTTTGACTGACGCCTCAGAAATCGAATAGCCTATGAAATCTATGTCCATATCCATTGTCGCGCGACGTACATCGCCGGTCATGGAACTCATGACAACGCCGCCTTTGACTGTGCTATGCGCCTTGAACCCGCATCTATGCATCGCCAACAACACAATGTCGTGAGCTACTTTGGCCTGCGCTGTATCGCTCGAATACCCACCACCAATCAATTCCGCAATTTGCACATTCAACGGCTTCATCAAAACACCTCCGTATCAATTATCTGCATTATCCTCTCGCGATGCGGGAACAATTCAAGGTACTCGGGGAACTTTGACCCGTCCAAATCATCTCTTATCTGACGATAGTAATTTATCACCTCCTTGTACTGGTCCGGAGGCAAGCGTCCTTTCATCCTAGCCGTATCAATCAAAAGTCTCTCCTTATCGTAGATTCTGATTTTTGAATCGTTATAGTCAAAGGTTGTCACTCCGACCAGATGCACGTTCTCAGGAACAAATGACAGTTTTATGCGATCATCAGTGATTGGACGCGCATGGTCGGGAATGGTAAGTGTGTACTTTTCAGGGACATAGTCCGTCATGTCGTAGTAGAAGTAGGCACTGTCAAACGAAACCACCGTATTCGGATACTTTGCCTGAAGCACTTCAATTTCGGACTCATCCCCGGACTCCGAGTACACCCCTTTTTCCATCTTGAACAACCGCCTTTCTTTTAGTGCTTTCTCAATCTGATACGCAGATCGAAAACGCACTTTGCACTCATTGTATCTCAACAACATGTTCTATACCTCTTGTAGGATTTATCAACAACAAGCCCGACTTTTGGTCTAAATTGTACCACCATTGCCTTGGCTTTGTCAACTGGGCTCGAAAATGCCCACAAATCGGGGAATAATATATACTTTAGCCTATTTCCGTTTGCGCCGCAAGCGCGGCAAAGCGCAGCAGGAGCCGCACAATATAGCCTAAAGGATAGGGGGGGGGGCAGCGAGAGCGGCGTCTTGACCGTCACCTATCTCAAAGAACGGGGTAGGCAGATACGCGAAAGACGCTGCTGTATTACTGAAAGTATCTGCTTATACACTTTGCTTGGAAATCTTGCACTGCATTCATCGGCCAAGCGAGACGCGGCGGGAACAATTCTCTTCGCAATGTAGTCGAGCCTGCCGAGAACCAGCTTTGGCGCAACCGCACACTCCTCCGCCATGCGTGAAAAACTGTCGCGCGAGATCGAGTCGAACGCCGCATCGCTACCAATACGCATGGCCATCTCTTGGGAAAGCTCGGGATACACCGAAGTAGAGACGAGATCATACAGCGGCGCGAAGTCCGCCCTTCTGCCATGATACACCGTCAACAGGATCGGCAAGATACGCATCGTCGTACTTGAACGAGAATTCGTCTCCCGTCGTATTTTAATATCGCCGTCAACAAGAAATTATCCCGTTCGGGATAAAACTGCCAATCCTATTCCCAAGACAATCGTTTTATCCCGAACGGGATAATTACTGTTGTCCATACTTGCTATGACGATGCCAACGGCGATTTTACTGCGCCTTGACAAAGTACGGCAGACGCGAGAGCGGCGTCTTGACGGTGATGCGGGCGGGGCCGGTGAAGACCTCGCCGTCATCGGCGAGCCAGCGTCCGGCAGGGAGGCGGACTTCGCGCGTTTCGGCACCCTTCTCCACCTGCGGCGCGACTATGAGGAAGTCGCCCATGGCAAATTGATCCTTGACCGCAGAATAGCCGTTTCCGGGAAACGCATACTCCATCGACCTCAGCATCGGCTCGCCGCTTTTAGCGCATTCGCGGGCAAGGGCGAGGATGCGCGGCGAGAACCGCTGGCGAAGATCCACCGCCGCCTTGACGAGCGCAAGATGCTCTTTGTCGAGGACGCGCCACGGAGCGACGGAGAACTGCATCATCGGCGAGAGCGCGTGAACCTGCGCCGAGCGGACGAACAGCTCCTGGTCTATCGGAACGCCGGGTCTGAAGCTGCCGAGAAGCCCGCCGCCGATCATGTCGGGGCAGACGAAGAGATGTCCGAGAAGCCCAGCCGCCGCCATGTCGGGGATGAGCTGCTTCAGGTCGCGCCATGTACAGGACTTGTCGTTGAGCCGCTGCGCGAGGGCGCGGCCTCCGTTCTTCCAGCAAGCGCGGTACTCGTTGAGCGGGTACCACTTGCCAAACGCCGCATACGCAGCGCACTGGTCGACGGGCGCACAGCCCTTGGGGAGCCGCATGCCCTTGCCTGTGTAGAACTCAACGTCGGCGGCGTCGAACTTGAAGCCATCTACGCCGTATTCGCGCACAAGGACGTCAAGCTCGCCCTTAAGCCACTCGACGGCGGCTGGCGAGGTCAGATCGAGCACAGCGGACTTGCCGTTCCACCATGCGACCGGTTCGGGCGAGCCGTCCTCACCGGCGCAGAACGCGCCCTTCGGCGCGATGGCGCGATAGGGGCGCGAGTCCATGGAGACAAAAGGACAAATCCAGAGAGAGACCTTGAAGCCCATTTTGTGCAGGGCGTCCATCATGCCCTTTGGGTCGTCGAACGCAGCGGCGTCGAACCGCCAGACGCCGTAGTCGGTCTGCCATGTGTCGTCGATCATGACGACGCCGGGCGGGAAGCCGTTGTCGACAATGCCACGGGCATACGACATCATGTCCTTCTGGTTCTGGTGGTAATTGAGCTCGATCCACGTGTTGTACTGCGGCGCAGTGAAAAGAAGCGGATCGGGGATCGCGCCCTCCGGCGGGAAGTGCGCACGCATAACGGCGAGGTAGGCGTCGCGCAGGGTGCCGCCGGGGGCTTCGCCCGTTTCCACGGGCGCGGAGAGCGACGTCTCGATGACGATCTCGCCGCCGTCGAACGCGAAAGCGAACGGGTCGTCGCACCATATCCAACGTCCCTTGTCGGAGATGAGCATCGGCGAAGTCTGGTTGGTGTAGTTCTCTTTGCGCAAGTCGCGCCTAAAGCCCTTTGTGTCGGCATTCCATGGCATGTCAAGCCCGCAGGAAACGACGCCTCCAAACCATGACTCGCCGGGGATCACGCGGTTTACGAAAGGCAGAGTCCGCGAACCATGACCGGCTGCCTCGGCAGGAGCGGCGGGAAAGGCAAACGATGCCATGATTGTGGAAGCTACTATGACAACAGCGATTTTCATAGGGCAATTGTACCACCCTATTCACTTTGGCGCAATCTATCCTAAAGGATAGGGGCGGGGAATAGCGGGATATGGTAAAATATATGATATGGCTCTACTTGCCTCGATACTCGCGACGATTACGTCGGTCGCCGGAATTCGCGACGCCGTGTGGACCGGCTCTCATGTCGGCGAGACATTTGACGTCGTCTGCACCGTCGTCGCCGAGATGGACAATGGCAACCCAGACCACACTGCCTACGCAATCGCCGACGATACGGGAAGCGCGTACGTCAAGTCCTCTGGGCGGCTCTCTCTCGTCGTTGGCTCCGTTTCGCGGCTTGTAGCCACATCAGTGTCGACGAATACAGTTGGCAGCATGCGTTCTTCGACTCCGCGGAGACCAAGAGCGAGGGCGTGGCGGCGACACCAGTCTCGGCCACGGCCCCGCAGCTTTCGGACGCGGCGTTCGACAGCCGCCTCGTCTCGATGCGCGGCATCGTCTCTGACATCATCACAGACGAAATCGACCCGCGCTGGAAGTTTGTCCTATTCAGAAGCGACGAGGGTCCATTCGTAGCCGCCATCGCGACAGACTCGCCGTCGCTCGCACAGCTCGTCGGGGCGACCGTCTCGGCCAAGGGCATCGCAAACTCCCTCCCATACGTCGGTCGCCGCAGCTTCATGACGCCGCAGCTGCTCGTCTATGCGCCTTCCGACTTCACGGTAATATCTCCCGCGCTCAACGACCCGTTCTCTGCCCCGCGAATCTCGGACGACGCGATGAACATAAAGAATGTCCTCTACAAATCACCCGTTGAACTCTCGAAGACCGGAATGCGCCGCGCAGACGGCCGCGTCATCGCCGTCGCAAAGGGACGGCGAATCTTCTTCCGCACTGCAGGCGGACGGCTCTGCTCCGCAGACCTGAAAGACGGCGAGACGCCACCTGCCTGCGGCGAGGCGGTCGCAGTAGCGGGTTTCCCTGACACCGACCTCTTCATCTTGAACTTCACGCGCGCCTCGTGCCGGACGCTCTCAGGCGAAGAGGCGGCTGCGCTCCATGCGGCGGCAGAGGAAACACCGCCAAGCCGGCTCCCGCCCGACTTCGACATGGACAAAATCCTCCGCGACTACTACGGGTACGTCGTTACCCTTCGCGGGACGGTGTTCGCCGCTCCGTCGTACGATGGCAAGGCGTCGACGATGAACCTCCTGTGCGGCGGGCGCATCGTCCAGGTCGATGTTACATCTTGCCATGAGACGGCGGCTGTCATCGCGCCCGGAAGCGAAGTCGAGGCGACGGGGCTTTGCGTCATCAACACGACGACGTGGAATCCGCTACACCCCTTCCCGCGAATCGACCAGTTCACCATCGTAACCCGGTCGTGCGGCGACGTCACTGTGGTGCGCACTCCGCCGTGGTGGACGCCAGCGCGCCTTGCGGCGGTAATCGCCGCGCTTTTCGCCGTGCTTATCGCCCTCTACGGATGGAACTACATCCTGCGCCGCATCATAAGACGTCGCGAGAGGCAGCTCGTCAAGTCGGAGATCGCCCAGACAGAGGCCGATCTCAGGGTGGACGAACGCACACGCCTCGCGGCCGAGATCCACGACGCCCTTTCGCAGACGCTCACTGGTGTCTCGTTCCAGCTTGATGCGGCGAACAAGACGCTCAGCGAAGATCCTGTCTCTGCGGCAAGATTCCTCGCCGTAGCAAAGCGGACGCTCCTTTCATGCCGCGAAGAGCTGAGGCGGTGCCTATGGGACCTCCGCAACGACACGTTGGGCGAAAGCGACTTCTCGGAAGCCGTCCGGCGCACTATCCGACCCTCAATCGGCGGCGCAGAGCTCGCGGTACGCTTCGAAATACGACGTCAGCGGGTCTCCGACTCAACGGCACACGCAGTTCTCTCGATCGCGCGCGAACTTGCGTCCAACGCCGCACGGCACGGCGGCGCAAGGCATGTGCGCGTAGCAGGCGAGATGCAGAGCGGCAAAATACGGTTCTCGGTGAGGGACGATGGACGCGGCTTCGACACGGCGAACAGGCCGGGGCCGAACGAGGGGCATTTCGGTCTTCAGGGCATAAAGGAGCGCATCGCCCGCCTCGGCGGTTCATTGAAGATCGAAAGCGCCCCTGGCGTCGGCACAAAAGTCACTGTGGAGATAGGAAAATGAAAAAGACGTCTGTTCTGCTCGTAGACGACCACTCGGTCGTGCGCATGGGACTCGCCGCGATCATCAACATCGAGAAAGACCTCAAGGTCTGCGGCGAGGCGGAGAGCGGCGCCGAAGCCGTGAAACTCGCCCGCGAGATGAGGCCTGACGTCGTTGTCATGGACTTCATGATGCCGGGAATGGACGGAGCGGAGACGACAGAGGCAGTCTTAAGGGCGTCACCTGAGTCCAAAGTCCTCGTCCTTACCACCTATGGGACTTCGGTCGACATAGCGCGTGCCCTGAAATGCGGCGCGACCGGGGCTGTCACGAAGAACCTCTCAAACGAAGAGCTTGCGGATGCGATACGGGCGACGGCGCGCGGAGAAAGGATGCTTTCCGCGGAGATCGAGGCGTCGCTCTCAGAAGCGGAGTCGGACAACGGGTTGACGACGCGGCAGCGGGAAGTACTCGACTCAATCACGCGCGGACTTTCGAACGACGACATCGCGGGGATGCTCGGCATCTCCAAAGTGCGCGTAAAGCAGCATCTCGCTGCTCTCTACCAAAAGCTTGGTGCAGCCAACCGCGCCGAGGCCGTAGCCATTGCCCTTCGCCGCCAACTGCTCAAGAGCTGAACCTCACGCATCGCGGGTGGTGTAGGAAGCGACGCGGCGGCCGAGGAAGTTGATGGGCGAGCCAAGGCCGTGCAGCTCGGAGACAAAAGGTCACGCCTGATTGCCACGCCAGATTGCAACAGTCATGTTGAAGCCGACAACGGAAATCACACCTTCTCACCGCCGCGGCAAATCTGCCGCGCTTGGTGCCGAGCGATGCCTCGCCAAGAAGCGCGAAGCGTTCTGCGCGGCAGAACGATCATATCCCGAGCAGTCGCCTGAATGGTATGATGGCGTCGAAATAGCCGTCGGATGGAACGGTTTCAGCCAGATTCCCGTCATAGACAAGGGCCGCGCGAATCGACATGCCGGGGGACTTTTTCATTTTTGCGATTTTGGCAGCAACCTCGTCTATGATACTTTTCTTGATACTGGTTCTCCTCTTGATTTCCACCACGCACTGCGAACGCTTCGTCTGCAACAGCAAATCGATTTGGTATCCAACACCCTTCGCACCATTCTTGCGGTATGGCGCTGCCGAATAGATCAACGAATCTTCAAGATGCAAATACGGCAGCAGTTCTGCATAATGGTATGTCTTCTCTACCGTAAAAATTCATGTCTACATCCTTATTTCCACGAAAACGCAGTTATTATATCATATTTTGCCTATCTCGTGCAATAAACGGTCTACTATTTCGGTTTTTCCATGTTAGCAGACGGAAAACAATAGGGTCATAGCTCTTCGGCGGGGCTCATGGCAACATTGCCAGCAGCTTGGCGATCTCCTTCGCGTCGCGGGTGGTGTAGGAAGCGACGCGACGGCCGGGGATACTAAGGCTTAAGGCAGCTTATCGGGCAGACAATCACACCGTCATCGCGGATGTAGCCCAAGTCCGTGCCCGTCAGCACCATCAGGAACGAAGGATGACCCATTCGGCTGACATCGACCTTGTTTCTCAGTTTCTTGAGACCCTCGGCGGCCTCGTCGATATCTCCTGCACCAAGCTTCACCTCAACAGCCCCCCATCGTCCATCCCTCAACGCAACAATCATATCTGCTTCCAAACCAGTCTGGTCACGATAGTGCCGCACCTCGCCGTCCATAAGCTGCGCATAAACCCGCAAGTCGCGAACACACAGAGACTCGAACAGCGAGCCAAACGACCGGAAGTCGTTCATAAGGCGCCTTGGCGTCGCACCTAATACCGCTGTCGCTATGGAGGGATCCACAAACTGCCGCTTCGCCGCCGTCCTTATTGCAAGTCGAGATTTGAGAGATGGTGACCACGCCGGCTCGTCCTCCACCACGAAAATCTTTCGTAGCGCATTCAAGTACGATGCCAGCGTCTTGTCGCAAATCGTCGGGTCGTTCGTCCGCAAGTCCTCCAACAGCGTCTCCGCCGTCGTCAGCGTAGAGATGTTTCTGGCAAGCGACCGAAGCACGTTGCGCACCCGATCGGGATTTCGCTCCACACCATCGACGCGATGCACATCCTCGTGAATGACTTCGTCAACGTAGCTCGCCGCCTTCATATATGCGGCGCGCGGCGTCTTGGCAAGTACGGACTCCGGCCACCCGCCACGGCAGATGACATGTGCCAGATCCTCCAAACCCAGCCTTGAATGCGCCGTGACCTCCTGCTCTCCGTCGAACAAGCCGGAAAGCGACACCTCGCCCGTAGATTCCCCGCTTTCCCACAAAGTCATCGGTCGCATCCTCATGCGGCAAATCCGCCCAGTTCCCGTATGACGCGGTGGCTCGTCGCCTTTCTTCTTCTCCGACGGCGGCACCGCAGACCCAGTAAGAATGAAGTGACCAACACCGCCGCGCTCGTCGACAAGATGGCGCACCGCATTCCAAAGCAGAGGGAAAACCTGCCACTCGTCCACCAGTCTAGGAGACGGTCCTTCAAGAAGCACCGTCGGCTTGGCTTTCATTGCCGCACGATATTTCTCGATATTGTCAGGATCTTGCAGTTTGATGATGCTCTTCGCCTGTTCCTCTCCGGTACGAGTCTTCCCGCACCACTTCGGCCCCTCTATCAGAACAGCCCCCATACATTCCAAGTCAAATGCGAGGATTTCATCAACAATCCTTTTACGATATTCTGTGCGCATATAAACCCCTTTCGCGGGATATTATACCAAATATCGCGGCCACTAATCAACTACGACTTCCGAGAATTTAACAGTTATACTTCCGAAAATTAAATATTATCGTATCCGATAATTTAAGCTAAAAAAGAAACATTGTGGTGCGAAGCATTCTGCGCGGCAGCGCTCATGGCAGCGAATCTGCCACGGTTGGTGCAGCGGCAGTGAGGCGGTGGAGCGAAGGTCCGAGCGAGGGGATACGGCGTATTCGCCGAGGGTTCCCCGAGGAGGAGCCTTCGGCCACCGCCTCACGAATCCTTTTGCGAGTGGTTAAGTTGAGGTTGGAGAAGCGACCCAAAAACTTTGCGCGGCAAATGCGCCGTAAGTAAAAAATATGGGTAAACTCCGGTCAGATGTTGCGAAGGCGCGCGAACTCGTCGAAGAAGCCAGGATACGACTTCGCGACGCATTCGGAGTTGTCTATCTCGACGGGGCCGTCCGCAATCGTAGCGCCGACGGCGATAGCCATCGCAACGCGGTGGTCGTCGAACGAGTGGAATCCGCCGCCGTCGAACTTGCCGCCGGAGCCGCGGACTACGAAAGAATCCTCCTCCGCCTCGGTGTCGACGCCAAAGCGCTTCAGCACGTCCGCCATCGCCGCGACACGATCGGACTCCTTGAGCCGCAGACGACGCGTCCCGGAAAAGCGCGTAACGCCAGCCGACGCGCCCGCAAGCACCGCAAGCGCAGGGAAGAGATCGGGGCATCCAGATACGGACACGTCGACCTGCTCGCCCTTCCACGCCGAGGCGATGCGCGGCGCGAGTTCCGAGACCGCACGGTCTGGCTGGGACGAATGCGCGTCGAGCCCGTCAAACATGACGACGCTGCCCATCGAGTTCATCGCGCTCCAGAACGCCGCGCCCGACCAGTCGAGTTCGACTTTCGTGTCCGGCTGCGCAACGTATTTCTGCCCGCCGGGGACGTCGAAGCCGTCGTCGCGAACAGCGACATAGATGCCCGCGCCCGAAAGGACTCGAAGCGTCATGTCGACGTAGCCGCGCGACTCGAGCGGAGTCTTAAAGCGTATCTGCGAGTCGCCGTCGAGAAGCGGAAGCGCGAAAAGAAGCCCGGTCACGAACTGTGACGAGACGTCGCCCGCGAGCTCGTGGAGCCCGCTCTTGAGATTGGAATAGTCGAGCTGCGGACGCTCGGAAAGACGCCCGCGCGTGAGGAACGTCACCGACTTCCCGAGAGCGGCGGCCACGGGACCGAGAAAGCGCCGCGTCGAGCCGCTTTCGCCGCAGTCAAGGACGGCAAGCTGGCCGTCGCCCTTTAGCGCGTCGAGGCACCGCTTCGTGGCAAGGATGTCCTCGCTGTCGCCCTCGGCTGGCGCAATGCGGGAATAGTCGCCGGCGAGAAAGTCGGCAACGAGAAGCCGGTGTTCATGTGACTTTGATCGCGGAATCCTGACAGAACCTGTTCGCTTGCCGGGTTGAATCGTGGTCATCAAAGAATCTCCTTCGAAAGATCTATCTTAACTCCGCGCACATCGCCCCAACCGCACGGCAAGGCAAACGTCACGACGCCGCCCTCCCGCTTCTTGTCGCCGCGCATCAATGGCACAATTTCTTTGAGAGAAAGCCCGACAGGAAGCGAAGTCGGAAGTCCCGCAGCGGCGAAGCGCGCGGCAAATTCCTCAGGCCACGACGTTGGGGCAAGACCGCGGCGGACGGCGATTTTCGCCTCTTCGACGCAGCCGATCGCTACCGCCTCGCCATGCGAGACGCGGTATCCAGTCGCCTTTTCGATTGCATGCGCGACAGTATGCCCGCAGTTGAGGAGAATTCGGCGGCCAAGCGTCTCAAGTGGATCTTCTCGCACGATCCCGACCTTCACCATCAAATTCTCGGCAATCTCCTTCGCGCTAACCCCTGCTTGTCCGCCGTAGCCTTGGCGAAGGTGGAACCCCTTTCCCCCTATCGCCTCATGCTTGATCATCTCGGCGCGGCCGTCGGCGATGAGCTTCGCGGAAAGCGTCTCAAGGAAGTCGGTGTCAATTACTACGAGCCGCGGGAAATGGAAAGCGCCAGCAAGGTTCTTGCCATCTGGAAGATCGCACCCCGTCTTGCCGCCAGTCGACGCGTCAACCATCGAAAGCAGGGTGGTCGGAACATTGATCCAGGAGATGCCGCGCATCCAAGTAGCGGCGGCAAAGCCGGTCAAATCGCCTGTGACGCCGCCGCCAAGCGCGACAACCGTATCCTTGCGGCCAAGCCCTCTCTCGGCAAAGGCGCGCCAGAGTTTGGCGACAGTCACAGGCGTCTTGTGCTCTTCTCCCGATGGAATGATGGCGAAAGGCGAGACACCAAGGCGACAAGACCAGAGCCGAGCGACCGTCTCATCCGCCACGACATTGCGTCCTGCGAGGATTGCAGGCGCAATGCCACGGCCAACGACAACGAGCGACGACTGCGCATCGAAAAACGCGGCGACGCGGTTCGGGAAAGACGCGTAATGCGCAGCGCGCTCCTTGGCTTTGTCGCCGAGCGGTCGCGACCCAGGCGCCGCGCCGATGCGACGCGCAAGTTCCTCGTCAGAAGGAGTGTCGAGACAAAAGACAATGCCATTCTCTTCGCAAAGCGCTCTGTTCTCGTCACGCAAAAGAGTGCCGCCACCAAGCGAAACGACCTTAGGATCAGAAATCACATCCCGAAATACCTTGCTCTCCAAATCTCGGAAAGCTGCCTCGCCGCGTGTCTTGAAAATCTCTGGAATCGACACACCCGCTTCGGCGACAATGCGCTCGTCAAGGTCGACAAAGCCAACGCCAAGCCGCTCGGCCAGCGCCCTGCCAAGCGTAGACTTTCCGCTCGCAGGCGCGCCGTATATGAAAACAAATCTCTGCAGGCACTTTATTTCGCTTTTCTCGCCCATGCAAAGATTATACCATATTCTACCCTTCGGCGGAGTGAAGACCCTGCCCGTAATAGGCGTTCTTGCCGTGCTTGCGCTGGTAGTGCTTCTCGCCGACGTAGGAAACGAGTTCTGGCGCGTGACGGGCGGCGCAGACCTCTTCGGTGAGCCGCGCCATCTTTGCAATCGCCTCGAGCGCTATCGCATGGTCGACGGCGTCCTGGGGATCCTTGCCCCAAGTGAACGGCGCGTGGCCCGCGACAAGGACGCCGGGAACGGCCAGTGGCTCGAGGTCGCGAAAGCGCTCAACGATCACGCGCCCTGTGTTAAGCTCGTACGCCTCGTTGACTTCCGCTTCAGTGAGGACACGCGTCACCGGCACAGGTCCGTGGAAAGTGTCTGCATGGGTCGTTCCATAGCACGGAATCTCGCGGCAGGCCTGCGCCCACGCCGTCGCCTCGATGGAGTGGGTGTGTACCGCGCCCTTCACGCCTTTGAAGTTCCTGTAGAACTCGAGGTGCGTCGCGGTGTCGCTCGACGGGCGCAGCTTCCCCTCGACGACGTTTCCGTCAAGGTCGACGACAACCATGTCGTCTGCCGTCATCTTGTCGTAATCGACGCCGCTCGGCTTGATGACCATGAGCTTCTTCTCTGGGTCGAACCCCGAGGCGTTGCCCCATGTGAGAACCACGAGCCCCGACGAGACAAGCCGCTGGTTGGCCGTGAAAACGTCTTCTTTCAACTGTTCAAGCATGATGCGCCTCCATCATCAGTTCTTGCCGATCACGTCCTTGAAGTTCGCGACATAGCGATCAAAGCCCACCATTCCGTCTTCCGTCGGAGCGAGTGTTTCGCTCTCGGCGTCCTTGAACACCTCGCCAGAAAGGAAGTCCTCGAGGTTGCGCGCCTCCACGCCGTCAGACATTCGCTTTGCGTAGGCGGCAAGGACGGCCATTCCCCACGGCCCTCCTTCGCTCGCCGTCGACATGCACGTGATAGACGTCTTGAGCGCGTCGGCGAGATACTGCTGAGCGACGCCCTTCGTCTTGAATATCCCGCCATGGCCCATGAGGGAATCGATCGTCACGCCCTCACGCGCGAGAATGTCCATGCCGAGCTTCAGCGAGACAAACGCCGAGTAGACCTGCGCACGGAAGAAGTTGGCGAGCGTGAATCGGCTCTCTGGCTTGCGCACGACCTTGAGCATTGCGTCTTCGACACCAGCGACCGGTTCGCCCGAGAGAAACGGCACAACCACGACTCCGCCGCAGTCCTTGTCGCCCTTCTTGGACTCGAGGAAAAGCCGTTCGTAGTCGCCGCCGAGAAGCGGCGCCCATGCGTTGATCTCGTTCGTGCAGTTGTTGCAATGCACCATCGCCACCTCGCGGCCTGTCGGCGTCGTGAGGACGTCGATCTCTGGATAATATCCCTTCATCGCGTCGTCGAGAACGACCATCGCGAAAATCGAAGTCCCAGCCGAGCAGTTGCCGGTTCTCGGCGCAACGGCGTTTGTGGCGACCATGCCCGTCCCCGCGTCGCCTTCGGGCGGCGCCATCACTGCGCCAGGAAGAAGCGTTCCTGTCGGGTCGAGCCACTTCGCGCCGCGCTCGGTGAGGACGCCCGCCTTCTCGCCCGCCTTGAGCACACGGGGAAGCTTCTCCTTTAGCGAACCGCCGACCTTCGCGTCAAACGCAGCGAGCATACGCTCGTTGTAGTCGCCGGTCGCCGGGTCTATCGGAAACATTCCGCTCGCCTCTCCGACACCCATGACGTTCTCGCCAGTAAGCGAATAGTGGACATAGCCAGCAAGCGTCGTAAGCCAGCGCACCGCAGAGACGTGCGGCTCCTTCTTGAGGATTGCCTGGTAGTAGTGCGCGATGCTCCATCTCTGCGGAACGTTGAACTTGAAGAGCGAAGAAAGCTCCGCCGCGGCCTCGGCCGTCATGACGTTGCGCCATGTGCGGAACGGCACGAGAAGCTTTCCATTCTCGTCGAAAGGAAGGTAGCCGTGCATCATGCCGGACACGCCGAGCGCGGCAAGCTTCGTGAGCCGCGCACCATATTTCGCCGCCACGTCGGCCACGCACTTCGCGTATGCGTCGCGCACGCCCGATTCGACATCTTCGAGCGAATAGCTCCAGACGCCGTCGACCAGCTTGTTCTCCCAGTCGTGCGCGCCCTGCGCTATAACCTTGAAGCCGTCGTCGACAAGCACCGCCTTGATGCGCGTCGAGCCGAACTCGATGCCCATCACTGCCTTGCCAGATTCAATAAAGTCTTTCATGCCTGTTATCTCCTGTCTTTCCTTGAATAAAATATCGTCACGTCCCGACCGTGAGTCGAGAGGCGAGGATCGCGCCGCCAAGCGCCGCGGAATCTGGGACGTTGAGCGTCTCGACCTTCGCGCCGAAGACCGCGGCAATTGTGCCGCGTATGCCCTTCGAGCGACTCGCGCCGCCAGTTACGCGAATCGTGTCGAACGACCCAATCCAGCGTGTGCGCTCGAACATGTTGAGCACCTGCCCGCGCACGACAGAGACGACCTTCTCTGCATCCGACGCGGCGTTCCAGTCGAAGTCGGCCTCAAGGCCAGTTGCTGCGTGCTTTGGCGTTATTTCCTCCTCGAAATACGGGAACGCCCTTCCTTTGAAACCTGCGGCCGACTCAAACGCCGTTTCGTCAAAGAAACGGTAGTCGCAGCCAACCATCGTGCGCACCTTTTCGCGGGCAAGCGAGCCGTTCTTGAAGCAGGCGAGCGACATGAAGCCGCCTGAGGGATTTCCGAAGACGTGCCCGCATCCGTCGGGATCAGTCCTAAAGTTGGGCATTGCGGCGAAGAAAGTGTCGCTCGTCCCGAGCGAGATAACGGCGACGCCCGGCTTGTCCGCGCCCGTTCCAACGAGCGACGCAGGGTTGTCACCTGTGAACGGCGCAATCGGAATGCCGGGCCTAAGCCCGTACTTGGCAAAATACCCTGCAAGACGCAAGCCACAGCTACCGTCATACACACAAGGCAGCTTTTCCACAAGCCTAGGCGCGACAAAGTCGCATATCTCTCGGTCCCATTCGCCCTTACCGAGATCAAGAAGGTTCATTCCCGCGCCGTCGCCAGTGTCGACAGGCGCATCCGCACCGACAAGAATGGAGCAGAGGAACGAACTTACAAGATGTATCCTCTTCGTCGCGGCATACGCAGTCGGGTCGTCCTTTGCGAACTTCATTATCTGGGGGCCGGTAAACCGCTCGATTGCAGGAGAGCCAGTGCGGAGACGCAGCGCCTCGCAAAATCGCGCATCGAGCGCGGCGACCTCAGCATGCGTCGAGGAGTCCATCCAGATTGGCGCGACTGACCTCGAAAACGCGCCGTCAAGTCGTTCGACGAGTGTCCGCCCGTCAGATGGATCGGAGAGCGACGCGAGCGCGGCGGACCATCCGTCGCCCAGATACACGCTGCCGTGCTGCTGGCCGTCGCCGCCAATGGCGTCGATCTTCGACGTGTCGAAAGAATCCGCAAGCTTCTGAAGAACCTTTTCGAGCGCCGCCACCCAAAGACGCGGCTCCGCCTGCCGGACGAGAGGATCCTCGCTCGGAAGAAAACCGTCCGGGCAACCAAACTCTGGAAGATCCTTCCCGAAATTGACGGAGACGGCCGTGACTACCGACTTGTCTTCGACATCATATACGAGCGCCTTTACGCCCTGCGTACTTGAATCGATTCCAAGTGTCAGCATCTGGCCGTCTCCGCAGATTTCGCCGTTAGACGGCGAAGGGATTCTCGCCCGGATAGAGCTCACCCGCGGGCTTGGGCGTATTGATGTCGTCGACGCCAAGAAGCTTCAGCGCCTCGAAGAGCGCCTTGCCAGCGTGAGCGAAGCCGTAGGCGCCGTGGTGCGGGAAGCGCTTTTGGATGAGGACATGGCGGTAGAACCTCGCAAAGCCCGGAATCGCCGCAACGCCGAGCGAACCGAAGGAGCAGGGATTCACGTCGAGGAACGAGCCCTCCGCGATGTAGGAGACGAGCTTCGAGTCGCTGTTCGACTGGATGCGGAACATCGTCGCCGCGCCCGGCTTGAGCTGACCTTCCATCGTGCCGCGAGAGATGACGGGCTTGCCGCCGCCCTCGAGCCCGCGGTTCATGATAAGCTGGTACTTCATCGACGGCTTCTTGAGGCAGCTCATGCAGGTGTTGCCGCAGTGGAAGCCCATGTAGAGGTCGCGTTTCTCGGCGCCCGCGAGCTTGATGCCCTTCGGGAGAATGTCGTCCGGAACCGAGTTGTTGATGTCGAGAAGCGTAGCCGGCTTTTCAGTCGCGCACTCGACCATGTACTCGGAAACCGCACCGTAGAGATCGACTTCGCACGCGACGGGAATGCCGCGACCGGCGAGACGGGAGTTGACGTAGCACGGAACAAAGTGGAAACTCGTCTGGAACGCCGGCCAGCACTTATTCGCGAAGACGGCAAACTCGGAAGCGCCGCGCTGCTTTTCATACCAGTCCAGAAGCGCGAGCTCAAACTGCGCAAGCTGCGGCAGGAGATCCGGGTACGGGCACTTGGAGCCAAGCTCCTTCTTCATGTCTTTCGCGATCGCGGCGATCTCGGCTTTCCTCGACGCCATCTTGTGGAAGTGCTCGAAGAGGTCGAGTTCGGAGTTCTCCTGGACGTTCACGCCGAGGTCGAAGAGCGGCTGGATCGGCGCGTTGCACGCGAGGAAGTCGTAGGGGCGGGGGCCAAAGCCGAACACCTTGAGGTTCTTGATGCCGAGAACGACGCGGGCGATGTCGGTGAAGTCCTTGAGTTCCTTGACGGCGCCCTTCGCGTCGACGACCGGGTACTCGGGGATGTAGACCTTGAGACGCCTAAGCCCGACGTTGTAGCTGAAATTGAGGACGCCGCACAAGGCGTCGCCGCGGTCGGACTTGAGGACGGCCCTGTTCTCCTCCTTCGCGGCAAGAACCATCGTGGGGCCGCCGAACTTCTGGACGAACATGGTGGTCGGGCCTTCGGGGCCAAAGTTGCCGAGGAACATGCAGCATGCGTTGACGCCTTCCTTGCGCGCCCACTCGAGCGCCTTCATCTCGTCGATCTCGTTTTCGATCGTAACCGGGCAGTCGACGACGGCGAGCTTTGCCTTCTTGGCCTCCGCCATAACGGCGGCGACGCGCTTCTTGGTGAGAGTGGCGGGGAAGCAGTCGCGGCTGACGCCGACGACGGCGAGTTTGACCTTGGGCTGATTGATCATTTCTTTCGTTCCTTTTTTAGTATGTATTTCGAATTTTAAGCCGTGTAGAACATGTAGATCGTGTAGAACAGCTACAAGTTCTACATGTTCTACATGGTTGATTAAATCTTAGTCGAGCCATGTCCAGAAGTACGCGTAGGCGGCGATCACGCAGCCGACGACGAAGATGGACGCCACGACGTCAATCCAGTTCCAGCTCTCGCGATTCGCCTTTTTATACTCAGGCGAGAGACAGCTGAAGTTAAGACCGTTGAGGTGTTCGTAATCTGGCGCAGGCGCGGTAAGCGACGCGACGATGACGATGATGAACGACGTGACGAGCAGGATTCCCGAGAAGTAGAAGTCCTGGATAAACGCGGCTTCCGTCGGCGTGCCCCAGATCGCGTTTGCGGCGAGTTTCGCCATGCCAAGGATGAATCCGAGCCCGAGGCCCCAGCACGCGCCACGCAGGTTCATACGCTTCCAGAGAAGCCCAGTGAGGAACACGGCGACGATTGGCGGCGCGAGGAACGCCTGCACCGACTGGATGTACTGGTAGAGGCCTCCGCCGGAGATCGCCTTCATGATCGGGAGCCACAAAAGTCCGAGCGCCGTCATCACAATTGTCGTGGTACGGCCGATGACGACGAGCTTCTTCTGCGAAGTCTCGGGCTTTAGCTTCTGGTAGACATCGACGGTGAAGAGGGTCGAGACTGAATTGAAAAGCGATGCGAGCGAGCTCATAAGCGCCGCGATCATGCCCGCAACGACGAGTCCACGGAAGCCAACCGGAAGAAGAGTCTGCACAAGCGTCGGGAACACGGTGTCGCCGTTCAGCGCGCCTCCCTCCTTAAGCGGGATGGCAAAAGCCGCGCCATTGATGACGACGTGGTTGTGGTGAAGCGCGAAGCCAAGCATGCCGGGGACGAGGAAGAGGAACACAGGCGCAAGCTTGAGGAAGCCACCCCATATCGCGCCGCGGCGGGCGTTCGTCATGTTCTTCGCCGCAAGGGTGCGCTGGATAATAAACTGGTCGGTGCACCAATACCAGACGCCGATTGTTGCAGAGGCCACTACGACGCCGAGCCACGGAAACGCCTTGTGCGAGAGCGAGTGCCAGAGTCCAAACTGCTCGACATTGCCAGTCGACTTGATCGTCGCCTTGAGGACCTGCCACCCGTCGCAGATGCCCTGCGCCGTCTGTCCGTCGGGAAGCGCAACGCCGGAGTGCCCGAGGTGGTAGAGCGCGAAGCCGGTAACCGACATGGTGCCCAGGAGGATGATGCCAGTCTGGACGAGGTCGGTGTAGACGACTGCGGAAAGCCCGCCAATTGACGAATAGATGCCGGCGAGCAAGACCGTCGCGACGGCACCGATCCAAAACGACGAAACGACCGTACCGCCGATAGTAAGTTGCACCTCCGGCATCATCACTTCAAAGAAGAGCGCGCCCGCGAATACTGTAACGGAAATCTTCGTAAGAACATACGCAGCAAGCGAGACAAGAGAAAGAATCCACCTGGCTTTCGCGCCAAAGCGCCGCTCAAGGAACTCGGGCATGGTCGACACGCCTGAATTGTAGTAGAACGGGAGGAACACCCAGCTCATCATTACGAGCACCCACGCGTGGAACTCCCAGTGCGACTGCGAAAGCCCCGCGACCGCGCCAGAGCCAGCGAGCCCGATCAGGTGCTCCGAGCCGATGTTTGCCGCGAAGATCGACGCGCCGATCGCGAGCCATCCGACGGAACGTCCGCCGAGGAAAAGGTCCTCGCCCGACTCTATCTTGTTGCGCCTCAGAGAAAACACGACCACTCCAGCCAGCACGCCGAAATAGCCGAGTATCATAAGCCAGTCAATCCACGTCAGCATCTTCTATGTTCCTTTCCCTTGTTTGCGGAAAGTATAGCAAAACCGCGGCAAAACTTCCATCACCCAAATGGGTCATTTTGGGAACACTAATGGCTAACACAATTGGGGGATTGGGCACACGCGTCATTATATGGCGGTCTCAACCCTGAGATGCTCGCAAAATCCGGCTTCGACTTTCACGTTAGTGTCTAAAAGGATTCAGCGGCTGACAACGACCTCTGAACGTTCGCCATCCCCGTCGAAGGCCGCCGGTCTACGCCGGAGAGTACGCTTGCCGCCATCGCGTCAACGGAAGAAAGCCGAACACGCTCTGGAGCGCGGCATGCGAAGCGGCGGCTATGACGGGCTTCGAACGCAACAGCTACATCGTGAGGATACGGCAGTACGAAAAAAAATGAATCGCCGCTGCGGGGCGCCGGGATGGCGCACTTCGCAACGGCGACTTGGACGAGATTCGCCCCTGGATTTAGGCGGTCGCGCCTTCGTCCAGGATCGTGATCTTGCACTTGGCGAAAACGCCGTGGCCGAGATCGATCTTGGCCTCGTACTCGCCGACCTCGCGCAGCGACTCCTCGAGGGAGAACTGGCCGCGCTCGATCTTGACTCCGCGCTGGGCCTCGATGGCCGCGAGGAGGTCGGTCACGCTGACGGCGCCGTAGAGCTTCTTGCCGTCCGTCGTGCTGGCGGAAACGGTGAGGGCGAGGCCCTCGAGCTTCTTGGCGACCGCGAGGGCGGCCTTCTTCTCCTCGGCGGCGCGGGCGGCGCGCTCGGCCTCAAGCTTTTTGAGACGGCGCTTCGCGGCCTCGGTCGCGACGGAGGCGAGCCCCTTGGGGGCGAGATAGTTGCGGAAGTAGCCCGGGGCGACCTTGACGATCTCGCCGGCCTTGCCGAGCTTCTTCACGTTGTCCATAAGCATCACTTCTATATGCATGGCGTATCTCCTTCCGCTTAGGCCATGAGGCCCATGTTGCGGGCGCGCTTGACGCCCTGGCGGATCTGGCGCTGCTGCGCGGCTGTGACGCCGGTGATGCGCGCGG
Organism: Kiritimatiellia bacterium; assembly: GCA_017406465.1. Taxonomy (GTDB): domain Bacteria; phylum Verrucomicrobiota; class Kiritimatiellia; order RFP12; family UBA1067; genus UBA1067. The sequence goes on along the minus strand of JAFQYM010000038.1, from coordinate 84,957 downwards.
GCAGGATCTTGCCGTAGTCGGTGATGTAGTACTTGAGCGTCTCGATGTCGTTCACGTCGATCTGGTCGTTCGGGCCGAGCGCGGGACGCTTGCGGGCGGCGAATTCCTCGCCTGCCGAGCTGTTGGATTTCTTGAAAGCCATTTTAGTGGTTCCTTTTTAGATTGTCTTGTCAGAACGGGATGTCGTCGGGATCGGACTCCAGTGCGTTGGGCTGGACCGCCGGGGGTTCCGGCCTCTGGGCGCTGCCGGGCTGCTGAGGCCGCGTCTCGCCCTTTGGCGCAAGGAACTTGACCGCAAGGGCCCTGACCTTGAGCTTCTGGTGCCTGACACCGTCCTTCTCCCAGGTGTCCATCTGAAGGCGGCCCTCGACGAGGACCGGGCTTCCCTTGACGAGAAACTGGCCGCAGAGCTCGGCGAGCTTGTCCCATGCGTCTACGTCGACGAACACGGGGAAGTCCTGCATCTGCCCGTTGCGGTCTCTCCTGCGCTCGTTGACGGCGAGGCCGAGGCGAGCGACTTTCATGCCGCTCGATCCGGTCGCGCGCACGTCGGGATCGCGCGTCAGGTTGCCCATCAGAATCACCTTGTTGAAGGAGGCCATCTCAGTTCTCCTGTAAGGTTACGCTTCCTCGGCGACAGGAGCCGCGGCCGCAGCGGCGGCGTCCTTCTTTGCCTGGCGCTCGGCGCGGGCCGCGCGCTCGGCGGCGATCTTCGCCTCACGGCGCTCGTCGACTGCGAGAATCTGAACGCGGAACACCTCTTCGACGAGGTGGTAGCGGTTGACGAGCTCGTCGACCTTGGCGGGATCGAGCTCCATGCGAACCTTGACATAGACGCCGCTGTCGCGCTTGCCCATCGGGCGAGAGAACGAACGGCGACCGAGGGAAACCTTCTCCAGAACGTTTCCGCCGACGCGGGTCACTTCCGCAAGGGCCTTCTCGAGATTCGCCTCGAGGACGTCTTCCTTCGCGATACCGACGAAGATGTAGAGAGCATCGTACTTCTTCATTACTTCTTCTCCTCCTTCTTGTCGGCCGCAGCGGCCTCCTCTTCCTTGCCCTTCTTGATGACCTCGGGAGCAGCGGGTGCCGCACCGGCCGCAGCGGCAGCAGGAGCGCCACCGGCCGCAGGAATGTCATCCGGGGCCTTTACGACCGCCACGGGAACTTCGCCGCGCGTGACAATGGTCTGCTTCTCGCCGAGCTTGAGGTCGCGGACGAACAGCGTCTGGTCGAGATCGAGCGCCGAAACGTCGACCTCGAACTTCTCCGCGATGTCGGTCGGCAGGCAGTCGACGTCGATCGTGCGGAGCGTCTGTTCGAGAACGCCGCCGCCGAGCTTCACGCCGACAGGTTCGCCCACGAGATACAGCGGAACCGTGACGCGGACCTTCTCGGTCAGCGACACTTCGCTGAAATCAACGTGAATTGGTGTGCCGGCGAGGACGTCGTTCTGCATTTCGCGCATGAGCGCGGGAACTTCCTTGCCGTCGAGATCGAGCGTGACCAGGAGCTGCTTGCTCGCGTGGCCGCGCGTCGCCATCATGAAGTCGTGCGCAGGGAGCTTTATGAGCTCAGTGCCGCCCTTCTTCATCTTCATCACCGAACCGGGAATCATCCCCGTGCGGCGAAGGCGGCGGACAGCGCCCGTACCCTGTTCGGTACGCGCTTCCGCCTTGATCCTTATTTGATCCATCTTATGCCTTTTCTGGTAATCTGACCGCATACTCTCGCGACACTCGTCGCTACCCTCCGCGGCAAAACGGCGCAAATTATACCAAAACTGGCCCAATTCGCGCAAGAGCGAATTTTAAGTTATCAGAGGCTACCGGTAGTTAGCCACAAAGAACAGGAGAAACAGGAGGAGCGCGTCCCGCCAAACTTTGCCGCATTGTCTGGATTACACGAAAAGATGGTGAGCCGCGTAGAGGTGGAGATGCGGAGAAGAAGCCGTGTAGAACGTGTAGATCGTGTAGAAGCAAGGAGGCGCGCCATCGCCCCTCGTTAGTGTATCAATGCAGCTGTATCAATAAGCTTTGACCCTTCGCTCACCGCAATCAACCGCAAACGCAAAGGCGCGGCAAATGCCGCGCCCCGCGTTTCTTGCAGTGCCCCTCGCGTCACACAGCAGCCATTCCGTCGTCGACTCCGGCCATCCTCGCTACATCATACAACAACATCTTATACACAAATCAGGGTTTATTACTCCCCAGCTGCGATAATCAAGCCAAGCCCAACCAAGAAAAGAACAAACATAGCTATATTAAGCCGTGCCGCGCTTTTGGGCGCACCATTAAACTCCCTCCATATGAAAATCCCCCAAAGCGCAGAAACGAGCGTCGCTCCTTGACCAAGTCCATAAGAAATCGCCGCGCCCGCCTTGCCCGCCGCAACGAGATTGATGCCGTTGCCGAGTCCCCAGACAAGGCCACCGAGGATACCAACGAGATGTATCGTAAATCCACCCTTGAAATATTCGCGTTCCGTTATCGGCGCACCGCTCACGGGATGGCGCATGGCTATCGCGTTAAATACAAAGTTTGAAACAAGTATGCCAAGCGAGAGCACGAAGAACGCAGAGTACGGCGTCATCATGCCCGACTGTGGCACGGTAGCTGCAAAGTCCATGTCCATGGTACGAGCGACAAACCTATAGAAGAAAGCCATCAACACTCCGCAAACCACAGAAAGCACAATACCCTTACCTATTCCCTTTGCACTCTTCGCGTCATTCCCGGCTAAAGCTTTTGTCCTGTACGCGAAAGCGTTGCAGAAGATTGCCGAGACAATCAACGCCACACCGCCGAACAGCAGCAACGGATCTCCTTTGGGCGCACCAACATAGTTCACCACTACACCGAGCACAAGCGCAAGACCAATTCCGACAGGGAACGCCACACTCATTCCCGCAATCGAAATCGCCGCAGCAAGGAGGATGTTCGCGGCATTGAATACGATGCCACCAAGGAATGCTGAGCCGAGATTAGCCACAGAAGCCTGCCGCAAATTCGTCACAAAGTTCCACTCTCCGCCGCCGAGTGAACCGGCGGTCAATCCGCTGACAAGTGCGAAGAGGACAACGCCAATCACATAGTCCCAATAGAACAGCTCATATCGCCAAGTCTTTCCAGCGAGCTTCTGGGTGTTGCCCCAACTACCCCAACATAGCATTGTCACTATGCAGAAGATAACGGCAAGCGTATAGTTGTCGCAGAAATACATGATGTTCTCCTATTGGTTTGTTCAAACAATTCTTTCTGAGAATTCCGCTCGGACGATAAAGTTGTCGTTCTTCGCTCCGAGGCAGCTGACCTTATACGATTCTCCACCGTCCACCACGGAAAGCACGACATGGCACGGCTTGAAAACAGCTTCTGGCACATCGTAAAGCCATGCCTCCTTGGCATCCTCGAACCGCCGATTCAACGGCATGAAGCAAGGAATAATGGTTCGTTCGCCAGGGTAGAGCGTCCGATCGGCCAGCGTTCGCATGACAGACGACATGGAATGACGTGAATCCCACACGAGATTAATCCAATATCGGCTCGCCAGCTTCGAGACGAGCCTCGGCGTCATCGAGACATGGGCATGATGATTCGTCTTGGAGACATGGCAATGCTCGACAGCATCTGCCAATGCATCTTCGAAGAATCCACCCAACGCGTCGCCTGCCGTATACAACCTGAACCGTCCATATGAGAAAATCATGCCAAGACTAAGCATGTTTTCGTCGATCCGCGACTTGGGGCTCGCCTCAAGCCGTTCCTTCAATACGTTACGCACCGTGCCGTCAGGCAGCGCAATCCTTCCATTGACGCAGATGTTGCGGCAACCGAAGCCCAAAGCGGAACTATGTAACGGCACAATCTGGTCAGTCGCGCCAAGACGGAACTTCTCGATCATCAGCCCGTCACGCCGACATAACGCATCATACACCTTCCGCATATGCGCGGTCTCGCGCGTCACAATGGGGACAGGGTCATTGAAGTCGGGCCAGCTACGGTCTATCGCCTTCCCGAAATGCAGCCATTCCGCTGCTTGTCCAAACCCGCTTCGTGCGCACCCTATCGGCGAAACGCCCGGCGCTACGTAGTCTGGCTCGTTCGCGCCGACATGATCTACGTGCCAGTGCGAACTCACCATATAATCAACACTGTCACCGTTCGGATTTACGGCGAGAACATAGTGCGCAACTTGTTCACCCGGTTCGCACTGTGCGTCAGGTGCTGATGGAAGCAAATACTGATTGCGCTTACGGTTGACAGTTCCACAGTCTAGCAACATAGTCGTGCCATCTGGAAATATGTGGAACGAAGATTCACACCGTCCGGTGTAGATGAAGTGTACCTGATATTCGCCACGATGCCATCCAGACCAGCGAGATCCGACAGACGACGAGCGAAACGCCCGGCTCCAGTCGCATCCTGCGAACATGGAAGCCGCCGCTCCGCCAATGAATGCCCGTCTGGTCATCAACACCATACGACCATGTTTCCGTCAAGACAGAATGAGCGTAAATCCGCGAGGAGTGTAGCGCACCGAATAGCGCGTATACTCCACTCCGTCGATGGTAATGGACATCTTGACAAGTTTCGCAGAATAGCCCTTGGGTCGGACGACATCGAAAAGAGCGGTCTGATCGCCTAAAGACGCTGCAAGCGTACAGATTGACGCCGTGACGCTGGAACTATCCGCAGGCATACTGGCCGGATCAAGCACGACGCGCACCTTGCCCTCCGGCACGGACAGCGACCCCATGATGCCATTCGTGACAGCAGACGACGGACACAATACAATGGCCGTTTCATTGGACATCGTCATTTTCAGATTCGAGACCGCCACATCGCAGATTGCACAGATGCCACCTTCCTCGACAATGAAGTTCTTGCTCGCGCTTGTGCCCTGCTCGCCATATGAAAGCGGACAATCGAGAGCCAAGACACCTTCGCCAAGCTTGTAGAGCGCACCATCGACGCGAAGTGGCGTCTTCACGGTCAGCGTCACACCATCTGGAACCTCGAAACCTCCCGTCCTGACATAGATGCCGCGATTCTCCGCGTCGAGTGTCATCGTGCGCTCCGGAACAAGCATGCTGCCGCTCGTCACATCAATAGCTGAGAAACGAAAGACCGACGGCGATCCGCCGAGGCTTTCTGGCGACGCAAAACGTAGACGAGCCGACGTACGGCGGAATGCGGCACTTCCGCTCGTCGTGCCTACGCGCAATCTACCGGTAAAGCCGCTGTTGTCACCGCTCAAGGCATGCGTTATTGGAGATGCAAATGCCTGTGCAGCTAGGAAATTGATCGCTCCATCGCCCGTGATGTTCCCCAGCAAACTCACCCCCTCCTGAGATGTGCCGCCAGCACCAACTATTCCCCTAACCGTAAGGAGATAGTTTTCTTCCTCGGTGTATGTTCCATCTATGTGGATATCGCCGCGTACGTTGTGTACATGGTAGTTCCCCTGATTAGGCTGGATTCGCAAATACCCCCTGACAATGGCTTTTGTTAGCGCATTGGTCAATGCCCGCGTATTTATTATGGCGGGATCTGTCGATGTGTTGCCAGCTATTACCAGAGAATCGCCGGCGAAATCTTCATTGCCCATCGTGCTTACATTGTGACGAAGCAGATAATCTGAGCCATTGTGCGCGCGTGCGTCGTCAGACCAATAATTGGTATTCACGTTGACGCTGTGTCCATTCATTGAGCCCTTGTCAACATCCGCAAACGCCTGAACACTGACCACCACAGGTTTCGCCACAAGATAGACTGTCTGTGTGCCGTCTTCCTTCACGACATCGAAAGACGTGTTCGGCAGTCCGCAAGTCTTGTCCGAGGCATCAACGAAATCCTCCGCCGAGAAATCCGCAGCACCGGCGGCAATCGTGGCAACAGCAAGACGCTTCTCCGCGTGGAACGGTACGGCGATTGCCTCGGAGAGTTTGAGAGGAATTGGGATCGACGCATCCGGCGCAACATCCGCAGGAATCGACACGGCATCCGTCACATTATCGGTTGCAGAATCATATCCAACGATGGGCAGACGCACTACGGTTGCACCACTTTCCGCCGACACGTTGAAGCCGGACAAGCAGTCCGCCCGCCTGATGACAAGCGTCGCTCCGCTTTTCACCGTCACGTTCTGCCCTGCCGGAAACGAGGCGTCAGGCGCCAGTTCAAGCGTCCCCGCATTGACCGTGATGTCTCCCGCCGTCCAGTCGCAGGCAAGTGTCACTTTTCCGGGACCGTCCTTGATGACATTCCCCGCACCGGAGACGGGATAGTTCAACGTCCACTCTTTCGCCACAATGTTCCATGTCATAAAATACGCTTGCGTTCCATAAACGTAGATACCTCGGTTTGCATTCTGCGCAAAGTCCGCGCCGATTGCAAAGCAAGAATTGTTGCCAAGACGTATCGCCCGCGCGTTCGCAACGGATGTGTCGCCCATGATCGTCCCATTGAATATTACAACCGGCTGATATGGTGCCGATACGTCGATAGATCCTTTGTACGCAGAGAAATCTCCACGGAAATGATGGAAGCCACAACTCCCATCGGACATTGTTTTGTATGTAACAGAACCGGGATAGCTGCCGCTAGAGCCAACGCCGAGTTCAATGACGGCATCTGATGCATTCGCATCGTCTGCAGAAGAAACAAGCGTCACAAAATTGGTATAGCAATGCTGATATCCGTTGAGTCCGGTGCGGTGGTATGCCTCCACATCCCCCTGACGGACAGTCCACGTGCCGTACCAAAGGTGAACGCCGTTGTAACCAGTGTTGACCTGACCGCTCCACCAGATTAGATTTGGCAACGTAACCGTACTAGCAGCAACGGTAGCCAAAGCCAATTTTCCGCTCGTGCGCCCGTATGACGAAGAGGACGGAGAACCGACATTGAGTGAATTGCCCGCGAATGACTCACTTCCCTTGTTTCCAGCCTTAGAGTAGAAGATTTTGCTTTCCGACAACAGCCAGTAATTGTTGCCTGGCGATGGTGCGCCGGAAACGCTCCAGCATGATGTGTCTGAGAAGCCGACGTTGTAATCGCTCGTCTTCTGCAACGTGATCTCGGCGGCAGATGCCGTTAAGCTTACGGCAAACGCCATTGATGTTATCATTGTCTTTTTCATCGTGTCTGTTCCTCTCTTTCGTATAATCACTGGTAGAATCATTTCCCCGCTCTCCGCTTCGACGGCTTGCCGGCGGCTGCAGGTTCGTAAAGTATCTGCGCCATCTCCACATCGGTGTAGCGCACGTCGTATGGCGGCTGCTTCGTCTTCCTGCTTACACATTCATATGTGTTCGGGCACGGCTTCTGCACGGGAACGACAACCCACTCATTGCCCGACTCATCCTTCTCAATGCGACCACCGGCAACAATTATGTTCGCTCGCGCAACTCGCTCCGTTACTTCCAGCAGTTTTGTATACGTATAGTCGGTGTTCTCCCACTTGTTCGTCTGGCTCAAACCGCTTTTGTATTCGTCCGGCACAGACTTGAGACCCATGGATGCGAAGAGGACGCCGCAAGCCGACGATGGATTGCAGTCGGAATCACATCCGCAGCGCGTCGTGATCCAAAGCGTTTTCTCAATGTCGCCATCACCGTAGAGAAGCCCGAGAACCACAAATGCGCCGTTTACCCTGACATCGAGTTCGGCCTTGGTGGTACGCCCAAAGAGGTTCGTCGGATTCACAAAGTAGTATTTGTCCACGACACGCTTCCATGTAGCCTCCCAGTCGCTCGGATTTGCGAGATACCAATCCTTCACGTCGCGCACCATTTCTGCGTAGCGGCTTTCGGACGGAATGTACCGAAGGGCGGCATCGACTATCGCGAGGCGATCCGCCAAGAAATACGCCTCGGAATACATTGCGCCGATGAACTGTCCGGCATAAAGTCCATCGCCGAAGTTCATGATGGCTCCAAACGTGTTACCCAGCGCCACGGCGCGATTGGGACAGCCAGGCGAAATTATGCCGGAGAAATCGGATTCGATTTGGTAATCTAGGTCGTATGGGTGCTGGTGGAACGCGGGATGTCCGCTCCATGGAGGTGCTATACCATGTCGCAGGTTGTTGCGTCCCTTCATGTTCGCGCACCAGAGACGATACGTGGAGTTCGCAAAATCGATCCCTGCTAGACGCGACGACACGTCAATGCCGCGTCTGTCAAGTGTGTCGAGAAACGTCATTTCAACATAAAGATCATCCTGTGTAAATGTTTCGTTGATAGTCTTTGGCGTCCACTTCGGCGGCATCTTCTCCGGCGGAATAAGCTCTCCGCAGAATTTGAACTCCGTCGGCCATCCGTATGAAACACCAACTGATTGCCCGATCCAGGCCCCTGCCATTCTGTCGCGGAAATCTGCAATGGATATCCGTCGCTCGAACTGGGAACATTCGTCAGCCACAGCCATTGACGCCACCGCCGCGCATATCATTATCAATAGTTTTTTCATTTTTGTTTTTCCTCCATCTCGGCCTCTCTGCGTCTCTGCGTGAGACATTCAACTGACGAATCTAGGTTTAATTATGTCAACCCCCTCGCCTCGCCGTCAATGGCATCATACTACGCAACACAGCCGTACCTATCTCTTGCACATGAGCGGGACGGACGAGAAGCCTTCGGGGCGGTCGTAGAGCTCGCAGTGGCAGTCGCCGAGGTGCTTCACCTTGAAGCCGTTCGCCTTGTACTCCTCGTAGTTGAACGCGTTCAGCTCGTCGATCGCTATCTGGTGGAACTTGTCGAAGTCGGGCCACCACTCCCAGCCGCTGCCGAAGTCGTTGTACAGGAATGCGTCCGCGCACTGCTTGCCAAGCTCGGGCGTAACGTAGAACGCGCCCATCGCGAGGACGTTCACGCCGTTGCCGGTGATCGCGCGGAATGCCGCAGGCACGGACTCCACGACGCCCGCATGAACGCCCGGACACTTCGATGCCGCGATGTGGATGCCCATGCCCGTCCCGCAGAAGATGAGCGCGCGCTCGAACTCCTTCTCGGTGATCATCGCGCCGACGCGGAGTCCGATGCGGTGGAACATCAGCTCAGTGTCGTTCGGGTCGGAATCGGCCTTCACGCCGATATCCGTCACCGTCCAGCCCTTCTTCTCGAGGTACTCCTTGATCCCCTCCTTCAGCGGATAGCCCGCGAAATCGGCCGCCATCAGAATCTGCTTCTCCTTTACCGTTTTCATCTCCGACATCCTCCATTTGTCTTTCCGTGTATTCAGTGTATTCCGTGGTTTTCGTCTTCATTCTATCAAAAGATCATCGGCCACAGCAAGACCTGTATAGACAGGCTCCGCCGTGCCGTGGTATAATACCCGCATGACAGGAAGAGAAATAGTCGAGCAGTTGACGAAGGACATAATGTCCGGCGCCTATTCCGAAGGAGGGAAGCTTCCGAGCGAGGCGAAGCTTTCGGAGCACTTCGGCGTCTCGCGCATGACGCTGCGCGGCGCCCTTGACGAACTTCGCCGGCAGGGCCTCATAGAGAAGCGCAACGGCGCGGGCTCGTTCCTCACGAAACGCGCCTACAGGCGAAGCGGGATCATCGGACTCGTCATCCCGGACTACGAATCATACGAATTCTTCGTCGAGATAAAGAAGGAGGCGGAGCTGCATGCAGCGCGGCTCGGATACCGCGTCGCGCTTGTCTTCTCGAGCGAGCGAAAGCACGAATCGCTGGTACGCGACATAAGGCGCAAGGTGCGCGAACTTGCCGTCAGCCGTGCGGAAGGCGTGATCTTCCGCCCCTTTGTCGCAGAGGAAATGGTCGAAACGAACAAGGAGATCGTAAGCATCCTCAGGCACGCGGAGATTCCCGTGGTGCTGATCGACTCGGACACCACCAGGCCACCGAACCGCAGCTGCTGCGATCTCGTCGCCGTCAACAACGTGAACTCCGGACGGCTCATCGCGGATCATCTGCACGAGTGCGGATACAGGCGCATCGCCTTCCTCATGGAGGACAGAAATCCGTTCGCGAATGCAAACTGGAGCAACCGCCTTTTCGGACTCGCCGGCGAACTCGCCCTGCTAGGATGCGAGGAAAGCGTCCGCAGGCTCGACATCGCCCCGACAGACGAGCGCGAACTCGCGCGACTTCTCCGGAGCCGCGCACGCCCGGACGCCATCGTGTGCGGAAACGACGAGCAGGCAATCCTCCTGACCGAAGCCCTCGCGCGCCTCGGGAAGCGCATTCCAGACGATGTCGCCGTCGTTGGATTCGACGACATCGAGGCCGCTCGGCTCGCGAATCCCCCGCTCACTACGATTTCGCAGCCAGTGAGAAAACTCGCGGCGACGGCATTCAAGACGCTCCTCGCGCGCATTCGCTATCCGAACAACGATCCGCGCGAAATCCTCCTCGACGCGCCGCTTGTCGTCCGACGCTCAACGTCGGAGCAGTCGCACTGAATCGCCGCGGCTAAGTTGGCGGCGGGGCGAAGGTCCGAGCGAGGGGATACGGCGTATTCGCCGAGGGCTCCCCGAGGAGGAGCCTTCGGACGCCGCCAACGACTCCTATTCCACCTCGCGGGAGAGCTTGAGAGGGAAGTCGCTCGTGACGCGGTCGGCGCCCTTTGCCGCGCACTTGTCCCACGTCGCCTTGTCCTGGCACATCCAGAGGCAAACCGTCAGCCCGGCCTTGTGCGCCTTCTCCACCATCTCCTTGGTAGTGCCAACCCGCGGCGCGACGCTGCAGCAACCAAGCTCCTTCGCCTTCGCAATATGCGCGTCCTCAAGCGGACCGCCGACTATAAGACCAAGCGGCGCGTCGGGATCGACCTTGCGCATCGTCGCAAGCGTCTTCTCGTTGAAGCAAGTGAACGCATACGTCCCCGGCTTCATCAGCACCTTGGTCATGTCATTCAATCGGCGGCAGTAGTCCTCAAGAACGTATGGCGTATAGAATTCGCTCGGACCGGCCTTCATCTCGATCTCCACGAAAATATCCTCGCGGCTACCCATCGCCATAAGCACTTCCGAAAGAGACGGCACCTGCTCGGAAGACTTCTTGAGGCGCAGCTTGCAGAGATCAGAGAAAGTCGTGTCCTCTACGCGTCCCTTTCCGTTGGTGGTACGATCCAAGCACTCGTCATGCATCACCACGAGCACGCAGTCCTTTGTGTAGCGCACGTCAAGCTCAAACCCCTTTATCCCGCGCGAACGGCACATCTTGAAGCCGCCAAGGGCGTTGTCGTCGTATTCGGCGCGCCCTCCGCGATGCGCCTGGACAAGAGGCCCTAAGCCGGTCTTAAGCTTCGCGTTCGCGGGATACCTTGGGCTTGCGCATCCAGCTGCGAGCGCGGCAGCCATGAGCACGCCGAAAACAAGTCTAACAGTTGCAGTCTTCATAATACCTCCTATGAAAGAAAGTCTTTGAGCGTCATTAGCGATGGAATCCTCTCAAGTGGATACTTGACGCCAAACTCGCGTTCCGTTTCCATCACAAGGCGCAAGTGGTTCACGCTGTCCCACCCCGGGATCGACTCGTAGGCGGTCGCGCCGTCAATTTCGCCGCGCGCGACCCCGAAAATACGCGCCGCAAGCACAAAGAACTCCTCGCGCCGCGTCAGATCAGAAAACACCTCTGCCGGACTCATGACTTCTTGATCCCGTACGCACCAACGGCAAGAGTGCCGACTAAAGAGAGAATTCCAAGCGCGAGAGTCATTGGCTGCGGGCTCGGCAGCTCAGGCGCGGGCTCGTCCTTCGGCTTCTTCTTCGGCACTTCGATAAGCGCCGCACCCTGATAGGTGCCAAGGACGCGCGCGCGCATCTGGTTGAGCTGCGCTACGCCGCGCGGATCCTGCAGCATGCGCCCGTCGACAAACTGCATGTCCGCGTCGGCGCGATGCGGCGCGCAATAGAGGCGGGCATTCGGAACAAGATGAGTCAACCCGATAACAACCCACATGGCGACCAGACTTGTAGCGATGAGCGCCGCACGATTGGCAGCTGGCGAAGAATCTGGCGATGCTTTGCGCAGGGCAGACGGCACAAAACGGAAGCGCAGCATAGCAAGCCCATACCCCGCCAGGACGCAAAGGCAGAACTCGGTGAGGTGATGCCACTTGACCGGCGCTCTCAAGTAGTCGCCGAAGGGCAACGCATAGACAAGACGGTAGACAGGCTCGCAGTAGCGCCCCATCGAGAACAACCAGAAAACAACGGCCGAAACGGCGAAAAAGATGATTGCCGAATTATTAGTGTTAGACGGACTGTCCATTGTCGACTGTTGGCCATCGCCTGTCGCGCGAGTCTCGTGTCCAGCGTCTCGCAACCAGGGCAGCAGCGCCGAGAGAAGTCCAAGAACCGCAAGAAAGCACGTCACCCACCCGACATAGAGCGAGTGCTGGCGGTAGTTGCCCTGTTTCGCGCCAAGCGGACGACCGAGCCTCCCGGTATACTGACGAATTCCATTGCCGCGCTTCTGACCTATCGCAAGCGTCATTGGACAGCTCGTGTCACCTTCAATCCCGGCATGCCAGAACTCTTTTGTCGCTTCAGGCGGCATCGACCAGTTGGTGACGAATATCCAACGCTTCTCGGCATCGTCCTTCGCGGCGTTTGCAGCGACGGTCTGCCCTTCCTCAATCTGCTTGTCGCGTCCAGCAAGGTCGTTCACGAACGCGCTTCTAAAGCTCGCCCCACCAATCACGAGAAGCGACACAAGAGCAAGTAAAGAGCCTTTCACAATGGACACGAGCGCAGGCCGCACCACCAGAAGAGTCCTGCCGGCGGGCGAAAAAGCACCGTTTTCAGCAGGCACCACCGAGGCAAGTTCGGAACGTGCCGCCACCACACGACCACGAAGGACGACCACAAGTCGGAAAACAAAGTAAATCCCAGAAAAAGCCGAGAAGAGCAACCACAAGTCGGGCTGGTGCATCGAGCCCCATGCAAGACATGCGCCAAGCAAAAGCCAGTGGCGCGGTTTGCCCTTCTCAAGCGCACGGTCGATGAGGCCGAAAACGAAAACACCGTAGGTCATCCACTGGAACCAGCCGAGGTGCCCCGCCGAAAAGAGCGTGAACCAGTAGCCCGAGAACGCAAGCAAAAGCCCAGCGCCGTAAGCCGCGACTCGGGGAAGCCCTCTTCCCCGAAGGAAATACACCATTCCAAGCGCCGACATAAACGCGGCGAACGCGTACTGGAACTCCGTCCAGAGATAAGGGCTCCCTATCCAGTTGATTACGGTGGCAGGCACGAACTTACCGTTCTCAAGCCAGCCGCGCAGCCAGTCGCGAAACCAGTGCGTCGGGTACGACGTCGGACAGTCCGGCATCACCGGCACCATCTCTGGGCTCCACGTCCCCCAGAAAACGAACCCCACCAACGCCGCGAAGATTGCGACGAAGGCGAGGAACCAGGCGTGTTTCGGCCTGAGCCGCATTTACTTGATGAACATGATCGCGATGATCGCGAAGACCATCGTGAAAATGGCGACCGTCTCGACGATGCCGAGCGCGCCGAAGTAGTTCGTGAGGCCCTGCCCAGTCTCGCCCTGCGCGTCGCAAGCTGCTGCTGCGGCACGACCCTGGAAGAGCGCGGAAAGCCCGATGCCGAGCCCGGCGAAGATGCCGAGGATGATGCAGGGAACTCCGGCACCGGCGATGTCGCGCTTCATGAACATGATGAACATGAGAATCATTCCGTACAGGGTCTGCGTGATGGGCGCACCTACGAGACCGAGTAGAATGAACGGCGCGGGCTTGCCAGCCGCATAGCACTTCTTCCATGCCCCGACCGCGGCGGACGCGGCGAAACCGGTGCCGAACGCCGAACCTGCGGCGCTCATTCCCAAGCAGGCGACTGCGCCCGCGATGACCAATGCTGCTTCGTTCATTTTGTTTTCCCTTCTGTGTTGTTTAAGTGGTTAGATGGTTTGGTGGTCAAGTGGAGGTTTTGCGGAACGGACTAAACGCATATCCCGCCCAAGTCACGCCTTTGTGGTTCGAGAACTCGAGGGTGTTGAGTCGCACCGCGTGGACGAGAATTGAGAGACCCGCCATGGCGAAATTGAGCCCGTGGCCAATAAGGAGAACAAGGATCATGCCGATAGCGGTAACCGGTTTTAGCCAGACCATATCGGTGCAGTTAAAGATCGAAAGCGCCATGTCGTTGAAGTTCTCGGCGACCTTGACGGAAGCGAGCCCGACCGCAAAAAGGCGGACATACGAGATTACGTCGCCAAGCGCGCTCATGATGTTGAGCGGCAGCATGCCGAGCTCGACGCCGCGAGTCTTCAGCTCGTCGCCCTTCAGCGTGAAGCCGAAGACGAGGACGAGTGATACCCCGAACATCCAAAACGCCCATGTCGGTATGCCGGAGAATATTCCGACGATGGAGTTCGTGACGAGATACATAAAGAGGACGACTCCGGCCCAGCCGAACTGCGCGAGGCAGCGACGGTCGTTTATAATCGTGATTCCAGTCCAGATTCGCGCAATCATCAGGTGGGAGACGCCGATCGTAAAGCAGAGAAGCATCATGTTCTTGTAACTTGGATCGGCGAGCCACTTTACTGTCGGCCAGTCGGCGCACCACGGAATCCCCGCGCCAAACCAGGTGTTCGAAAGAAGCCCCCAGAGAACCGTCGCAGACGAAAAGACGGTAAGGAGAGTCAGCCAGCTCTTTGCGACAAGCGTACGCTGATTGCGCGTCTTGAACCACCCGAAGATCGTGAGCGCGAGAATCAAGGCGCCATAGCCGCCGTCGCCGACGAGCATCGCGAAGAAGATAGTGAAATAGCAGAAGAACGGAACCGACACGTCAGACTCCGTGTAGGCGGGCGCGATGCCAAGCCCGGAGAAGAGAGCCGTCACCGGACGGAAGAGTTTCGGCGGATCGATGAGCGTCGGAGGAATCTCGCCATCGGCTGGCTCCCGAAGAAGCGCACCCCAGCCATTCTCATGGACGGCCGCGGCAAATTTGCCGCGCGCGGGCTCCGGAATCCAGCCCGAGACATACGCGAGCTCGCCCTGCTCGCCGACAAGTTCCTTCGCCTCCTCGAACGCGATCTTGTCGGCAAGAGCAGGATACTTCTTCAAGATGGCCTTCTCGTCGCTGCCTGCGAGCTTCGCGACGTCTATGATGATTCGGCTCTCAATGCGGTCGAGCTTCTCGCGCATCTTCGAAAGGCTCATTGGCGGCAGCTTCTCCGGAAGCGGCACCACGTCGCGCAAACCTTCTACGTCCTTCAGCAACCGCTCCGCAAGCTCGGTGTCGAAATCGCCGTAGGGCTCGTATGTGCGAATCGTCCGCTCGAGCTCGTCCTTAGCGGCCTTCAGCGTCTCGCGATCGGCGTCGATTGCGAGGATGTCCGCTACGGAACGCTCGTGGATGTTCAAGCCCTTGTCCTTGCCGCGCGCCTTGAGAATGAGACGCACCGCCTTCTCGGCGTCTGCCGCGGCGCCCTTAGCCGCCGCTACAGTGGCGCCCTGCGCAGAGGAAAGATCGAGATGGACCGCGCCGAGATCGCGAAGCTGTGTCAGCGTCTTCTCCTTTTCGGCGGCGAGGCACACGAGGTCGAGATGGAGCATCTTCACTATCATGCCGCCACCTCGCTTTCGGGAGCGCGCGACTTCGCGATCTTGCCGCGCGTGACGGCAGCAGTCTGCTCGTCACCAAGCGCGATCTTGATTACTCGAATCGCCTCCTTGCACTGGGGAATCTTGACCTTCTCGAAAAGATTTACGCGCTGGGAAGTCTGGCGAAGCTCCTCCATGACGAGCCGCCTCTGCTCCTCGTATACCTGGCGTTCGCACTGGAGGGAGAGTATCTGAGTAGTGACTTCGACTGCATCGTCTACCCACGCAGGAGTCGCCCAGGCGTCGATTTCGCGGACATCTGTGTCCACCGAGCTGAACGTTGGAATCTCGACGCCCGCGATATTTGCCTTCCCGGTATTGATCTTCTTTACTTTGACGAGCCCTTCAAGCGACGACTCGTCCGTAGCAAAGAGGCCGACCCACTTGTTCAAGCCCTCGCGGACGGCGCGTTCCCTGGCGCTCACGGCCTCGGCCTTCGCAACTATTCCGGCAATCTCGCTCTGCAACTGCTGCTTCTTGAGCTGAAGCATCGGCAGAAAGCGCTGGAAACGCTTGAGCGCGTCCGTCTGCGCCTTGAGTTCCGTTTTCGTTAACTTGACCTTGGCCATTTGGTGATATTATATCAAAAATAACGGCGGCAAATCGTCTTCAGAAGAACAAATCGCGCTCGCCGCGGCAGGTGGCCTCGTACTGCTTCATCACGGACGGGTAGAACTTCGGGACCCACTCCTTTATTCCAGCAAGCTCCTTCTCGATGAGCGCATCGCCAATCTTGCGCGTCTCGTCAGAGGCGAAGTCGTCAAGCCACTCGCGGAAAGTGAGCACCGCGTTGATCTTGCAGAACTTCCCCTCGCGCCCGGTCTTGAGGGCGTCCATGATGCAGCCGCCCGTCCTGCCGCAGCGGTAGCCCGCCGTGCAGAAGCTCGTGATCGTGCCGCGCGAGGCGAGGTAGCGAACCATCTCGTCGAGGGAGCGGGTGTCGCCGAGCATGAACTGCTGGCGGTCCTTCTCCTGGTGCGCCTCGT
Organism: Kiritimatiellia bacterium; assembly: GCA_017406465.1. Classification (GTDB taxonomy): domain Bacteria; phylum Verrucomicrobiota; class Kiritimatiellia; order RFP12; family UBA1067; genus UBA1067. The sequence continues at coordinate 68,360 of JAFQYM010000038.1, read as the reverse complement.
TCTCGAAGTCGCTGTAGCCCTTGATCGCGATGTTGCTGGAGCAGTCGAGCTGCGTCATGCCGTACCCAAGGACGCGGTTGCGGCTCGCGGGGCTCTCGCGCGCGGTGATGATGATCCCGGTGTAGGGAACGGAAAGTCGCGCGAGGACGATGATCTTCGCAAAAGTGTCGTCGTCGATCAGCCACGGGCTCTCCTCGGGGACCCTCGTGCCGCTCGCGGGCTCGAGACGCGGGAACGAGAGCGTATGCGGGCCGATGTTGAACCAGCGCTCGAGATCGCGCGCGTGCATGACGGTCGCGAGAAGTTCGTAGCGCCAGTCGCAGAGACCGTAGAGGACGCCAAGACCGACATCGTCTACTCCCGCCTCCATGCAGCGGTGGAAGCACGTCGTGCGCCAGTCGTAGTTGCCCTTCACGCTCCACGCAGGATGCATCGACTCGTAGAGCTTCCTGTTATAAGTCTCCTGAAAGACCTGGAACGTGCCGATGCCGACAGACTTGAGAACGCGCAAGTCCTCGACGGGGAGCGGCGCGGCATTGACGTTGACGCGACGGATGCCGACGGGCGCGCCAGTCTTCGGCGCCTTGACCTGGCGGTTGTAGCACGTCTCGATCGTCTCGGCGATATATTCTGTCGAAGTCGTGGGATGCTCGCCGTAGACGGCGATGAGACGCTTATGGCCGATGCGCCCGGCGAGGACGTCGATTTCCTCCTTGAGTTCGTCCATCGTGAGGACGCGGCGCTTCTGCTCGGCGTTGCCCTCGCGGAAGCCGCAGTAGCGGCAGCCGTTCACGCAGGCGTTGGCGACGTAGAGCGGCGCGAAGACGACGATGCGGTTGTCGTAGACTTTCTTCTTTATGCGGTCGGCAGCTGCGCTCATCTCGGCGAAGAGCTGAGGGTCGTGGACGGCGGACATGAGCACCGCCGTCTCTTCGGGGAGCAGAGTCTCGCAAGTCGACTCGCTCTTCGCGATTATTTCCCTGACGCGCACGGGGTCTGCGGGCTTCTCGGCGATATCCGAGATGCAGCGGCAGATTTGCGCGTCGTCGATGAAATGCTTGCCGCCGGGGAGATACTTGTCGATCTCTTCCTGCACAATGAAGTTACGCGTATAGTCCGCCGCGTCCTTGAACTTCCTTATCTTCGATACATCCGCCATGTTCTGAAACTTTCCTCCAACGCCCTGTTCGGCGCGTTAATGATATATTATACCATAATTAGCACCGCACGAACGCCTACCTCACACCTACCTCACTCGTTGGCGGCGTCCGAAGGCTATAACAGAGGCCTACGCCCGACCTGCTCGCACCCCGCATAGCGCCCGCTTCGCGGCTCACTTCGTTCGGGGGATACCAACCCGCAGTTTGCGCCAGTCGGCTCTCCGGCCTCTGAGCCAAGCCGAGCCGATGGTCGCGGGTGAGGCAGGCGGAAGGTCGCAGGCGTAAGAGTGACTTGCGTACGCAACCAGTGATAGACGCCGAGGCACGGCAGGCTGAATACGGTTATTTGTCTGATGTGCGAGAGCCGTCGCGAGCCTGGAGCCGAACGAGAGCCCCGCGAGCCGTCGGGCGGCGCGGCGAAGTTGGCGGTGGAGCTATCATTAAGGCGGCGGCATTTATGATATAATATGCGGCACTCATTTCAGTCTGTGACGTCCGGGCATGGTGCTCGGCGTGTGACAGAAAGAAAGTCTACAGGGAATGAAAATGACCAAGAAGAATCATCGCCACGTTTTTACGTCTGAGTCCGTCTCGGAAGGACATCCCGACAAAGTGGCAGACCAAATCTCCGATGCAATCCTCGACGCGTGCCTCGCAAAAGACAAAGGCGCCCATGTCGCATGCGAGACGACAGTTGGCCCCGATGTTGTCGTCAACGTGGGCGAAATAACGTGCAAGGACTTCAAGAAAATCGACACCGAGGCAATTGCGCGCCGCGTAGCAAAGAAAATCGGCTACACGATCCCCGAAGAACATTTCGCCGACGCGACGTTCAAGTACTACAATTTCCTCCATGGCCAGTCGCCTGACATCAACCAGGGCGTCTCGCGCAGGAAGAAGGAAAAGCAGGGAGCGGGCGACCAGGGAATGATGTTCGGCTACGCGACGAACGAGACGAAGTCGCTCATGCCCGCCGCGATAGTCTATTCGCACGAGCTCCTCAAGATGTTCGCGAAGCTCCGCAAGACAGACAAGAAGTATTCGTGGCTTCGCCCCGACTCGAAGAGCCAGCTTTCCGTCGTCTACGAAGACGGCCGTCCAGTTGCAATCGACACCGTAGTCATCTCCCACCAGACTACCGAGGCGGGGGCGACGAAAAAGCACTACGACGAAATCAAGAAGCTCGCAACGAACTACCTCTCGAAGACTGGCCTTCTCACGCCAAAGACGAAGTTCTTCATCAACCCGACAGGCAAGTTCGTCATCGGCGGGCCGTGCGGCGACTCTGGGCTCACAGGCCGCAAGATCATCGTCGACACCTACGGCGGAATGGCCGCGCACGGCGGCGGCGCTTTCTCGGGCAAGGATCCGTCGAAAGTCGACCGCTCCGCGGCATATTACGCGCGCTATGCGGCGAAGAACATCGTCGCCGCCGGCCTTGCAGACCGCTGCCAGATCCAAGTCGCATACGCGATCGGCGTCGATAGGCCAGTGAGCTTCTGCGTCAAGACGTTCAAGACGGCGCACAACGTCACAGATGAACAGCTTGAGAAGATGCTCGCTTCTGGAAAGGTGTTCGACTTCCGTCCCTACGAGCTCATCAAAGATCTCGGGCTTCTCTCGCCCAAGGGCTGGAAGTACGAAGACACAGCCGCCTACGGCCACTTCGGGCGCTCGAAGTTCCCCTGGGAAAAGACTGACAAGGTCGCGGCCCTGAAGAAGTTCTTCAAGCTTGGCCGCTAACCTCTACGTCCACTTTCCGTTCTGCAGGAGCAGATGCTCCTACTGTTCGCTCTACTCGCGCGTAAGGGCGTCTCCTGCAGACCGCGTCGCCTATGTCGCACGCATCGCCGACGCCATAACTCAAAAATTCAAAAGCGCAAGCACTCAAACGCTTTCCACCCTTTACTTTGGGGGCGGATCGCCAGCGCTCTGCGACCTCTCACCCCTGCGTGTCACGCTCAAACAGTGGAAAAAAGGTCAGACCTGTTTTCCACTGTTTGAATTCACCGTCGAGCTCCACCCGCTCGACGTCACGCCCGCGAAACTCGACGAGCTTAAGTCAATCGGCGTCAATCGAATCTCAATGGGAGTCCAATCGCTCGACGATGATATTCTCCGCGCAATGGGGCGCGGCTATACAGCAAGCGACGCGGCGCGCGCGTTCGCGCTCGTGAAGTCTCGCTTTGACAACGCAGGAATCGATCTCATCATCGGCTATCCAGGCGACTCTATCAAGTGGCTCGACTCCCTTCGCGACTGGGGGGTGGTTCACTGCTCCGCGTACTCGCTCCAAAACGAACGCGGACTAAAAGATGTTCCTGACGACGATATCGTGCTTGATCGAATTCGCGCCGTCGCAGCTTTTCTAAAAACGCTTGGTCTCGAACGCTACGAGATTTCCAACTACGCAAACCCCGGTTTCGAATGCCGCCACAACTTCGCCGTTTGGCGCGGTGAAGACTACATCGGTCTTGGCGAAGGCGCCTATGGGCGCGAAGGTCTTAAGCGCACGCGCGGGACAAAGGGCGGTTACGAGACAAGCGAAGTTTCACCTGCGGAAGACCTCAAGGAGCGCACACTTTTCCGCCTACGGACGCGCGACGGAATTGACTCCTCTCGCTTCCCTGAATGGCGATCGACTCTCGACCGATTCGTAGCCGAGGGGCTTCTCGTTAAAATCGACGAATCCGTTTACCGACTTACCGAGCGCGGCACAGAAGTCTGCGACACAATCCTCGAAGAGCTCGTATAGAGCCCTGTCATGCTAAGTTTCTAATTGTCACGCATAGCTGTAGCCAATGCCATGGACAGTGCGGACGAACGTCGTATCGCCGCCGACTTCATCGACTTTGCGGCGCAGGTTCGCAACATGCTGGTCGAGCGTGCGCGTCGTACCGAGATAGTCGACACCCCACACTTCGTTAAGAATCCTATCGCGCGAAAGCACCTCGCCCGGATGCGAGGCGAAGAGCGAGGCAAGCTTCATCTCTATTTCCGTTAGCGGAGCGAACTTTCCGTCCTTCTCAAGCCTATAGTGCCTCACACTCGCCGTTGCGCCACAAAAGGCGAAGTCTGCCGAAATCGTCGATGCCGGCACAGCAGACTGTCCGGCGCGGCGCAGTGCAGCAGAGACGCGCGCAAGAAGTTCGCGGACGCCAAACGGCTTCGTCACGTAGTCGTCCGCGCCGAGCTCAAGCCCCACAACCTTGTCTATCTCTTCGCTTTTCGCCGACAGCATCAGCACAGCGACGCGGCTCCCCGCCGCGCGAATTTCGCGACAAACGTCGTATCCGCTCTTCCCAGGCATCATCACATCGAGAACAACGAGGTCAAATGGCTCCGCCGCGCCCTTCCAGGCCGCAATCGCCGCCACGCCGTCCGCCGCGGTCTCCACCTCATACCCCTCGCCCAAGAGCAGGTCCTTCAGCGTCTCGCGGATGTCCGCGTCGTCTTCGGCAATAAGTATCCGTTTCATCGACCACCTCCAAACTCCAATTTGAACTCGGCTCCGCCGCCCTCGCGCTCATAGCAGACGAGACTGCCGCCCATGCCCTCCGCGAGCCGCCGCGCGATGGAGAGTCCGAGGCCGCTCCCTGACGACTTCGCCGCAAGCGAGTCATCGCACCGGTAAAACCGTTCGAACACACGCTCCCTGTCCCGTTTCGGGACGCCGGGTCCACGATCCGCGACCATGACAGTCCCTTGTGAATCCACCCTCACGTCGAGTCGCCTCCCTTCCGCCGCGTACTTGACCGCATTGTCTACGAGGTTCACGACGATCTGGCTCACGGCATCGCGGTCCACGCGGCGGACCACCGGTTCTGCCGCGACTTCGACCGAAAGTTCCATGCCCGCCGCCTCGACGCGCGAGCGTTGCGATTCCGCCGCTTCGCGCACGACATCGCGCAAGTCAACATCGGCCATGTCGTACTTGCGCCTGTTCTGCTCAAGCCGCCCAAAGTCGAGGACGTTGTCGACAAGACGTGTCAGTCGCTCAGACTCCTTCGTTATGACGCCAAGATAGCGCTCCTTCGCCGCATCGTCTTTTGCTCGCCCTTCCGAAAGCATTTCCGCACACAGGCGAATCGACGTGAGCGGCGTCTTCAACTCATGCGAAACGTTGGAGACGAACGAAGTCTTCTTCTCCGATTCGCGACTCTCACGCCGCGCGTCCAGGACAAGGATCAATGCACCAGCTGCAGACAGCGACAGCAGAAGCAGCACCACGACGGCCGCAGCAGCAAGCGGCGCACCGACACCTTCGACGGCTGCTGGCGGACACGTCCGCCACAAGGCGAGCGACCGGTGTGGCAGCACAGACGAAAGCTCGAAAACGGCGTCGGGCTTTTTCTTCTCCGGCGTCTCGCCCGTCTTGAAAAGAGCTCCGCCCGCGTCGTCGCGCACTTCGAGGACAAACCCGTCACCCGCAGCTTCGGCAATAATCGAGGGAAATTCCGCGAGAAAAGCAACCGTCTCCAGTTCCACGCCGACCACGCTTCCATCTGCCGCATTGCACCAGCCGACAAACGAAAGCCGGTCGCCCTCGAACCATGATTTCCAGGCGAAGAACGACCTTGCCGCGTCCTTGAAGCCTTCGTCGAAAAGCGTCACATACCGCGCGAGGAAGCGCCGCTCCTCCTGCGTCGCGCCACGCTCCTGCGGAAAGACGACGCCGCGCCCCCGAACCCATCTAAACGCGTTACGAACGTACGGTTCGCGCCGCGAGAGTTCGGCAAGCGCGGCATCAGTCGGATTTGCCGCGGCAGATGCGACAGCGGTTTCGGCTGCGTGCTTCGCCCGCTCGACACAAGCAGACAGCCCGGACAACACGTTGTTTTCGACAACCCTCGCATCCGCGCGTTCAGCCACCTTGGCGAGCTGCTCAATGTCTCCCACAATCCAGTCGGACACCACGCCCACGAAAACGATGGCAGGCATCGCTAGCAGCACAAGTGCGACTGGAATGTGGAAGCAGCGCTTCATCGGTTCACTTCACCTTTTGCTGATTGAAGAGCTGGAAGCTCGAGGTCCTCATTTTCTTACGCGTCCTGCCGCTGTAATCGGCACTGTTCATGCTGCGCGAGTTGCCAAGCTGCATGTCGGCGTCAGCCTCAAGTGCGGCATCCCGTCCAATGACGGCCTGAACATCCTGCGAGTTTCTGTAGTTGCTCCGAATGAGCTCTTCCGCCGCCTTGAAATCTCCGCGGTCGGCAAGTTTCAGCGCTTCCTCTGTGCGTAGCGCGTTTTCGTTCAGCGCGCGCTCGCGCACGACGCTCTTGTTCACGCTCGCCGCGACTGCGGCGGCATCCGCCGAATACGTCACAGTGCCGACGCCCGTCACCATCATGGACTTCTCGTCTTTCGGGTCGATGTAAGTGACTTCGGCCTTCGCAATCTCGCGCGCCGAACCGACAGCGCCGGGCGCGGCATCGCACTTGACGATTACATATTTTTCCTGTCCGCCGTAGAGCTGATTGAGGTCGATCGTCACGACGCCGTCGAGAATGCGTCCGTCGCGTCCGATGAGCGAGACCGGCGTAAAGCCGACGCCGAACTTGACCTTAAGCGCCACTTTCGTCGCAGCGACGGAAAGGACATCCCCGAGCTCGCTCGCAAAGATACGTGGAAGGTCGTCCGACTTCTCGACGAAGTAGCTGTTGCCGTCCGACTTCTGCGAGAGGCGCGTCATCAGGTCCTCGTTGTAGTCGACGCCGAGCCCGACTGTGGACACGGCGATTCCGTCCTTCATGAGGAGCGCCCCGTAGCGTCCGAGCTCTTCGGCGGACGATGGTCCAACATTGGCCTGCCCGTCGGAAAGAAGTAACACGCGGCTGATTTCGCACTTCCCCTTGAACTTCTTCAGTTCCGCCGCGCCTGCCGAGACGCCGTCGAAGAGCGCGGTGCATCCACCGGGCTGAATCGAGTTGACGCGAGCAATGATCGCTTCCTTCTCCGTCACATACTGAGCGGGGACGATTACCTCGCTCTTGTTGTCGTATACGACGACGCTCACGATATCCTTCGAGTCGAGGCGTCTTATCGCCTCGCACGCCGCCTCGCGGGCCTTGACGATCTTGTCGCCGCCCATCGAGCCAGACCTGTCGAGGACTATGGCAAGGTTTACGGACGGACGGTTTGCCGCCGCGACCTTGTCCGCCGCGAGTGTCACCTTCACGTACGCCTCGCCAGCCTTGTCCGCGAGCCGGACCGAGTAATCGGGCTCCACCCGGCAGGAGACCCCCGCCGATGCCGTCCCGACAAATGCCGCCACAACCGTGGCGAACGCGAATCCTGCAATTGTTTTCTTCATATTCCGCCGTCCTTTCTTTTCATCTCCGGCACCATTGCCGTCGACGGTGAACATTAAACCATTTTTCGCCTCAGCCGTTGTCAAGCCACGGTAAAACATTTGTAAAGAAATTGCAAAGCCAGTCAAATCAGACTTCATGCGAATATTTTAGCATATTCCACAAGCGCACAAATCCACAACCGCAATTTGGAACCGGAATCAGGACTCTGCAATCATTTGACAAATCAGGTCTGTCCAGCACGCTTGACGGTGCGGCGCGTTGCAATGGCGGTGAACGGATCTTCCGGCCAGTAGTGCTTCGGGTAGCGACCGCGCATGTCCTTGCGGACAAGCTGGTACCCTTCTCGCCAGAATCCCGCAAGGTCTTTCGTTATCTGGATCGGGCGCTGTGCAGGCGAAAGAAGCGTCATCACGACAGGAACTTTCCCGCCAGCGACCTTCGGCGTTTCCATAAGCCCGAAACATTCCTGAAGCCGCACTTCACACGTTGGTTCGTCACCTTCGTAGTGGATCAGCATGTGGCTCCCGCTCGGGACCTCCATGCGCGTTGGCGCAAGGCGGTCAAGCTCGCGCCTGTCATGCCCCGCTTCCGCAAGGATAAAGTCTAAGACCGAAAAGAGGTCAAGCCGCTCCAAATCCTTCCATTTCGTCATGCCGCTGATGAAACCAGGGAGCGCGGCAAGCATAGCGTCGTCTGTTGCGTCAGGCCAGCTCTCGCCAAGCGTCTTGCAGACGAAGCGCAGCCTCGCGCGCATTTGCCGCGATTCCTTTGTCCAGCAAGGAAGATTCTCGACTCCCTTCTGGCGAATGCCGTCAAGAAGCGCCTCCGATTCCCTTGTGTCGACATCCACCGAGTGGCTCGCATCAGCCGCCGAGAGTGGCTTCTCCCCAAGGGTCATCTCTCCTAACTTGCGGCGAACAACGCTCTTCACTCGGTCGTTCTGCCTGTCCCACGCGCAGTACGGCTCCTCGATTATTCGATCACCGAAGAGGTCTTCTATTTCGTCCTCGTCAATGGGGCAACCGAGAAAGACCTTTGCATCACCGGCGCGGTCGTCAAGTTCGCAACATACGAGGTAAGGCGACTTTGAAAGAGGATCGGTCTCGTCGACAAATGCGCCGCGCCCAGACACCATGCGGAATGTTCCATTCCCTCGGTTCTTCGCAACCCTGTCAGGATACGCAAGCGCAAGCAAAGAACCTTCTAGGGTCAGACCTTTCTGACTGCAGTAACTGATTGCAGCTTTAGCTGTGTCAGTTACTGTGTCAGAGGGGTCTGACCCTTTTTGAAACCTTCGAGCCAACTGAAGCACCCTCTTTGAAAACGGCCTGTTCGGCGTCTCTTTTATCTCCTCAGCAATCTTCCTAATATCAGTCTCGCGGCTTCTATTCCCCTCTTCTACAATCGCCGCCAATAGCGAAGCCACTCCAACCCCTTCTGCACGATCTACATGTTCTACACGGCCATCCCCAAGCACCATGTTCGCGAGCCGCGGATGCATCGGCAGTTTCGCCATCGCGACCCCCTTCTTCGTAAGCCGTCCATCGCCATCAAGCGCACCGAGCATCTTTAGAAGCCCAACCGCCTGATCCCAGTTCGACGCAGGTGGTGGCGTCATCCACGGCAGATCCTCGCGCCCAAGCGCACCCCATGCCGCGCTCGTCAGGACGAGCGAGCAAAGGTCGGCGTCAAGAATCTCGGGCATCATCTTCTTTGGACGCGACTGCTGTTCCCCTTCGCTCCAGAGGCGATAGCAAACTCCAGCGCGCACACGCCCCGCGCGACCTCTGCGCTGTTCTGCGCGGTCCTGCGTGAGCGGAAGCGTGACGAGCCCCGACATGCCAGACGCAGAGCGAAAGCGCGGTACACGCATAAGCCCCGAGTCGATCACAGTCGAGATTTCCTCTATCGTCACCGAAGTTTCCGCAATGGAGGTAGCGAGAATCACCTTTCGCAAGTTGCTCGGCGCAAACACCCTGTCTTGTTCTTCTTTTGGAAGAGCTCCGTAAAGCGGCAAGACATCTATGGTAGGGGCGCCTGTCCCTAGGCGCCCGCGGACATCTACCGTGTCCTGCAAGCGCCTTATCTCGCCCTCTCCCGGCAAAAAGCAGAGTATGTCGCCATCCGTTTCCTTTAGCGCCTTCGATATCGCCGCTGTCATCGACATGTCGCCAAGGTAATTTGTCTCAACGGGGAACATGCGTCCTTCGGCGCGAATGATATCTGCGTCGCCGAGATGCGCAGCGACTTCGTCCGCGTCAAGCGTCGCGGACATGACAAGGATGCGGAGATCTGGCCTAAGCGCACGCCGCACTTCGAGCGCAAGCGCAAACGCGGTGTCGCATGGTAGCGAGCGTTCGTGAAATTCATCAAAGATCACGAGCCCGACATCTGAAAGCTCTGGATCTGAAAGAAGCCGCTGAGTTAGCAGCCCTTCCGTCACTATCTCAAGCCGCGTCGCCGCGGAAATCTTGCGTTCAAGCCGAACCTGGTAGCCGATAGTCCCGCCAACCGTCTCGCCTCGTTTACGCGCGATGTAGGTCGCGCAATTGCGCGCGGCAAGCCGACGCGGCTCGAGCATTATGAGTTTCTTCCCCTTGAGCCACGGCTCGTCAAGAAGCGCGGGCGGCACGCAAGTAGTCTTGCCGCTTCCTGGAGGCGCAGTAAGCACGACATCCCTGTTCGCCGCAAGCGCGCGGCGAATGTCGTCTATCTTCTCTTCAACTGGGAACGCCATGCTTTCTATTGCACTAGAAAAATTACGCGCACATTATACCAAATATTGCCCGTTATCGAACGGCCGTGCTTGGACACGGCGACGGGAATTTGGTAAACTGTGCGCGAGAAAGGAAAGATCGATGAACTCCGACGCTGACAGGATAGTTTTCCTCGACTGGTTGCGCGCAATTGCCATATTCATGGTTCTCTTGATTCACGCCTGCGAACCATTCTACCTCGACGCAGAGGGAACGGCCATAGCGTCGAAATTCGACGCCGTATGGGTGACGATCATCGACAGCGCAATGCGCGCCGCAGTGCCGCTCTTCGTCATCGCCTCCGCGTTCCTGCTCTTTCCTGTCCGCCGTGCAACAGGCGACTTCCTGAAGCGCCGTCTTGCGCGCGTCCTCATTCCGTTCGGTATCTGGACATGCGTCTACATGGCGGTGCAGGGCGGCGACTGGCGACAGCTCCTATTCAATTTTCCGACAGACTACGGCCACCTCTGGTTCGTATGGATGCTCGTCGGCGTCTACTTTCTCATGCCTCTTATTTCGCCGTGGGCGGAAAAGGTGTCGGAAAAGGAACTGCGCGGCTGGATCCTGCTCTGGCTCTTCACGACGCTTCTGCCGTTTATCCGCGTAGTCGCAAGGAAGGTCGGCTTTTCCGGTGAGCTTTACGGCGAGGCAGCATGGAATGCCTTTGACGCATTCTACTACGTCAGCGGCTTCGTCGGTTATCTCTTCGTCGGTCTCTACATAAGGCGATTCCTGAAGGACTGGTCTTGGAAGCGAACGCTCGTCAACGCCCTTTTCCTTTTCGCCGCCGGATGGGCGATTGTCGCGGGAGGCTTTTGGGCGACGCTCGAAAAGTATCTTGCGACATTTGGCACGGGCTACCCAGTCAAGACCGATTTCCAGCTCGCCGTCGACATGGAAACGACCTGGGGCTTCACGTCGTTTGGCGTCGCGCTTACGGTGTTCGCATACATACTCGTCTTGCGCAAGTTCAACTGGAACGGCGCATTCTACCGCCGCGTCGTTCAACCATGCGCAAAGGCGAGCTATGGCGTCTATCTCGTCCACATGCTCATCTTGCCGCGCGTCGTCGACTCGTGGCGCGCCGGAATGACGACGCCTCTCTGCATCGTTGCCTCGGCCGTCGCGACTTTCGCGATCTCGACGCTTGCAGTCCTTGTCCTCGCGCGCATCCCGCACATCGGCGAAGACCTCTCCGGCTGCCGCCTTATTTCTTGCGGTCCAAGACCTTGATCTCGCAGGGAGCAAGCGTCATCTCGGAACGCTTGCCGTCGATTTCGTACGCGAACTTCCGCTCGCGGCGGGTGTCCATGTTGAGGAAGTACATCTTGTTCTGGTAGACGGCGTAGGTGATGCAGTCCGGCGGCGGCAGATCGCCCTCGCCGAGAAGACGCACCGTCTGCTTCACTTCGGACGCGAGACGCCTCACGAGCGCTTCATACGCGGCGCGCCCCTCCTTCGTCGCAGCGGGGAACTTGCGCCCCGTGAACAGGAAATAGCGGCCCTTGCCAAACTGCTTCTCGATGAACTCGTCGTCCTTCCCCTCTGGCGGCAGGAATCCAAACAGCGCCATGAGGTCAGCATCTGTATAGCCGATGAAGTCGCGGTCTAGACGCGTCGTAAGCTCGGGGCGCGACAGGACGAGAGTGCCGCCTGCATTGACATAGCGCTCGAGCAGGTCCTTCACGTGCGGCGTCATCGTATTCCACCCGCCAAACACAAGCAGATCGTAGCGTTTCAGGTCTGCAATCGAGGAATCGTCATCGATCTGCATCACGTCGGTCTGGCCGTAGGGCGTGCCGGCAAGCCAGCAGTTGCCGAACGGCTCGACGAGGTCCTTTGGACGCGGGAAGAAAATGTCCTCGATCAGTGCCTGTGTCTTCTCAGGCGCGCCGTACTTCCAAAGCGCCGAATTCGTCTTGGCGTTGTCGTGCTGGCTCCATACGGTGAAGCCACCGTTCTGCCCGAGATAGGCGTCGAGATTGCCAAGCGCCATCGCGATTTTCGACTCGGGCGTGCCCTTGTCGCGCGGATTCGCCTTCACCCATTCGTAGAATTTCTTCGTCACGTCGCGGTAGTGCTGCGCGACATAGCCGTCATACCCCTCCTTCGCGCGCTCTTCTTTCGGCTGGCCGCGCACGTCCGAGGTGTACTGCCACGCCTGCTTGCCCTGCGCACCCGACTCCAGCACGATCATCGACGTGCCGAAGACGTATTCCTGCAGAAATCCAACGAGACATGAGTCGTACTTCTGCTCGCTGCGATAGGGAAGTCCGCACGTCTGCCACTCGTGGGCGTTCCATGCACACCAGTACTCGGGGCCCCACTTGCGGGCCGCGCCGCGGGCCTCAGCAGACGTATGGGCGATGTTCATCGCGCCAATGGCCCACTGCTCGTTGCAGATGAAGTCTATTCCGCCCGCGAGCTCGTAGCACGAAAGCGCCGCGCCGCACGTTGAGAACACCCACGGGAACTTCGCAAGCCATCCAAAGCTGGCCTTGCCGCAGTAGCGGTTTACGAAACGGTCCCTCGCCGACGCGAGGTCGAGGTTCATGGGTATGCAGCATTCCTTCCGGCCTTGGTACATAAAGCTCGCGTATTCGCCGCAGTTGTTGCCGAGGTAGCGCCCTTCGTAGGCGTCGCTGATCTCCTTCTGCAACTTCTCGTCGTCACCGGCGTAAATGCTCATCGACCACATCTTGCGGTCCTTGATTGCCTGCGCCCAGGCCTCCTGGATGTCCTCGGGCGCTTTCCGTGGCAGCGTCTTCGCGGCACCGTTCCAGCCGACGTAGAGGTTGCATAGGTCGTCCTTGAGGATGTCGCGCACCAAGTTGGTGGCGACGCCGTAGCCGCATTGCCCTACCATCACGAGCTCGTTCGGAGCTGGCTGCACTACAACCTTCTCCGGCCGCGCCACGGTGACGGCCTGTACGTCCTTGTCGCCCTTCTTGTTCGTTATCTCAACTAACACCTTCCACGGACCCACGCCTTTCGGGAAGCGGCGGCGGAACACCGTGTCGGTCGGCTTCGCGGTCTCGGTCTTTTCTTCTGCCTCGACGTCGGGATTCGGGTATGTCACGTGCCATTCGGCGATTTCGTCCTTGTGGGCGTCGGCGTAGAGCCACCAGCTGCGCCCAGTCCTATCGTATTTCACCGTCAGCGAATAGCGCAAGGGCAGCCCATCCGGCACGGGAACGTCGCGTGTCACCGCAAGCGTCGCATCGTCAGGAACGGCAATCGCAGACTCGTCGAATTCCACGCCCTTGGCAACGCGGACCTCGACCTTCGCGCCGGGAGCGAGCCGAACGAGGCCGGGGGCTATCTGCGCGTTCCAGAAAAGCGTAACCACGCCGCCCTCGAGAACGACCTCGAAGCGGCACTTCTTTGTGCTGTTCGTCGAGACGGGCCCGCCGAGAAGAAGTTCGCCGCCTTCATGCAGCACCACCTTGAGAGCAGGACCCCAGTCGGCCTTGGCGGGGCGTATACCGCGCGGGAAGGAGGCACGTCCGCCGATGTCCCAGAGATTGTCCTTCATCCCTCCCGCAAGCTCGAAGTGCTCAAGGTCGGCGTTCCACTCCGCGCCCTTGGGCAGAACGACGCGCGTGTGGTCCATGTTCCAGCGGATGCCGTCCATGTCGAGGCGGGAGCCAGGCGCGATGTCAAAGATTCGCGTTCCAGCGTCACCAAGCCCGGTCCCGAGCGAGCAGCCTCGCGCAAACTTGAGCGTGGTATCAGGTCCGACGTTTATCTTGCCGCCGTGGACATGCACTGACTTGGTGAACACGAGCGTTCCGTTCGTAACGGAAAGCGACTGTCCGTTCCACTTGCTCTGCCCCCACGACTCCACCTGACGCGTCGCTCCGCCGAGCTCGAGCGCGATCGGCTCTTCGTCGGTGAACTTGTCGCCCCTGTCGCTGACGGACGCCACTGCCAAAATCGCACACGTCGCAAGAATAGCCGTCATGGCCTAACCTCCTTCATTTCCTTTGGCGACAGCGTCACCTCGTTCCCATTCACGCAAATGGAGCGCGGGCCGACGCAGTCGACGTTGAGCAGATAGATCGTGCCGTCGGGATAGACGGCCCAGTTCACGTAGTCAACGTCACCCGTCACGCGGAAAGGCCGGACGGAATCGACGAGCCCCGTCAAGAGCGTCCGCCAGAAGTCCATCCTGAAACGCCTGTACGACGGGAATTCCTCGACTTCGCGACGTGCGGCGGGATAGTCCCACGCGAGGCAGAGCCAGAACGCGCCCTTTCCGAACGGCGCCTTGACAAGATAGGGCTTCTTGCCCATCGACGCGACGACTTCCACGCCGTCCGAGAGCGCGGCGTCTGCTACGCGGAGCTTTGCGGAAAGATAGGCGGGGTACGCGCGCTTCAGGAACTCCGGCGCGCCCTCGGCGACCATGAGAATGTCTTCGACGAGCGTCGGGGGGCATACCGCCACGCCCGGCACGGCCTGCACGAGGTCGGTCACCGCGTAGTTCGCGAATTCGCGGTCGACGCGCGACGAAAGCTGCGGCACGCAAAGCGCGACCTGTCCGCCGCGCCCGGCGTATTCGCGCAAGACGGCCGCGATCTTCGGCGTCATCGTGTTCCATCCGCCGAACGCGACGACCTTGTAGCGCGAGAGCTGTTCGGCCGTCGTCGCGTCATCGACGTTCACGACGTCGAGCTGTCCGTGCGGCGTGCCGCCGAGCCAACCATTGGCGAACGGCCTGAGCGCGTCCGCCGGGCGCGGGAAGAACGTCTCCATGACGTCCTCCCAGGTGTACTCGGGCGCGGCGCACTTCCAGTTCGCGTTCGTGGCGGCGAGGTGGTGCTGTCCGAACACGGCGAAGATGTCGTGTGTCATGCCGACGTAGCCGTCGCAGTTGCCGATGAGAAGCGCCGCGTCGACGACGGGCGAGCCTTCAGCCCTTGGATGCTCCTTCGTCCAGCGGTAGAAGTCGCGCATGGTCTTCCGGTAGGCGCGCGGCACTTCGCCGTCGTATCCCTGCTTCGGCGACTTGAACTCCGCCATCGATCCGTCCGGCGGCGTGTAGTCCTGGGCCTGCGTCGACTGTGAACCGGACTCGAGAACCATCATCGAGGTTCCCATGACCCACATCTCCTTGAGGCCGACCTCGAGCGAATCCTGCTTCTGCGCGACGCCATAGGGAACGCGTGGCCAGCACGTCTGCCATTCGTGCGCCAGCCACGCCGTCCACGTCGGACGCCCCCTCCGCCGCGCCGCGCCGCGCGCCTCGGCCGTGGCGTAGGCGAGGTCACCGCATCCGACGGCGTACATCTCGTTGCAGATGACGTCGATGCCGCCGTCGAGCTCGTAGCAGGCGAGAGGCGAGCCGCTCGTCGAGAAGACGCACGGCTCGCGCTCGTCTTCCGGACGCGCAAGCTGCGACTTCCTCGGCGCGGCGAGCATCGTGCCGACGAGCCAGTCGCGCGCATCCTTGAGGTCGCGGCACTGCGGCCAGTTCTTAGAATAGCTCTTCTCGTCCTGGTAGAGGAACCCGGCGTATTCGCCGATGTTGTTGCCGAGGTAGAGGTCGCCCCACGCCGCCTTGAGCGCCTTCGTCTTGCGTCCGTCCTGGTTGCCGTAGATCGTCATGACGCGCACGTGGTTCGCCTTGGCCTTCTCGAAAAGCGCCGCGTCCATCAGCCTGGACTCGCCTGGTATCAGGTTCTCGCTGCGCGACCACTGGACGAAGAGGTTGCACTCCCCGTTCGTCACGACTTCGCCGAACTCCGGGCTCTCGCCATAGCCGGTAACACCGACGAGTATTTCAGGCGCAGCCACCGCGCCGCGCACGGCAAGCGATGTCGCTAATGCGAAAATGGCCATTCTATATCTCATTGTTGTTCCTTCTCCTCTGGAAGCTCCTGAATTCCCGTAGGCCGTGAAAGCGGCTCTATGCCCATGTCCTTCAGTCGGGCGTTGACGCCAAGCCATGCGCGTTCACGCAAGCTCTCTGGGGCGCGATAGACCGTATCGAGCGCCTTCTCGCGAAACTCGCGCTCCTGCGACTGGCGTTCGTCGAGGAAGTCGAAGTACCCCACGACATCGCCGCCATCCGCGATGTATGCGCGCATATCCTCACGCATCTTCGCGACAATGTTCTTAAGCATGCGGTGCTCCGGCGGCTCGCCGGCGACATAGGCGACCGACACGTCCAGTTCCGCCGTGAACGCGGCGCAATCCGCCTCGGTCAACTCCTCCGGCTCGACGTAGCGACCCGGCTGCGCATACCGCGCGAGCTGCCGGTCGAGCGCGGAGGAAAGAACATTAGTCCACCCGGAATAGACCCCTGCGTCGATGACGGCGCGATCGCCGACGAGTTGCGCGCGCGGATGTGGCCTGCGGTCCTCGCGTCCAACAAGAAGGACGGCGGCGAGAGCTGTGGCGAGAAGGACGATTGCCGCACCTGCAGCATACGGCTTCCAGTTCAACGGATCGTCGCCAATTACTCGATAGGGCCTTATGCCGGCCTTGCGGAGCTCCGCGTATGCGTTCTCGCGGCTCTTGGCGTTGATCCAGCCCTCCTTGTTCTCGTTGTCCTTCGTCTGATAGAGATAGCGATACTTCATGGCTCTACCAGATTGCGCGGCAGAAGATGCCGCTTGGACATTTTAGCCCCTCGCCGTCAAGTGTCATTTCGCCCGATTCAAGCGAGGCCTTTGGCCAAAGCTGGCCAAGTATGTTCTCGGCGACAATCGGCGAGAGCCCAGGCGTATGGCTCGAGAAAAGGACAAAGCGCGGCTTGTCGCTCAAGAGGTCGCGCACAAGCGAGAGCGTTTCCTTCAAGTCACGCTCTATCTTGTACATCTCGCCGCCTGCGCCGCGCCCGAAGGTCGGCGGGTCGAGAATTATAGCGTCATAGCGCCGACCACGGCGGATCTCACGCTTCATGAACTTGTGCGCGTCGTCTACAATCCAGCGGATCGGCGCGTCAGCAAGGCCGTTCAGCCGCGCGTTCTCTCGCGCCCATTCGACCATCCCCTTCGACGCGTCGAGATGGCAGACTTCCGCGCCGCCAAGCGCCGACGCCATCGTGGAGCCGCCGGAGTAGGCGAAGAGGTTCAACACCCGTTCCCCGTTCCCCGTTCCCCGTTCCATAATCCACTTCCACTGCGCTCTTTGCTCTGGGAATATCCCGAGGTGTCCGAAGTCTGTGCCGCCGAGCTTGAACTTTATGCCTGCCGTCTCAATCGTCCATTCCTTGGGTAGATTTGTGCGGCCATGCCAGCGGTTGCCGTCCTCGCGGTCGAACGACGCGTCTGCGCGATTCCATTCCGCCGTCGGGCGCGAAGGCCGCCAGAGCGCCTGCGAGCACGGACGCGCAAGCACATACTTGCCGAAGCGCTCCAGCTTTCGCCCGTCGCCAGAATCGAGAAGCTCGTAGTCGTCTTTCACCGATTGCCTCACCAAAACTGCCAGCTACCCGTCTCAAGCACATAAAGCCCGAGCGCAAGATTCGTAGTCACATGGGCGATTATCGCGGAAAGAAGCCCCTTCCTGATGGCAAGCCAGCCATAGAGCATGCCCGCTATAGCGCCTACAAGCCAGCGGTCATGCTCGACGGCGAAAAGCGCGACCATAAGCCAGAAGCCAGCGAAACGCATCAGCCAGCGACGGAAAAAAAGCTCCTCCGCAATGGAAATGACGAAGGCGCTTCCCAGAAGCCGCACGATCTTGTAAACCATCTCGCTCTCGTCTACGGAAGCCGTGCCTCCGTCGCCGTAGATGCACCACTTGCGATACCAGGCGAACTGCTCCGGCCAGACCCATATCGCGAGAACGAGCAGCCCGACGATGATGCCCCACACGAGCTCCGGCTTGAACGTTGAGTTGCGGTGGATGACTCCGTGATGGTGCTCGAGATAAAAGAGGCACGGCAGGAGGATGATGATCGTGACGAGCGTGCGCGCCGCATAGCATTCGGGCGTCGCCGGAAGCAGGATCATCATTGCCATCCATACCGCATAGGGCAGGATGGAGACGAAATTCTTCTTTGCCCGGTACGTCATTTCTTCAGCCCCTGCTGCCTGAGAAGCGCGTCAATCGTCGGCGCACGGCCGCGGAAATGGAGAAACACATCGTATGCCGACTCGCTGCCACCGAGCGCGAGGATCGTGTCGCGGTACGCCTTGCCGACGCGCTTCACCGCCGCGTCGTCGGAAAGCCCCGCCTCCTCGAACGCGCCATAGCAGTCAGCGCTCATCACCTCGGCCCACTTGTAGCCGTAGTAGCCGGCGGAGTATCCGCCAGCGAAAATGTGCGAGAACGCGCAGAGGAAGAGATCCTCCTTTACCATCGGCATGTCGAAGTGGCGGAAGATCTCCTCCTTGATCTCGCGCGGCTTCTTGCCGCCGTTCTCGCCGATGTGAAGGAGCATGTCGATCTTGGCAAGCGCGAGCTGGGCGCGGCAGACCGTCGCCGCTCGGAAGTTCTTCGCGGCGAGCACCTTCTTCTTGAGGTCCGCGGGAACGACGATTCCCGTGCGGTCGTCGAGGCACCAGTTCTCGTTGAACTGGCTCGCGACCTCCACTGCGTCCCATTCGACGAGCGAAAGACCGGCCGCGCCCTCTTCGCCTACCTTCGTAAGCATGCACTGCGTCGCGTGGCCGAACTCGTGGAACAACGTCTCGACCTCGCGCATCGGAAGATACGACTTGCCGTTCGCGTCTGGCTGCGGGAAGTTCGTGCAGACGAGCGCGAGCGGAAGGACGCCCCTGCGGTCGCAACGGTCGTCGAACGAGTTCATCCACGCGCCGCCGCGCTTCTGGCCGTTCCTGACATACGGATCGAAGTAGAAATGCGCGATGGGCTTGCCGCCCTCCGACATCTCGAAGAAGCGGACGTCAGGATGCCACACGGACGGCTTCTCGGCGCCCTTCAGCTCGCGGATGTCGACGCCGTAGAGGAAGTTAGCCATCTTGAAAAGCCCCGCCACGACAACCTCGACCTCGAAGTGCTTCTTCAGCTCTTCCTCGGAGTACGAGTACTTGTCCTCGCGCAGCCGCGTCGCGTAGAAGGACTGGTCCCACGGCTCAAGCGTCTCGACCGCGCCCTTCGCGGATGCCTCGAGCTCTGCCTTTTCCTCAGCGGCTATCTTCTCGGTCGCAGCGTCGAGGTCGTCAATCATCTTCATCACCGCCGCGACGGACGGCGCGCTCTTGACGGCTATCGAAAGTTCCGCCGGATTCTTGAAGCCGAGCAGCTTCGCCTTCTCGAATCGCAGGGCGAGAATCTCGTCTATCCTCGCCGTGTTCTCGGGCGCGCGCGTCGAGCGGGCGCGAAAGAGCTTCTCGCGCACCTCGCGGTCGGCGCAGTGCTTCATCGTCTGCGGGTAGTTTGCGTCGTCTATCGTGTAAGTCTTGCCGTCCTTCTCGAACTTGAACGCGTTCGTCGCGTCGAGGACGGAGTTGGCATAGTCCATCGAGAGCTTAGAAAGCCGCTGGGAGATTTCGTTGAAACGCTTTTTCTTCTCGCCCTCGAGCGAGACGCCGGCAAGTTCCGCGCCCTGGATCGACTTCTCGAGAATCCGTATGCGCGTCGCGTTCTCGCTCGCGCCGCCGCACGACTTGAGTCGCATCAGCACCTCTTTAGCCAGGTCGTTGAGGCGCTTCGACTGCGAGACCCTGAGCGAGAAGTCTACGATCTTCGGGCGGAAGTCCTCGTCAAGCTTGCGCCACTCGTCGGAGTTCATGACCGACATCATGTGTCCGACCATGCCCCAGAGCTCCCACAGCGGGCGGGTCGCGTCCGCAAGGGCCCATTCCAAATCTTCAAAAGTCTGGGGAGACGACGCCTCTATCTTCGCGACACCCTTCTCTGCTTCTTCGAGGAGCCGCGGCAAATCCGCCGCGGCCTTTTCGGGGGTCAGCGACGACCAATCGGGAAAAGTGCATTTCTTCATACGGGAATTATAGCAAATTGTCTCTGGTTTTGACAGTACGGCCTTCAGCTCCGCAAGATGCGATTTGCCGAGCTCTCGCGGCGAAACGCCGAGCCGGAGACAGAGCGCCGCGGCACGGCCGACCATCGTGCCCATCATCCCGCACGTGTTCTCGACGCGATACGAGCCAAGCGCCACGTAAGTGCCTGATATGACCTTGCCGGCCGCGAAGAGGTTCGACGCGTCCTTCGAATAGAAGCACCTGAACGGTATCTCGAACGGCTGGATGGCCGCGAGCTTGCCGCCGTGCAGGACGGCGCCGGCGGTGCGAAAGGCCCCTCCCGGGAACTTCGCCTCCACAGTGGGCGCAGGGCCATGCAGGTCGAGGTACCACGTAGTCGTAACGACGCCGTCGTCAAACTTCCTGCCTTCCAGCATGTCGGTCCCCGTGACGACATAGTCGCCGACGATGCGATGTGCGTCGCGTTTGGCGAGGATGTAGCCAAGCCAGTAGATTTCGGCGCGGGCGTAGTTTTCAGAATAGGCCGCCTTGTTCTTGAGGTAGTCCCAGAGCCCGTATATGGCGCGGAAGTTCCAGTCGCGTATCTGCTCGCCCTCTTTCACTGGATCCCGGTAGAAGCCGGAACCCCAGCTCCAGTTGCCGGAAAGGAGCCAGTTTGTCTTGCCGACCTCGCCTTCCACGAGCGCATCCTCGTCGCGTGCGACATCGAGCGCCCACTGGCAGCGCGGGAACGGACGCACATCGCCTGCGTCGCGCGCAAACCAAAGACACGACGACTCGAGCCCGCCGCTCTCGCGGCGGTTGCCGCGATGCGGCGCAAGTCTCTCGCCTGTCTCCTCGAAGCATTCAGCATCCCAGCGCGTCTCGACTCCCGCCTGTTCCGCAAGCGACGCGTCGCCTGTCGCATCGCAGAAGAAACGCGCGCGAATGCGGAAGCGGCGGCTGTTCCTTATGCCATGGAGGACTACGGAAGCGATCGAGCCGTCCGTTCCCCTCTCGGCCGCCACACAGCGCGTCGACGCGAAGACGGAAAGGTTCGTCTCCGCCAAAAGCCACTTCCCGACCGCCTCGTCGTCAATGCGGTAGTTGTCCGAGCACGCAGGACCCTGATGCCTGGGCATCATCGCCCGAAGCTCCTTCATGAGATCGGCGTTGCGCGGAAACGGACCTACGTCAAGTCCTCCGCTGGGGGCCACGCGGCATTCGTTGGAGCCGTTTCCGCCGAAAACGGGACGATCCTGCACGAGCGCCGTTCTCACGCCGGCACGCGCAGCGGCGACAGCCGCGCACATCCCGGAGAAGCCGCCGCCCACGACGACAAAATCGAATGCCTCGCCTTCCTCAACGGCCTTGCTGGGACGCACGGGACTTTCGCCGTCTGGAACGAAGCAAAGCGCATCGACACGGCCTTCGAATCCCGTGAGGTCACAAAGCCGCACCTCCATTTCTCCGGCGACATCGACTACGCCGCAGTCTTCCCAGTGCCAGTCGCCGTTGCCGACGCCAAGCTCCCGCGAAGTCCAATCGCCGACCTTGACGCGAAAGCGCCCCGGACCATGAGGGGAAACCCAGTCGCGCGTCCGCACGAAGAGACGACGCTTCCCGGCCGCGGCAAAGTCCACCTTCGTCACTGCATCCTCGACCTGGCGGCCAATGCCGTGCGCAAGCAAATAGGGAGAGCCCATTACGTCCATGAACTGCTGGTCTATTACCCAGCCGCCGAGCGTCGCAAACGACTCGGCCTCCACGAAAACGCGTTCACCGCCGGTAGCAAGGCCACCACATTCGAATACCGCTGCCAAAAGAACCGTACCAAACAACATCACAAAACCCCCAATCCAGCTTTAAGACCAACAGCGAAAACATTGGTGGGACTGCCGGGAATCGAACCCGGAACCTACGGTTTAGGAAACCGTCGCTCTGTCCAGTTGAGCTACAGTCCCACATAGCTTCCGGCAAAGGATGGTGGAGAAGAAGAGATTCGAACTCTCGACCCCCACGTTGCGAACGTGATGCTCTACCAACTGAGCTACTTCCCCATTCCGTGGAAACGGTGTATAGTATATCAAAAGTCGCCGCTCACGCGCAAGGGGGAATTTACAACAACGGCTCGCCGAGCCGAAGCTCAGCTTCGCTGAGCGAAGGCTGGTGGAGGTGGCGAGAGTCGAACTCGCGTCCGAAACAGAATCAACCAAACTTCTACGCGTGTATGGCGCCTTTGATCTCGGAAGCGGTACGCCGACGTCCGGGCTTATCCGCAACCACCCGCTCGATTCGGCACCCTTGAACGAGCGAGCGGAGCCCCCTCAAGCGTGGCCTGCTAAATTATGCCTAGGCGCTCAGCAGACATCGGCGCTTTGACATCGCGGCCGTTAATTAGGCGGCGAGAGCGTAATCGTTGTTCGCAATTACTTTTTGTCCTCGTTTTTTACGTGGCCAACGAGGATCCACGACGCGCGATCTGACCTCAACATGTCCCGTCGAAACCGGATCACCCCCATCATGGGGAATCATAAACTTGGCTCGGGCGGCTGGATTCGAACCAGCGACCAATTGATTAACAGTCAACTGCGCTACCACTGCGCCACGCCCGAATGGTCAAGTGGCGCGTATTATACCAAAAGTGGCGTCTCGTGCGCAAGGGGGCTATTTGCAAATTTTGAGCCAGACGCGAAGAAGCTCGGA
Source organism: Kiritimatiellia bacterium (assembly GCA_017406465.1). Classification (GTDB taxonomy): domain Bacteria; phylum Verrucomicrobiota; class Kiritimatiellia; order RFP12; family UBA1067; genus UBA1067. The sequence goes on along the minus strand of JAFQYM010000038.1, from coordinate 45,525 downwards.
ATCGCTCCACGCCTGGGCCGCACAGCCCTTCTGGGCATGCGGCGCGTCGCCGTCGGCATTTTCGCTCACATGGCAGATGCAGCCCGCGTTGAGATTCTCGACAGACGACGCGAGAAGCGAAAGCGCGGAAGAGCGCGAACAAGCGCCCGTCTTGACGAGCGCCTCGGCATAAAGCGGGAACACCCAGCACCACACCGTTCCGTTGTGGTAGGCGGGCTTGCGCTTCGTATCCTCGTCGCCGGCATATACGCCGCAGTAGAGCGGATGACCAGAGTTCAAGGACCGCATGCCGCCGGGAATGACGAGTTCCTCGGTCGCAAGCAGTATGGACGGATCGTCGATGATGCCAAGCGTAATCAGGAAAAGCTGGTTCGGGCGAATCGTGTCCTCTGGCTCCGCATGAGCGGCGGTTTCTCCGTTCGGCGCCGCGAGGCAGTCGAAGTAGCCCGGCGCGTCCTTGCGCTTAAAGAGCCGCTTCAGCGAATCGAGCGCCTTGTCAGCGAGTTCGCCGCGGCCGAGGAACCGGAGAGCGGAAATCCAGAGCGCCTGTATCTCGACGGGATAGCCGATGCGCGGCGTGCACGCCGGATAGTTCGTATCCATCCACGTGAAATGAGACGGCGACCAGACGAGCGCACTTTCATTGTCGACGTGGATTCCGTTAGGCGTGCCCTTGATGTAATTGTCGACTATAGACTCGCACGTCTTCTTGAGCGCCGTCATCTGGTTCGCGCAACCCGCCTCGCATATCTCCTGTACGCAGCGAATGAACCAGAGCTGCGCATCCGTCGTGTCGCGGTTACCGGCTGTGTTGCCGTAGATGATGTTCGGGAGAGTCCCATTCTCCTCAAACGCGGCAAACGCCTTCAAGATGCGGACGGAATCGGTGATCTTGCCCGCGGCAATCATGCCGCGCATGAAGATGAAGGTGTCGCGCCCCCAGTCGAGGAACCACGGATAGCCAGCAATCACCGTCTTGAGGTCGTCGCGCTTTACGATAAAGAGGTCGAGCGATCGGGCGAGGACTTCTGGAACAGGTGCCGTCACGACGGACGGCAGCTGCTCGGCGCACCACCTGAACGGCGCGGCGGATTTGCCGCGGTCTGAATCGGCTTCATAGACGCCGGTCATGACAACCGCTTCGCCTACCTTGAGGTCTGCGGATATCCAGCCGGGGCTGTAGAGGTCGCCAGATCCATCCTGCCCTCGCGCGGCTTCCTCGGAGTGGGAAACGCTATAGGACCACTGCGGCTCATGGTGGTACGCGCCATTCTCCACCGTCATCTCGAACTTGCCTTCGTAAGGCGCAAAGGAGAAACCGCTTCCCATGTCGCGCGTCTTCGCCGGAAAAAGCTCTTCGAGCCCCGCGTAGGCCTTTGTCGTAGAATGGAAGCTCCTCCATTCGATGTCGGGACGAAAGACTATCCGCACCTGGTCGCCAACGTCGTTGTCGCCGCGCTCATAGCGCGTGACGACGAGCCGCGCAGCATTCCTGCCCTCGGCAAGCGTGAGCACGAAGGAGAACGAGGCGGAATGACCCATGCCGCACGGAACGAGGAAATCCCAGCGCGCACCGCGCCCCGCAGGGTCTGCAGTGAAGGACGTCACGCACTTCGCGTCGATTTCGCGCGTATATCCCTCGCGCTGAAGCCAGCAGCGCGTGCGCGTCCAAAGGTTCAGCCGGTCGGACGGCACGTTTGGATTCGGGTTTGCCGCGAGAATCGCGTCGTACTGGCTTGCAATGTCGCCCCAGCCGAGACGCACCTGAGACGCAGCGCCCGCGCCATTGGAAAGAATTGTTCTGTACTCGGGATGCTTGCGCACCTCGTCGCCTGTCAGGACAAGCTTCGCCGCGGCGAGCTTTGGCGTCGGTGGGACGAGAAACTTTGCGCTCGTCCGCTTCGCCTTGCCCTCGGAATAGACGACGACCATTATCTCAAGTTCGCGGCAATGAGTGCCGTCGCCCTTGTAGTGCGGCGCATCGAACATCGCCACGTGCCGCCGCCCGTCGGGGCGAGAGCGGTACACCCTGAGCGTCTTGCCTGTCTCGGGATCGATGAGCCGCACTCTAAAATGACATTCGGCGGAAACCTCCACCCATTCGTTCTCCGGAACGCATACGACGCGGTGGAGATCGCGCGGGAAAACCCAGTGGAAGGAGGGTTTAAGGGTCTGAGGGTCTGAGGGTCTGATGGTTTGAGTTGGACGCGACTTCGCATGGACAGCCGAAGTGACAAGGCAGAGAACCTCGCCAGGAGTCAGCGGCACAGGACCCGAGGTCTTGACCTTGCGCTCAGAAAGCAAGTCAAAGGCCTCGCCGTAGGGAAACGCCGCGCGATCCCAGTCGATCATCGCCTGCGCACCGCAGTCGAGGTTGGCGAGAACAAGGACAAGCCGTTCCGCCGAAGGGGTGCGGGGAACGCCTTCCCCGTCCATTCCACCCTTCCTCACCACCGCAAGCGTATTGCCCTCGCCGCGCGTGACGAGCGAGAGGCGGCTCGCGCCGGAGAAAGTCGGATCGCTTCGCAAGATATGATTGAGTTTCGCGATCAGGTCGACCATGTTCGATTCGCTGTTCCACGCGAGATCGTTCTTGCCGTGGACGTCGATCTTCTCGCGGCAGAACCATTCCACGCCGTTCGCGATTCCCCATGCACCCTGCCAGGAGAGAAGCGCCGCAAGCTGCACTCGAAGCCGAGCATACGTCTCGCCCTTCTTCGCCAAGCGGTCGTTGTCGTGCGTCTCCGCAAAATGGACGAGCGCACCGAACTTCTCGCTCCGCTCGATGGCGCCAGGGAGATACCACTCAAACGCACCGCGGTCGTAGGTCTGGAATATCTCGGAGTACGCCCAGTCGAGGTTTGCCACGGCCAAGAGATCGTCGGTAAGCTTAAGGTCACCGCCAAGCCCTTCGAGCATGAAGATCGTGTCGGGATACTCCTCGCGGACGCGGGAGACGATATACTCCCACGTCTTGAGCGGGATCATGTACCCTGCGTCGCACCTGAAGCCGTCAACGCCGTTGCGGCACCAGAAGAGAAAGACATCCGCCATATAGGCGCGGAGCTCGGGATTCGAGTAATCGAGCTCCACGAGGTCGGCCCACTTAACTCCCCACGCGCCAGGCGAGTGGAAGCGCCCGTCCGCCTCGCGGCGGAACCAGTCGGGATGGTGCGTCTGCAGCGTCGACGCCCAGCCCGTGTGGTTCGCAGGAAGATCTACGAGCAGAAGCCCGTGCCTAGCGTGCACTGCGTCGATGAGCTCCCTGAACTGGTCGAGCGGAGTCGTGAACTCGTCGAACTCGGCCATCGCCGGATCGACAGTAAGGAAATCTGTCGCGGCAAACGGACAGCCGTATTCGCCCATGACGGCATAGGTCGTAGGCACAGGGAAAGGCGGAAGCGTCTGGATGATGCAAAAGCCCATCCTGTCCATGATGTGGTCGAGACGCCGCGCGACTTCGCGGAACGAGCCAAACTGCCGTGGAAAGACGGTGTAGATCGTGTTGTTGGCCCGCGTTTCCGAACTCTCGACCTTGACGTGGAGATTGCGGCCCTCTGGCCACTCGGGAACGTTCGACCCTTCCGGAAAGAAACACGCCTTGCCAGAGAAGATGCCGACTTCGTCGAGAGGGATGTCGGCCTTGAAGACGCCAGGAGCCGTCTCGACGAGGGGAATGTCAGTCCACGCGCGGGCAAGCGGCGTCTCTCCCCTCTCGGTCTCGGCGATGATTTCTCGCCGGCGCACGCGGGCGCGGCCTATGTTCGTGCGGAACGCCGCACGCCCCTTGCGCGGTGCGTCAAGCGCGAGCGTCACCGACAGGACGTCGCCGCGCCACTTGAGAAGAAACGATTCGGGAGCCGGGGTCTGGACCATCGTCAGAGCGCTGCGCGCTTTATCTCCTTGAGCGTCGTGCGCCCGTCATAGAGCGCCTTGCCGACTATCGCAGCCCGCAGGTTCGGGCGCTCGAGCGCTTTCAGGTTCTCGATGTCGAACGGAGAGCTTACACCGCCGGAGGCCGTTATTTGGCATGTCGGCGCCGCATCGCAGATCGCCGCCATCTGAGTGAGGTTCGGCCCGTCGAGCATTCCGTCCGTCGCGGTGTCGGTATAGATTATCGTCTTCACGCCGGCCTTGGCGACGGCGGCTGCGAGCTCGGTGGCCTTGACCTTCGTAGTCTCGACCCAGCCCTTCGTCTGGACGAAACCATCACGCGCGTCAATACCGACGGCGATCTTGTCGCCATAGAGCTCGACGGCTTCGGAAAGAAACGCGGGGTCTTCGAGGGCGGCGCTCCCGATTATCGCGCGCGTCGCGCCCGCCTCAAGAACGGCGCGAAGCGACTCGGGGCTGCGAAGACCGCCGCCTACTTCGACGGGGCCGCCGAACGCCTCGATTATGCGCGCTATCGTCTCGGCATGCTTCGGCGTCCCGGCGAAAGCTCCGTCAAGGTCGACGACGTGAAGTTCCTCGCCGCCCTGCTCGCGCCAGTCCCTCGCCTGCGCCGCCGGATCGTCTCCATAGACAGTGACGTCGTCGGCGCGGCCCTGCCTGAGCCGCACGCATTTACCGTCCTTTAAGTCGATTGCGGGGAGTATTACCATGTCAGATGACTCCCTTCGACGAGGGAACGCCCTTCTCGTTCGGATCGACGGCCTTTGCCTGGCGAAGCGCGCGGGCGAAGCTCTTGAAGAGCCCTTCGCAGACGTGGTGCGCCTCGTCGCCGTATATCTGTCGGAGGTGTATGTTCGAGCGCGACTCGACAGAGACGGCGCGGAAGAACTCCTCCACGAGCTTAACCTCGAAGTCCTTGACGAACATGTGCTTCATCGCGCACTGCATGACGAGGAACGGACGGCCGCCGAGGTCGAGCGAAGTCTCGCACAGCGCCTCGTCCATCGGAATCGACGCAAAGCCGTAGCGGACGATGCCCTTCCTGTCGCCGAGCGCCTCGTTGAGCGCCTTGCCGAGAACGAGCCCGACGTCCTCTACGGTGTGGTGGTAGTCGACATTGAGGTCGCCGTCCGCCTTTACCGTGAGATCGATAAGCGCATGCTTCTTGAGAAGCTCGAGCATGTGGTCGAAAAACCCGATGCCCGTCGATATCTCTCCCTCGCCGGAACCGTCGAGGTTCAGCTCAAGGGCAATCTTCGTTTCCTTAGTGTCGCGCGATATTTTGGCCGTTCTCATGCTGATATTATACCATATTCTTCTGCCGCCTCGCCCCGTTTTCCGGAGGGGTCGGCTACCTGCAGGCGCGGGAGGCGGACATGTAAAGCATGGCCGCGGAAACGGCGTACTGCGGATCGACCGTTTCGCCGCCGAGCGGCGGCTTATTCCAGTCGGGGCCATTGAGACCATCGGAAAGACGACGCGAAGTCCACGCAGAGCGTGCGTTGGCGAGAATGTAGTCGCGGTACTTCTCGCATCCTGGGCGCCTCGCGAGCTCCGCGAGATACCGCATCGCGACACCGTTTGAGAGTCCTTCGGCGACGCTCCCCGCGCAACGCACGGAATCAGACGATCCTATCAGCCTGTCGGCGGCCTTCTTCGCGTTCACGAGGTAGATCGCGCTTCCCGTCGCCCTGTAGAGCCGCATCGACGCACCGATGAAGACGCCTGCGTTCTCCGCAGATTCGGCGTCCGAACGGGTGCCGTCCATGGACAGCCATTCGCGAACCGCGCCAGTCGCAGGGTCGAACATGCGTTCGGCCGTCCACTTGTAGAGGCGGCGGCCCTGCAGCAGATACTTGACGTCCTGCGTCGCATGGTAGAGATTGAGCGCCGCTACTACGGCGCTGAGATTGACCGAGGCACTCTTCAAAGTCTTCTCGTCGCTCCTATGCCACATGCCGCCGCCAAGTGCGTTGTCGACCTGGTTGAGCCAGAGCGAGTCGTATAGCGTCCGCGCCTCGTCGAGATACTTCTGGTTGCCGCTCGTGCGCGAGGCGCGTACACATACGATTGCCCATTTCAGGACCTCGTCGGTACGGCTATTCGCCGCACGGTCGGGATACACAGACGACAAATCGCCGAAATAGGCGTCAATGGCCTCTGCCGCAAGGTCCATGCGCCAAAACGTGGACACGTTGTCGAGAAGAAGCGAGAAGACTTGAGTCGCAAAGTTGAACGACGGAACGTCGCCTCCTTTCCCATCTGCGAGAAGTGCGACGTCATTGGAGAGCCGGTACTTGGCCCATATTGCCCTGGTGGAATCTGTCCCGCGCTGGTACCAGTAGAGCTCTCGGTCCTCGATGCCCTTGCCCTGTTCGACGAGATCAGAGGGTGTCTCTTCCTTGGTACACTCGGACGACTTGCACCCTGCAAGAGACGCAAGCACAAAAAATACCGCCAGGAACCGCAACATCATCTTCCCCTCTGCCTAAGGATTTCGTACATGGCGACAGATGCGGCTGTCGCCGCGTTCAGAGACTCGAATCCGCCGGGCATAGGAAGGACGGCTATGAAGTCGCACTTCTCTCGCACGAGGCGGGAAATGCCGTTACCCTCCGCACCGACGACGAGGCCGACGCGCCCCTTGAAGTCGATGTCTGTGTAGTTCTTCGCGTCCTCGCCCCAGTCAAGCCCCGTGAACCAGAGCCCGGCCTCTTTTAGCTCTTCAATCGCACGCGGCAGATTGACGACGTGGGCGACCTTTATGTGCTCTGCACCGCCGGCCGAAGCGCGGACAGCCGCGGGCGTAATGCCGCAAGCGCGGTCCTCTGGAATCACGACGCCAGTTGCGCCGACTGCCGCAGCCGTGCGGAGGATCGCGCCGACGTTCTGCGGGTCTTCAAGATGGTCAAGGACAAGGACTAGCGCGTTTTCATCCTCTTCGACATCGCGGACTATGTCTTCGATGCCGACATACGGATAGCCCGTAGTCTTTAGCGCGACGCCTTGATGGTGGCCGAAGCGCGTCAGGCGGTCGAGCTGGTCGCGGTCCATCGTGCGGATCATCAACCGCCGCGACTGCGCCTCGGCGCGTATGCGGGCGATCTGGTCGTCCTCGTCGGGGAACGCGGGCGGCAAGACAATTTCTGACGCGGTGCGGCGAGCGGCGGCAAGAGCTTCTTCCACGGGATTCCTCCCGTAGATCCACTCGCCGCCGGTCACCAGCTCACGCGGGCCCTTGTGGTGCCTTGTATTCTGGTAGTTTCCCAAATTCGTCTCCAGCAGTTACCGCTTGAGCAGAACGTCCTTCTCGTACTTCTCGACCGCCTTGAACCAGGACTCGTCGGCAACGACTCCGTTGCGCTTGCAGAACTCGGCCCAGACTTCGTCGACGGGATAGTTCTTGTACTCCTCCTGGAGGACGAGCTGCGCAGTGAGGGCGCCGGTGTCCTGGAGCTTCGTCAAGTCCTTCCACGGAACGAGCATCGCCTTGAGGAGCTCTTTCTGCATGTTGCGCATGCCGAGCACCCACGCCGCGACGCGGTTGATCGATGCGTCGAAGTAGTCGAGCGCGACGATAAAGTTCTCCGGGCCCATCTTGACGATTTCCTGCGCGCACGCGCGGAGGTCGTCGTTCTGGCGGATCACGTGGTCGGAATCCCACCTGACCGGGCGCGAGATATGGAACGCGACCTTGCCAAACGTCATGAGGAACGAACTGATCTTGTCGGCGACCGACTCGGTGAGGTGGAAGTGACCCATGTCGAGAAGCGCGAGAATCTTCGCCTTCATCGCGTAGCCCATCACGAACTCGTGCGAGTTCACCGTGTAGCTCTCGACGCCGATGCCGAAGAGTTTCGACTCGAGGAACGGAATGACGGCCTTCTTGTTGTACTTGTACTTGAAGATCTTGTCGAGCGAGTCTGCCATGCGCTTGCGCGGCCCGAGGCGGTCGCTCGGCTCGTCCTTGTAGCCGTCGGGGCACCAGAAGTTGATGCCGCAGGGCGACTTTAGTTCCTTCGCAAAGTACTCGCCGATCTTGAGGCACTGGATGCCATGCTTGATCCAGAAGTTGCGGATCTTCGGGTCGGGGTTTGAGAGCGTGAGCCCGTCGGCCGCCTTGGGATGGGAGAAGAACGTCGGGTTGAAGTCGAGCTTGACGCCCGTCTTCTTCGCCCACTTCACCCACGGTGCGAAGTTCTTCTCGCTGAGCTTGTCGCGGTCGATCACCTTGCCCTCATGGATTCCATAGCAGGCATGGAGGTTGACGCGGTGACGCCCGGGGATCAGCGCAAGCGCGAACTCGAGGTCCTTCATAAGTTCCTGAGGAGTCCTCGCCTTGCCGGGATAGTTGCCGGTCGTCTGGATGCCGCCCGACGCTCCGCCAGTCGTTTCGAAACCGCCGACGTCGTCGCCCTGCCAGCAGTGCAGCGAGATAGCGATCTTGCCGAGGTCCTTGATCGCCTTCTCGGTGTCGATGCCGATCTTGGCGTACTTCTTCTGCGCTTCCTTGTAGCTCATTGTTCTCCTTTTTGTATGTTATTTTAAACCACGAAATTTTTAAACCACGAAATACACGAAAGACACGAAATATGCGTCACTCTTCCTCGGGCTTGGGCAGCTCGAACGAACAGCCGGTCACGCGGACGTCCGTCGGCGCAAAGTCACCGTTGTGGTTTTCTGCCTTGAACCAGATCCATTCCTGGCCCGTGACTTTGACGCGGTCGAACCAGACGTTCTCCATCTCCCACGCGTAACGCGAGACGAATCGGCGCTCGGGGCCAATTGTGTCGAGCGTTATGTTCGAGAAGACGGAGTCACGCAGCTTGAGACCTATGAAGCCGTTGCACGCGCACCCGGTCGCCGTGATGTTGGCGAGGATCACGTCATGAACCCATGCGCCATACAACCCCTGAGACCGGTGGAAAGCCGGCTCATCCACCACGCCGGAGTCCTCGACGTCAATCAGCTTGCAGTTGACTGCGAGGCAGTCGTCTGCCGAGAACGCGTCGGCGGAGATCGACTTGATAAGGTGGTTGCGGACGATCTTGCAGCACGGCCCGTTCGCCATCTCGGTCGTTGCGCCGCCAGTAACGTAGCCGGTGAGCCGGTTGCCAAAGACAAACGTGTTGGCGACGGCGCGGCCGCCCTTGTTGCGGACGATGCAGTCCTCGAGCCAGCAGCTCGACTTATCGTCCACGCCGGCAAGTGCATAGCCCTGGCCGCCTTCGATGTCGCAGAAGATCTGCACGTCCTTGAACTTGAGCTTGTCGCAACCGGTACGACCGCCCTTTATGCGAACATCCTTGCGCGTGAGCCCGGGAGCCGGCATGATTGTCGTCCAGTACTTGCGGTCATTGCCACCGCCGATGCGCTCGACAGTGTACACGCCCGGCTTGGAGAGAAAGACCATCCCGCCGTCGCCGGCACGCTTCACCGCCTGTTTCATCGTCTTTACCGGCGCTTCCTTTGTGCCTTCGTTGTAGTCGATTCCATCAGTCTGGTCGAGCCATATCGTCTTCGTTGAGCCGAGCGTTCCGTCCTTGTCGCAATAGAGCAGGAGGTCGGGGAGCGTGTATTTCGTCCCGTCCTCGGCAACTGCCTTCGCGCCGACGACAAGCTTGTTCTCCCTGAGCTTTGACAGATCGAACGACGCGGGGTCGATCGTGAACCAGTGCTCGACGACCTTTGTCCTGTCGTTCATGGTGGGCTCGGTCACCTTTGCGGCCTTCTTGCCGTTTATGGTGAACTCGACGTAGAACGGCTTGTCGTAGAACGCGACTACACCCGCCTTGAACGGCTCCTTGAGGCGCTGGCAGGGTATGACGTCCCAATGCGCGACCGGGCGCGCGGCGGAAATAGCCGGTGCCGCAAACAGCGCGGCAAAGGCAAAGAACAGTATGCTCCTCATTGTCTCATGCTCCTTTCTGCTCATTGAACTTCTCCCTGTTGATCCAAAGTCCGAGGGCAGGGTTCGGGATGAAGTAGATTTCCTCCCCGTCCACTACGTTGTAGCCATACTTCAGCTTCGTCGGATCGTACTTGGCGGACATCTCGTCGTACGAGGCGGCCTTGAAGCCGACACCTTCCACTTCCTCGCGTGATATTTCCCTCACGCAGTAGGTAATCGAAAAGCGGCCGTCGGACGAGCCGTGGATAAGGTGCGCGGCCGCGCCCATGTTCGCGCGCAGGTCGTCAGCATCCGGGCGCTTGAACACCTCGAGCGTGTGGAGCCGCCCGCGGTAGCCGTACTTGCGGATGAGCCCGTCGACCGCCTTGTCCTCCCCGAACTGCTTCACGCCCGGCGCGAGGACTATCAGCTCTCCGCCGTCGGCCATCGCCATGCGCGTTCGGTAGATCGCCTTGTTTCCAAGCCAGGTAGACGAAAACTCGGACGGGTCGAGGTACACGACGCACTTCCGCAGGCCGTGCTCCACGTAGTCGATGTTGCGCTGCTGCGCGAGCTTCACCGCCTCGGTGAGGCAGTTGCGCCCCTCGCCGATAAAGAGGCCGTGGCTCGCGATCCTGCCGCCGGGGGCGGTGTTAACGGTCAGCACCCAGAGAATCGGGCGGTGCGAGACGTAGTGGTCGAACGCATAGTCGAACAGCTGCCTGACCGGCGTGTGGTCGCGTCCCATCGCCTTCTCCATCCCGCACACGGCGCCTATCATGTGCGACTTGTTTATCATGTCGCTGCCGCCTATACCGACAAAGATGTTCTTCGCGTGGTTGGCCATTCCGATCACCTCGTGCGGGACGACCTGCCCAGGCGAGACGATCAAGTCGTACTTGTCGTCCATCAGCCTGCGGTTGACCTCGACGGACACCGGATCCTTCCAAAGTCCCTCGGAAATGCGCTCGACCTCCGCCGCAGGCACTTCGCCGAGGCGGACTACGTCGGTGCGCCAGTTGTGGACGAGCATCTTCCCGTATGGGATGTCGCCGAACATCGTCTTCCACTGCGACTCCGACACCGGCACGTGCGTGCCGAGCGCCGGAAGGACGTCGACGTTCGCGCCTTTCGCCGTCAGAAGCCGGTAGAACACCTGCGTTATGAAACCGGCGTTGGAGTGGAAGCGCGTGAAGTCCGGCGGAATGACGAGCGCGTTCCTCACCGCGCCCCTGCGCGACTCCCAGTCCATGAGTGCCAGCTCCAGAAGCTTCGCAATCTCCTCGTCGGAAATAACGCTTCCCTCTTCGGCTATCTTGAAAATATCCATTTTTCAATTCCTTTCGCCACGCCGCAGTCGTCGTTCGACGGCGCAACGTACTTGGCGACGCGCTTCACCTCGGGATCGGCGTTCTCCATCGCCACTCCAAGGCCCGCCGCCTCCACCATCGTAAAGTCGTTCATACCGTCGCCGAACGCCATGCAGTTCTCGAGACCAAGCCCAAGATGCTGCGCAAAACGCCTGAGCGCGTTGCCCTTGTGGGCAGAGGCAATGTTCAGCTCGATGTTGTTCCATGTCGAAGACGTAGCCCGTATTTCCGGGAAGCGCTCGGACACGGCCCGCCTCACGGCATCAAGCGTCGCCGCCGCCGCTTCCGGATCGTCCTTCCTCGCGAACAACATGATCTTCTGGACGTCTCCGTCCGCAGTAGTGCTGCGGAGGTGCGTCTTGAGGTCCGGGACGGGATTGCGGAACTCGCGCACCATCTTGAGGTAGTGGACGTTCGTGGCGTACGCCTCGGCTCTGTCCTGATGCGACGCCGTCATCCACCCCCAGTTGCCGCGGTAGCAGTCGTACACAACGTCGCATCCGTCGAGTATCTCCATTACCTCAAGCGCCGTCGCAAGGGGTATCTCGTCGCGCACGATCGCCGAGTCCGTCTCGCGGTCGTACACCTGCGCCCCGTTTATGGTTATCGCGTAGCGGACGAACGGAAGGTCGCGTACGGCCTGCGGCATCATGCCGAAGAACCTCCCCGTCGTAGGGACGATATGGATACCGGCCTCCGCCGCGCGTTCAAGCGCGGCGCGGTTGGCGGCAGGGAGATTCTTGTCGGAATCGAGCAACGTGCCGTCAAGGTCGAGCGCGATGATGCGTATCTCGCCCATGCCGTCAGGACCTTTCCTCGTTGCGTCCGCCCCGCTCATGCATTGTAGGTTGCGGCAGAAGTGCTGCCGCCATGTCCCGTCCAGTTTGTGTGGAAGAACTCGCCGCGCGGCCTGTCGAGGCGCTCGTACGTGTGCGCGCCGAAGTAGTCGCGCTGCGCCTGCAGGAGGTTCGCCGGAAGGCGCTCGGTCGTGTAGCCGTCAAAGTAGCTGAGCGCCGAAGTCATGGTCGGCGCCGGGATGCCGTACTGGAGCGCCGCAGACGCGACCTTGCGCCACGCCGGGACGAGCTTCTCCACCGTCCCCTTGAAATACGGGTCAAGAAGCAGGTTCGAAAGCTGCGGGTTCTTGTCGTACGCCTCCTTAATCTTGCCGAGGAAGACCGAGCGTATAATGCAGCCGCCGCGCCACATAAGCGCGATGCCGCCGTAGTTGAGGTTCCATCCGTACGTCTTCGCCGCAGTGCGCATCAGCGTGTATCCCTGCGCGTAGGACACGATCTTCGAGGCGTAGAGAGCCTGGCGTATGGCCTCCACGAACTCCGCCTTATCGCCGGTGAACGCAGGAATCTTGCGGCCGTACGCCTTGGCGGCTTCCACGCGGTCGGCCTTCATCGCCGACAGGCACCGTGCGAACACGGCCTCGCCTATGAGCGTGAGCGGCACGCCCTCGTCGAGCGCCGCGATGCCGGTCCACTTACCGGTGCCCTTCTGCCCCGCCGTGTCGAGGATCTTCTCGACGATCGGCGAGCCGTCCTCGTCCTTGAACGCGAGGATGTCGCGGGTGATCTCGATGAGATACGAGTCGAGCTCGGTTGTGTTCCATTTCTTGAAGACCTCGTGCATCTCGTCGTCGGACATCCCAAGGAGATCGCGCATGAGCTGGTAGCTCTCGCAGATGAGCTGCATGTCGCCGTACTCGATGCCGTTGTGAACCATCTTGACGAAGTGTCCGGCTCCGTTCTCCCCGACCCAGTCGCAGCACGGCGAGCCGTCCTCGACCTTTGCGCAGATCCCCTGGAAGATCGGCTTGACGAACGGCCAGGCCGCCGGCGAGCCGCCTGGCATCATCGACGGTCCCTTAAGCGCACCTTCCTCGCCGCCGGAAACCCCCGTGCCGACGTAAAGGAGCCCTTTTGACTCCACGTACTTGGTGCGCCGGATGGTGTCGGGGAAGTGGCTGTTGCCGCCGTCGATTATGATATCGCCGGGCTCGAGGACCTTCAGAAGCTCCTCGATCATCGCGTCGACCGCCGATCCCGCCTTGACCATGCAGAAGACCTTGCGGGGCTTCTCGAGACTATCGGCGAGTTCCTGGATGGAATGGCAGCCGATGATGTTCTTGCCCTTGGCGCGGCCCTCGACGAATGCGTCGACCTTCGAGGTCGTGCGATTGAAACACGCCACGGTAAAGCCCTTCGACTCCATGTTCATGATCAGGTTCTCGCCCATCACGGCAAGCCCGATCAAACCGATGTCTGCTTTTTTCATCTCTCTCCTTTTCCTGTCAGCGCTGGACGCGCGCGTTACCAGCGTACACGTCCCACACCTGCTTCTCGTCTGCGGGCTCCGCATAGTCGTTCAGCGAGCTCGCCGCCATCACGCCAGACGCCCAGCCGAACTGGAGGCACTTCTCGGCGCTCCAGCCGTTGACGACGCCGTAGAGAAGACCGCCCGTGAAGCCGTCGCCGCCTCCAATGCGGTCCAGCACCTGAATCGTGCGCGGCTCCTCGACGTAGAACTTGCCGCCGGCGTATACAATCGCGCCCCAGAGGTGCTCGTCCGCTGCAACGACCTGGCGGAGCGTCGTGCCGTACATCTTCGCGTTCGGATACTTCTTCGTCACCTGGAGTATCATCTCCTTGAAGCGGTCGATCTTGCCCTTGAGGTCCTTGCCGCCGGCTTCCGGTCCCTTGAATCCCAGGCACAGCTGGAAATCCTCCTCGTTTCCGACGAGGATGTCGGCGACCGAGGCGATCTTGTGGAACGCCTTGGAAAGTTCCGCCTCGCGGCCCTTCCAGAACGTCGCGCGGTAGTTGAGGTCGAAGCTAACCAGCACACCGTACTTCTTCGCGTCGGCGGCGAGCTTGAGGCAGCACTTCGTCGTCTCGGGCGACATCGCGGCGATGAGGCCAGAGAGGTGCAGCACCTGGACCCCGTCCTTGCCGAAGAGCTTCTTCGTGTCGTAGTCCTTCGCGTCAAGCGTGCGGCCGACTTCACCGGCTCGGTCGTTCCACACGCGAGGCGCTCTGAGACCAAAGCCGGAGTCTGCGATGTTGAACTGGTGGCGGAAACCCCACGGCCCGCCCTGCGGCACGTCGGGCCCGACGTACGCGATGTTGCGCGAGCGCAGCTGCGCCTTGATGAACGCCGCCATCGGCGAACCCTCGACGAAACGCGTCAGCACAAGGCATTCGCGCCCGAGGGAGCTGGTCACGTTGAGGACATTCGTCTCGGCACTCGTCGCCTGAAGGTAGAAACGATTCGAGTTGTGGACCGCCATGCGGTTTTCGGGGGTTATGCGAAGCCCCATGGAAGACACGCATGCCACGGCGTATTTTGCGTTTTTCTTGACTTTCATGCTCTCTCCTTTACAGCTCAACCTTCTTGTAGTGCGGCACGAGGCCCTTCATAAAGCACCAGCCGACAATGTAGGCGACGGCGCAATAGCTAAAGAGAATCATGTATCCGGCGGGCTTGCCGGTGTAGCCGCAGAACGCGAACGCATCGCCCTGTTCCGCCGCGTATGTAAAGAGCTTGCCCGCGCACTTGTTCACCATGAAGCTGCCGCAGCCCGCCGCGAACTGCGCGATGCCGGTCAAGGTACCGATCGTCGACTTCGGGAACATGTCGCCGACGACGGAGTAGACGTTCGCGCTCCACGCCTGGTGACCAGCGCAAGCGAGGCCGATGAGGATCGCCGGGAACCACGCGGAGACCGTGCCGAGCGGCTGTGCGCCGAGCGCGAGGAGCGGGAAGCACGCGAAGATGAACATCGCGACCATGCGTCCCTCGTAGGCGTTCATCCCGCGCTTGTCGACCATGTAGGTCGGGATCTTGCAGAGGTAGATCGAGACGAACGTGACGATCGCGTAGAGCGTGAAGATGAGCGCCATGCCCATTCCGGACGAGCTCTTGTAGCCGAACTGGTCGCTGAGGTAGCCGGGCGTCCAGAAGAGGAAGAACCACCACACGCCGTCGGTGAGGAACCGGCCGAGGACGAGCGCCCACGTCTGGCGCAGCGAGAACGCCTTGAGGTAGCTGATCTTAGGCTCGTTGCTGGAGGGGATAGGCGATTTGGAGTCTACATTAGCGGTGACTGAATCACACTCGTCTTGGCTCACATAATCAAGTTCGGCCTTGTTCATCAGAACACAACAATGTCCGACACCACTTTCCGTTCGTCCGTCATCGTATTCGTATTTAAAGCGCCAATTAAACCAGTACCGTTCATTTTCGGGCTTCTTGTAGAGCCACACCCAGAACCCCATCCAGACAAAGCCGAGCGCACCGATGACGATGAACGCCATCTCCCAGCCCCAGAACTTCGCGATGATCGGAATCGTGAGCGGCGCGGCAAGTGCGCCGACGGAAGAGCCGGAGTTGAAGATCGAGGTCGCGAACGCGCGGTCTTTCTTGGGGAAGTATTCGGCCGTCACCTTTATCGCCGCCGGGAAGTTGCCGGCCTCGCCGAGCGCGAGCACCGCGCGGCACGCGAGGAAGAGCCAGACGGACGCGGTGATGCCCATCATGGCGACAAAGCCGGCGGCCTTGAGCACGGAAGTGCCGACGCCGCACGCCGCATGGAGGCACGCGCCCAGAGACCAGATGAAGATCGCCCACAGATACCCCTTCTTCGTCCCGAGCTTGTCGATGAACTTGCCGGCGAAGAGGTTGCACAAGGCGTATATAATCGAAAACACCGCCGTGATCGTGCCGTAGTCGTTGTCGGTCCAGTTGAACTCGGGCGAGATGAAGTCCTTCCACGTGAGTGACAGGACCTGACGGTCAAGGTAGTTTACGGTAGTTGCAAAAAACAGCAACGCACAGATGACCCAGCGAAAATTGGACATCCTTGAGGTTTGATTTTCGTTCATGTGTTAATTATACCAAATATGAGCCACCCGCCGCCACCCCGAATCATTCTCTGTTTTTTCTTCCCTTTCCTGCGGCAATGACGCACATAACCGAAAGCGTGGCCATTCCGATCCAGAAAATCGCAAGATAGTCCAAAGTGTAGCCGTTGCCGAAGGTGACGCCTGCGAGCGACGCCGTACCGTCCTCGGCTCGGTTGATGAGATAGCCAGACACGACGGACTGTATGCCGGCGCCGATGTAGTTGCCCATGCCCGCGATGCCCAAGGCCGCGCCCGCGGCACATTTTGGCACGTAGTCGATCGCCATGAGCCCGCCGAGGAAGGTCAGCAAGATGCCTACCGCAAAGCCGAAGAACACCATCGCCAAGACGTCGATCCACACATGATGACCAGGCACCAGCATGAAGAGCGATAGCGCGACGATGTTGAGGACGCCCGCCGAAAGCGCGAGTTCCTTGCGGCTCGACCTGAAGAAGCGGTCGGAGATTATGCCGGAGAGCGCGGACGACACGGCTCCGACGACGGAGTTGATGGAGACTATCGTGGCCGCGCCCGTGTCGGTATATCCCTTCTTAACCTGAAGAAAGAACATTCCCCAGTCGATGATCGCGTAGCGGCTCGCAGCGAAAAACCCGCCGGCGAGCGCGATGAGCCACACCGCGAGTGTCGTGAGCGCGATTCGCTGTCCGCCCGTCGTGTCTACCTTGGCCTCAGCCGCGTCCACAGGCACAGGCGGCAGTCCTTCGTCCTCGGGCGCGTTGCCAAAGAAGAAGAACGCCGTCGCGATACCAACGAGACCGAACGACGCTGCGCCCCAGAAGCAGCTCTTCCATGCCCAATCAGGACCGAAATGATGGCCTACCCAGACTACGATTCCAGCTGAGACAATGTAGGCGAGGACTTCGCCCAGGTTGTTCGAGCAGCTCCAGATGCCGTAGTAGGTGCCGCGCTTCTCCTTCGGCCACCAACGCGAAAGCGCCACGACGCAGCACGGCGAGCCGGATGCCTGGGCAAAGCCGTTTACGAACCAAATCACCGCAAGCATCATCGCCGGAAGGTGGAAGCCGACAAGCAGGTTGACGAGCGCGGATACAAAGAGCCCGAACATTATGTATTTCTTGACGTTAACATGGTCCGCGATGAAGCCGTTGACAATCTTGCCGATCGCGTAAGCGAAAAGCATCGCCGAGCCGACATAGCCGATTTCCGTCGGCGTGTAGGCGCCCTGCTCTATCATCCCCTTCTTAGACGCCGAGAAGGCAAGTCGGCACACGTAGAATATGGCGTAGACGAACAGCATCGCCCCAATCTGGCGTAGTCTGGCCACTGTATATCTTTTCTCAACCGGGTGCTTATCCATTTTTCACTCCTTACTTGTCGTTACTTACCTCTCACTCGACGCCGGCGGAATCGTTCACAAGTGATTCAACCTCGCGGCGGAATCCGCCAAAATCAAAGCTCGGGTCGCGCACGGACGGGAAGAAGTGGTAGCGCTTGGCAATCTCCGCAATCTTCTCCTCGACCCGTTCCCCATTCCCACCCCTGCTAGGGCATCGCCTTCGGCGACTCGCTTCGCTCGGGGGATACGTTCCCCGTTCCCCGTTACCTCTTCCTTCCATGTCGCCATGTACTTCCACGGGCACATCGTGTAGCAGGCAATGTCAGGGCCAAGGCCGCATTTCCTGCCAAACTCAACATACTCGTCGAAGAGCTTGTAATCGAAGACCCACGAACCGTCGGCCTTCTTAACCCTGCCGATCATGGAGTAATATCCATCGTAGCACTGGTGGTTCCAGGGAAGATCGAGAAGCGTCGTCGTCAACGCCTTGCAACCGCACTCCGCAAGCGTACGATAGATCGGCTCCACCTTCGCGTAGTGCTCCTTCGAGAATGGTTCGACGTTGAAGTAGCGCGAGACCGCCCACGGATGCTGCCAAAAGTCGAGGAAGTATTTCCAGTCCTTCGCAGGCGGAAGCACACGATTCAAGACAGTGACCTTAAGCGGGCCAAAGTTGTAGATGCCGGGCTTCGCGTCGGCCGCGGCGGTTATGCGCGCGACTGTCGGCACCTTCATTTCCTCGCAGTAGCTTACGCCGTGCATGTGGATCGCATCGTTGTTCGCGCAGTTCTTGGGCGCGAGTTCGTTCTTCGATTCCGGCGGTAGCGGCTTTCTCATGCACCACGCCTCTTCAGCGAGCTCGAGAAGCTTCTTGTCGCCCGTGTGCGAATACGCCCAAAGAATTCCCTCGACGTTGACGACGTTACGAGTTTCGGAAACGTGTTCCTTTGAGTAAAGCAGAAAGTAGCGCGCGAGCGCGACAGGGATACGCTCGTCCGGCGTGGCGTCATATTTCGCCTTCATCGCGCGGAAGAACACGGCGAATGGCCACATGTCGTAGCCCTTCTTGAGCTTGAAGTTCTTAGCATCCCAAAGGCAGGCGTTCCCGAGATAACCCTCGGGCGAAACGTTATCAAGCGTCCAGTTGACTCCCGCCTCACCCTTCTCTATAAATGTCTTGTCACCAAGAGCATAACCGAGGCGAAGAAGTCCGTCGGTGTAGTATGCGGTCTGCTCGTAGCGCCACCAGTCCTGTCCGTGCGTGCCCATGCGCGGAATCGTTCCCGCCCAAAGGCAAGTGTCGTAGGGATAGCTCAACGCCTCAGGATGACCGGTAAGGCCCTCGGCCTGAAGCCTACACGCGCCTTGAAGCCAGCCGGCGGGGCGCGTCTTCGAAAGCATGCCGTCCTCGAACTTGGCATGCGGCGCCACGGCGGCACATGCGACCGTTGAAATCAGGCAATATGCAAAAACAGTCTGAAGTGCAGTTCTCATCAAGTAGAAATTATACCACATCTACCGGAATTGCACACGAGTGGTTTTAACCAGTTTCTTCAACTTTTTTCCTGTCTCTGCCGAGGTGTTTTTTAGCAGGTAGAACAGGAGAGACAGGAGAATAGCAGACTACACGCTCGCCACATCGAGGTTCACGCCCAGTAGTGCCAGAGGCTCTTGACAGCATTGGATAAATGGTGCTATAATTTGCACCGAATTTAGCACCAGTAAGGAGTCTACCATGCCTGTTACTTTTCCAGCGCAGGAAGTCAAGCGGCGCGGAATGAGCGTCATGAACGAGAGCCTTGCCAACGGCCCCGTTTGGGTTATAAGCAACAATACTCCCAAATATGTCGTCATGTTCGCCGACGAATTTAAGCGGATGCGCCATGAAGCGTTCGTCAACGAATGCCTGCAGTCCGACGCCGAATATCGCGCTGGGCTCGCCAAGCGCGTTACTGTAGAAGAGTTGATGAAGGAATTTGACGAGTAGGAGCCGCCACAATGCACAGCGCTCCGTACAGTCTCATCCAAACGCCGCAATTCAAGCGTGCGTTTGCAAAATTCGCACGAAAGCATCCGGAACTCCGGGAGAAAACCAAAGAAACGCTTCTTGCCCTCAGAAATGACCCTTTCACACCTTCGCTCCGGCTCCACAACCTGACTGGGCCGCTCAGCAGCAAGCAGGCGGTCAGCATCACCTACGCCTACCGCATCGTCCTCTGCGTGGAGATTGTGGATCGCGAAATCGTGCTCCACAACATCGGAACCCACGACGAAGTTTACGGCTAACGTCTCATATTCTCAAGCTGCCCTCGCTGCGGCTCCAAGCCAAAGCCCTGTCTCGCCGAGGTGGTGGAGACAGGCCTGATGGAGCGGCTATGCAGTCCGATTAACGGACGAAGATCACCGTTCCTGTAGCCGCCGTCCGCTGACGCCGTGCCGTGTTTCATTTTTTCTACATTGCGAACAGCTATCTTACGGCGTTCACAAGCGACTCCACCTCGCGGCACCGCATAGACTATGCTTCATAACAGTCCTCCTTTTCGTATGGCACAAAGCGGGATCATGAAACTCGCCGTCATAGATACGAAAGTGTTGCCAATACCAACGTTGCCAATTTCCAATTGGTATTGGTTATTGGCAACACTTCCACATTTTCACATTCTTCCTCTTTCTTCCCACTTTACACTTTACATTTTACACTCTAAAAGTGGTCGAGATCGATTTTCCCTTCGTGCCAAGCGAGCTGCATGGACTGACGTCAATTGTCAGCTTCTTTCCAGGGGGAAGTTCGGAGACGGGGATTTCGACTTCGGTGACGCCGTGGTTCAGCTCGTGGCCGATGCCTGCGTTCGCGCCCTTGAAAAATGCGTTCTTGAAGAGCTTCGCTTTCGGATCGTCTCCTACAACGACTATTTCGTATGCGTAGACGCGCGATTCGGGGTTCCCGTCAGCCATAGGGATCTTGATTTTAAGAGAAGGGACGGAAGCGACAGAATCGCCCTTCTTTGTCCCTTTGGTCGCTTTTGTCGCCTGCGTCCCTTTTGCGACGACCAGCTTCGCCTTTTTCCCGAACTCCGGCTCGCCGATTGTCTTCTTCAATTCGTCCCGCGAAAACGGATGCGGCTTGAATTCGCCGAGGGGCAGCACCCAGTCGGGGCCAAGCTTGCCTCCCTTGCCCACCTCGTGCCGCTCGAACACCACCATGTCGTCGTAAATGTTTATTATCATCGCCTGTCGCGACGGCAGATTGTCGCCTTTCCAGCTGCTTGAATCCTCCGGAAGCTTGACTTCGCTCGACGGCGTTACGGCGTTGCCGCCGTCCATGCGGCAAGCCCCGACCTGAATGTTGGGAAAATGCCCGCCGAACGTGTCGGCGTCGAAGAAGATCGTCTTCCAGTCGGCGTTGCTCCAGTGCCAATGTCCGAAGAGCGCGATGGCATTGGGGAAATCCTTCAGCGCCTGGCAGAATGCCGCGTGGTGCCGCCTGTGCGAAAGGATGAAGAACGGCTTGGTTCCGCGAAGTGAGAATTGGTCGGCCTTGGAGAGGATGTAGTCCGCAAACGGCTTTTCTCCCGCATGCTTGTATTCGTCTTCGTGCCAATGGCGTCCAAAGAAGTGGTAGCCCTTCACCTCCTTGTGCCAGACTTCCTCGTACTTCTCGCCCCAGACCTGCTCCCAGCGGCGCGGCATGTCGGCACAAAGCGTATGCTTCGCCCGCTCGACCGGATCCTTCCACAGCCCCGCCGCAGTGACGCCGCCGCCGCCCTTGAACGCCTCGCCGTACCATTCGTGGTTGCCGACGATGAAAAGCTTCACGGGACCGCCGCGTGTGCCGAACGCCTCCTCGAAAAGTTCGCGGTGGAATTCAAGCTCTCGCGTGATGCCGCGATGTGCCGCGTCGCCAAGATGCACAAACGCATCGATGTTCCTTTTCTTGAAAAGCTTCATCGCATTGCGGACGTACGTATGCGGGAAAAGCTTGTGGACAGATGTGCCGTCCCATCCCACCTGAAGATGCGTATCGCTCAAAACACCAAGGACGAGGTTCGGCTTCTTCGCTGGCTTCCAGTCCGCAGGCGCGTATCCCCCAGCCGAAGGCTGTCCGCGAAGCGGATGCCCTAGCAGGGGTGCGAAAAGCCCGCCCGGCAGCGCCAGGAAACCCAGCGCCGCTAAACCATCTTTCACGAACTCTCGTCTTGTTATCATTCAGGCGAGTCTGGCGCGGCGGGGTGAATCGCGGCGGAGGCGATGGGGCGCGCGTCCAGAGAAAGCACCTGGCCGTCGGCGGCGAGGCGCGCGGCGAGCGCGTCGTATGGCACGTCCTGGACGGCGGAGCCGTTTGCGGCGGCCATCGCGCCAGCGGTTCCGGCCACCTGGCCGAGCGCGAAGAAGACCGGCTCCATGCGTATCGACCCGAACGCCATGTGAGAGGCCGAGAGGCACACGGGCACGAGCAGGTTCTCGCATTCGCCGCGCTTCGGGGTTATCGCGCCGTAGTCGATGCCGTAGGGCTTCATCCTGCCGCCCTTCGCGCGCTTGGCGGCGTCAGGCCCCCATGCGCTGTAGCGTCCGCGGTCCTGCACGTCGCCCTCGTTCTGCACATTGCCCATTGCGGTGACGACGCGACGGACGTTGTGCGAATCCATCGTGTACGCGCCCATCGCGACGGGGTGCGGCGCGACGCGGTCGCCCCGGCACTCGTGCTCTGTCATCACGTATTCGCCGACCATGCGCCGCGCCTCACGCACGTAGAGCTGGCTCTGCCATCCGTCGCCAGGACCGTCCGTGAACTCGTCGCGGCATGTTCCCCAACGCGAGACTTCGGCGCGAATCTTCTCCGGGACGCGCGGATGGTTGGCGAGCGTCCACATAAGTCCCTTCTGGTAGTCGAGGTGCGCCTTGAAGATTTCGGCGCGGCGCTCGTACGACGCCTCCGGCCATTCGTAGTTGCGTCCGATAAAGTCGGTCGAAAAGCCCAGGCGGTTGTTCGTGTCCGTCTTGCGGTTCGGCATCTTCGAGTTTATCCACGGCACAGCCTTTTCACCCCTCGCGAAGTTGCGGAAGAGGAGTTCGTATTCCTTCTCGTCGTAGTTTGCGGGCTTCTTGAACGGAATGCGGTTCTCAGGATCGTCGGTGAGGCACATGCGGAAGTTGTAGGCCTGCACGCGCTTGTCGCCGTCGCCGTCCTTCTCGTTCGGATTGCAAGGCTCGATGCCGGGGAGAAGTCCGCTTTCCGGATTCCCTTCTTCGACATACGCGCTGACATGCCACTTCAGCTGGTGCGCCCTCGCCTCGCGAAACTGGATGCCGCTGATCGTCTCTCCATAGACGCTGTTCGCCTCGCGTCCGACGGTGTAGCTGACGCCCGCCGCCGCCATTAGGTCGCCCTCATATGTCGCGTCGATGAAGACCTTGCCGCGGTAGACGTCGCCAGAGAGCGTCTTGATGGAAACGATGCGTCCGCCCTCTTTCGTGACTCCGCCGTCGCGGTCCAGCCATTCGCCGCGCCGGATGTCGAGACCGTCGCGCCGCTCCCATCCTTCGAGGATCGCGAGCGCGGCGGACGGCTCGAACGTCCACATGGAGTCCTTGCCCATCGTTCCTGCGGTCTGGCCGTCCGGCTTGTACTGCTCCGGCGTCTGCCGCGTCCAGTGCGCGGGGTCGGAATACCATTTGGCAACATCCTTGTAGAACTCCAGCGCAATGCCGCCGAACGCGGACTTGTTGCCGATGTCGGTCTGTCCGAGTCCGCCCGTCGTAAGCCCGCCGATGCGCGTCTCGGGCGAGACGACGACAGCGGACTTGCCCATGCGCCCAGCCTGCACCGCCGCAGAGATCCCCGCCGGACTCGAGCCGTATATCACGATGTCGCGATCAAGCGTCTCCGCCGCCCGTGCGCCGCTTGCGGCGAACATGGCCGCCGCGCCAAGCAAGATAATCGTCCGCGCCGTCATGGTTTAGTTAGTTTCGAGGTTGTCATGATAAATGTTGCCGATGTGGAAGTGTTGCCAAGTCCAATGTTGCCAATTTCCAATCATTGGACATTGGTATTGGTTATTGGCAACACTGGCAACATTGGCAACATTCTACAGCCTTACCTGAAGATCACCATCAGGCCGATGGGCTTGCAGAGATAGAGCGTCTGGGTCGTGCCATCGGTTCTCCACTTCGCGCGAGTGCCGGCGATTTGTTCGCCGCTGACGTTCCACTTCACGCTTGATGTATTGAACGAGGACGGGACGGTCAGGACCGCGACATTGCCCGCGTCCAACTGCTCCTTCGTAATCCCCGAGGCATCGACCGTAATCGTGCCGGAGGCGGAGAACGTCGTCGAAACAGTCTGCGCCGTGCCCGTCGCCTTGACCGTCGCGCCGTTTGCGAGCGTCAGATTCGGAACCTGGTTGCCAGGCGCAAGTTCGCCAAGCACCGTAAGAGTGGCAGAACCGCTGATGGTGCCATTGTTTACGAAGTCCTTCACGGTAAGATTCTTCCCGAGATTCAACTTGCCTTCAGAACCGATTGAAACCGTGCAGTCCAAACCACCCGACTCTGTTTGGGTCGCCCAAAGCGTTCCTTTTTTCACGAGAATCGTTCCCGTGCCGGAAATCGTCGTGTTGTCCAGAATGAAACTCCTTGCCGAATCTACGGTAAGAGTGTAAGTCCCGAGGTCAAGAGTTGTAACACCATGCCCTGATGCAATAAGACCAAAGTTGTAAAAAGGGACCACCGTTGCATTGCCTTCAAGCGTAAGACTCTTAGCCTGGCTGCTAGTATTAAAGTCTTCGTCGCTATTGGCGAATCTCGCGCCGTCTTCAAGCACGACGGAGAAGTTGAGTCCTTTCCCTTTGCTGGCATGAAAGTCAAACGTCGCGACGTTCTTCACGCGAATTACCTGCTCGCTTCCCGCATACGCCAAACCTGTACGTTTCGACACGTTGATTCTTCCTGCGCTGATGACATACAAGCCTGTGGATGCGTTGTCGAACGGCCAGTCGACTGTCCCTGTGCCCGTCTTGACGATGGTGCCGTTGTTGATGATCTTGCCAATGCCGTTGATGTTCTCCGTCGTCAAAGTCTTGCCCTCGGCAACAGTCAACGTTGCGCTCGCGCCATCATTGAACACAAGTTCCTTGACATCTACATCCGTGTCGATGGTGAGCGTATACCCACCAGAAGACGCGATGCGAACAATCACGTCGGCGGCTGGTGCGCCGTATGTCGCAACGAGGTCGCTCCAGGTTGTATCTGCCGCGAGCTCCCAGACCGGGAGGACGAAATCAACCTTGAGTGTATCGCCGTCACGGTAAATCGTCGTGCCGAGTCCGCAGTTTTTGTAATCGGGGGTGGGAACGTCTTCGTCGGCCAAACCGCTGTACTCGAACACGACGATGCCGTTCTCGTCAGCCATCTTTGTCTTGCCGTCTATGGCGAGATTGTCAATAATGGCAGCCTTCGCATCTGCATTTGAAGTGACGATCTTCGTGCCGAGTTCGATGGCCGTGCCACCGGTGTAGGCGCTGGCGGCGTTGTGTGTAATCGTATTGCCGCCCTTGAACCGCATCGCGCCCGTGCCGCTGATGGCCGCCGGAACCGTCACTGCGAAGTTGCCGCTGTCGATCGTGCCGCCGCGCTCGTTTACGGTGACCGTAACATTGATCCCGAAAAGCCCATTGTTATCTGCGTTATTCGCCTGGAGCATTCCACCATCGAACTTGACCTTGCCAGTGCCGCCGTTTACGTTGACGAGGCGCTTTGTCTTAAGGATGCCGCCGTTGAGGTTTACCGTGCCGGTCTTGCCGCTACTCGCTCCGATATGCGTTGCCTTGCTGCTATTCACCTCGACCGTGCCGCCGTTGATCGTCAGCGTCCCGTCGGCGGCAGTACCAAGCTTGAAGTCCGCATCGACATACACCGTGCCGGCGTTGACCTCAAGCACGCCCGGGAATGTGTTGGAGCCGATACCCGTGACGCCGTTCAGCCTGCCCTCGCCATCCTTCACAACCTTCATGTTGCCGGAAATCGTGAGCGATTCTACTGTCGCCTCCGCAACCGCCGGAACATTCACATGCAGCTCGCCGGGACCGAAGTATTCCAGCTGGTTCACTTCAAGAAAGTCGGTAGCACTCGAAGCATTAAATGTGATGCGGTAGTAGCGGTAGGCGGTATCGTTGGAGAACGAGAACTCCTTCGGCGAACTCCCGCTGGCCTGCCACGATACATTGTCCGCCGAATGGAGCGGTTTCCACTCGTCGTTGCCGTTCGACCCCTCGAAGATCCACGTCTTCGGGCACCTCTTGTAGTAATCTTTGGTCGAATTGCCTGCACGCACTGCAACCATCTTGTACGCATTGACTTTCTTCGGTGTCCCGTCGCCGAAATCGTAGGTGACGGCAAGCGGCAGAAAAGCCGTTTCCACAAGTATTCTCTTTGGAGTGACGGCGGCGGAAGTGTCGCTGGAAGACGGCGCGTCAGTGCCATTAAAGTCGTTGAAAAGGTTGCGTGGGTTGTTGTCGGCATTTGCAGTGGTGCGCAGTTCCCCGCCAGCCGTCGCACCGTCCTTGCCGAACTTCGTAATCCACGTCACGTGCGTGCCGCCCGTGTCGGGGGACGTGAGGTCGGTGGACGTGCTGGTGATTGTGCCGCTACCGGCGAGGGATGTGCAGTAGAGCTTGTAGCCGTTGAGGTCGAGCGTGACGCCCTCCTCGACGGTGAGCGCGTCAACCGTCGTGTCTGCGGTTAGCGTCGTGTTTTCGCTCACCGTCCAGTCCTCCGCCCAAGCGCCGGTGGCGGCGAAGGCGGTGGCGATTGCAAGCACCGCAGCGAGGCGGTGCGCCGTTCGTCTTGTTGGTGTTTTCATCAGTTTGTCTCCTTGATAGTGGTTTTTATAAAAGTGGGGGAGTGAAGGAGGGGGTAGCGCGGGCGAAGCAGAAGCCGCCAGAAGACCGCCCTGCGGCCTCTGTGGCGACGCCATTTTGCATGGCTATGTCTGCGTATTTCTGCATCAAGTCAATTCTCGTCGGATGATACACTCACGCGCTTTTGCCGCAATTATACTAAAAAATTGTTGCGTTTTGAAGATACCTTTTACCAGTTCTTTTACCAGTTTTTTGGGGGTGTGAAGTCCAGAAGCAAATGCAAGATTCCCTTGCGTTTAGACTTTGAGGATACTGGGTGGGATTGAAAGGCAGGATATTTCCTAGCTCTCACTGTTCTTCGATCTTTGCGTTGAAGAAGGCGGGCGGGGTCTCGCCATCGAGCGGAATCGTCGCCGTGGCGGTTTCGCCGCCGGCGAAGGTTTCGTTCGTGAGTTCCGCCGCGCCGAGCTCGGTCGCGCCATCCTTGAACGCCGCCAAGGTCGCCGCGCCGTAGAACTTCAGGACGCCGTTGATGGGCTGCGCTATGCTGCCGCTTCGCGTGAGCGTGACGGCGACAGACACGCTCGTGTCGCCAACGTCGATGTCAGTAATCTCAAAGGTGTACGAGCGATCGCCGTCGGTGATGTCGAGGTTGAGAAGGTAGGCGTCAGTGAAATCCTTTCCCGAAAGTCCGGCTGCTGCGCCTGCGACCGTCGCCTTGCCGCCTGCGCAGTTGTTGAGCCACGCTGCCTTTGCCGCGCTGAGGACGATCTGGACGTTGTTCGACAGAGCAAGCGCTTCATTCGCCACGAAACCGATTATCTCGTATCGGCAGTCGCCAATCATGGACGTGAAGAGTGTATCGCCCACGAACGCGACCGAGGAGATGCAGTTTGTGACTGCGGCAATGGGGAAAGAGGTTCTGACAGGATTTACAGGATTGACAGGATTTATCTTTTCTCCTAATCTTGTAAATTCTGTTAATCCTGTCTTAACTTCAACAGAATAGATATTCGCCGTGTAGTCAAAGGTCGTGCGAAGCGTATATTCCTCGCCGCTCACCGGTGTAATGCCCTCAGCCGCGACATCCACCCACCCCGTCTTCGCCCACACCTGGAAACATCCGTTGGTGGAGAGCCTGACGGCGGCCTGGGCGGTCATGTCAGGCACATCGTCACTTGTGTATTCGCAGAACTGCGCCTTTGTCTCTACCGTCACGACATTCCCCGTGGAGGCGTGGAATGGCGTAAAGACGACTTCGCCGCCGAGATACGCCCTGCCGTCAGAGTCGTATGAAACGGGTTCGGACCACGCTCCAGTCGAAAGCCTCGTGTCCATTGTCTCCTCAAGCCACTTGTCAGAAACAACAGGATGGTAGAACACCTCCCATGCGGCGACATTCCTGAGGAGGCTTTCATTTAATGTCTGCGGCGCACGCACGCTGTCGACGGCCTTCGGCGCTGCAATGTTGAACATCTCCTTGAAGTCGTTGTAGCCGTCGCCGTTCGCGTCCGTGCCGTCCGTCTTCCACGCCTCCACAAACGGCTTCGTGAACTTTCCGCGCTTGTTTGACTCAAGGGAAGTCTGGTCGTCGTCGCAGGCCGTGACCCATCCGACGGACGGACCGCTCGCGGCGGCGGACTTGGCGCCTTTCGTCAGCACCGTCTGCATCGCGTCCATGTACGCCTGGACGCTCGCGGCGAAATCCCACGGACCAGACTCGGAGTCTTCGTCCGCCCCCTTGAACATGCTTGCCGAATGGCACGTGTCAAGAACGACGACAACACGGACGCCCGCCGCGAACCGCATAAGGTCCTCCGCCAACTGATCGGCGTAGTATTCTGCGTCGTAGAGGCAAAGACAGTCGTCGCCGCCATGGCTCGAATGGTAGTAGAGAACAGTGTCGCCTTTTCTCGCCTCGCCTGCCAATGTCTGGAACTGCGCCCGCACGGCGGAGCGCGTCGCCGCCGAGTCGCTGAGGCAGCGGCAGTTCATCGGATTCCACAATCCCTTGACGCCGTTCGTGCACGCGCTCAGCACGTCCTCCGCGTCGGCAACGCAGCCGTTGAGCTTGTTCTGCCTGTCGTTCTTGTAGTTGTTTACTCCCACGCTCAATGCGTAGTAGACCCCGCCCGCGGTTGTGACGGCCGATTCCCCAGGCCCGGCCGGTTCGTCGGGCTCGTCGGGCGAAGGCGGCAGCGGGTACGCGAGAACTTTGTTATCCTTGGGAGAGTCGTATCCCGACACCCTGTCCAGAATGTAGCACGTGTCGTCATTGTCGTCGTAGGCCGAGAACGTCCACGAAACCGGCGCGCGGCTCGGGTACCAGCTGTTGTCGCCCGCCGTGTACCAGCGGTAGCCGGATATCTTCACGGGGCTTGAAAAGCAGAAGTCGAGCCACGCGGCGGCGCGCACGTCCGCAGGATTGTCGAGACCCGCGCGATAGTCCAGCCACTTTGTATCGAGCTTTCCATCTGCGGCAAGGCCTGGATTTTCGTTCGACGGGTATGTCTGTCCTGCCGAGTTTGTCGTCATCAAATCCCAAGCCAGAGTAAAATCACTGGGCGGAATCACATTCCCGTTGGCATCCAGAAGCTCGATTTCGGACAACTGCATCATCCTCGAATCGCTCCTCGGTGCGTCCACGGCGAAGCGGTAGCGCTTGTGTGCCCGCGCGCCGATATCCTCGAACGCCCAGCCTCTCGCCTTGGGTGTTATCGTCACGGTGTCGTAGACCTTGTAGTTCGGACTCTGCCACTTGTCCCAGAACTCCGTCACCTTCAGCGAATCAGGCCGCACCTCGATCCATGCCGCTCCGCAGGAAGCATCCGTAGCGCCCATGCAGTCGAAGTACTTTGTCGCGTTCGAGTTGCCGTAGCTTGCGATGTCCGTTGTTATCGTGGCGGAGTAGTTGCTCTCCTCTATCTGCCCGGCCACCATGTAGATCGTGCCGTCGGAATTTGCGGAATCCCCGCGCAAAGGCTTAGTGCGGATGTAGTTGTGCTCGTCGCCGGAGAGCGCAAGGTCCACTTTGTGCTTGTCGAACACGTGCCGCCACGTATCGTAGTTGCCGCGCGACTTGTCGAACGAATTCTTTGTCGCCGCATACACGAACCACGGATCGTGCTGGAAGACGACGAGGTAGCGGAACTTGCCGCGCTGCGATGTGACGACTTTGTCGAACCAGTTTGTCTGCGCCGCGAGGACCTCGCTCTTCTTGTTGTACATCGTCATCCTTGACCCCTTGTGAATCAGCGAGTCGATGCCGACGAACATCACGCCGTCGCGCAGGAACCAGTAGCAGCCCTCCTGCTCCGTCGTGCCGGGTCCGTTCGGCGGGTTGTTCTTCACGGCGAGATACCAGTAGTAGTCGTAGAACGTGCTGGAGCCGGTGTAGTAGTATTCCTTGTTTCCGGGAATCATGGCGAACATGTAGTTCGTCACCGTCGGCGCACCGTTCCACTGCTGCCAGTTGTCGTAGCGCGAGCCGTACTTCACCGCATCGCCGGAAAAGAGGACAAGGTCGATTCCGCCGGACGATGCCGTTTGCGCCTCCGCATCCTGACGAAGCAGCTCGACCGTCGTCATCTTGCCGGGATTGTCGGGATGCGCATGGACGTCGCTCATCCAGAGGAAATTGAAGCTGCCGCTCGTTCCGGCCGTCTTGAACTTCTGGCGGGCGGACGCATCGCTGCCCGCCTCAACCCAGTAGAGGTATTCCGTGTCCGGCTCGAGGTCGGATATCTGCGCCTCGTATTTGTAGTATGCGACATCGGCGGAACGAAAAGCCACCGGCTTGTTCTGCCTGGCGTAGGGGAGTATGGTGTACACGTTCTCCGGGCTGGACGCCTTGGCGCAGAAAAGCAGGCACGAGCTGCTGCCGGAGTGCCAGACAAACCGCGCCTGCGTCGCCGTGTTCTCGCCCGGACAGCACGAGAGCATGTTGAAATCAACGGCCAGCGCCGTCATCCCCGCCGCGCAGAAGCAGGCTGCAATCACCGAAACAGCGATAGATTGTTTCATGGTTTTACACAATTTTTATTGGTGGTCTTTCTTGATGGACTTGAGATACTTCACGTATTCCGCCGCTCCGCCCTCGCGGTAGCCGGTCTTGCCGACCTTTTTGCCGTCGCCGTCGAGGATGAGCGCCGTGGGATAGCCCTCTATGCCGTATTTCTTCGTCAGCTTTTTATTTTCGGCTTTCGCGTGATCCGAGAGCCGCGCCTTGTTCTGAGGCGAATCGATGAACACGAGGACGTAGTCGTCCATCACGCCCGCCACGAACAAAGGGTCGGACAGCACCTCATCTTCCAGCTTCTTGCACCAGTAGCACCAGTCGCTGCCGGAAAAGCAGGCATAGACGAGCTTGCCCTCGGCCTTCGCCTTGGCGAGCGCCTCGTCGAGATTGTCGGTGAAGCCGGCGGGCGTAGATGTTTTGTCTGTCTTCGGCGGGATTTTCTTCGCCGCCTTTTCGCGCGCCTTTTTCGCCGCCTCTTGCTTTGCAAGACCGGCCTTGCGCCCCTTTTCCATCTTCGCGAGATAGCCGTCGACGCCCCCTTCCCAGCCGCCCTTGTCCAGAAGCGCAACGCGCGAACCGTCGGGATGGACGATCGCCATTTCCGGGGGAGAGAACGTCCCCTTCCGCGCGGCATATTTGCATGCCGGAATGACATTGTTGTGCGCAGTCCATGATTGGCAGGGCTTGTAAAGCTCCGCCATGTATAGGACATACGACTCGCCGGCCTTTTTCAGGAACTCCTCGGAGCCAAGCACCTCGTGGTCCAGAACTCTCGTTGCCTTGCCGTCATCGCCCGGGCGAGAGTTGAGGAAGTACGCGAGGACGAGCTTGCCCTCCTTCTTCGCCTGGGCACACGCCGCCTTGAAGTCCTCCGTCCAGCCCGGCAGGAGCGAAAGCGACTTGGCGGGCGGCGGCGGCAGGGGCTCCAGCACCTTGAAGCCGCCAGTCTTCTTCTCGCCGTCCTTCGCGAACAGGACGTTGACCGGCGCATCGCAGACATAGAAACCGCATTCATCGTCTTCTTCTTCGTAGCAGAACAGCCTGACAGACTTCACCAACACACCGTCGTCGTACAAGTCGCCGCCCTCACAGTAGTTCTTTCCATCCAGATGGAGAATCCTTGCGCAGACGCCTGCTCCGCTGTATAGACCTGATCCGCTGGTGCCGAAATTGCAGCCCAAGCCGAATTTGTCCTCGTGGCCGTTCGCATCAAGGTAGATGCATACGTTCATGTTCGTCGGCACGTCATACTCAACGCGGAACAGCGCAAGCCGCTTGTCCGACGGGACAACGACGCGCGTCTCCGGCGGCAGGAACTTTGCCCCTCTCTTGCCGTCGTACGTGTCGTCCACCACGGCGACGCCGGTGACCTTGAGCTTGACGCCGTTCGCATCCGCCGCGTTTGCGGCAATTGCCGCGATTGCCGCGACGGCGACAGCAGCAGTTGTTTTCATAAAGCGGGTCATATCTGATGTCCCTCCTTTGCATATTCATTTGCAACGATATTATAACATGAACTCTCCAGTGATAGCGAACTGGTTTTAACCAGTTTTTTTTCAACTGGTTTTTGAAACTCCGCAGCGCAAAGACATGAGAGCACATGAAAAGATAACCAAAGATAGTTAGCAAACCGCCGACAGAGTTGGCGAATTTACTGCAAATCTGCCGATAGAGTTGGCGATTTGCCATTGACTTCTGCCCGTCATAAATGATAGAATATGCTCGTTTGAACGTCAGACAGGAGGAAATCTGATGTATATTCAGCGAAAACTCGACGTTTCCAGCGTACTTGAGCACAAGTCCTGCTTTCTTTTCGGACCTCGCCAATGCGGCAAGTCGTCGCTCATACGCGAAACGATTCCCGACGCATACATTTTTGATCTGCTCAACTCCGATACATTCTCCCGCCTTGCCCGCAATGCTGGATACATCGAGGAGGTCTGCCGCGAAAACCGGCCGATAGTCATCGACGAGATCCAAAAGATGCCGTCGCTGCTCGACGAAGTGCACCGCCTCATAGAATCGCGCGGATTCAAGTTTCTTCTCACGGGCTCCAGCGCCAGAAAGCTCCGCAGAGGCGGAGTCAACCTCTTGGGCGGCAGGGCGAGGGTTAGGAACATACATCCTTTCTCCGCATCGGAGCTGGGCGATAGATTCGACCTCGACCGCGCCATGAACTATGGACTTCTTCCGGGGATATGGTTTTCTGACGAACCGGAAGAAGACCTCGCCGGATATGTCTCGCTCTATCTTCAGCAGGAAATCATGCAGGAGGGGGCGACGAGGAATCTGCCGGCGTTCAGCCGCTTCCTCGAAATAGCCGCCCTCTCCAGCGGAGACCAGATCAACTACCAGTCCATCTCCTCCGACGCGCAGATTCCCAGAAGCACCGTCCAGGAGTATTTCAAGATACTCAACGACACCCTTCTTGCCCGGGAAGTCCCCGTATGGCGCAAGGGGCAATCCAGAAAGACTGTCGAAACGTCCAAGTTCTATCTCTTCGACACGGGCGTCACCAGACGGCTCCAGCGGCGCAAAGAGCTCGTTCGCGGCACACCCGAATACGGCGATGCATTCGAGAGCTGGATTCTCCACGAAATCAGCGCCTACGCTGACGCCTGCAGGCGCGACGCCGAAATCGCCTACTGGCGCACGCGCACCAAGATTGAAGTCGATTTTGTCATCAACGGCGAAACGGCAATCGAAGTCAAGACGACGCGCAATGCGGACAAGGAGGATTTGAAGGGTCTTCGCGCAATCGCCGACGAGGGGCGATTTGCCCGGCGGCTGCTTGTGTGCGACGAACCCACGGAAAGGGAAACGGACGAAATCGGCATACTTCCTTGGCGTGTATTTATCGACCAGCTCTGGTCTGGCCGCATCTTCTGATTCAGCCGATTATGGCGCGAAAAACGAAATCACAATGGGGTCCCTCCCCATTATTCCCACGTCATAGCGAACTACTGGTTTGATGGCTTGCGCGGGGTTGCGCCGAGGAACTTGCCGCCGGTCGCCGGCTTGAAGTCCGCGTCGTCAGGCCCGTCGGACGGCCCGAGCCGAAAGCGCGACATGTCATTCGGCATCTCTTCGAGGCGGATGATCTTCTGAAACTGGTTGCGCCGACCGGAGGAACCTGGCATGAGCGCCACCGCTCCGTCGCCGATGATGGAAATCGACTTTGCAGACGCCCTGTCGGGGTTGATGGGAAGGCGAAGGACGCTCCCCGCTTTCATTGCGAGGCGCCCGGACAGTTTCATCTCGTCCGTGACGGCGAGCATGCCGTCGAGATGGACGCTGTTCGCACGAAGCGAGGCGAGCGCGACGCGGCGTCCGTTTCGCGTTATGACATGCGTGTTGTCCGCAAATTCCACGACACCCGCGCCGCGTAGATCGACATCCGCATCCTCGACCACGACGATTCCGTCGATGATGAAGGACTTGCATGAAAACTTAGACTTAGACGGGACTGACGGCAGATTCCGTCCCCACACCCTCACGACGGTATCCTTGGAAGGCAGAACGCCGACGCGCTCGCCGATGGAATTGAAGCACCGCCAGCTGGCGGGATCGTCTATTGCCGCGCCGGGCTTGCCGCACCATTCCGCGCTGACCGCGACCGCAGCGCGGTAGTCCGGGCCGAACGCAGCAGCGTAGTCCGCCGTCTCGCGCCTCCTGAACGCACGCGCAAAGACGCGCATGTCGTCTATGCAGATGCCCTTCTCGCCGCGCGCTTCGGCGATTCCTGCGACGCCGATTCCACCCGACATTCCTCCAACCGCGAACACAGGGGCGAACGAGCAGCCGGCGCACTTCGTCTTCATGTCGACAACGACGGGCGTCTTTCCGTCGACGGATATCTGCGCTTCATTCCCTCGGGCTACCGACAGCACGACGGCGTGCGGCTTCGTGGCAAGGGCGGGGACGGGAATCTGCCGCGTCGTGACAATTGCGCAAGGTTTCCCGTGCACCGTCGCGACGACATGCGCGTACAGCGTGTCGCGCCTCTGCCCGGACGCAAGCAGCACCGACTTCCCCTCGCCTTCCTTCGCCGCGCCCAAAGAGGCTATCGCCACTGGCGTGCCGCCGGACGGGAACCTGCCGTGCAGCGCAATCGCAAGACTGCCGTCGGATACGTTGTTGACCCGTCCGGCCGTCGTGCCGTCTATCCACGCGCCGGACTTGTCCGAGGCCTCCTTCGCCGCAACGGATCTGAGTCCGCAGAACTTCCCGTCCCAGCGGCGCTTTCCCTCGGCCGTTCCGGTGTACGTCCACTGGAACACCGGATCATATATCGTCTCCATCTGGCGCCACTCGCCCACAAGGCCGTCAAACGTCTTGCCGAACACATTCTCCCATACCTTGCCGTGGTGCTTCGCGTAGCCCTGCAGAATCCTGTAGATCGTACCTTCGCCGTAGTTCTGCGTCATGAAGTCGACGAAGTTCGCGCCCGCCGCATACTTGCCGTAGTTGCGTCCGCCGCGCAGCGCACCGTACCGTCGGTCAAGCACCCCTGCGGGATTAGTGCACACCCTGTAGTAGCGCACCCAGTCCGCCATCGCCTCGGTGAACACCCGGTCCGACCCCATGTCGAGGACATGCGTCATCTCGTGGACGAGTATCCCGGGACATTCCCCGATTGTGCCAGACGGATGCTCGCCCACCTTCCACGTGATGCGGCGTCCGGACGCGAACGCGGGATTTCCGCCTCTCGTCGGCGCAAGGTAGAGGGTGATGGTGAAGTTCTCGTACAGGCGCGAGCGCGGTTCGTTGCCGTAAAGCGCAGTGCAGATGCGCCGCGCTGCGACTTCCATGTGCGCTGGAAGATGGTTGCGCTCCGCCCATTCGCGGTGCTCCTGCGGCGTGCGATTGTCGTAGACGACGTTCAGCGCGGACGCGGAAGTCGCGAAAACCACCGCGACCGATGCGGCGCAGAGAATGCGAAGAGTGGTCGCTTTCATGCCACTCATTATATCAATTAACGCAGCGAAACGGGCAACTGGTTTTAACCAGTTCCTTCAAAAATTTCTTCGGGGGCATGCCTTAGTGCGACGGTGTCGTTGACTTGCGAACGACGAGAGTTGTGTCGAGCAGTATCTCGCGCGGCGGGAGACTCGAATCTGCCATTCGCTCCAAAAGCGCCTTAAACGCCATGTCCGCAATCTCGAAGCAGGGCTGGCGAACAGAGGTGAGAGCCGGTCTCATTCTGGCCGCCAAGCGTACATCGTCAAAACCCGCAACCATGACATCGCCAGGAACGGCGACACCAAGTTTCTTAAGGGTCTTTAAGAGCCATCCGGCGGCGATGTCGTTCGAGCAGACGATTGCGTCGGGCCTGAACTTCTTGAGTGCCGCGGCAACCGCCTTGCCGTCGGTCGGCTCGCCCACCACAACTGTAGCGTGACGCCCCGTCGTGCGGAAAACCTCGGCATCTACACCCGCAAAGCGCGTGTGCACGCTATCCGCGCACAGGCGACGCAGGAGACAGCAGATCCTCTTCGCTCCAACATTCAAGAGATGCGCCGCGACCCTGCGTCCTGCGCCGAAGTTGTCGATCGCCACAAGGTCGTA
Organism: Kiritimatiellia bacterium; assembly: GCA_017406465.1. Taxonomy (GTDB): domain Bacteria; phylum Verrucomicrobiota; class Kiritimatiellia; order RFP12; family UBA1067; genus UBA1067. The sequence continues at coordinate 9,699 of JAFQYM010000038.1, read as the reverse complement.
CTTGCTGCGGTTGGGCGGCGTCGCGATGTCGTAGTCAACAAGGACAACCGGAATCCCTGCCTTGTCGAGAATATCGGAGATGATGCCATTGAGATGGTTGGCATTTTCCGAGAATCCCACGGGCTGCATGATGACGCCCGCCACGCCAACCGAGGCAAAATGACGCGCGAGCCGTTCCGCCTGCTTGGCGCGCTTGTCGTGGTCCACGGCGAAAATGTCGCCCGCGACAAGGTCCATTCCGTACTTGTTGCAGTTAAAGACGAGACCATCCATGATGGCGGAGAAGAACTCGGAGTCCGCAGTCCCCGGAATCGCGAGGCCTATCGTGCGGTTCTTCTGCGAGATGAACGTACCGGCACCCTTCCGCGTCGTGACGAGGCCGAGGCGCTTTAGCTCTGCGACGCTCCTGACGGCACTTGGACGCGAAACTCCGAAACGCTGCATTATCTTGGTGAGACTCGGGAACGATCCCTCATCGGAGTACACGCCAGCGCGAATCTCCTCGCACAGCGCCTCCGCTATCTTGCTGTAGTTGGCAATCGCCCCTGATGTCTCGTCGTTTTGCATGTTCGGCAAGTCCCGATGTTTATTTTACTGCGCCGGTAGGAGTTTCTCGAAATCCTTTACACCGAGGTGGTGCCAGCAATCGAGCGTGACACGCGAGCCGTCAGCAAGAAGAAGTTTCACTATACCCTTCTTTTTCCACTGCGAACGGTCGACCGACTTGATGTCGGAAATAGGCAGCTTCTTGCCGCGCCAGACGAAACCTGAGTCTTCGAACTCGAAGCGGAAAGATGCGACCGACGCGAGGTTAAGGCCGATCAGCACCGACGCGAGAAGGCACAGCGCCATGAAACCGTATTGCGACTGTATCTTCTGTCGCTTGAACGCCTCAAGCTGAAAGCCCTCCGGCGGTTTCGACTTCTCGATATTCTCGTAGAGCTCTGCCGCGGGGGTCTTCGGATAGACAACGAAACCGTCATAGCCAAACCAGCCCCCCATGCCGAGCATGAGGATGCAGACGGCGAGGTGGCGGTAGAAGAACTCAGGATTAAGCTTTAGCCGTTTCATCTGTCGTCTCCATCGTAGACTGGATCGCCGCGGCGAGGACATATTTCCCGCCCGGCCCCAAGACACGCCCATCCGGCCAGTCCGAGACCGGCTCGACGCAGACGAAGCGCCGCCACGAGTCCTCGTCGAAATCTGCAATCGTGCATTCGGCGCCAGGATTCCACACGACGACGCGGTCGTTCCCCGAAGACGAAATCGCGACGGCGCGGCGAAGCCCAGAGTCGATTACGGCAAATTCGTGGCGCGGCGAAGACGGGAGCGTGAAGACGTGGTCGGAGGGATGGTCCATAACGAGATCGCCCGTCTGCCTATCGTCCTGACCCGAGACGCCGTTGACGAACGAAAACCCGTCGAGCCCCTTCACCGTCGCGCCGTCGCGCTCGCGGAGAAGGATGTAGGGATGGAACCCGCAACTGAAGCCAAACGGCTCTTTGCCGGTGTTCTCGACTTCCATCGCGATGTTGAGCTTCATAGAAACCGAGACCTTGATCGCAAGGCGGAAATCGTGGGGCCAGACGGCGCGAGTAGCGTCATCCGCCTTGAGGACGAGCGTCACCTCGGTCATCTCGTCGGAATACTCGCTCGCCTCGACCTCGAACGTCATCGCGCGCGCAAAGCCGTGCTGGGGCAGGTCCTTGGAAAAGCGCTTGCCGAACTGCGGGAAGCAGACGGGAATCCCGCCGTGGAACGACTCGCCGCGGTTATAGTCGCGCTTCGAGGGGCGGAAGATGACTTCCGCATGTCCAGTCGGGCGATAGGAGAGGACGTTTGCGCCGAGAAGCGCGACTTCCGCCGTGCCATATTTGTTTGCGAGGACGACGTTCGGATAGCCGCAGTGTCCCGGGCGGAACACGATGCGGCCAGGAGCGCCATAGCGGGAATTGAGTTGGTCGATGTTCATTTGGCTTTTGTTAACATTTTATGAGAAAATTAGCCGTGTAGAACGTGTAGAAACATGTAGATGTTCTACACGATCTACATGTTCTACATGGCTAAAAGAAATATTTTGCAACTGGCTCACAGATGTTTAAAGATCTTTAACGATGTGGTAGGTGCCGGCGGCGTAGCGCTTTGAGGTCGTCTCGCCGGGGAGCGTGACGTCGGCCGTCGCGCCTTCGGGAACCGTAAAGTCCCAGACCCACTTCATGCCAAAGTCCGTCTGCGTGCTCTCGTAGCGCCAGTGGCTCTTTATAAGTCCCGCAGCAGACTTGTACTCGGCCTTTACAAAGCCGACGCGCATGTCGGGCTTGGGGGCCATGATGATGTTCTTGAACCCTGGCGCCTTCGGGTCGGCGGCGATTCCAGCTGCAGACTTGTAGATCCACGCGAGAACCGCGCCATAGGCGTAGTGGTTGAAGCTGTTCATCCCGACGGGCCCGAAGCCCTTCTCCTTCGTGTAGCTGTTCCAGCGTTCCCAGATCGTCGTCGCGCCCTGGTCGACGGAATAGAGCCACGACGGGTTCTTGTGCTGGAGGAGCAGCGTGTAGGCGATGTCCGACATTCCGTTCTCCGTAAGCGTCTCCATCAGGATGGAAGTCCCGAGGAAGCCGGTCTGCAGGCAGTCACCGTGGTCGGCGAAGTTGCGCTTGAGCGCCTCGATCGTCTTCGCCTTTGCGTCGCCATCGACAAGCCCGAGCTTGAGCGCGAAGAGCGCAGGCGTCTGCATTCCGCGCATCGGCTCGACGAGCAGTCCGTCGGCGGCAAAGAAGTTCTTCTTAAGATACTCCTTCGCCTCTTCGGCCATCTTCGCGTACTTCGCGGCATCCTTGCCGATAGCGGCGGCCATCGCCTCCATCATCTGCGCGTCCCAGCGCCAGTAGCACGCGCCGAGGTAGTTCCAGTAGAGCTTCGCCTCGGGCCTCAGCTTGCCGTCTTTCCAAGCGCGGCCGCTGCAGCTCTCGAGGTCTTCGTAGCCGACCCAGTCGGCCCACTGGTAGCCGCCGTTCTCGCCCTTCGTCGCCTCGTAGTCGTATTTCGTCTCGTTGACGCGCGCGACGAACTTCTCCATCGCCGCCCAGTTGTCCTCCAGAAGCTTCGTGTCACCGAACTGCTTCCACACCTGGTACGGCGTTATGACACCGACGTCTGCCCAGCCGATGCGCATCGGCTCGTTACCGTACTGCCCGAGCGGCGCAACGCCCGGGAAGCCGCCGCGGTCATCCTGATTGTCGCAGAGATCGCGCATCCACTTGCGGAAGAATGTCGAAGTATTGGCGTTGAAGGTGCCCGCCTCGGTGAACACCTGCGTGTCGGCCGTCCAGCCGAGGCGCTCGTTGCGCTGCGGGCAGTCGGTCGGAACGGAGAGGTAGTTGGAGAGCTGCCCCCAGTAGACATTGGAGATCAGCTTGTTGACGTCGGCGACTCCAGTTTCGATCTTGCCTATCTCCATATCCTGCTTGATCGAAGTGACGGGGATGGAGCCGATTTCAAGGAACTCCACGTCGTCGGTCGCCGTGATGGAAACATAGCGATAGCCAAAGAAGGTGAACACCGGAACGTAAAACACGAAACCGTCTTTAATCGCATACGGACCGTCCTCCCCATTGCCGAAGGTATAGACGGCGCGCATCCCGAGATTTGGAACGCGCAGATTCTCGCGGTATACGCTGCCGCCAGGACCGTCGTTGCCGCGCGAGCGCTCGCCGTTGGCGTCGTTGAGCATCTCGGCGGGGAGGCACGTGAGCACAGTCCCCTCTACGGCCTTGAAGACGAACCCGGGAACTGCCGCGCAGTTCTGACCGAAGTCGACGACAAGCGTCTCGCCCTTCGTAAGCGAGACAGGCGTCTTGCCGTCAAACGAAACGTCGCGGAACTTATGGACACGACCAAAGATTTTGTTCGCCTCGCTTGCGCCATCCACTCCCTTCCAGACGTATGCCTCGACCGGCTTAAGCGCCTTGTCCATGCGGCGGCATATCTCGCCACCCTCCGAGGGAAGTATCTCGCCCTTGAACTCGTCATTGCGCTCGGCCTTCCTGAACGCCTCGCCGCCGAAGTAAGGTGGCACGACTCGCGCATCGTATTCCTCGCCGTCGAAGATCGCGGCGTGCTTGACGGGGCCGCCAATCGCAGCTTTCCACTCGTCTGCCTTTGTGCCATAGACCTTGGTCGAGCCGTCGGCGTACGTGACCTTAAGAACGGCGCGGAAGGCGCTCTTCTTGCCTGTGAAGTTTACGATCTTGTCGCGCCACCACCCGGCGGAGACCTCGGCGGCGAAGAAGTTCTTCTCGCCCTTCTCCTTCTTGAGACAGCCGGTGACGTCGTAGGTGAACGAGCGGCGCGTCTTCTTGACGTGCGTAAAGCCCGGCTTGAGCGCTTCGTCAGAACCGACTGGCTTGCCGTTCACGTAGATCTCGTAAACGCCGAGGCCCGTCGTCATCCAGACCGCCGACTTGACCTCGCCCTCGTTCTTGATCTCGCGGACGAACCAGCTCGTACCGTCGGCCGCTCGCGCACCGTCCTTTGACTGACCGGTGAACACAGGTGCGTCCGCGACCGATATCCATTCGCTCTGTGCCCAGAGGGACGAATCAAGCGCATCTACACGCTTGCTAAGTGGCTCACACCCTACCACGGCGACGAGCAACGCTGCCATCGGAATCATATTGGTTTTCATTTGTTTTTCTCCTTATGTAATGGAACGGAGGACAACACCCTTCAAGTACGCCCCCTCGGGGAAAGAAAGAAGTACGGGATGGTCGGCGCCAGCGCGGGTTCGCGCGACGACCTGGAACTTGCGGTGCGCGTCCTCTGCGGCCTCGGCGAGAACGGTATCGAAAAAGGCCGCATCCATCGCGCCAGAGCACGAGAACGTCGCGAGCGTGCCGTAGGGCTTCAGAAGCTTCATCGCAAGGAGGTTGATGTCCTTGTAGCCTCGCGCCGCCTTCATAAGCTGGCCTTTCGACGCGGCAAACTTCGGCGGGTCGAGGACGATGAAATCGAACTTCCGCCCCGCGTCGCGGCACTTCCTGAGGAACTGGAAGACATCGGCCTCGACATATTCCATCTTCGTGCCGCAGTAGTGCTGAAGCGCCTCGTTTTTCTTCGCGAGCGCAAGCGCGTCGCCGGAAATGTCCACCTGCGTCACGGACTCTGCGCCGCAGGCACGGGCAAAGAGCCCGAAGCCGCCGGAATAGCAGAAGCAGTTGAGGACATCGGCACCGTTGGCGAGCCGTCCGACCGTCGCGCGTGCGTCGCGCTGATCGAGGTAGAATCCGGTCTTGTGGCCGCGTCTCACGTCGACGAGAAACTTCACCTGCCCTTCGGTAATTTCGACGAATTCCGGCGGTTCCTCGCCGCAAATGGTCTTTAGCGTCTGCTCGACGGGAAGACCTTCCTTCTCGCGCGAGTCGGCGTCAAGCCGTTCGGAAACGCCGACGCAGCCGGGAGCGAACTTCATGAGTGCGTTGGCGATTTCGGCCTTGCGCGCATCCGCGCCCGCCGAGGTGAACTGGCAGACGACATGACCGGCATAGTAGTCTGCGACGACGCCGGGCAGAAGGTCGTTTTCGGCGTTTACGAGTCGCACCGCGTTCGTGTAGCAGTTTACGAAGAAGTCACCGCGACGCGCAACGGCGTTGGCGACGAGATCGGCGATCGGCGCATCTGGCACAATTCTTACGCGAATCTGCGACGCGGGGGAGTACCACCCGAGCGCGATCTTCTCGCCCTTCGAGTCGCACACCTCGACAAGCTCGCCCGTAGCGGCCTCGCCGCTTTCGACAGCGCCCGAGAACACCCACGGATGCCCTTTTAAGACGCTCCTCTCGCGCCCTTTCCTTAGTCGTATCGTTTTCACTTTTTAACCATTATATCCCGAAACCTTATGACATCAAACCCTAAAATAATCGGCGTCTTCGCCGCGCATTCTCCTTGTCGTGTTTTGGGATACAGTTTACCAAATCCCCACAGACAACACAATGGCAAAGTGGTTATATGCTGACCCTGTCGACTCTCAAGTTCTCAAAGACCATCAACCTTCCAAACGTCATTGGTCTTTAACAAGGAAAAGTTAAAAATCTCCTGAATATCATTTGTCGAAGCCGCACGTCCCAACATCACGCTTATGTTCACACAGACTGAATCTGTCGTGTTAGTGGTGATGTCATACGCAGTCACACGATAGCGCGAATACTCTGTGGACGTTTGGGAGAAAGCGAGGGAAAAAGCCGCAGGGATGCCGTTAGTCAGGCTAACCTCAAATTCCCTGTCCAGCATTCCTGCCGTAGAGTTGGCAACAAAATTTGTCACATCTCCAGTGCGCATAGACCGTAGCACCGCAAGCGTCGTTGCCTCCCAATTCGCAAAGTCATGTCCAGCAGGCATTGACAGACACACTTCTTGTGTAATATCCCTCCCAACAATTTGCGACAAGTTGGATATGGAATCGCCAAACGCAAGTCCACATGACAAGACAAGCGCCGCAACTATAATTGTGTTTTTCATCGTCTTTTCCACCCTTCCGCGGTCTTCACCGCATTAGTCCATATTGGAACGCCGGTTTGTTCGTCCCAAAACCAGTAAACATGTGGCACAACCGTTTTGTCAATCGCGCACGCATTTCGCGCGTCGCCTGAATCAGTAGCATCGCGCCAAGCCTCGACAAGGCTGCTCCCGGAAGACACTGACGACACAAAGCTTTGGACTACATCAACCCCTCCCGCGTCATCAAGCGGAGCCGTCCATGCAAATCCTAACAGGATTCCAACATCGAGAGACTCCCATGCCTCGCCAGGCGAGTTTGCTCCCCCATGCTTCCTCCACCGCAAACTCGTTTTCCAGCCAAATGACTGTTGCCTATAGTTTGAAATATCCAGCACCGCACATCCTGACAAAACTACGGCATTAACGTTCGTCCAATAGGAATTCAGCAGAGATGGATACACACCACCAACGAGCATTGCGTTCTCATGACCACCATGTCCAGAATAAAATATTATATCCGCCTGCTGCTGGACCTGGCATTTATCAGACAAAGCCGAGCCGCATGTGGCAATCATTATACCAGTTCCTCCTGCCTGAAACGTTTTCAAATTCAGGCTACCCTCAGGAATTGATGCACTAACATTTCCATTCTCATCTCCCCGCGCACGACCATAGAGCCGTCCAGCAATCTGAGAATCGAAGATGTCGCTGTCCTGGCGATTGCTGTCGCCGGTTGCCGCATCAGACATGTCAATTGATGTCTTAGAAAGAATGCCGTCATCGGCATTGCGGACGATGCCGTTCGTCTGAAGCCAGTCTGCCGCAACAGACACGTGAAAGACGTTCCGCCCCTGCGAAGTCGTAGTTGCCACGCCAAAGAAATCGCCGTTGGCGCTTGTCTGATTCGCGTCTCGCCCGTTGTGTATTCCGTCGTCATCCAGTCGTCGGGGTTGACGCGGCGGCAGACTGTCTCGACCTCGTTCGAACGCGTCACGAAGTCGCCGTTCGGACAAAGCCGTATCTGAATAAGCACGATGAACTCAGTCCGGCAAGTTGGCTTCGGGATAGGCGGCAAGCTCATTCGCCTACAATCCCACCGACATCAAGAACCTCAAGCGGCTGGCCAGACGAGAGCATTTGATTTGTAATGGCCGTGCAATATTCGCGTAACCGCCGCGTACAGTCTGTCTGCGAAAGGACAAACAGTGCAGTTTCGAGCCTGTTGGAGCTCATGGCGTATCCGGCGAGGCGATTGGTAAGAACCGGGTCAAAACTGTCCGCGCCAACTACCGACAGAAGACGGTTTCGGTAGAACATCATAACGGCTTTATTGCACGCATTGCTTAACGCCGGATCCGACAAGTCCGCACCTATGATCTTGTCTTCATATCTTGCCAGTGCGCCGCCACGCTCATAGCGAGCGAATCTCGACATGTTCGTCACAATGGCCTCCACAAAATCCGTCGTGACATCGTCAAGCGGAGACAACGCGACAACATCTTCCGTAATCCTGCTCCGATAAGGATGCTGTGTGTTCAACACGAATTGGCGGAGGCTCGCCAATTCGTTCGTGCGCGACATCCAGCAGCATTGCTCGACTGCACTGATGGACGCCACATGGTCCGGGCTTTCTTCGTTAGCGCAATTCGTTGTCGCAATGTATCGTATATAAGCGTCAAATGCATTTATCTTCTCGTCAACAGTCCACCCGTCGATGTTGATGCCAAAAAACACTTCCGGGCGAAACCATTCCCTGTAATTTGCCAACGCCTCGTCTATGTGGTCGTAACTTGTGCTTTCTTTCACAAAACGCGCCATATATCTGCCAACCTCCAACTTCTCGCTTTCAGTATGCGGCAATGCCACAACCGAAAGACCGGCCACGAAAACCGACATAAGCAATTTCTTCATCTTGAATAGACCTCCGCGTTGTTGGGGTTGATTTGCTCAGCGCCGACATCAACATAGTCAGCATCTGTTCCCGTAGAAGAATTCTCATGGAGCGCTTTTATTGTACTTGATGGTATGTCGCGGCCATTGAGCGAATATTCTTCCACGCATCCATGCATCAGCAAATTCATTATCGTCTTTCCTCTCGTATCAGAAGATTCGGTAAAACCACGCCCGGAGCCTGCACACCAATCGACTGCGACTTTCCCAAACATGTCAGAAGCGATCGGGCTATCGGCATTAGACATGACAATCGAGACATTTTGACCAATCTTCCTATTGACATAGCAATCCCTAAGTCCAAGCGCATGTCCAAGTTCATGCGCCAAAACATTCTGCGGGCACCTCTTTGTGACTGCGATTCCATATTCAGTCCAAAGGGCTAATGCCCTGGTTCCTTGAAACTTCCCGAGAAAATATATCTCCACACAATCACCGCCAGAATAGGAGTCGAGCAATCCCCTAAACGCGCTTGAGAGCGTCTCGACGCCGATTAAGGGAATCCTGTATATAGGTTCTATGCTCCAATCGTCAGCAGTCCCAACGTTCTGCGTTGTGGAAACGAGATTGAACTTGATTCCAACCTGTCGGTATATCAGATTGGCGAAACCGATCTGTTCTCCGATTTCATCGTCCATCCAGTCGTCATAATCATTCTTTGCAGATACCACGAATGCCTTTAGCGGAATCACTCGCGGAGTGACTACCGGCAAGACGAATCGCGGCTGCAGGTCGTCACCGTTGAACCTTGCCTCCACTATAACCGTGCCGGTCGCAGCCGTAGCCCTGACAGTCGAGCGCCAGCCATTCGTCGAAACAATCTCACCAGGCCCGGACACGACGCCCCAACGAACTTCCGAAGCTCCGAACCGACCGTTGGCAGAGACTGTCAGCACCGCATCGGGATTCTCAAACACCTCATGATTTGGATCGTATATGAGCCTGGACGGATTCATTATCCCACGGGAGGTTTCGTCACGGTCTTTCGTGATAAGCTTGCGTACTGGCTCTATGACGCGATACGATTTGGCGACGCCGCGTGTCTCACCGCTCGGCAGGGTGAAGGTCGCCGTTAACGAACCACTCCCGATGTTGGGCGATGTCATATAGAGCGTATATGACGCGCCTCCGTCGGTCGGCGTCACCGAGGAAAGCGAGATGCCGGACATGGACTGGAGTGGCTGCGTTGCGGCTGAGTCAGACCAGAAATGCGCATTGTCGGAGCCTTCCCAGGATATATCGGCGACGGCATTG
>JAFQYM010000037.1 GCA_017406465.1 Kiritimatiellia bacterium | reverse complement strand
GGGATAAAGGCGATCAAGGTCGTCGCTGCGGACGGTAGCAAAGCGAACGGCGAGGCGAGGCCCGCAAAGACCGCGATTATAATCGGCTGGAGCACTACAGTCGCATCGCTTCTCGTCCTCTCCGTTGCGCTCTATGCGTTCTTTGCGGCCAAGAAAGCTTCCGAGTCGACAATCACTTCTACCCCGCGCCACCAGATCTACGGTGACCCTGCGGTAATGGAGGGGCTGGAGCGAGGCGACTTCGCGGCGGTTCTGCCGCGCGTCGGCGACCAGATGCTCGCGGTCTTCGCCCAGCCGGGGAAGTTTATGTGCGCCAAGGGCGCCAATCCTCGGCTTTTGGACGCGGCAATGGAAGCGGCGTTCACGGGCTACGCGAAGGACGAGCTTTCCGCCGAGAGCGACATCGCGATTGACGCGGGCGAGGCGAGGGAGCTGAGGGAGCTCAAGCAGATTGTCAACGGTATCCGCGAGGAGATGCGCTACTATCTCGCCAACGGCAATGGTACGCCGCGCTCATTCTGGCGGCGGCTCAACGAGCGCACAGCGCAGGAGATGCAGATTTACGAGCGCACCCGCCGCGAACTGGAAAAGGGAACTTCAGAAGAGGTCTGGGAGCAGAAGAACGATGCCTTGCGTCGGCTGGGGCTGCGCACGATTCCCAACCTCGGCGAATAGTCTGACCATCTGAATGGGATATGTCCAGGAAAACAGGTGTTTCGTGGGGTCCCCATCCAGATTTTGGAGACCACATTGACAAGGCAAAGGTGAACATGATACAATACATACAAATAAAAAACTAATGCATAACGAAGGTGGTCTGAATGAACCAAGCATTAATACAAGTAAGGGTTGATAGGGGTCTCAAAGAACAGACGGCTGCCATCTATGACGCAATAGGTATTGACCTGCCTACTGCAATAAGGATGTTCTTCAAGCGGACTGTCATGGTTGGCGGTCTTCCCTTCGATGGGAAGTTGATTATGCGCGACAACGCGGCGCAAAGAGCCTTTGCCTCCATGCGTCAGAAAGTCGAAATGTCGCAGGAGGGCGAACCAACGCTCGATGAGATTAACGAATACATCTCCTCCGTTCGCCGAAGCAAAAAAACAGCCGGAACCACAACGAGTCTTTAAGCATATTGGGCATTTGACGTATTTTCCCAAAAAACTAAGAGCTACTGCCAATCACCCGCCAACCGCCTGAAAAACAGGCGTTTCGCGGGGTGTGTCCCCACAGACGGTGCGACATTAGATTTCGCCTTTAAGGATTTCGTGGTAGTTCTGCAATGAGTGGAAGATATGCAAAACACGAACTTCCTTCATGTCTTCAACTATACGAAAGATGACAAGGTAGTTGCCTACAGCATCGACCTCATCTTCGCAAGTGCCGCCTTTGCATCAAGTCCCTGCCCCGCGTCAATTTCCGCTTCCGATTTTTCAATCGCTTCGTACAACGCCTGCTTAGCCATCAGTTTGTCGAAAAGGCTTACGCTGACCAGCACGGACGTACCGTATCCGTTTTTCGTAAGAACAACAGGTCCGCGCTCCAAGTCGCTTTCCACTTCAGGATAGTGATTGCGCAAGTCCGTTACCGGCCTAATTTGCGTTGCGTACATAGTGACTCCCTTTTCACATCGTTATGTCAGCATTATATCATAATTCTATCATATCGGTCAACGGCTCGGTTCATGGCAAAATAGCAATTTTGTATCACATTTCAGTTAGCATCGTCAGCCGCTACTTGGTCAGATTGTAAAAGAAATTTTTACCTTTTGACTGACCTGTTTTCCACTAATAGCAATTTGCATTTTCCTTGTATTGGTAGAATGTCTGGTAACGCCAGATGAAACCAATACGAAAGGAGATTGCAGATGGCACGTACAAGGGGAACAGGAAACCTCCAGCAGGAGAAAAACGGAACATGGACTCTTCGCGTCGGCTGGAAGGGCCGACGGCTGAGCCGATCCACGGGAACCACGGACAGGGCAAGGGCTGAAAAGGCGCTTGTGAAGTTTCTCGCCCCGCTCGGCGGCGGCGAACGCCATCTTGCGCTTGCAGACGCATGGCCGGAATACATCAAGTCGCCAAACAGGCGCGACCAGGCGCCGTCAACGCTGAACGCGAAGCGAAACGTCTATCTTGCATTCGCCCGATGGATGACCGCCGCGCATCCTGAAATCGACGCGTTAAAAGAGGTCTCGCGCGAGGCGGTTGCCGAATATCTCGCGGAACTCCGCTCGCGCGTCTGTGCCACGACATACAACTTCCGCGTTTGCGTGCTGCGCGAGATATTTATCTGCCTCGCGGGGCGAGCGGGGCTTGAGCGCGATCCCTGGGATGGCGTCTCGCTTCTCGTCGGCGACGGACATTCGCGCCGGGAGTTTACCGTGGGTGAGCTCATGCGGCTTCTCGCCGCCGCCGCGAGGCAGGGCGACGAATGGAAGAAGCTATTCGTCATCGGAATATACACCGGGCTTCGGCTCGGCGACTGCTGCTGTCTCAAGTGGCGGTGCGTCGATCTCACAAGAAGGGTAATACAGATTATCCCAAGCAAGACAAGCCGCCATTCCCGCGGCCAGCCCGTCACGATACCGATTCACGACGTACTCTTCGCCGCGCTTGCGGCCGTGCCGGAGTCAAGTCGCGGCGAATGGGTGCTGGAGCGGCTTTCCGAGTGGTATCGCACCTCTCGCGGGAAGGTCAGCTATGGACTTGCGCGGATATTCCGCTTGGCGGGAATCTCGACAAGCGTGAGAATAGAAGGGCGCAGACGCAAGACACCGGAGGCGACTTTCCACTCGCTGCGCCACACGTTCGTGTCGCTCGCCGCGAACGCAGGCGTTCCATTGCCGGTAGTGCAGGCAATTGTCGGACATGCCACGTCTGCGATGACGCGCCACTACTACCACGAAAACGAGGACGCCTTGCGCCGTGCCGTTTCCGCGCTGCCGTCGCTCGGCGAGGAAGCAGCGCGGACGCCATCGCCGTTTGCCCCCGCAGCCGTGCCGTTCGCGTCGGTGCCGTCAGCCGGGATTTCCATCGAGGCGCGGCTGAAACGACTTCAGCGCCTTTCCCGCCAAGGGCTTGTGACCGCCGCTGAGTTCGCGGAGCTTCGCCGCAAGATGCTTGCGATGCTTTAGGAGAGACTTTCGGGCAAGGGCGGCAGAAGTTCTTTTTGCTCATGGGCGAAGCGGCGGTCAGGATTTGGTATAATATTCCGAAAGCAAAAGAACCTTGAAGCAAAACAACGACTGAAGAGGCTTTGTAGATGTCCGCCATACTCGACAAGATACTGTCCGACCGCGAGAAGTTTGTCTGCACCGTAAAGACGCTCGGGCCATGCAAGCTGCCGTCGCCCGTCCGTCACCGCAAGTACGTCGCCGACGGAGAGCGCGTCTTCGCCACTGAAAGCGAGTCGCATGCGCGCTTCGCCGAGACGAAGCTCGGGCATATGCCGACGTTCGAGAAGGCGGGCCCCAAGGAGAAGATATTCCATGACCCGAGCTGGACGCGCGTCGGCATCGTGACGGCGGGCGGCCTATGCCCCGGCCTCAACACAGTCATAAAGAGTCTCGTCGAGATCCTCGAGTTCGACTACGGCGTCAAGAAGGTGTACGGCATACGCTACGGTTACGCGGGGCTCAACCCGAAGTACGGCTACGAGCCGATGCTCCTCAACCCCGATGCCGTTGACACGATCCACGAGGCGGGAGGCACGGTCCTCGGCTCGAGCCGCGGCCAGCAGCCGGCCGACGTGATGGTCGACACGCTCGAAAGGATGAACATCAACGTCCTCTTCTGCATCGGCGGCGACGGCTCCCTGCGCTGCGCGAGCGATATCGCGGCGGAAGTGCTGAAGCGCGGGCTCAAGATCTCCGTCGTCGGCATCCCAAAGACGATAGACAACGACCTGATGTTCGTGGGCCGTAGCTTCGGCTTCGAGAGCGCCGTTGCGCAGGCCGCCGAGGTCATAAGGAGCGCGCACGTCGAGGCGAAGGGCACTCCCCACGGCATCGGCCTCGTCAAGCTCATGGGCCGCGACTCCGGTTTCATCGCCGCGTCCGCGACTGTCGCAAACCCCGTCGTGAACTTCTGCCTTGTTCCGGAGGTCAAGTTCGAGCTCGACGGGGAGCGCGGGCTTCTGAGGGCGCTCGAGCGCCGCTTCGCCGCCGGCAAGTCACACGCCGTCATCGTCGTGGCCGAGGGCGCAGGGCAGGAGCTTCTGGAAGGCGCCGAGGAGCGTGACGCGAGCGGCAACATACTCAAGAAGGACATTGGAGAGTTTTTGAAGAGGCGCATCTCGCGGCACTTCAAGGAGAAGGGCTTCGACGCGAGCGTAAAGTACATCGACCCGAGCTACATCATCCGCAGCTGTCCCGCGAAGGGCACCGACGCGATACGCTGCTACGAGCTTGCGCGCGCGGCCGTTCACGCTGCGATGGCGGGGCGCACCGACTGCGTCGTGGGCAACATCGGCGAGAGCTTCGCGCTCGTCCCGATCGCGCTTGCGACGATCGAGCGCCAGAAGCTCGACACCGACGGCCAGTCCTGGCGCAGCGTCCTCGACGCGACGGGCCAGGAGTTCTACTTCAACGGCGTTCCGCGCAACCTCTTCGCTGGCGACGCCTTCGCACCGTAAACACTCCGCGTTCTCTGCGTCTCTGCGACTCTGCGTTAAAAATAAAAACCTAAAAGCAAAAACAGCCATGAAAGACCTGAAGGAAGCATACAAGACGATTGAAGCCGATCACTTTGCGCCCGCGATGGAGATTTCGTTCATCGACGGCGCGAACCGCCAGACCTTCCACTACGAGAAGGTGACGTGGAACATCGACGGCGAGGAGAAGGGGCTTCGCTACGGCGAGAACCCCGGCCAGGAAGCCGCGCTATACAAGCTTGTGAACGGCAACCTCGTTCTCGGCGACGTCGAGATGCTTCAGCCCGGCCAGTACCTCGCGTCCGTTCCCGAGCTTCTCCAGTCCGGCAAGCATCCGGGGAAGACTAACGTCACCGACACGGACAACGCGCTCAACATTCTCAGGTACCTGATGGACAAGCCCTGCGCCGTCATCGTCAAGCACAACAATCCGTGCGGCGTCGCGACGGGCTCCACGCTCGCCGAGGCGTACTTCCGCGCGAACAAGGCCGACCGCCTCGCGGCGTTTGGCGGCGCGATTGCGCTGAACCGCGACTGTGACATGGAGACGGCGAAGCTCATCGTCGAGAACTACGCCGAGGTCGTCGTCGCTCCTGACTTCGCGCCTGGCGTAATGGATCTTTTCGCCACGAAGAAGAACCTGCGCGTCTTTCGCATCAAGAACATGGCGCGTCTCACCGACTTCGTCGCAAAGCACGTCGTCGATTTCAAGTCGCTTATTGACGGCGGCATTGTCACGCAGACGTCGTTCAGCGCGAACGCGAGGAAGCCCGAGGACTTCATGCCCGCCTACTGCAACCGCAAGATCACGAACAAGGCGACGGGCGAGGTGACGTTTGAAGAGCACAAGATCAAGCGCCTTCCGACTGCGAAGGAGTACGAGGACCTCGTGTTCGGCTGGCTCGTCGAGGCGGGCGTCACCTCCAACTCCGTTCTCTACGTGAAGGACGGCGCGACGGTCGGCATCGGCACGGGCGAGCAGGATCGCGTCGGCGTCGCGGAGATTGCGCGCGACAAGGCGTACACGAAGCACGCCGACTGGATCGCGTGGGAGAAGTATCAGCTTCCGTTCAACGACCTCCGCCTCAAGTTCGGCGAGGATGACGGCGCGAAGAAGCAGGCCGAGATCATGGAGCAGACGAAGGCCGAGAAGGGCGGGCTTCCCGGCTGCGCGATGGTCTCGGACGCGTTCTTCCCGTTCCGCGACGGACTTGAAGTCGGCATCCGCCAGGGCATCACGTCGGTTGTCCAGCCCGGTGGCGCGATCCGCGACTGGGACGTGATCGACTGTGCGAACGACGCAGGCGTCGCGATGGTCTTCACCGGCCAGCGCAGCTTCCGCCACTAAGACGCTCGGCGACGACCGAAAGCACATCATGCGGCGGCGCGGCAAATCCCTTTCGATTTCGTCCGCGCCGTAATCTCATTTTGTCGCGGGTGATTTCAGCGCGGGAGTTTCGCTATAATATGCCAACACCGTTAAAAATAAGGAAAGTGAAAGAAAACATCGAAATTGGCGATAAAAAGAGCAACGACAAAGGGGTGTCTCCCCGTTTGTTCTTTTTTGCCTCTGCTCTCCACCTCGAAACCTTGCCTTTCCGATTTGACTCACTTAATTGTACAACTTTCCCCCTTGTCGGTTGAGGGCTAATGGTGTACAATACGCGCATATAGTTGTCACTGGACAGTTCAAAAAGGTTAGAATGAAGACACTGGTTGTAATCGGTATGACGGCGCTTGCCGCGCTCGGGGTGCCGGGCGGTGCGTTTGACTACCAGATGCATTTCGAAAACCACGATTAGGAGAAAGACTGTTATATATGAAACGCACTTCGGTTCTTCTTGCTGCTATCTTCAATCTTTTCTCTGCCGCCGCCGCCGTTTGGGAGACGGGGTCGTACACGCCTGGCGAATGGGAGCCGTCGGTCGACAATCTGCTGACGGCGGACCGCGTTAAGCTGACGTCGTCGCTCGAGCGCTATACGAAAGACAATCCCGTATACGCAGCAGACGCAGGTCTTTCCGATGGAGTCATGCCGGGGGCGGCATTCGATGCCACGAAGGTGGTCGCCATCGTTTCCGGGAGCGTCACATGGAATCTTGGCAGAGGGTCCGACATTTACGACGTCAAGATTTTCACGCGCTGGGGCGACGGCGGACGTGACGGCATCGCCATCGGGAATGTGGAGGTGTCGTCCGACAACGAGACTTGGACGGTCGTATCCTCTGGCGTTGAATATGGGACTAAAGGCAAGGACGGCAACAATAGCAGCTCAGGTGCGCTTTACGCACGGTTGTCCGACGAAAACGGCTCGGCTCTCGCCGTCGGCGCATCGTATCTGCGCGTAACATTCCCGTCCAGGCAGGACAACGGCGGCTCCGGTTACGTCGAAATCGAGGCGTGCGGCGTCGCGACAGGTCTACCTTGTGTGCTGCTGAACGTGACGGAAACGTCGGAATACTCGGCTCAATTGTCGGCTCTCGTCAGATCGACTGGCGCGGCCGATGCTGCCGATCTCTATTTCGCATACGGCCCAGACGCCGAGGCACTTGTGCCGAAGCGCGTCACGACGGGGCTCGCGGCCGGCTCGCGCTATGACATCAAGCTGAAAAACCTCGATCACAATACGACGTATCATTATACTGCTTATCTCTCCTCTGGTTCGGACAACAAGTCTGAAATGACATCGGGCACGTTCAAGACGGCGCGCGACCCATGTCGCTATTTGCCCGAGGAGTACGTCCAGGTCGAATACATCAAGACCTCTGGAAAGCAGTGCGTGAATACGGGCGTCAAGTCGTCCGCGGCACTTGCGGCGGAGCTTGATTTTATTCCTCATGAATATACCGGCAACAGCTACCTCGGCTATGGTTCTGCATGGCGTTTCTTCCAGTCGCCCACGACGTCTCATAAAGCCGCATTCGACCTTGGCAACGACAAAAACCGACTGGGATTGAGCGACAGCGTTCGCTTGTCGCTGGGTACGCGCTATTTCGTGTCCGTCGGAAATTTCTACCTCACGATCCAGAATGAGCAGCGTACCGTTCTGTACAGCAACAGCGGCACGGAGATAGAGAATGTCGCGAGCGGCGATGTCTATCTTGCGGCGTCTGGCGGCGCCAGCGGCTATGCCGCGCCGGTGTCGATTACCGTATATTCGCTCGTCATGAAGGAGGGCGATGCGGTCGTTCGCGATTTCGTGCCGTGTTCAAACACGGTTGACAAAGTGTACGGGCTCTATGACGTCCGGCAGAGTTCTTTTTATCCATTCATAGGCGAAGAGATTGCAGCGCTTGTCGTTGGACCGAAAGTTCTGCCGATCAAGAATACGGCTAGTGGGGGCCTTTTGATTTTGGTTCGGTAGGGTCAATTATAGTCAATTAGGGTTACTTGTCGTTTCGGGGCTGAGAGTGTATAATATGCACATGTAGTTGTCATTGGACAGTTCAAAAGGGTTAAAATGAAGACACTGGTTGTAATCGGCATGACGGCGCTTGCCGCGCTCGGGGCGCAGGCGGCGGGAAATCGAGTGAAGGATGTGCCCTTGACGGCGGCGGACTCGGAGACGGGAATCGGTGCGCCGCGCTATCTGCCGCTGCGCTGGCTGAGCCTCGGCACTTCGATCACATGGTACAACAGCCACGCGGGCGGGAAGTTCGAGAAGGGGTACCAGTCGTGGCTGATGGAGCAGATCAAGTTCGACGGTTTCGCGAACCGCGGCGTCAGCGGCGCGTGCCTCGACTCGACGCTGTGGTGCATCCAGGACGCCGACCTCTACACGGTCGAGCACGGCATAAACGACTGGGGCAACCGCGTGCCGCCGGGCACGATGGCGGACTACGAGAACAACACCGGGAACGGAACCTTCGCCGCGACGTACCGCAAGGTAATCGACAAGCTCCGCGCGACGAACCCGAAGGCGAAGATCATCCTCTGCACGCCGCGCAAGGGCTACGGATTCGGCGGCTACCTGCCGGACCGCTGCGACGCGCGGCAGACGGAGCGCGACGGCAAGCCCGGCTATTTCCTGAAGGACTACGCCGATCTCGTCCTGGCCATCGCGGAAAAGGAGAATCTGCCCGTCGCCGACTTCTACGCGACCTGCGGCGAGCAGGACGAGCTCGCGGACCTTTCGATCGACAAGGCGCTGCATCCGAACGACGCGGGCTACAAGCGGATGGCGAACATCCTCGCGAAGACGATGCTGAAGGTGTATCCGGACGCGGAGCTGCTCGCGAACAAGAAAATGGTCTTCACGGACGACGGAAAGGCCAAGGATGTCGTCGTGAAGAAGTTTATCTCGTCGACGGAACAGGTTGTCCTGAAGGGCACCGACATCGCCAAGGTCAGGGTGACGGGCGCGAAGCTCGGCGGCAGCTGGGTGCCGGGCGGACCGTTCGACTGCCAGGTGCACTTCGAGAACTACGACCCCGAGAGGAAGGCCTACACGTGCCAGCTCCAGAGCTGCTCGCCGAAGGACAGCTGCATGCGCGTCATCTGCCTCGAGCTGAAGCAGGAGTTCAACGGCGATGTCGTGGCGCGCGTCCTCTGGAACCGCTACCGCTACAACTTCAAGGACTACGGGCTCAACTTCGCCGTCGACGGCAACTACAACGGCGCGTGCGGCTCGGCGGCGAACTACGGCGCGCAGGGCTACGTGATCGGCGAAATGACGCTCGGCGTCAACAAATAAGGAGTTAACTGACATGAAGAAATCCTGTTTCTGCGTACTGGCGGCTGGTTTGCTGGCGTTCACGGCGAAAGCCGATACGACGATGACCTATTCGGGCAACCTGCCGACAGCGCAGACCGTCCTCTTCCAGAATGCGAACCTGCTGGCTCTCAAGGGTATGTCGCTAGACATCCAGAATACCTTCGGGGGCATTCTCCGCTACTACTCCCTTTCTGACTTTCGTGAAAATGGAGACACCGAGTCCGGCATCTATCTCTACGAAAATAACGGCACTATAGCCACGGCGCAGTTTCAGTGGGCGAACGGCTACAACACCACTCTTTCGTCGGCCTATTTCTACGGCCTCAAGCTACGCCTCGTTCAAGCCGGCAACGACATCCAGGGTTGCGTTGAAAAGGTTGTGTACAACACCAGCAACAAGCAGTATGGCGTGGACATCACGGACATGGGAGCGGGAGGTTGCTCCTACAAGGAAGAGGATTTGGATAGTCTTGAAAATCACAACGGCTTTTTCACCTCCTGCAAGAATCTGGTCCTCACCTTCGCCGCGACCGAAAGCCACACCGTCACTTTCGTCGATTGGGACGGAACCGTTCTCGACACGCAGACCGTCGCCTTTGGAGCCGACGCAACGGCCCCCGCCAATCCCGCTCGTTCCGGGTATGTCTTCGCCGGATGGAACACGGCCTTTACTGCTGTCACAGAGAACCTGACCGTCACCGCCATCTACCACCAGCTCTTCACCGTCACGTTCCGCGATGCCGACGGCACGGTGCTTGACACGCAGACGGTCGAGGAAGGCACGTCCGCCACCGAGCCTGACATGACCGGTCGCACCTACGGCGGCAATCCGTTCTCCGGCTGGGATGCCGGTTTTGAAAACGTCACCGGCGATCTGGTCGTGACGGCCGTGTACGGTGCGATTCCGGAAGCCGTGACAATCGCTGTCGACACCGGTCTGCTTGCGTACGAGGAGAACGTCCTGATCTGGACGGAAGCCGAAGGGACATGGAACGCCGGGTCGGTCAACTGGTGCAAGGCAGACGGCGTGCGCTCTGCCTGGCAAAGCGGCGCAACGGCGGTATTCCCCGTTTCGGCGGAAGTGACAGTCGAGGGGACTCCACAGACTTCGCGAATCTATATTTTGGGTGCTGCCGACTCCGTGACTTTTAAGGGTACGGGTGCGGCGTCGGTGGCGGCTGGAGGAACGGTCTGCTTCGGTTGCGATGCCTCGGTCGTTGTTGAGGGTACGTTGGCGCTGGGCGACGGTGTAACTATTCTGAGGCGAGATCGTCACGATGTGATTTCGGGACTTGAGGGTGTCTATCTTACGGCTGAAGACCAGCTTGTGATTCCAGGTGGTGACCTTTCGGAAACTGAAGACCTGCGCATGCACGTGTCAGGATGCTGGTACAACTTCAATACGCCTCGCGTCATTTCGACGAAAGATGTTGTCAGCGGGCAGGAGGGCGTCTACAACTATGCCTATGATGCCGCGACAGATACGGCGACCTGTCAGGTTAAAATCAACCTCGGAGGCGGCCAGTACATCACCTGCGTGAAGGTGCAGTTTACGCAGAAAACGGACGGAGTTTATGCAAAGGCGCTGTATGTAAAGCATGCAGGCAATGATGGAAGCACCTTGAGTTACGACCGTGACTTCGATTCATTTGGAACTTCGAACTTTAGCGATCTTAGTCAGTCTGCGGACAACAAGGGTGCCTACAAGGTGCAGATTTACGATTTCTTCACATCCGTCGATGATGTGCTCCCGATGGAAATATCGGTTGTCGTGACCGGCAATCTCGATATGGGTGACTCCCTGACGGTGGCGGACGGCGTCGTGCTGAAGACGGCGGACGAAGGTCTTCTCGAAAACGGCACTGTCACAGGCGAAATCACGCTGTCCGGAGATGCCGTGCTTGAAATGTCCAGCTCGGCCGCCCAGACGATGAATGGCAAAATCACAGTCGCGCAGGCGGGGCATGGCTACGTCATCACCAAGCCGGGTAGCGACGTTTCGTTTAACTCCAGCAAGGCAGCATCTTGGGAGCTTCGCGTTGCGGGGAATTCGTATGTCGACGACTATCGAACGTTGCCGACGGCCGTGTCAAGCAAGGGGCAGACATGGATTCTGGATGGCGGCACACTTCGGATGGGTAAAGCTAACGGCTACTGGGGGCCGGAGGTGAGGTCTGACGAGGGTCTATATGTTGAAAAGGGCGGTGCCGTGCGGCTACTCAGCAACCAGAGCCTTGGTGCGATTATGGGCGTTTGCGTCAACGGCGGTTTGGTGACGAACGAGTCGACGAACATTGACAGCCTGCTTCACAAGATGCAGCTGAACGACGGTGCCGTCCTGGCCGGCAAGCCGATGCGCGTCGGCTTCACAAGCTATTACGAGACGTGGAGCTACATCACAGCCGGCGGCACGTCGCCTTCAAAGGTGTCCCTTGACGAGATACAGATCGGTTACCAGGTCCCGGCGGCAAGCAAAAAGTATGTTGGCATCAACTTCAAGGTCGCCGATGTGACGGAAGACGGGCAGACGGACCTTCTTGTCACATCGCCGATTACCGAACGACAGGGCGTCACGTTGTTCAACGAGGGCTTTCGCGAGAATCTCGGCGTCTGGAAGCAGGGTGCGGGCACGCTCGAACTTGCGTCGGACAGCACCTCCTGCACCACGGGCGTCATCAAGATCGAGGCGGGCACGGTGCGCTTCCCCGGCACGGCGTCGGGCGACTTCGGGGCTCTGGTCGTCCTCGGCGATTCGGAGATCGAGGTCGCGAGCGGCGCGCGCATCACCTTCGACGACTCCGCCGACATGGCCTGGACGGCGGACAAGACGCTGGTCTTCTCCGGCACGATGGGCAAGAAGTCGGTGCGCGTTGGCACGAGCGCCGCGGCGCTGACGGCGGACCAGCTCGCGGCGGTGAAGTTCAAGACCGCATCCGGCAAATTGCGCGCGATGACAGTCGATGCCGAGGGCTACTTGGTCCCGCCGGCGGCGGGCATATCCGTTTACTTGCGCTAGAACGGCATTCCGAAGATGAGGCGGTCGTTATGCATGTGGGTGGCGGCTGCACTGGCGGCCGGCGTGTGGGCGGCATCCGAGGCGGACCGCACGGCGGCGCGGGCCGCGCTTGTCGAAGGGGTGTCGGCGATTGATGCGCCGGGCGGGGGTATTCCCGGCGGCTACATCCTCATCGGCGACGACGTCATCCCGCTTGCGGAATGCCGCAACTACGACGGTACGACGGCGTTCACCGCGGTGGCTGCGTTCTACGGGCGGGGCCGCGCGGTTTTGCTGGCGCATCCGAACTTTCTCTCGCAGGCGGACTTTCTGAAGGACACGAAGCGCCTGCTGCAGAACGCGGTCTCGTGGACCGCGAAGGGCAAGTCCGCGCCGCGCATCGCCGTGCTGCGCGATCCGGCGGTTGCCCGGACGTTCACGGCGCTCGGCTGCACGAATGTCACGCGTCTCGCCGGCCTAGTCGGACTGGACGCCTATGACGTACTGGCGCTCAACGGCATCCGGCGCGAGGAGATTCCCGCGGTTCTCGCGTTCGTGGAGAAGGGCGGCGGGCTCGTTCACGGATCCCTCGGCTGGGGGTACATGTATTCCAACCCCAACGCCTGTTTCGCCGAGTCGTTCGCCGACAACCGCCTCATGGGGGCGTTGGGCGCGATCATGGGCAGCACGGGCGTCGATCGCATGCCGGCGGGCGGCTTTACGACGGACTTCGCGGCGCTTTGCGCGGGTACGACCGTTGATGACGCCCTCGCGCGCGCCGAACGCGGTGCATTCGGTGACAAGACCGTGAGGCGGCAGGTCGTGAAGACTCTCTTCGAGCTGGCGAACGGACTGCCTTCCGGCGTGCGTCCCGATCTGCATGCGCGCCTTTTCGCCCTCGCCGCCCGCCCCGAGGCGAACGCCCAGCCCTCGCCCGAGCGGCCGCTCGACGCCGAATTGCCCCTTGCCCGGCTTGCCGTCCTTTTGCGCAAAAACGCCTGGCTCGCCTGCCCGGAGAAGGTCTGGCCGGCCGATCCCGCGGCATCGGTCTATCCGGGCCTTACCCGCCCGGGGACGCCGTCCGTCACGCGCACGGTTCCAGTCGACCTCGCGGTGCCGCGCTGGCACTCGACCGGCGTCTACGCGCCGGCGGGGCAGGCGCTCACGGTTAGAATCGACGCGGCGGCCGCGAAACTCGGGCTGAAGGTCCGCGTCGGCTCGACGGCCGACGACCTTTCCGGACTGGCCGAATGGAAGCGCTTCCCGCTCGTCACCGTGACGCTGCCGCTCGTGAAGTCCGAGACGACGTTCGCCTCCCCGTTCGGCGGACTCGTCTATATCGTCGTGCCGGACGGCTGTGCAGGCGCGACCACGGTTGAGCTTGACGGCGGCATCATGGCGCCGTGGTTCAGGCTCGGGCGCGACACGAACGCGGAGTTCGCGCGGCAATGCGCCGAGACGGGTGCGCCCTGGGGCGAGATCGAGGGCGAGGACTTCATCGTCACCGCGGAGACGGTCGGCCTGCGGCGCGTCGCCGATCCGCAGTGGATCGCCTCGTTCTGGGACAGGGTGCTGAAGGCCGACCAGGAGCTCGCGGGCTGGGAGACGCGCCGTTCGCCCGAACGCATCTGCGCCGACGTCCAGCTGACGGTCGGCTGGCTGCATAGCGGCTACCCGCTCATGAGCCACATCAATGCGGCGCACTTCGACTGGGCAATCGACCAGGCGCGCCTCAAGGCCGGGGACTGTTGGGGCGTCTACCACGAGATAGGGCACAATCACCAGAGTCGCGACTGGACGCCCGAGGGGACGGGGGAGGTGACGGTGAACATCTTCACGATGTACGCGCTCGAGACGGTCGTCGGCGCGGATTTGCGCGACGCACGCTATCCGTGCGGCGCGGAGAAGGCTCGCCGCCGCGTGGCGGAATGGGTGAAGCGCGGCCGAAGGTTCCAGGACTGGAAGAACGACTACTTCCTTGCGCTTGAGATGTATCTGCGCATCAAGGAGGCGTACGGCTGGGATGCCTACAAGAAGACATTTGCCCGCTATCGCCTCCCGGGGGCGAAGCATCCGCGTGCGGATGCGGACATCTGGAATACCTTCGCCCGCGAACTTTCGGCAACGGTTGAGGCCGACATGGCGGCTGTCTTGTCCGAATGGTCGATTCCTCTGTCGGACGAGACCAGATCCCTTTGCGCGAAGTTTCCGGCCGCCAAGCCGTCCCTGACGGAGGGGCTTCAGACCGTCGCCCCCGCGCGATAGTGCGCGGCGAGCCAGTTGTCGCCCACGCCGATGCCGACGTCGAGCGGGACGCCGAAGTCGAGTCGCGGGTAGTCGCGAGGGACAAGAGTGCAACCGTTTCGACAATGATTGTTTCGATGCTACATGGCGGGGGATTTATGGTATAATTCTCACCTAAGGCGGCGGGAGGCCGCCGGAGGAACGAAAAAATGATCGACATCAAGAAGCTGAGGGATGAATTCGACGCGACTGCGGCCGAGCTTGGCCGCCGCGGAGTCGAGATAGAGAAACTGCAGAAGGCGAGGGACCTCGACGCGAAGCGCCGCGCCCTCATCGCCGAGACCGAGACGCTGAAGGCGAAGCGCAACGCCGCCTCGAAGGAAATCGGCAAGATCGCGGCTTCCGGCGGAGACATCGCGGCCGCGAAGGACGAGATGCGCAAGGTCGGCGACCGCATAGCCGAGCTCGACAAGGAGCTCGCGCAGGTCGACCACGATCTCCGCGAGACGCTTCTGATGATCCCGAACATCCCCGCCCCCGAGATCCCCACCGGGCCCGACAGCGCGACGAACAAGGTCGTCAGGATGGTTGGCGAGTGGAAGGACCCCGACTTCAAGATCCCGACGCACATCGAAATCGGCGAAAAGCTCGGCATCTTCGACTTCCCGCGCGGCGTGAAGCTCACGGGCACGGGCTTCCCCGTGATTCTCGGCCAGGGCGCGAAGCTCCAGCGCGCGCTCATCCAGTACATGCTCGACCTCCACTGCCAGAAGCAGGGGTATACCGAGATGCTGCCGCCGTTCGTCGTGAACAGCGACTCGATGACGGGCACGGGCCAGCTCCCGAAGTTTGCGGAAGACCTCTACCACTGCCAGATCGACGATTTCTGGCTGATTCCCACGGCCGAGGTGCCTGTCACGAACTACTACCGCGACGACATCTTTGACGGCGTGAACCTCCCGAAGATCACTCCCGAGAGCCCCGTCAAGCTCACGGCCTACACGCCGTGCTTCCGCCGCGAGGCAGGGTCTGCCGGCAAGATGACGCGCGGCATGCTCCGCGTCCACCAGTTCGACAAGGTGGAGATGGTGAACTTTGTGCATCCTTCCGTCTCGTTCCAGCAGCTCGAGACGCTCGTGAAGGAAGCGGAAGAGGTCCTTACGGGGCTCGGTCTCGCGTTCCGCGTGATCATGCTCTCGTCGGGTGACATGGGCTTCTCTGCCGCGAAGTGCTACGACTTGGAGCTCTGGGCTCCCGGCGAGCAGCAGTGGCTTGAAGTCAGCTCGTGCTCGTGCTTCACCGACTACCAGGCCCGCCGCCTAAACTGCCGCTTCAAAGACGCCGACGGCAAGACGAAGCTCGTCCACACGCTTAACGGCTCTGGCGTTGCGCTTCCGCGCCTCGTCGTCGCTCTCCTCGAGCAGCACCTGAACGCAGACGGCTCGGTGACGATTCCCGAGGTCCTTCGCCCGTACATGGGCGGCAAGGAACGCCTCGAGCCAGTCAAGTAAGCCGGACTACCAGGTGTCGAGCTGCGCGACTTGACCTTTCGCAAGTCGCGCTGTGACTTTTGCGATTTGACGGCGAAAGAGGGAATGTAGTATAATTTCACTGTCTTCGGGCGAGAGTCTGGGGACAAGACATAGTTAGGAACTGACCGGGAGCGCCAATCGGGATGTGCATGTTGGACGAGATACATGCGAAGCGGGATGAAATATACGCTATCGCAAGGAAGCACAAGGCCGAGAAGCTTTGGGTCTTCGGTTCGTGTGCCCGCAAGGAGGAACGCCCCGACAGCGACGTGGATTTTCTGGTGCGCTTTGGCGATGACATGGCGTTTGGCTCACAGGTTGAATTGGGCGATGCGCTGAATACATATTTCGGCAGAAAGGTTGACGTGGTGTCGGAGCGAGGTCTTAGTCCATACATCGGCAAGTTCATCCGTAAGGAGGCTGTACCCGTATGAAATCCGGCGACATGACAGACGGGATCTTTCTCATGCACATTGTCGATGCTCTTCGGGAGACAATTGAGTTCACCGCCGGCATAGACCTGAAAAAGTTTCTCGATACAAAGCTCTTGATTCGTGCCGTTACGTCTAGCTTCGAGATTGCTGGAGAGGCAACTAAGAATCTGACCAAGGAGTTTCGAGACGCGCATCCTGAAGTGAAGTGGCGTGACATGGCTGGTTTTCGTGACGTGCTGATTCATGGATATTTCGGCATCGACGAAGCGCAGTTGTGGACAGGCGCGAAAGAATTTGCCCCAGATGCAGTAGCTAAGATAGAACAAATTGCTGAGTATCAACGGGCAAAAGCCGATAACGAGGCTTTTTGATCTTTGACATGCCGGTCGGGCAGACAGGCCGGCCGTGGCTGGAAGGCAAGCACACGCACACACAGAATGGCAAAAGCTCGTCATCGTGAAATTACGAGGGACCCTTGTGATACGGTAGCGGTGATATGGTTGGGAGCGTCGATTCGTCTATCGCGCCGACCAACTGACCGCCGAGCTTCATGTCGATCAGCAGGCATGTCCTCCATGTGGCGGAATTTGGTATAATATTCCCGACAAACGGAGAAAAGGAGTTTTATGACAAGGCGATTTTCGTATATCTTCCTGCCTGCCGCGCTCGCGCTTTTCACTCCCTGCGTTGCGGCAGGAGAAGCCGCAGACCCGAAAGCCACTGCTTCGGAAACTGCAATTCCTGCAGCGACTGCTCCTGAAGCCGTTGTTCAGGAATCCGACGATTCGGGACTCAGCTTCAACGCGGGCGCGGACCTTCGCATTCGTCAGGAGATAATGGACCATGTTCCGGGCAACCCGTACGGCGGCTTCCGCGCGTTTCGATTCCGCGAGTCGGGCTACCGCAACCACATACGCTTCCGCCCGCGCGTCTGGGCGGAGCTGAAGGGCGATGCTGGAGCGGCCGGCGCCTGGACGCTCTACGGGCGCATCGCCGATGAGTTCCGCTGGAACAGCCGCCCTGCGAACCGCACGACCGCGTGGCCCGGCGAAATCGTCCTCGACAACCTCTACGTCGAGGGCGTGGGTGTCTTTGACGGCTTTCTCGACCTGAAAGTCGGCCGCCAGAACCTGCGCGGGCTCTGCGGGCTTGACCGCATTTTCGTCGACGGCACTCCGGGCGACGGGTCGCGCACGCTCTACACCGACATGGCGTCCTTCAGGTTCCACGTGACCGAAACCTCGACGCTCGACGTCTTCGGGCTCTACAACTTCGACTCGGCGAGCGACTTCCGCATCGGCGACAACCGCCATCGCCTCTCCTCGCTCTCGTCGCGCTTCCCCGACGGCTCGGGCAATCAGGACGACTGGGGCGCGGGCGTCGTGTGGGGGCAGAAGCCCGTGGAGTGGCTTGAATACCAGGTGTTCGCCGTTACCAAGCGCCTGCGCGAGACGCAGAGCCCCCAGAGAAGCCGCCGCACGGATCTCATCGGCGCGCGCGTCCAGCCGCGGCTTTCCGAAACGGTCAAGGCAGATTTCGACTTGATGTACCAGAGGTGCGGCGAGTGGAGCGGTTTCGCCGGAATCGACTGGAAGAGCTCGCGCGATGGCTGGAAGCCCCTCTGCGGCGCGTACTACCGCTACATGAGCGGCAAGTGGGACCCGATGTGGGGTCGCGACGCGATTGAGTCGGAGATGTACCTCTATGGAACGCACGACGGCGTCGGTTGGTGGTCGAACCAGCACTACCTCAAGCTCTGGGGCGGCGTTGAGTTCTCGCCTCGCCACAAGGTCATAGTCTCCACGGGACCTGTCTTCGCGGCGGATCGCGACGGTGTCGGCGGTGGCAACGGCCGCTTCAAGGGTCTTTTCTCTCGCGCCCTCTACACGTTCCCTATCTGGACGCCTGCCAAGGACAAGGGCGAGCGCTTTGAGATCTACGGGCATGTCATAGCCGAGCTGTTTAACCCCGGCGACTACTACGACACCGACAAGCCCGGCTACTTCATCCGCTGGCAGATCGACTTCGCGTTCTGACGAGTCAGCGGCCGAGCTCTATCGCAGAGCGGTTGCAGACGAGCATCGGCGTATCGAGCACGAGGCACTGAATAGTAGTGCCTATAATACCGCCAAAAACGAAACGATGCATTAAGGGGGATTGAAATGAAACATGTCGAAGGTTCTGGTTCGATTCTGAAATCGCGCTTGGCGCGCGGAATGTTCCTGCTTGTCGCGTTCGGCGCAGTATCGATATGCGGTGCCGCTGTGCCCGGTTTCACCATTGATACGGAGATTCCAGCCGGAAACGCGATTGTCAACTCGATCGAGGGCGACACGGTGAGCATCCGCCAGGATCTGCGCGACACGAAGGGCGAATGGTTCTACTGGGCGTTCCGCGTGAAGGGTGCGGCCGGCAGGACCGTCCGCTTTGACTTCCGCAAGCCGGACGGAACGACGCTCGACATCGTCGGCGTGAGGGGGCCGGTCGTGTCTACAGACGGCGGAAAGACGTTCTCGTATCCGCTCGACGGCAAGGCGACGACATGCGGCTTCACCTATACGTTTGCGCCGGACGAGAACGAGACGCTCTTCTACGAATGCCATCCGTACGTGCGCGCGGACTGGGATGCGCTCGTCGCACGGCATGCGGCGGACGCGGCGAAAGGGGTCTTTGCCGTCGAGACGTTGTGCAGGTCGCGCGCCGGGGCGGAGGTGCCGCGCGTGCGAGCGGGGTGTCTTAGTGGCGATCCGAAGCACAGGTTCATGTTCACGGCGCGCCACCACTGCTCCGAGACGACGGCGAGCTGGGTGTTCGAGGGGATCGTTGACGCGTTCCTCGCCGATGACGATCTCGGCGCGTGGCTGCGCGCAAACGTGGAGCTCATGGGCGTTCCGTTCGTGGACTACGACGGCGTGCAGGCCGGTGACCAGGGCAAGAACCGCAAGCCCCACGACCACAACCGGGACTACTCGGAGTTCATCTATCCCGAGACGAAGGCGCTGACGGAGTGGATCGGCGAGCACGCGCAGGGGAGACTCGACGCGTTCATCGACCTGCATTGTCCGTGGATACGCGGCGGCTACAACGAGTTCGTGTACGCGACTCGGAAGGATCCTAAGATCACGCCGCCGACCGCGCAGGAGGATCGCTTCTCCGAGATTCTCGAAAAGGTTCAGTCTGGGGCTCTCCGGTATAAGGCGGCGAACGACCTGCCGTTCGGGAAGGCATGGAACAAGGGCGTCAACTTTGCGCAGGGCTGGCCGTCGGTGGTATGGGCCTGTCACAATGTAAAGGAGCCCAAGGTCTGCCGCGCGATGGAGTTCCCGTTCGCCAACGCCAACGGAGCAGTGGTGACGCCGGAGAAATGCCGTGCGTTCGGACGCGACATCGCGCTCGCCCTGCGCGCCCTGCTGTACTACACCTCCAACCGCGTGGAGTTCCGCGCGCACAATGTCGCCGATGTCGAAACCGTGGACGAGAAGAGCGGGAAGACGATTCCCGCCGCCAAGTTCCCGAAGGAGATGAAGATCGACTGACATTGCATGTCGGGATACGCATTGAGAAAGATTCTGTATCTACATGGCTTTGCGTCGTCGGGCGCAAGCGGAACCGTCGAGCTGCTGCGAAAGTGGTTCTGGGAACGGGCAGAACCGGCGCATCGCGCAGTCGTGGTTGCGCCGGACATCCCGCTTGATCCGCTTGTCGCCGAGAAGACGCTCGAGGCGCTTGCCTACGACGAGATGCCCGATCTCGTCATCGGCACCTCGATGGGCGGGATGTACGCACAGATGCTCCACGGCTTTACGCGCATCTGCGTGAACCCGTCGTTCTGGACGTCCAAGAAGTACGACATTCTCTATGTCGGCAAGCACAAGTGGCTGAACAAGCGCAAGGACGGCGAGACCGAGTTCCACGTCACGAAGGAGACGGTTGCCCATTTCCAGGAGTTTGAATCGCGCCAGTTCGACGGCATCGACGACGACGACCGCATGCTCTGCCACGGGCTCTTCGGCGACGCCGACACGCTTGTCGGCCCCGAGTCGAGGGAGGCCTTCGAGCAGCACTACCCAGGCATGTCCCAAACCTTCCCAGGCGGGCACCAGCTGAATTCCGAAGTTCTCGCAAACACGCTCATACCCTGCATCCGCTCGCTGAACGTGATTTGAATCTCTGCGGTCGGGGTCAGTAGTCAGGGGTCGGCGGAGTCGGCCTTGGGGTCCTGGGATTTGGTATAATACACACCTCAAGGAAAGAGGACCAAATGAAGAAAGCACTCATTACCGGCATTACGGGACAGGACGGCAGCTATCTCACGGAGCTGCTGCTTGAAAAGGGATACGAGGTTCACGGTATAATCCGCCGTGCGTCGACGTTCAATACTGAGAGGATTGACCACCTCTACCAAGACCCGCACATCAACGGCGTTAAGCTCTTCCTCCACTACGGTGACCTCGCGGACAGCGCGAACCTCGTCAAGCTCGTCTACGAAATCCAGCCCGACGAAATCTACAACCTCGCGGCGCAAAGCCACGTGCGCGTATCATTCGATTCGCCAGAGTTTACCGGCGACGTCGATGCGCTCGGCACCATGCGTCTTCTTGAGGCGATTCATCTCACCGGCCGCGACAAGACGACGAAGTTTTACCAGGCGTCGACTTCCGAGCTCTTCGGCCTCGTGCAGGAGGTGCCGCAGAAGGAGACGACTCCGTTCTACCCGCGTTCGCCCTACGCCGTCGCGAAGCTCTACGCCTACTGGGCCGTCCGCAACTACCGCGAGGCATACGGCATCTTCGCCTCCAACGGAATACTCTTCAACCACGAGTCGCCTCGCCGCGGCGAGACGTTTGTGACGCGCAAGATCACCAGGGCCGTCGGCCGCATCAAGATGGGGCTTCAGGACAAGCTCTACATGGGCAACATCAACTCGCTCCGCGACTGGGGCTTTGCGGGCGACTACGTCGAGGGCATGTGGCGCATCATGCAGCACGAGCGGCCCGACGAGTTCGTTCTCGCGACGGGCGAAATGCACACGGTCAAGGAATTCCTCGAGGAGGCGTTCGGCCTCGTCGGCCTCGACTGGGAGAAGTACGTAGAGTGCGACAAGAGGTATCTCCGCCCAACCGAGGTCGACCAGCTTCTCGGCGATGCGTCGAAGGCGAAGCGCGAGCTTGGCTGGGAGCCGAAGGTCAAGTTCCACGACCTCGTCAAGATGATGGTCGAGTCCGACCTTGAGCTCGCCCGCAAGGAAAGGGCGATAAAGGATGCTTAAGACCGACAAGATCTACGTCGCGGGACATCGCGGCATGGTGGGCTCGGCGTGCGTCCGCGCGCTGAAGGCGGCGGGTTTTGAGAACATCGTAACGCGTACCCATTCCGAGCTCGATCTCCTTGACCCGGCTGCGGTCCGCGCGTTCTACGAAGCGGAGAAGCCCGACGTTGCCATCATCGCGGCTGCGCGCGTCGGCGGCATCGGCGCGAACAGCGCGGCGAATTCGCAGTTTCTCTACGAGAACGAGCTTATCGCGCTGAACACTGTCTGGTCCGCCGCCGAGACCGGCGTTAAGCGGCTTCTTTTCCTCGGCTCGACTTGCATCTACCCGCGTATGGCGCCGCAGCCGATCCCCGAGTCTGCGCTTCTCACTTCGGAGCTCGAGAAGACGAACGAGGGCTATGCGCTCGCGAAGATCTCGGGGCTTAAGCTCTGCGAGTTCCTGCGGCGCGAAAGGGGGCTTGTCTACCATTCGCTTATGCCGACGAACCTCTATGGGCCCGGCGACAACTACGACACGGAGCATGGACACGTCCTGCCGACGATGATACGCAAGTTCGAGACGGCTCGCGTCAACGGCAACCAGAAGGTAACGCTCTGGGGATCGGGTTCGCCTCTTCGCGAGTTCCTGCACGTGGACGATCTCGCGTCGGCGTGTCTCTTCCTCCTCGAGATGGAGAATCCGCCGGACCTCGTCAACGTTGGCTCGGGCCGCGAGGTTACGATACGCCAGCTTGCGGACATGGTGAAGGAGGCGACTGGCTCCCAGGCGTTCATCGAGTGGGATCGCACAAAGCCCGACGGCACCCCGAGGAAGCTTTGCGACACGCGGCTCATCCGCAAGCTTGGCTGGGCGCCGAAGATTGACCTTGCCGCCGGCCTTCGCCGCACCGTCGACGAATACCGCGCCGAGGTTGCCTCAGGACGAGTTCGCGTCTGATCGTGGCGGTGTCCGAAGGCTCCTTCTCGTGGACCCTCGGCGAATACGCCGTATCCACTCGCTCGGACCTTCGCTCCACCGCCGCGATTAGCGACTGTCTTTTGATCTATCCGTCAGGATCGCGTCGAATCCGCCGCGGGCGGCGATGCGGTAGATGCCTTTGCGGCCTATCTTCGTGTGGTCGATGATTAGATAGCGCTTGTCCGCGGCATCGAGCACTCGACGCAGTATCTCGGCCTGCTGCTCGTGGTTTGTCGTGGCCGTCTTGTCGTCGAGCCCGAAAGCCGATATGAACGCCTTCGTCACGTTGAAGCGCGACAGATGCTCGAGCGCCGCGGCGCCGAGGATTGAGTTGAGCTGCGGGTCGAAGTTTCCCCCGAGCCCGATCATCGACCAGTGCGGCGGAAACTTCCTGAAGAGATGCATCACCGGAATCGCGTTTGTGATTACGGTCAGGTGGTCGAGCTTGCTCTGCATCAGCAATAGTGCAAGTTCGTAGACAGTCGTCGACGAGTCGAGGAACACGATGTCACCCTCTTCCACGAGAGCGAGCGCCCGCCGCGCTGCGGCGATCTTTTCGGTGCGCCTCGCGACAACGCGGTCCTGGTAGTCTGCGGAAGTGGCGCGGGCGTTCGGCGCGTCGTTGTAGATTATTCCGCCGCGGACGCGCTCTATGACGTCGCGCTTCGCGAGAAGGTCGATGTCGCGGTGGATCGTCGCGGAACTTACTCCAAACTTCTCCATGAGTTCGGCGATCGAGCATGACTTGCGTTCCTTCGCGAAGTTGATTATCTTGCGTATGCGTAGGTTGTCCATGCGGGATAGTCTACCATATTTCTCATGTTTTCTCATCTCGTTTCAGGAGACTGCTCTGCACTCTCATGGTGTTTGTGGTATAATTGCTGTGATGAAAGATGCGGATTACATCGGCCTCGGCTTTTGTTCGAACGACCACCTCGCGGTGCTGCCGTTCATTCCGATGGACACGAAGGTGCGGATGATTTCCCACGCTATCATGGGCGGCGGACCTGCCGCGAACTCAACGGCGGGCGCGGCGACACTTGGGATGAGCGCGGCGTTCGTTGGGACAGTCGGCGACGATGCTGACGGTCGCATGATCCTCGACGACTTCGCGCGCCAGGGCGTCGACACTTCGATGGTCAAAGTGAGGAAGGGTGCGACGAGCGCAATAGCGTATCTTTGGATCGAGGAGAAGACTGGCGCCAGGTCATGCGCGTGGACGCGCGAGGGGCTTACCGAGCTGACGGCCGACGAGATAGACGCCGAGAGAATCGCGAAGGCGAAGATTTTGCATCTCGACGGACACAACGCAGGTGGCGCGATTGCCGCAGCGAAGGTCGCACGCGAGGCGGGCGTGACGGTGATGTACGACGCAGGAACACACCGCGACGGAATGAACGAGCTTTTGCCGCTCGCCGATCTTCTCATCTGTTCGGAGGAGTTCATTCTAAAACTCACTGGCTTGAAGGACGCCGAGGAGGCGGTGAGAGAGGTCTACGCGAAGTATCGCCCCAAGGTCTGCGGCGCGACGATGGGCGTTCGCGGGTCGATGTGCTTCGACGGGAAGGATTTTGTGAAGTGCCCTGCGTTCAAGGTCGAGAAAGTCGTCGACACGACGGGATGCGGCGATCTCTTCCATACAGGGTTCGCCGTCCGCTGGCTTGAGACGCATGATCTTCTCGAATGCCAGCGCTTTGGCGCGGCGGTCTCGGCGATAAAGTGCCGCGGCCTCTCGGGTCGTCCGCCCTCCGCCCCAACCCGCGCCGAAGTCGAGGAGTTTCTAAAAACACATAAAGAGATTTAACAGTGTAGAACATGTAGAACGTGTAGAGTTCTCTGCGTCTCTGCGCGAAAACAAAACTTCAAACATTAAACATCAAACATCAAACTTTAAACTTAACAAGGAACCAAGCAATGTTCAAGATTGGATACCTCCCCCTAAGCAAGGTCAACTGGACCAACGACACGCTCGAGGCCGCGCGTGCAAACGCAATCGAGTTTCTCAAAACGCTACCCGACGTCGAGGTGATCGCGCCCGACCACATGCTCGCGCTCGAAGGCGAGGCAATCGAAGTCCTCGACCAGTGGGAGAAGGACCGTCCCGACCTCATCGTCGCGCACTTCCTCACGTTCTCGCTCGGCGTCGTTCCGCCTATGTTCGCGCAGCGGCTCAAGGTGCCGATCCTCCTCTGGTCGCAGCCCGAGCCCGATCCGAAGGGCGGGCGCCTCCAGAACAACTCGTTCTGCGCGGCGAACATGAACGCCCACCACATGTGGCGGCTCGGCATCCCGTACTTCTACGTTCACGCGCAGGCGGGGACGAAGGAAGCGGAAACGCAGCTCATGAAGCAGATCCGCGTCGCGCAGGCGATGAAGGCGCTCGGCAGGATGCGCATCGGCCTTATCGGCGGACGCGTCCCCGGCTTCTTCACGAGCTGCGTGGACGAGATGATGCTCCGCCGCACGCTCGGGCCCGAGGTCAAGATCATCACCGAGCACGAGCTCTTCACCGTCGCGAAGAACCTCACCGCCGACGAGGTCGCAAAGGGGATTGCCATCATCGACGAAGACCTGAAGACGCCTTCGGCGGACGCTCCTCGCGGTGATCAGAAGGAGAAGTCGGCCCGCCTCATCGCCGCCGTGATGAAGCTCAAGGAGAAGTTCTTCGTCGACACGTTCGCGATGCGCTGCTGGCCCGAGGTGATATTGAACGAGTTCTATGGCATCGCGGTCTGCTCTACCCTTGGCCACCTTACGAACCACGGCTACCTTACTGCGTGCGAAGGCGATGTGTACGGCGCGGTCATGATGCGCATCGGGCAGATAATCTCCGGCGAACTCCCGTTCTTCTGCGACTTGATCATCTGCGAAGGCGACCACGGGACGGTCTGGCACTGCGGCGCGGCTCCTTGCGGGCTCGCCAAGCCCGGCTGCACGCCGGAGCTCCATTGCTCCGCGACGGTCGAAGGCGGCGGCGTGAAGGGCTGCACGGGCGAATTTCCGCTCAAGCCCGGCCGCGTCACGCTGGCGCGCCTCGGCGAGACGCGCGACGGAAGGGGCTTCCGGATGCTCGTCTGCCCCGGCACGGGAATCGACACCGATCTTTTCGTGCGCGGCACTCCGCTCAACGTCAAGTTCGACGCGGGCTGCGAGGCCGTCCGCCGCGAAGTCATGGAAAACGGATGGGAACACCACTATGCGCTCATGTACGGCGACCGCGTTGACGAGCTCACCGCCTTCTGCCGCAACATGAACATAGAGATGCACCTGGTGAAGTAAAGTTGAAAGTTGAAAGTTAAAAGTTCAAGGTTCAAAGATGAAAGTTGAAATGTGAAAGGAGAAACATGAATCTTAGGATCGCGCTGAAGCCGCAGGATGGCTACAATAAAATCTTTGATGTCGGCGAGTATGGAATGAAGCTCACGAAGTTCGGGCTTCTGAAGCTCGCGAAGGGTGGCGTCTACGAAGGCGACACCGGCGAGACGGAAGTCGCGTTCGTACTCATGGGCGGCAACTTCGCGGCAAAGGGCGACGGCTGGGCGTTCGATGTGGCGGACGGCCGCACAAGCCCGTTCACAGGAAAGCCCCACTGCCTGTATCTCCCGCGCCGCACGAAGTACGTGATCACCGCGCTGTCGGACGTCGAGCTCGCCTACAACGGCTCGCCCGTCACGCGCGACACCGCGAAGCCCACGCTCATTAGCCCTAAGGACACGCGCCACATCGCGCTCGGAAAGGACAACTGGACGCGCACGAGCGAGATCATCCTCGACGAGAAGTTCGACTCCGAGCACTTCTACATCGGCGAGGGGATGATCCCGTCCGGCAACTGGTCGGGCTATCCGTCGCATCGCCACGACGTGAACAACCCGCCCGCCGAGCTTGACATGGAGGAGACTTACTTCTACCTCTTCGATCCGCCGCAGGGCTTCGGGTTCCAGTCCGTCTACAAGCCCGACGGCTCCCTGAACGAGGCGTACCGCGTGCAGAGCTACGACACCGTCGCGATTGCCGAGGGCTACCATCCTCTCGTCGGCGCACCTGGCTACCAGATGTATTACCTCTGGACGATGGCCGGCGCACAGGGCCGCGGGCTAATCTCGTCCATGGATCCCGCCCACGCGTGGGTGAAGAACTCCTGAGTTGCTCCGGCGTCGTCAGCTAAGACTGCCCTTGCCAGCATCTCCAACTGCCAGATGCTCTGCAAGACCCACAACCGCGCGAAGGGGAACAGGTAAAGGTAAAGGAAGAAATATGGTAAAATATCCACATGAAGTTTGGCGCGGTGATTTTGGTGGTGGTACTTTTCGCTCTCTCCGCCTTGGCGGCGGAGAGGGTTGAGGTGTTGACATTGCCTCCGAGCCTCTTCGCGGACACGGAGGTGTCGACGAACGTCGTCGTCAACAGAAGACGCAACGACGTCAAGGCGTTCGACGTCTCCATGGAGCTGGCGGGCTCGGTTTCCAACAGCGTACAGATCGCGTTCGGCCGCGACACGGACGGCGACGGGAACCTCGCACCCGGCGAGACTGCGCTTGTCCTCGGTTGGCGCACGAACCGCTGGTTCGTCGAGGACGTGAGAAAGGGCGCGCGGCACTTCGGGCCGGCGTCGGCCGCGGCCGCGCAGCGATTCCTCCGCATGTCCGTGCGGACGGACGACAAGTTCGTCCCGATGCGCGCCGCGTTCACGAACGAGACCGGCGCGTGCTTCGCCGCGCTTTCGCGTCCCGCGCCGGCGTTTCTCTTCGACCGTGAATGGAATCTCGCCAAGGTGACGCGGCGCGGCGTCGCCCCTCCGGGCGAGTGGTGCCGCGTCGACAGCGACTACCGCAAGCTCGCCATAAGCCTGAGGTGACGCCATGCTGACGAAGATATGGACTACGGCGATTGTTCTGTCGGCTGCGGCGAGTCTTGTCGCGTGGGTCTGCGTTGCGGCACATGCGCGAGGCATTCGCCCGCTTCGGGCGATAGCCCGCTTCACGCAGAAGCTGTCGCTTGCCGGCGTCGTAGTGTTCGGACTGATGGCCGCACCTCTCTACCGAGCCGGCAGCACAAAGGTTGGCGGTGGAACGAACAACGTGCCGCCAAACTTGAATCAGCCCTTGCCGCAGATGCAACAGAGAGACATTCTTTCTCAGACAGGATTTACAGGATTGACAGGATTTGTGGGGGAGGGTAATCCTGTAAATCCTGTCCAAGACCCGATAACCTCGACGAACACGACACGGATGCTGACCGCCGAGGACTTCGAGCGCGGCTTCGTGATGGCCCGCGTCGGGACGAGCGAGGGGGTCGATTTCTCCGCGCCTTCCAACGCCGTCGTCTGCGTCGACTGGCAGGAGGACGGCGCGGCGGTTGACTGGGTGTATGTCGCAATGACCAACTGGATGTTCAAGGTCGGCACAAACAATGTAGAATGTCTGCGAGTATATTCTTTTGGCAAGATTGTCCCATTTGTCCCTGAAACTAATGGTTCGATAGCCACAAACAACTGGTTTGCTCCTTTCATGGCGTCGCTCGGTGTTGTGCCTGAGGCGAACTGGGAATTGCTCGACGAAACCGACAGGCCAAGCCTGGTGTGGTATTGCATCACGCCGGACAATGCGCTTGTCGTCACTTGGCAGAACGTACTTTTCGACCGCGACACCGGGAAACCCGTCTCCTTTCAGGTTAAGTTCTTCACTGATGGAAGGTTCGTATTCCGCTACGACCTCTCGCGTCTCGACGGTGAAACGGCCGCGAACTTCCTCGCGGGCACGTCGTTTGGTGGGAATGCATGGACTACCAACTCCCTGCCGACGAACGTCACCTCGATGGCGTTCTATCCGCTCTCGGAGAACGATGTCTATGACCAGGACCCCGATGGTGACGGGATTCTCACCATCGACGAACTTTTCGTCCACTACACCGACCCGCACAACGCGGACTCCGACTTCGACGGACTGTCGGACTACGAAGAACTTTTCTTATACAACACCAATCCGTTGAATTCGTATTCCGTCAGCGATGCGTACTGCGATGGATTTGCCGCGAAGCTTGGGGACCTCGACCCGTTCTCCTGTCCGGAAGGATCGACGAACACAATATATGAGCACATCTTCTACACCGGGACGACAAATGCGCCATTCGCCTACCCGACATCGACGGTCGAGACGGCGGTGTTGAAGATCATGGTCTCCGGCGTAGGTTCGGGCCGACTCGTCGTGGGCGATGCCGTGGTTCCGCTCGTCGCGCCGCCACAGATGAGAAGTGGAGCGCAGACAAACACATTGCTTCTGGCCGTTGGCAAGGGCGTCCGCAAGGAATTGTGGTTCGACAAACCAGATGGACTAGACGTTGCAATCAACTCCGACGACTTGCTCCTAGGCAGGATGCCGACATGGTACTTGCCTCATGGCTGGATCGCGTTTCCACGCACAGACGCAACCTCTCCATGCATACACGACTTTTTCTCGAATGGCAAGATGGTCTCGCTAATTTATGGCGATGAGTTCCCTGACCTCACAGCGACATGGACCAACAGCAATGCCGATGTCGAGATAGAGAACCGGCCGCC
Organism: Kiritimatiellia bacterium; assembly: GCA_017406465.1. Classification (GTDB taxonomy): domain Bacteria; phylum Verrucomicrobiota; class Kiritimatiellia; order RFP12; family UBA1067; genus UBA1067. The sequence continues at coordinate 2,056 of JAFQYM010000037.1, read as the reverse complement.
GGACTCTGTTGAAATCCACGGCCATTTTGCAAAGAATCAGGAGCGCGCCATTTTCTATACGGTCGACCACCCTGACAGGCAGAACAAAGAGCCGCCGAGAATCGAACAGAAGCTCCGCTTCTGCCCCAACCTTGCGGACGATGATGTGCCGCCTGGCGCGAACGACGAGGACTACGGTTCGAGTGACTGGCCCGAGCAAAACGAAACGCCTGAAGCTGAGGACGCGACGAGCGAAGATGAGTCTGCGGCGGAGTACGCGCGCATCGCGGCGCTTCCTGCTGCGCAGGGGGTTCTCCAGCTCCATGGCAGCGTAAACCGAGAAGACGTGGTGGCCCTATCCGTCCCGGCTGGTGGGCCGGTCCGCTGTTGCGACTGCCCGGACCACTGGCAGAGCAACTACGTCGCCGCCGCGTGGATGTCGCCGCGGCTTTCGGTTCGCGACGCCGACAACAACTGGTTCGACATGTCGTATGAGGACGTCATGGTGTCCGTGCGCGGAGAATGCCCGAGCCGCGAGCCATACGGAGACGGCGTCCTCTTTGTCACGAACGGCGCGCCTTCGATAGCAAGGGCATACACGGTTCTTGGCGTGAACATAGAGAACGCATACGGCCCTGCGCTTTCGGAGTATGCGTCGCTCAACGCCTCTTTCGGCTTCCCGATTACCGTCAACACCAACCTCGACAACGCGGTGTCGCTGCGCGTCATGACAGACGTGCTGCTCACGAACGGCGTCTTCCGCCTCGCGCTCGAGAATTGCGTCGGCGCTTTCGAGATATGGGCTCCGGAGCGGACATACTTCGACTATTCGGGCGGCGGACCGGAGCTCGTCACGATTCCTGCGGAAAAGCTTCTCGACAGCGCGGATGGCCCCGTGCGCTACTTCACCGTCCGGCAGTGGCGGCAGATTGTGTCGCGTCATGCGGGCAGCGGACGAGACCTCGACGTGCGGCTGCTCTCCTCTGCCACTGGGCATTGCGATCTTGCGTTTTCCTATGTGTTCGACAATGACGGCAGCGCGATCCGCTCGTCCGTCCGCCGGCGCATTTCCTCGGTAAGACCTCCGCTCCTTCCGGACTACAATGGCGACGGCATGGTCGATGCAGTGGATTTCGCGCTGTTCATGCGCCGAAAGATATTCCGGTTCTGGACAAACAAAGAGAAGGTCAAGGGGCGCTATGTCGGCGACGGTGCGCTTTCGACGCTGACGCTTAACATTGCGAACGACACGGTTGACGGGGACTACGACATGCTCAACTTCTTCCCTCTTGCTCTTGATCTTGCGCAATTCCCGCAGTCATGGAAGAGCGGTCTTTCGTTCAAGCTGAAGGCCCCTGGCTCGAGCGACGCGTCGTTCAACTACTGTCTTTCGCCGGGGGCGTGGGCCGCGGCGGGCGAGATGTACACGAATGACGTCCTGGCCGTGTCAGGTGAGACGCTTTCCGCCGCGCATGTCACGCCGGTGAACCTCTACGGAACAAGCCTTCCGATGGACAGCGTCGGCGCGCTCTCGGACGGTCACGGCCTTGTCGTCGCCGAGGCGATGCGTGAAGGCGCGTCGTTAAGACTTTCCGTAGTCGACTCGTCCGGATACGAGTTCTACGGCTTCACGCTGCCGTCGATGGTCGTTGACGTTGAGCGGATGTATCGTTGGGCGAACCTGCGACCTGTCTGCGGAGATTCCTCCGGGGAAGCCTCCAATCTCGCCGATCCTCTTTGGAATCCAGACTCTGAGAGCGACGGGCGGCACTTCGTGTTCGTGCATGGCTACAACGTCAACGCGGAGGCCGCCCGCGTCTGGGCGAATCAGATGTTCAAGCGTCTTTGGGTGGCGGGCTCGCGTTCTATGTTTACGGCTGTGGACTGGTATGGCGACTCGTCGCAGTACTTCTCGCTCATTTACATGGATACGGTATCGCCCGACTACTATGCTAACGTCATGCACGCGTTTGCGACCGCCTCAAATCTCGTCGATACAGTCGCGTTGCTTCCAGGCACGAACAAGGTGATGCTCGCACACTCTCTCGGCAACATGCTGGTCTCTTCCGCCGCCGTG
>JAFQYM010000036.1 GCA_017406465.1 Kiritimatiellia bacterium | reverse complement strand
GCCGCGTCCTTCCAGGACACGACGCGCGTCCTCACCGAGGCCGCGACGATGGGCAGGGTCGACGAACTCCGCGGCTTCAAGGAGAACGTCATCCTCGGCCACCTCATCCCCGGCGGCACCGGCTTCCCGCTCCACCGCTACCTCAAGCTCGTGCCGCTCTGCGACGCGATCAGCGACGAGGAGATGGAGAAGCTCCGCGAGGAGCAGCGCAAGCGCCACGAGGAGCTCTACGGCATCCCCGCGGGCACGATCGCCGGCGAAGAGGAGGACGACGACGAGTCCGACATGCAGCTCCAGCCCGAGCTCATCAACGACACGGGCGACACGTCTGCAGACGGTGGCGATCTCGTCAACTCCGACGAGTCGATGGGCTCGACCGGCGACGACGACCTCCTCGGCTGACAACTGGGAGAAATCCCGTGAAAAAGGGCGCGGCAGTTTTGCCGCGCCCTTTTTGTCCTTTTCCAACCATTTTCCAATCGCTGTGCCATCGCGCGAAAATGGGAGAAAAGGGCTTATTGATGCAGTAGCATTGATGCAGTAGTCGCGTTTTGGTATAATGTCCACATGAGGAAGAACATGGTTGTCAAGCGGAAACAGGTGCTATCACCTTGTCAGTCGGCTTGCGCACTGGGCGTTCTTTCTCGACGACGAGGAGAAGGACCGCCGCATACGCGTTCTCTACCCGGTGCCGCAGAGTCGGCGAAGAAAAAGCGGTAGCAGGCAATGCAAAAGCGCCACTGAATCATTTATGATAAGGACATTGACCGTTTTCTACCTGCACAAGCCCGGCCGCTTCGACGCGAAGCGGCTGCCTGTCATCGAGTACGGGCTTACCGACGCCTTCCGCGACTTCTGCCGCGAGACGTTCGACGCGAGGGGCGCGCAGGACTATCCGCCGATGAAGCTCGTCGCCGTCCGCGACGCGCCGACGCTCGCGAAGGCGCTCTTCACGAGCGGAGGCCCGAGGGGCGTCCTCACCGAGCTCGGGCGCGCCTGCTGCCTGTTCCTGATCGACGACGACCTGATGAAGATGGAGGTCGAGGGCCTCTCGCTCAGGTCGTGGCTCAAGCTGTTCTTCCCCGCGATACCGAAGGTCGTGCTCACAAGGCCGGGGCATCCCGCGGTGGCGCTTCCGGCGAGACGCTGGACGAAGAAGGCCGCCGTTGTGCTCGAACAGCCCTCGCGCTACCACGAGCGCATCGTGCACCTCTTCAAGAGCTTCTGGATGCCGCGCTTCTCCACGGCGCTCAAGCAGTACGTGACGCTGAAGGCGGGCACGAACTGGCACACGCCGGGGCACAACGGAGGACGCGCGTTCGCGAACTCGCCGTTCCTGCGCGGCTTCCACGAGGCGTTCGGCGACACGATATTCCGCACGGACCTCTCGGTGTCCGTCGAGTCCCTCGGCGACCTCTCGAGCCCCGAGGCGCACACGCCGCTCTCGGAGGCCCAGAAGCTGACGAGCGAGATATTCGGCACCGCGGCGAGCCGGTACGTGACGAACGGAACGTCCACGTCGAACAAGGCGATGCTGATGACGCTGCTGAGGCCGGGCGAGACGGTGCTTGTAGACCGCAACTGCCACAAGAGCGTGCATCACGCGGTCGTTACCTCCGCCGCCGTCGCGCGGTATCTCCCCGCGCGCTGGAACGCCGCTCTCGGCGTGTGGGGCCCTGTGTCGCTGGACGACATCCGCCGGGCGCTGCGCGTCCCCGCCGAGGAGAGGCCGAAGCTCCTCGTCCTCACGACGTGCACCTACGAGGGCGTGCTGTATCCGATCTGGGAGATCGCGCGCGAATGCGAGAAGGCGGGGGTTCTGTTCTACGCGGACGAGGCGTGGGCGGCGTACCTCAACTTCCACCCCTACTACACCTTCGGCCGCGGAAAGGGCGACACGGTGCGCTATGCGGCGGTGAACGAGACGTGCGGCGCCCATTTCTCCGTGCAGTCGACGCACAAGACGCTCGCCGCGTTTTCGCAGGCGTCCATGATCCACGTGTCGACGCGCTTCAAGCAGCTTCTTGAGGAGGATAGCTCCCCGCAGTACCGCTGGCTCAGGCGGCGATTCGCGCTGCACGGACGCGGCAGCTACGAGAAGTTCTCGCACGACCTGCACGAGATCCTCAGGTACTGGCACTCGACCTCGCCGCTGTATCCGTTTCTCGCCGCGCTCGATGTCGCGGGCGTGCAGATGCGGCTCGAGGGCATGAAGCTCATCGACGAGCGAATCCGCTGGGCGGCGGCGTTCAGAAAGCGCGTCGCGGACGAATGCGGCAGGCCCGAGAACCAGTGCTTCGCCGGGCTCGAGGAGATTGCGGGCCCTGGCGTGGACTGGCGCGAGAAGGGGTACATGAAGGATCCGCTCAAGATCGTGCTGCAGCTCCGCTCCGCGCGCGCGTGCGCCGCGTTCAAGAAGGCGCTTCTCAAGGCGCACATCCAATGGGAGAAGGCAAGCTCCACGACGGTGCTCTTTCTCGTCACGGCGGGAACGGCGCAGGAGCACTTCGAGTATCTCTTCCGCGTGTGCCGCCAGTTCAAGGGGCTTATCGGGCCCGCGGCGGCCAGCGCCGCGGCAAAGGGCGTCGTCGAGGCGGTGTCGGGCCAGGCGGAGGTGCTTCCGCACGATGCTGCGCTCTGCGACGGCGAGCTGGTGACGCTCGATGAGTCCGAGGGGCGCATCGCATCGCAGTTCATAGTGCCGTATCCGCCTGGCGTGCCGGTTTTCATTCCGGGCTTGAGGATCACGAAGGCGATGGTGCGGCTCGTGAAGGACGTGATCGCGAACGACGGGGTCGACGCCGTGCATGGCCTTTTCTGCCGCGGTGGGCACGCGCCGTTCTTCGTCGAGGTGCTCAACCGCGACGAAGAGGCTCGAACCCGGCTGCGGCGGTGAGAGTCTTGTAGGTAAAAGGGCTTATTGATACAGACTTGATTGCCACAGTGGAATGCCACAGCAGGCGGTGATTGGCTGTAGCGCGGTAAATCCGCCGCGCTTTTTTATATGTTTTCTGCGTCAGAACTTTAACCTGCTTGCGGAACGCCGCTCGTGGCCGTTTTTTGGTATAATACTTGAAATTTCAAGGAGGTAACATGGCTTTAAACATCGTAACTGAAATCGACGGCAGGGTGCAGGTAAAGAACGTCCTCATGAGCGTGAGCGACAAGACGGGGCTCGAGACCTTCGTCCCCGCACTCGTCAAGGCATGCCCCGGCGTGAAGATCTACTCCACCGGCGGCACCTACACCAAGGTAAAGGAAATCCTCGGCGACAAGGCGGGCGATACGCTCGTTGCCGTTTCCGACTACACCGGCCAGCCGGAGATGCAGGGCGGTCTCGTTAAGACGCTCGACTTCAAAATCTACCTCGGCCTCCTCTCCGAGACTTACAACGACGCCCACCAGGCGGACCTTAAGCGCCTCTCCGCGCTCCCGATCGACATGGTCGTCGTCAACCTCTATCCTTTCCAGCAGACCGTCGCCAAGGCGGGCGTCACTCCCGAAATGGCGAGGACGAACATCGACATCGGCGGCCCCTGCATGGTCCGCGCGTCGGCGAAGAACTACCTGCGCGTCGCGTCCGTGACTGATCCGCTCGACTATCCGAACATCGTCCAGGAACTTGAGTCGCACGGCGGTTCGCTTGGCCTCGACACGCGCTTTAAGCTCATGAAGAAGGCGTTCACGCACACCGCAGAGTACGACACGGCGATTTCCAAGTTCTTCACCACGCGCACGTGGGAAGAGGTCGAGAAGACCTACAATCTCCACTAATCGACATGAAGTTCCTCAAGAGCTGGTTTTCGGGCCCCGCGCTCTGGTTCGCCGGAGTCGCGGCGCTTCTCGTCACTTGGGCCGTTATGGAGCCTGCGGCGCTCGTCCACGCTTTCGACCAGGATGGCTACTCGCCGTTCGAGCTTGCGACGCTGCCGTTCTTCGCGGCAATCGTCCCGCTTGTGTGGTGGAAGTGCCCGTTTACCGGCTCTAAGCGTCGCCGCATGATCCTCTGCCTTGCCGTCTCGCTTGTTGCGCTGATGGCGATTGTGAAGGAGATGGATCTCCACAACATGGCGCTCCACGCGCTTTGCCCCGATTATGTAGGCGAGGACGGGAAGATCATACCGGGCGTCCTTTTCAAGCCAAATGGCCAGCCGCTCTCTGGAACTCCGTTCAAAGCGCGGTTCCTCACAAACGGCGCGGTTCCGTTTGGCGCAAAGGCGTTCGTCGTCCTCTACTTCGCGGCGTTCTTCGGCGTGTTCGCGGCGGGGATGCTCTATTTCGCGGTGCCGTTCGTAAAGGGGGTGTTCGCGCTCAATCCTGTTGCGTGGACGTTCGGATGCTTCGGCGGTTCCGGCGTTCTCGTCCAGGTCGCAGACCGTCTTCCCTCGTGGCTCGACCACGCGCATGGGCTCGAGAAGTCTGCCGAGGGCGTGACTGCCGCGCAGTCGCTCTGTACGGCGCTCGAAGAGGGCGGCGAGATGATGATCGCCATCTTCGCGCTTCTTGCAATCTACCAGTCCTGGCTCATCCACAACAAAGAGAATGCCTAAGCGAGTCCTTTTCTGGGGCCGGTTCGACCACGGCTATTCCAAGACGCGCGTAAATGCCGCGGCGTTCAAGGCGCTTGGCTGGGAGGTCGACTATTTCGACGTGAAGTGGTGCTGCCGTTTTGGCGACGTCGAGGCGTTTTTCCGTGGGCTTGACCGCCGACCGAGGCCCGACCTCGTGCTCGTTCCCGTCTGCCGCCAGCGCGACATCGCGGCGGCCTGCCGGTGGGCGCACAAGCGCGGCATCAAGGTTCTCTTCGACCCGATGATTTCGGCGTGGGACAAGAAGGTCTTTGAGCAGAAGAAGTGGAAGCCAGAAGAGCGCCGCGCAAAGCGGCTTCTCGCGTGGGAAAAGAAGATCATGGCGATGCCCGACTTCATCACGTGGGACACTTCCTGCCATGTCGATTTTGCTGCGGAATATCTCGACGTGCCGCGCGAGAAGATGACGCCGCTTTTCACGGGTACTGACGAAGAGGTCTTCAAGCCGGTTGCTGAAGATGTTAGCCGTGTAGAACGTGTAGATCGTGCAGATGGCGTCTTCAAGGTTCTGTACCACGGCGCGTATCTTCCGCTTCACGGGACCGAGGTCATTGTCGAGGCGGCTCGCATGACGCAGGACCTGCCTATACAGTGGGATTTCCTCGGCTGGGGCGCGTACAAGCAGTCCACCGAGGCAAAGGCGGCTGGGCTAAAAAACGTCCGCTTCCTCGAAAAAGTGCCGTACGTCAAGGTGCCCGAAGTGATCTGCGCCCACGACATAGTTCTTGGCGTCTTCGGCACGACTGCGAAGGCGGCGCGCGTCATCGGCAACAAGGTCTACGAGTGTATGGCGTGCGCAAGGCCCACTATCAACGAGTTCTGCACCGGCTATCCGCCGAGCGCGAAGGAATGCAAGGCGATAAAGTTCATCCCGCCTGGCGATCCTGCAGCGCTTGTCAAGGCCGTCGATGAGTATCGCGCCGACTGGGCGAACAAGGAGATGTATTTTCGCGAGGCGCGTGCGTTCTTCGACAACGAGCTCTCGATGAAGGTCGTGACGGCCCAGCTCGCCGACATTCTTAAACGGATGGGTTTAAGAAATAATTAACCATGCAGAACATGTAGAACATGCAGAAATTCTACACGCTCTACGCGTTCTACACGGCTAAACAAAAAAGTTCTACACGATCTACATGTTCTACACGTTCTACACGGTTTAAAAGAAAGAAATCTTAAATATGCCAAAGAAAAGAGATCAGCTTAGGCCAATCAAGCTCATCAGGAATTTCACGAAGCATGCTGCGGGGAGTGTCCTCATTAAGTGGGGCGACACGTGGGTCTTGTGCACCGCGAGCGTAGAGGAAAAGGTTCCGCCGTTCCTCAAGGACACTGGCAGGGGATGGGTCACGGCCGAGTATTCGATGCTTCCCTCTTCTACTGGCGGCGGTCGCAAGGACCGCGACATCAAGAAGCTCAGGCAAGACGCCCGTTCCACCGAGATACAGCGCCTCATCGGGCGTTCTCTTCGCGCGGCAGTCGACATGTCGAAGCTCGGCGAGCGCCAGATAACGATAGACTGCGACGTTTTGCAGGCCGACGGCGGCACGAGGTGCGCGTCGATCACGGGCGGCATGGTCGCGCTCGAAGACGCCGTGCGCAAGCTTCTCGCTGCGGGCGTCATTGCCGAGAATCCCATAGTCCACCGCATCGCGGCGGTGTCGGTCGGCGTGTGCGACGGGAAGCCGACGCTCGACCTCGACTATGCCCATGACTCGACGGCCGAGGTCGACCTAAACGTCGTGATGACAGATGACGGCCGCTATGTCGAGCTGCAGGGAACGGCTGAGCATAGGCCTTTTACGGAAGAGTCGCTTGACGCCCTCCGCGCACTCGCGAGGAAGGGGCTCAAGCGCATTTTTGCGCTAACGCGCTGAAAGTTATTTTACGGTCTTTGTTCCCTGAAGCCGGCCCTGTGCATCGCGGTAGGTTGTCTTGCCGTTTTTGTCGGTCGTCGCGGTGCCTTGAAGTCGGCCCATCGAGTCGCGCCAGGTCGTCTTGCCGTTCTTGTCGGTCGTGACGGTTCCCTGAAGACGCCCCATTGAGTCGCGGTAGGTTGTCTTGCCGTTCTTGTCCGTAGTCGCAGTGCCTTGGAGGCGTCCCATTGAGTCGCGCCAGGTCGTCTTGCCGCAGCTGTCGGTTGTAGTCGTGCCCTGAAGCCGTCCCATCGAGTCGCGGTAGGTTGTCTTGCCGCTCGTGGTAGTCGTCTTCGTGCCCTGAAGCCGTCCTTGCGCGTCGCGGTATGTCGTCTTGGTGTCGGCAAGGCATGTGCCAGCGAGCGCGAGGCACGCGATTACCGTTGCGAGAATCTTTGTTGACTTGTCCATGTCACACCTTGCCTTTCTGCTTTGTTGTATATGCATTTTTGCTTGTAAGGTGTAAGGGGGGCGTAAATGTCATTTCTGACAAAATTTTTTCTAAGGGTGTGATAATCATGTAGGGGCGCTTGTGATATAATGTCGCCATGGCAAAATTTCATGTAGCCCTTGCCCTTGTCGCCGCCGTAATTCTCCCTTCGGAGGCGGCGCTAAAGGGCATTGTCCTTTGGCCGTATCAGGCGCGCAGGCACCCTGAACTCTCGGCCGCCATATCGCTCGAGTATTCATACGCCTTGCCGTGCGACGTGGTCTCGGGCACGAATTCAACCGGTGCGCTCGTTTGCGACTGGAGCAAGATCGACTCGCTTCTGGACGACATCGCATCGCGCGGGCATCAGGCGATCATCCGCTTTCGCTACGCGTACCCCGGCGAGAAGCTTGGCGGCACGAAAGGCGCGACGGCGGTCCCGGTGTTTATAAAGAACTCCCCCGGCTACAAGGAGACGTTTTCCGCCAATCCCGGCGGAGACGGCCCAACCTACTACCCCGACTGGTCGTGCCCTGCGCTTGAGGATTTCACGCTCTCGTTCTATTCCGCGTTTGCCGCCCGCTACGACGCCGATTCGCGCCTTGCCTTTGTGCAGGTAGGGTTTGGCCATTGGGCTGAATACCACACGAGCGGCACGAAGACCGAGCTTGGGCGCAACTTCCCCTCGATGGATTTCCAGCGCAGGTTCTTCCGCCATCTCGCGAAGTCGTTCGTCGAGACTCCGTGGATGGTCTCCATCGACGCGGCGGGTCAGGACGGGGAGCGTTCGCCGGCGACGGCGTTTGCCGCGGAGGGGCTTGCCTTCGGGCTCTTCGACGACAGCTTCATGTGCAAGAAGCATGACGTGGTCGACGGCAAGGGTGGCTGGAATGAGCGCAACTGGAGATTGTTTGGCGACGACCACTGGAAACGCGCTCCTCACGGCGGCGAGATCAGCTACTACAGCCGCCGCGACCAACACGAGTTCCTGAACCCTGATGGACTCTATGGCACGACATGGGCGCAAGCCGCGGCAAAATACCACATGACGTTCGTAATAGCAAACGATTCGCCGCGTGGGTCTTTCGCTACGCCAGAGCGCTTCCGGTCGGCCGCTCGCGAGTGCGGACCGGAACTTGTCGCAACCAATGTGGAGGCCAGTGCCGACGGCGTCTCGGTCACCGTCGTAAACAAGGGCGTCGCCCCGCCGTACCACGACATCACCCTTGCCGTCGGCGGCAAATCTGCCGCGGGTTCGCTCAAGGGCCTTCTTCCCGGCGAAAGCCGCGTCCTCTTCGCAAAAGGTGCGCACCTTGACGGGGCGCTTACGCTTGTCTCTAAAAAGCTCCTTGCGCCAATTCCTCTTGCGTGCGGCGAATAGGGCTTCTCGCGGCTGAAATTTGGTATAATAGCGGCTGATGGGAAACGGACGGATCATCGTGGTGATGCTAACGGCGGCGCTTTGCGCGCTGTCGCTCGTCGCATCTGCCGACGATTCCCCTCGCGTAAAGGGCTATCGTCCGTCGCCGAGGGGCGTTGCCGTGAAGCGCGTTGGTTCCGTGCGCGGGGCGCGGCTTCTGCGCGTTTCTTCCAGAACTGCGCTTCCTTCGCGATGGGATTCGTGCGAGCATGGCTGGGTTTCGCCTGTCAAGAACCAGAGGAGCGTTGGTGCATGCTGGGCGTTTGCAGCATACGCGACTCTTGAGACACAACTCCTTAAGGCCGGACAGGGCGAATGGGACTTCTCAGAGAAGAATATGGTGAATTTGCATGGTTGGAATCTGAGTCCTGACGATGGCGGGAACAACGATGTTGCGGCAGCTTATCTGTTGCGATGGGGCGGTGCCGTCGCGGAGTCGAATGATGTATATAAATCGTCGATGTCGGCATGGACGAGTAGCCCTCAGCTGTCGCCAGCTGTCCGTGTCCAGCATGTCGTCTGGACGGAGGAGCTTGACGGCTCGCAGGAACGGATGGACGCGCTTAAGGCGGCTATCATGGAATATGGCGCCGTCGCGACGTCGGTCTGCTGGAGTAATAAGTATGAACGAGGCGAAACCTATTACTACACCGGCAGTGGACTGAACAATCATGCCGTTACGCTTGTTGGATGGGATGACGACTATCCGACAAACAACTTCAAAAGCATTCCGCCGGGTCCGGGCGCGTGGATCATGAAGAACAGCTGGGGAAAAGGATGCGGAAGCAATGGCTTCTATCGTGTTTCCTATCACGATACGTCGCTCGCGCGTGGTGAACCTAGCGCCGTGTTTGTTCCCGCAAAGGACGATGAGAACTACGATGCCGTCCGAGGATACGACCGGCTGGGGTATGTATACGATCCTGCTCGGTACTATCCGTCAAAAGCTGTTGCGCAGAGTCGCTGGCAGGCGTCAGTCTTTACGGCGTCGTGGAATGAACGGCTTGATGCCGTCGGCGTCTGGACGACAGTCTCCCCAATGCCATACGAGATTTTAGTATATACGAATGTGACGCGTGGCGCGTCGTCGCCGACGGAAGATGGAACTATCGCGTACCAGCAGTCTGGCACACTGGAACATGCGGGTTTCACGACGATTCCGCTTTCTGCAGGGGTTCCGCTCGCGGACGGAACCTCGTTTGCGGTAGTTTACCATCAGACAGGTGCCGAGATATCGCTTTGCGTCAACTGTACGATGGCAGGATATGCCTATCCAGTTCACGCGCTCGGCAATTCGTATTTCGGACGCGACAGAGGAGAAACTGTCAAATGGGTCGACGGTATGAATGCCGACGATGCTGTGGACCCGACGGATAAATCTTGGGCGACGTGCATCAAGGCATATACGCGCTCGACGGTTTCCGCGCGGACTGGCGACGCACCTTTTGAGACGGACGACGGCACAACGTACCTTTCCGATCTCGAGCATACGAACGCAACGCTTTTTGCAGAGACCGCCGAGACCTTTGGCGCTTCCGTCGGGCTTGTCGGCATAAACGGCCGTTCGCTGTGGACGAGCTGGCTTGCAGGGCTCGATCCGTCTGTCGAGGGAAGTGCGGAGTTTACCGTTTCGATTGACGTTTCCGGCGGAGTGCCGAACTTGACCTGGAGTCCCGATCTTGGCTCTGCTCGCACCTATACCGTGTGGGGACGCGAGACTCTCGATGCGGCGGATTCGTGGGCGCAGGTCGATGTCGACGACATTGGCACGAGCAAGTTTAAGTTTTTCAAGGTGACTGTCGGGCAATAGGACTACTCAAAGGAGGCGCGAATGCTTGACGACATGATAAAGGCGGTGCGCGGCGCGAAGTGTGTCGCAGCTATGACCGGTGCAGGAGTTAGCACGCTTTGCGGAATACCGGACTTTCGCGGTCCTAAGGGGCTATACAAGAACCCGGACGCGGAAAGAATCTTCGACATCGACTGGTTTGACCGCGATCCGGCGGTTTACTACCGCGGATGCAGCGAGCTCGTCTACGGGCTTGGCGCGTTCGAGCCAGGGCCAGTCCATCGTGCTCTTAAGCGCCTTGAGGACGCTGGGCACCTTGATGGAATCATCACGCAGAACATCGACATGCTTCACCAGAAGGCGGGCTCGTCGAACGTCTACGAAGTGCATGGCTCGCCGATAGTTCATCATTGCCGTCTCTGCGGAGACGAGAAGAGCTTCGACGAGATCATGGCTATGGTCAATGCGAACGGCGGAGCCGAGAAGCTTGGCGCGCCGTATGTGCCGCGCTGCAAGTGTGGTGGTGCCTACAAGCCGGACATCACGTTCTTTGGCGAGCAACTGCCGGAGATGGCGTTCATGAAGTCGCAGGAGCTTGCGATGAGGGCGGACGTGATGCTCGTCCTCGGCACGTCGCTTACCGTGTTTCCGGCTGCTGGAATCCCACGGCTCACGCTCCAGAAGGGCGGGAAGGTCTTTATCGTGAACGCGCAGCCGACTTCGCTCGACAAGTACGTTGAGGGGTGCTTCCCAGACCTCGCGGGATTCTCCGCCGCGATTGAGGCGGCATTTGCGTAATGGGTGAATCTCGGTTGATTCAGATTTGCTATAATATCCGCAATGAACGCAGAGGGCACAAAGAAGACTAGCTTCACCTACGAGCTTACGAACGACCAGCAGGAACTTTTGCTGGGCGTGATGCTGAACGGCAACTACCGCAAGCGCGAAGTTCCCTATTCCCTCTGGTCGATCGAGGGCGACCATTTCAACGCGACGCTATACGAGAAGGAGAAGCATGGCAAGCGCAAGCTCTGTGTGCAGGGTTCGAAGGCCGAGGACTTCGTTCTCTTCGTTCTCGAGCCGCATGTTCTCGGCGCAGCGACGCTCGGCTACGAGACGATCTTGAATCCCGACCTTGTCGCACCTCACGCCGGAAGCGACGAATCTGGGAAGGGCGACTACTTCGGGCCGCTCGTCGTCTGCTGCGCCTATACAGACGAGGCGCTTTCCGAGAAGATGCAGGAGATGGGCGTCAAGGACTGCAAGCAGATGTCCGACAAGTCGGTCCTCATGACTGGTGCGAAACTCCGTGCGCTTCTCGGCCCTACGGGCTATGCCGTCGTGAAGCTCGGCCCTGCGGCGTACAACCGGCTCTATTCGAAGATCAAGAACATCAACCGCATGCTCGCATGGGCCCACGGCACCGCCATCGAAGAATTGCTCGAGAAGCGCACCGCCTGCCCGCGCGTCGTCGTCGACCAGTTCGCGCCTACGGAATCGACGATTCTCCGTGCCCTTAAGACGCGCGGCAAGGCGATTAAGGTTGAGCAGCGCCACAAGGCCGAGAGCGACATTGCGGTCGCTGCCGCCTCGGTAATCGCGCGCGAGATTTTCCTTCGTGACATCATGAAGATGGGAGAGGAGATTTTTGGCCCGCCCGCCGAGGATCGCGAAAACGTTCCCGCGGGCTCCTCCGATCCGCGTGTCCGCGCGCTCGCCGAGGAGATGGTTCGCAAGGAAGGTCCCGTTTGGCTCATGAACCACGTCAAGGCCCATTTCCAGACGACGGACAAGGTTCTTTCCGCGTGTGGCAAGTCGCGTGCCGACCTCCCGCCCGAGGGACAGGTGATTTCAGACTACAAACTAAAACAGACAAGAAAAGAGACATAGACATGATACTCGCAAACTCGTTAGTCGATGGATTCCTCGGTTCCAACTTGATGGGCCAGGGGATAGTCGCAGTCCAGCTCCTCGGCTCCGTCGTAATGCTTGCCGTCGTTCTCGGCAAGTGGAAGGAGCTAAGCTACGTGCGAATGGCGACGCGCCGGTTCGTGCGAGATTTCACGAGCGGGCACGATGCCCTTGAATACTATCTTGAGCGCCGTCCCTCGATTGCGACTGGCGTAGAGGGCATCTACAAGGAGACATGTGACCGGCTTCTGAAGCTTCTCACGCCAGATGTCCGTTCTCTTCTCGTTGGCCGCCAGACTGACGGCAACGGCTCGGCCGCGCTCACGGCGCGCGAGATCGAACTTGTGCGCGGCACGTGCGAGCATGCGCTCGACGAGGAGGAAATCCGCCTCGACCACGGCATGGGCGTAATCGCGTCCGTCGTCTCGCTCTCGCCGATGCTCGGGCTTCTCGGCACCGTCTGGGGAGTGCTTGACGCCTTTGCCGAAATGGGCACCGCGGGAAGCGCCAACCTCGCGACGATTGCGCCGTCAATCTCTGCCGCTCTCGTCACGACGGTCGTCGGTCTTCTCATTGCGATTCCAGGCGTCCTGGCCTACACGCGTATGAACGCGACGATTACGCAGATAAGGTCGGAGATGGAAGGTTTTGCCGACGAACTTATGGGCCGCATTGCCTGCGAGTTCCAGGGAAGGGGCGTCTAAAATGCTTAGGAGACGCAGACGGCTGCGCGGCGAGAAGCCGAAGGCGTCGATCGACATGAACTCGTTGATCGACCTGACCTTCCTTCTCCTCGTCACTTTCATTGTTACGCTTCCTGCGCTCGAGCAGGGCATCTCGATCATGCTCCCGCAGGCGAAGACCGACGAGCTGCCGACGAAGAACAAGAAGGCGAACACGGTCACTGTAGACAAGGACAACGTGATCTTCCTCAACGACAAGCCGCTTACGCTCGAGGAGCTTGAGCGCGAGCTCATGGCAATGGCTGCGGAGGATCCCGAAGTGCCTGTCCTCGTGAGGGGCGACGAGCGCAACTCCTACGGTGACGTGATGAAGGTCGTCAAGGTGGTCTACAAGTGCAAGATACACAGGATGGCGCTTGTGACTGTGGAGAAATAGTGGATAGTGACTAGTGGCTAGTGGTTAGAGGGTAGATAAGAATGGAAGTCTGGATAGACGAGAAACGGCCTGACGTGATGAGCACGGCGAATGTCGTGCTCGCTCTCGTCATCCATGTCGTCTGCTTCCTTGGCTTTTTCCTTTTCGCTCGTCTCCATTTCAAGCAGAAGGAGACGGTCATTCCAATCGACTTGACGGTCGTCGTCAACGAGAATCTCGACGGCAACGAGAACGAGCCGCCGCCGCTCGACGACCCGCCGCCGAAGCCACCGGAACCGCCAAAGGTCGTGACTCCCCCTCCTCCTCCGCCGAAAGTAGACACGAAGGTCGACGCCGTCGTCAAAGAGCCGGAGAAGCCGAAGCCGCCGGAAAAGCCGAAGGAAACGCTCGAGGAGCGCCTGAAGCGCATGCGCGAGTCGGTGAAGCCAAAGGAGCCGGAGAAGCCCAAGAAGGAGGAACCGAAGAAGCCCGAGAAGACTAAGGAAGAACTTCTCAAGGAACGCATGGAGCAGATGGTCAAGAGTGCAAAGACCGTCAAGATAAAGGTCCCCGACAAGTCGAGCGGGAATGGCAAGACCGCTAAGCAGACGATGACCGAGGACCAGATACGCAAGCTCCTTTCGCAGGGCTACACGCCCGGCAAGACGACGCAGCTTGCAACGAGCACGATGCAGCTGTGCCTTTCGCGAATCCAGATGGCGATCAACGCGCGGTGGTCGCAGGTTAATCCGCGCATCGGCGCCGAGGGATATGTTCTCATCGCCGTTCGATTCAACGCGTCGGGACAGATGGTCAACTGTCGCCTTAGCGAATCGTGCGGCGACAAGACTTCCGATTCCGCCGCGCTCACCGTTGTGCGCTCGGTCGCCCCGATTGCGGGGCTCGACAAGGAGTTCCTGCGCGAGTTCGGCAAGCAGGACCTCATAATCCGCTACAAGGTGCAGGCGAGATGAGTCCTCTCTTTCTCATAGCGGCAATCAAGCTTGTCGGCGTCGCCGGCGGAGAACTCACGACACGCGCCTATTTCGACGTGAACAACGCGAAGGTTGGCGATCCTCTCGTCCTCACAATCGACTTCGTAGGCGATGCGGACTTTACGGCTCTACATCCGCCGGCGCTCTCGAAGCACGTTTCGAAAGAAGACTGGAAGGTCGACGACCTCAGCGCGAAGACCGAGACGGACACGAAGCGCATCGGCGGGTTCTTCAGTTCGCGCGAAGTAGCGGTCGCGCGTTCCCTTACCTACCGCGTCCGCCCGATGCGCGAGGGCGTACTCTGGTTTCCGGCGCTCGAATTCGAGTACGAGGGGCCGGACGGCGAAGCCCGTACTGTCACGGCAAACGAGATTCCAGTCCATGCGAAGAAGGGCGAGCAGGTCGTCGTGAAGGAGCTTTCCCTCGACACGGAGAAGATGCCGGAGCCGCCTGAACTTGCGATGGAGCCAGGGGTCGCGCTTGGCGACGACGAGCTTTTTGCGTGGAGAAAGGCATGCGCCGCACCGTCGGTCGACGCATTTGCGGAATTCCAGTTTCCCGCAGGGCGCATGAACGAGGCGACATGCGCAATACGCGAAGGGCAGTGGCGCCGTGCGCTCAAGATCTATTCGCGGCTCGAGTGGTCGGTCGGGCAGACGCCAGGGATCGAGCGCGGCATACTTGCCGCGCGTGCGCTCAAGTTCGACAGCGCCGCCGCGGAGCTCCCCGTCTGGCGCGTCGTGGGGCGTCCTCTGCTGAGGTACGCGTGGAAGGGCCGCGTTGGGATTCTTCTCGGTCTTGCGCTTGGCGTCGCGCTTCTTTTCTGGCTTCTCGGTCGCGCTATAAGGGCGCTCGCCTGCGTTGCGTTCGCGCTCCTTCTCGTTCCGGCGGCCTCCGGGCAGGGCATCTTCGAGGAGATGGAGCGGATGATGGAGCAGTCCAGACGCGAGATGCAGCAGCACATGCAGCAGATGCAGACGATGAGTTTCTCCGTCGGCGGAGAGCAGCAGAAGCCAATCGAGATAAAGGCGTCGGTCCGCACGGAACCTGCGGAACTCCAGGTGGGCGAACCGTTTGCGTTCATTCTTGCGCTTGAATCGCCAAAGTCTGCATCGATAGGGCAGATACAGATCGCTCCAAGCGAGATGTTCGGACTTACCGTCACGGGAAGGACCGAGAACCTGACGGACGGCGTGTCGTCGAATCCGTCAAATGTGGTAAAGCGTCTTTCGATACCGGTGCGCTACGACGTGCCTTTCAAGGGGAAGCTCTCGTTCAGGGTCTCTGGCATGGTCTCCGGGCGGCAGCGGGCGGGCAACATGTCGTTCTCGTTCTCCAACAGCTTCAGCGTCGACGCACCGCCGATAGACGTTGACATCAAGCCGCTCCCGTCGGCAGGGCAGCCCGAAGACTTCAGCGGAATAATCTCAGAGGGTATGCGGCTCACGGAGCGTCTCGACGCGAAGAAGGTCGGGACAAACGATGTCATAAAGATTACGTACCACCTCGAGTGCCGCGGCTATCTGCCGAAAGGGTGGCGTCCCAACGGCGTCGCGTTTGAGATTGGGCGTGGCGAACGCAACGGCACTGTGGCAATCGAATGGATGCGCTACTTTGTCGCGGATGGCGCGGCGGAAACGCCGCGGCTGTCAGTCGTGTACTACGACATAAAGTCGAAGACTTACAAGAAGGCGGAAACGGGAGGCACGCATGTCGAATACGAATAAGAGGATATTCCTTTCGCCGCCGTTCGTAGGCGCGGCGGAACGCGCGGCTGTCAGGGCTGCTTTTGATTCCGGGTATGTCGCGCCGTGCGGTCCGCAGGTAGACGAGTTTGAGCGACGGCTCGCGAAGCTCGCGGGGCGGAAATATGCCGTTGCGGTGTCGAGCGGGACGGCGGCGATTGATCTTTTGATGGCGGAACTTGGCGTTGACGAGACGTGGACGGTAGTCGCGCCGACGCTGACGTTCGTCGCGACGGTAGGCCCTGCGTTCCATCGCGGTGCGAAACTTGTCTTTGTCGACTCTGACGCGACAGGCAACATCGACATCTCCCTTCTCGAAAAGGCCTTAGAGTCTCTTAGGGGTAAGATACTCGTCATCGGAGTCGACCTCTATGGCAACTGTTGCGACTATGGCGCGATAGCAAAACTCTGCCGCAAGTTCGGCGCCGTCTTCGTGACCGACGCGGCCGAAGCCGTCGGCGCGACGCGCGACGGACGTCCCGCCGGCTCCGCCGGTCTCGCCGGCATCTACTCCTTCAACGGCAATAAGATCGTCACTACCTCTGGCGGCGGCGCGATTGTGACCGATGACCGCGGCCTCGCCGAGCGCGCGAAGAAGCGCTCCCAGCAGTCGCGCGAGAAGTGCGCCTGGTACGAGCATCGCGAAGTCGGCTACAACTATCGCCTTAGCAACATCCTCGCCGCGCTCGGCCTTGCGCAACTCGGCCGGCTTCCCGCGATCCTCAGGAAGCGCGAGGCGAACTTCAAGTGGTATGCGAAGAACTGGAAGGGCGATTTGCTCGCCCCTACGCCTGGAGCGAATCACTGGCTGACGGTTGCGCTTCTTGCGTCGCGTCGCGAGCGCGACAGGCTGCTGCGCCGGTTCGCGGCGGCTGACATCGAGGCGCGTCCGGTGTGGAAGCCGCTTCATCTCCAGCCAATCTTCGCCAAGTGCCGCGTCTTCGGCGGCGAGGTAGCCAAGGCGCTTTTTGAGCGCGGCGTATGCCTACCGAGTGGAACTGGACTAAAATCATGCGATTTTGCGCGGATAGCGCGTTGCCTGAAATAGAGAAGTAGTAGGAAAAATCTCTTCCTGAAGAGGATTAGCCGTGTAGAACGTGTAGAAACATGTAGAAGTTCTACACGATCTACATGTTCTACATGGTTAAATTGGAGAAAACAAAAATTCTCTATCGGTAGTGGTTTGCCGTTGCAATGAGCCACAACATTTGGTATTATACGCGCCATGAAACGTTTTATCAGAGCAGTTTTGCCGGCCTTCCTTTTGGCTGTGTCGGTTGGTCAGATTTACGCATTCACTAATTTTTCTACTGAGATCGCCCAATACATAGGCGAGACGCAGAAAAACGTCCAGTTCGCTTTTTCCTTGGGCATCTTCTTCCTCGGCATGGGCGCGGCGTTCTTCGGGAAGATCGTAGAGAAGAACATACGGCTTTCGACGATTATTGGAACGACGCTCTTTCTTTCAGGGCTTATCGTGACCGAGGTCGGAATCCACATGAAGTCGCTTGCGATGATCTATCTCGGCTACGGCTTCCTCATCGGGCTCGGCACAGGCGTCATCTACATTTCGCCCGTAAAGACGATGATGCTCTGGTTTCCCGAGCACAAGGCGATTGCGGCGGCCTTGCCGATCATCTCGTTTGGTCTCGGCTCGACTCTTTCGACGATCCTCTTCAGCGGCATCCACTGGGGTACGCCTGGATCATCGGTCGCCGTGTTCCAGCTTCGTGGCTTCATGGACTACGGCATCACGAACGTCTTCCATGCCTACGCGATCTTTTACGCCGTTCCGATGGTAATCGCGTGCTTCCTTCTCAAGAAGCCGAAAATCCAGGTGCAGAGCTTCGGGCACGGCATCCCGTCGCTCGAGTTCAGCTACATGCAGCTCTTTGGCAACCGCTTCTTCTGGCAGTCGTGGCTTTTCATGTTCCTCAATATTTCCGCAGGCCTCTGCCTTATCCCGCTTGCGAAGCAGATGATGAGCTCGCCCGACGTCTACGGCGACAACGTGAAGCTCATCACGTGGATCGTCGCGCTCTCCGGTCTCATGAACGGCGGCGGCAGGTTCCTCTTCGCGTGGTGGTCCGATCGTCTCGCTAAGCGCATCAACATACTTCTAATCATCCTCGCGATTTCCGCGGGCATCATGCTCGCGAGTTTCCTGCCGATTTTGATCGGCCTTGCGCTACTCGTCATCAACGCCTGCTATGGCGCGGGCTTCTCGGTAATCCCAGCGATTCTCGCCGACCACTTTGGCATGACGAACATCTCGAAGATTCATGGCGCCGTTCTCTCTGCGTGGGGCTTTGCGGGGCTTGCGGGCAACCAGGCGGCAATGGCCGTCTCCAAGGCGTTTGGCGGCTATGGAGAGGGTGGCCACGGCTATGTCGCCGTCGTCACGCTTCTCGTTGTCGTCTATTCGTTCAACTTCATGAACGTGCTTCTGCTCAGGAAATCGGCCCCTGAGTCCTGATTTTTTAGTGTCATCTCCCGCATAGCAGCCGTGAAGCTTTGCGTCTACAAGGACAGTCTCTCCGTTGGAAGGGGGGCGGACAAGGCGGTGAAGAACTTCGCCGCCGCGATGTCGGCTCGCGGGCACGAGGTGCGTCTTGTGGAGCGCGGCGAACTTGCCGCGGCGCTCGAAGAGAAGTGGGATGCCTTTGTCGCCACTGGATCGAACGAGGCCGTCGATCTCGACAAGGCGGGGTATTTCGAAAGACCCGGACGCTCGTCAGTCGTTCTCCAGCTGCATCTTGCTCCACATGGCTTCTTCAAGTGGAAACATCCTTTCCGCAACCGCGCGATACGGAAGGCATTCGACAAGTTCGACGAGGTGCAGGTTCTTTGCCGCGACTACGAAAGCGAGTTCAAGTGTCTCGCGCCGCATCCTGCCGTCGTGACAATCGGCAACTACACCGAGATCGAGCCAATTCCGCGCCGCGAGGAGAAGCTTGTGCTGTGCCCCGCCGCGGTAGTCAACCGCGTAAAGAACCAGTCGCTCCTGATCCGCGCCTTCGCAGCAATCGCCGTGGGCTTTCCAGAATGGCGAGTGCGTCTCCTCGGCCGCACCGACACTTCCGTTGCGAACGATTGCCGCCGACTGGCATGCCGCCTTGGCATCGGTGACAGGGTTGAGTTCGCGGGTCTTGCTGGCGATATGGCCGTAGAGTACGCGAGAGCCGCATTTGTCGCCTTTCCGTCCACGCTCGAAGGTTTCCCGCTCGCCGTTCTCGAGGCAGCGAAGTTTTCGCTCCCCGTCGTCGCGCAGAAGAAGCTCCCAGGTGTGCGCGACATGGTGCTTGACGGCGAGACGGGACTTGTCTCCGCGCCGACGGCAGAGGCGTATTCTTCCGCGCTCGCGCGGCTCATGTCGGACGGCGGTCTTCGCGCTAAGATGGGCGAGAAGGCGCATGCATACTGCGAGGAGCGCTATTCGCGCGAGAGCGTGCTTTCCGAGTGGGAGCGGCTTATCGCGCACGTTGCCGGAGAATAGACGAGATGGAAAAATTCGAACTCGAAGATTCACTCAAGGAAGAGATCCGCTCCCGCACGCTCGGCGAAGGGTTCATAAAGCTCGTCCAGTCGGTGCGAAGGGGCGGTGGACGTTTCAGGATTTCGCTTAGACCAGTCGAGATCGGCGGCGAGCGCAAGTACCAGGCCGAGATGTCCGAGGGGCGCGACGTCCAGGTGAAGAACTTCGACGCGAACGGAGCTGCGAGGGCGTCGAGGAGATCATCGCCCAGAAGGGTGCGAGGGAACTCCACCTCATCACCGCGACTGGAGATATCCATATCCGCGTCACGAAGAAGGGTCATGTGCTCGTCTCTCGCTCCGCCGGCGTCGAGCGCGAGGCGACGGTGAAGCCGCACGACAGGATCAAGAATTTGCCGCTCGCGCAATTCGATTCTGCCGCGTATCTAAAGGCCGCGGGGCTTGCCGACGGCGATGGTCGCATACGTGCGTCGATGCGCGGCAAGTACGACCAGGTCAACGAGTTCCTGAAGGTCGTCGCCGAGACGGTGGGGCCGGCGGGGGCGGACGCCGCAAAGCCGTTCACGGCCGTCGACTTCGGCTGCGGCAAGGCGTATCTCACGGTCGCGCTATACTTCTACCTCGTTCATGTGCTCGGCTATTCCGAAGCGAAGGTGGTCGGCGTTGATAGGCGTGCCGATGTCATCGAGTCGGCGCGAAAGATGGCGGAGAAGCTCGATGTCGCCGATCGCGTCCTGTTCCTCGAGTCCGACATCGGCGCGTACAATGCCGAGAGCGTCGATCTCGTCGTCTCGCTTCACGCCTGCGACACGGCTACGGACGAATCGATCGCGAAGGGCGTGGAGATGCATGCGCGCTACATCCTTTCCGCGCCGTGCTGCCAGCACGAGCTCCAGAAGACGATTGGTCCCCAGTCGTCGAAGCCGTTTGCGGGGCTTCTTCGCCAGGGCATATTGCGCGAGCGGATGTGCGACATTTTGACAGACGCGTTCCGCGCGATGATCCTGCGCATTCTTGGTTACAAGGTGCAGGTCATGGAGTTTGTCTCGAGCGAGGCGACGGCGCGCAACATAATGCTAAAGTGCGAGTATGGCGTCAAGCCCGGACAGCCGGGGCCCGTTGGTGAATACCTTGAGCTTCGAGACTGGTGGAAGGTCGTCCCCTGGCTCGAGACGCGCCTCGCGCCGCTTCTCGAAAAGTATCTTTCCCGCTACGATTGACTAGGGTCAGACCCCTGTGACACAGTAGCAGTGACACAGTAGCGTCTTCACTTTTCGGGGCCGTGCTTTTTGTGGCCGTGGTGGAAGGTTGTGCCGTGGCCGGTGAGGACGGGGACTCCGAGACTGTACTTGATTGCGAGCGCGCGGATGACGAAGATGATCGCCAGACCTGCGATGTTGCGGACGTAGATGCTCTCGACGCCGATGAACGGCAGCAGGAAATAGAGCACGCCGCCCGCGGCGCAGGCGAGCGCGTAGAGCTCCTTGCGGAAGATGAGCGGCACTTCGTTGATGCAGATGTCGCGCAGGATGCCGCCGGCTACCGCCGTTACCACGCCGAGGACTATCGCGCACCACGGCTGGTAGCTGTGCAGTATCGCCTTGTGGAGCCCGATCATCATGAAGAGTGAAATCGAGATCGTGTCGAAGACGAACCATGTGATCTGTCCGCTGATGAAGCGCCGCCCGAAGAGTCCGATCGAGACTACCGCGAGCGCTGACACGATGATGTAGGACGGATCGGACATCCAGAAGGGCTCGACGCGCAGCAGCACGTCGCGCAGCGTTCCGCCGCCTGCCGCGGTGATGAAGCCGATTACGCTTGCGCCGAACCAGTCGAAGCGCTTTACGCTCGCGAGTCGTACGCCCGAGATCGCGCCCGCAAAGGCGCCAATGAGCTCGAGCACGCGCATGAAGATGTTGATTTCGTCCGATAGATCTGCCATGATGTCCTCCGACGGTGGATAGTATACCACAAATGCCGACTTGATGGCTTTATGGTATAATGTTCGCCAATGGAAGACAATAGCAAGAACCGGGTCGTCCGCTGGACGCAAAAGCTACTTGACCTCTCGCTCCGCAACCGCCTGCTCAATGCACGCGATTCCAAGCAGATACTGCCCCTCGCCGTCGACAGCGTGGCGTCGCTCGAAGATCGGCTTTCGGCCGACCAGGCAGTCGCCGTAGAGCCATCCGATTCACAGTCGCGTTCCGCAGGCGCACTTCGCTCGACGCTCGCGTCAGATGACATATTGCGCCGTCTCAAGGAGATATTCCGCCTTGCGAAGACCGATCTTGAGGAAAGCGGCGTAAACGCGCTCTACCTCGCGCTTGGCTTTTTGAGGTGGCGGCCGAAAGGTGCGAATGCCAAGGAGTGCCGCGCTCCCGTTCTCCTGATGCCCGTGCAGATGACGAGGAAGAACGTTCGCGAGGGATATGCCGTCTCTCGGCTTGACGACGATACGATGCTCAACGCGACGCTCGTCGAGTTTCTCCGTGCCGAGTTTGGAATTTCCATCCAGGGTCTCGACCCTCTTCCCGAAGATGACTCTGGCGTAGATGTCGGCAAGGTCTTTGCCACTTTCCGCGAGGCGGTGAAGGGCATGGAGGGCTGGGACATCGAGGAAGATGCCGCGATCGGCAACTTCTCGTTCGGCAAGTTCGTGATGTGGAAGGACCTTACTGCCCGCGCCGACCAGCTTGGCAGCCATCCCTTCGTCTCGCACCTCATGAAAGGCGGCGGCGACTATGACGATGGCGTAGAGGTCTTCCCGCCAGAGGAAATCGCCTCGCACATCAAGTACGGCGAACTGTTCACCCCGCTTTCGGCCGACTCCTCCCAGCTTGCTGCAGTCCTCTATTCCGCGATGGGAAAGTCGTTCGTTCTCCACGGGCCGCCCGGCACCGGCAAGTCGCAGACGATCACCAACCTAATCGCACACAATCTTGCGCTTGGCCGCAGGGTGCTCTTCGTCTCCGAGAAGAAGGCCGCTCTCGATGTCGTCCATCGTCGTCTCTCATCTGTGGGCCTTAAGCCATTCTGCCTCGAGCTTCATTCGAACAAGTCCGGCAAGACCGAAGTCCTCGCCCAGTTCAAGGAGGCGCTTGACTACATTGACAAGGGTACGCCGAACGAGTGGCAGAAGACAGTCGACCAGATTTCCAACTACCGCTCCGCCCTCGATGCACCGATTGCCGCGCTCCACAAGCGGCAGAACAACGGGCTGACTGCATACGACTGCTTTGCGGAGAAGATCGCCGGCGGCGCAAAGACTTTCCCGCTCGCTGGCGGGAAGGTCTGCGACTGGAGCGAGAAGGACGTCTCCGACATTCGCGAGCTCGTGCTTCGTGCCGCGGCTGACTGGCGTGGCACGACGGCAGACGCCGTAAAAGCACTCCTCCCTGTCGCGACCTTCGCGTGGAATCCCGGTGCAGAGGAGGAGATGCGCGGCAAACTTGCCGCGCTCCGTGCCAAGGGTAGCTTTGCGCGAGGAATGTCCGTGCTGTTCGGCGGGGGCGGCGCGCTTAGGTTCGGTCCCGGGCTCGTCGGGCGCTTCGAGGGCTTTGGCGGCGTCTTTGCCGCGAAGCTCGACGCCGCAATCGCAGCTATGGGTGAGTCGCGCGGTGTCATGCGCTATCGCGAGTCTGCCGGTGAAGTCGCGAAGAGAATCGGGCTTGGCTTTGCGACAGCGCTTGCGTCTGGCGACGTCGATCCCGAGCAGGCGGGCGAGTCGTTCGACCGTTCGCTCGCATCCGCGACTATTTGCGAGATACTTCGCACAGAATCTGCGCTTGCCTCGTTTGCGGGATTGAAGCGCGAGGAGCAGATAATTGAGTTCCGCCGCCTCGACGCGGAATATGCCGAGCTCGTTAAGCATGCTGTTCGCGCAAAGCTCGCGGCGCTTCTCCCGTCCGGACGCCTCGGCGACTGCCCCGACGGATGCGAACTCGGAATCGTCCGCCGCGAGTGCGCTAAGAAGTCACGCCAGAAGCCGATACGCCGCCTGCTCGCGGAAGCACGCGGAATAATCGGGCGCATCAAGCCGTGCTTCCTCATGAGCCCATTGTCTGTCGCGCAGTATCTCCCTGCGGAATCAACTTTTGACTTGGTTGTCTTCGACGAGGCGTCACAGATACCGGTGTGGGACGCGATCGGCGTTATCGCGCGCGCGAAGCAGTGCGTTGTCGTTGGCGATCCGAAGCAGATGCCGCCGACAAACTTTTTCCAGAAGGGCGAGACCGGCGACGACGAGGACGAGTCGGAGGATCTCGAGAGCATCCTCGACGAATGCCTTGCTGCGGGTCTCAGCTCCGCGTACTTAAGTTGGCACTATCGCAGCCGCCACGAGTCGCTTATTGCGTTCTCGAACCATCACTACTACGGCGACCGACTTTGCACTTTCCCCGCGGCGAAGACGACGCCGCGTCTCGGCGTCGCGTGGCACTTCGTCGAAAATGGAGTTTACGACGCGAAGGCGAGCCGCACAAACAGGGCCGAGGCCGAGGCGCTTGTGGACTACGTGTTCTCGCGTCTTGCCGACCCGTCGCAGAAGCGCCGCAGCGCTGGTGTCGTCACTTTCTCGATGGCGCAGAAGAACCTTATTGAAGACATCTTCGAAGAACGCCGCGCAGCGAACCCGAAGTACGAGGACTACTTTGCTGATGGTGGCGAGGAACCGTTCTTTGTGAAGAACCTCGAGAATGTCCAGGGCGACGAGCGCGACGTCATACTCTTCTCCGTCGGCTACGCGAAGGGCCCGGACGGCAAGTTCCTCATGAACTTTGGCCCGCTCAACCGCTCCGGCGGCGAGCGTCGTCTCAATGTCGCCGTTACGCGTGCGAAGGAGCAGGTCGTAGTGTTTGCGTCGTGCAAGGGCGCGGAGATTGATCTTTCGCGCACGCAGGCAGTTGGAGCCGCGCATCTGCGGGCCTTCCTCGAATATGCCGAGCGCGGCGGAATCGCCGCGGCCGCTGACGCTGCGGAAAAGCGGCGCGACCGCTTTGCCGACGAGGTTGCTTCGTTCCTTTCCGAGCACGGCTTCACTGTCGAGCGCGATGTCGGCTGCTCCGGCTTCCGCGTCGACGTCGGTGTCAAGGATCCTTCGCGCAAGGATGGCTATCTCGCGGCGGTCGAGTGCGACGGCGATTCTTACGCGTCTGCGCTCACTGTGCGCGACCGCGACGAACTGAGGGGGTCTGTTCTCCGTTCGCTTGGGTGGAACACCGTCCACGTGTGGTCTGCGGACTGGGCTCTTGACCGCGCACGCGGCGAAGAGCGGCTTCTCAAGGAGCTTGAGGAGATTCGCCGTTCGCCCGACGGGGTTCTTCCCGCGCCGAAGTTCACGCCCGAGGTGACGTTCCCGCGTCGCCGCTCCGTGTCCGCGGCGGAAGTGCCGCGCACAGACCTCGACAAGGTGTCGAATGACGAGCTGAGGGCTAAGATGGCCGAGGTGGAGAAGGACCTTGGCGCCTGCGAGCCAGATACGCTCTACCGCGAGACGGCGCGTAGGTTTGGCTACAAGACGCTCTCCCCGAAGGCGCGTCAGCGGCTTGAGGGCGTAAGGCGGTTTTAGGAAGGGATTGAAATGGACGAAGCGATAGTGAAACTCGAGAATGTCTCGAAGACTTTCCGCGACTTTTGGCTGAGGCCGACGGTCGAGGCCGTGTCGGGTCTAGACCTCGAGGTCCGTCGAGGCGAGGTATTTGGCCTTCTTGGGCCCAATGGGTCCGGCAAGTCGACGACGATAAAGATGATGCTTGGTCTTCTTCCTCCGTCGTCGGGGAAGATTTCCCTGTTTGGCCTTCCGCCGCAGGCAAAGACCGCGCGCGCGAAACTCGGGTATCTCCCCGAACTCAGCTATCTCCATCCGTTCCTCACGGCTCGCGAGACGCTCATGTACTACGCGGGGCTGTGCAACCTGCCGCGCAAGGTGGCGCGCGAACGCACGGACCAGCTTCTTGAGATGGTAAAGCTCTCCGACGTCGCCACGCGTGCGGTAGGCGGTTTCTCCAAGGGCATGGCGCGCCGCGTCGCGCTCGCGTCGGCGCTTATCGGGAAGCCCGAGCTTCTCGTACTCGACGAGCCGACGTCTGGACTCGACCCTGTGTCCACGAAGGAGGTCAAGACGCTCGTCAAGGCGCTTGCGAAGAATGGGATGACGGTTCTCACGACTTCGCATCTCCTTGCGGACACGGAGGATATCTGCGATCGCGTAATGATCTTGAACCGCGGCAAATCCGCCGCGGAGGGAAAGGTATCGGAACTCGGCGAGTCGCTCGAGGAGTTCTTCTTGGCAAAGGTGGGCAGCGGCGATGATTTCGCTTTGGCGGATTTTCTGGCTTGAGGCCGTCTCTCTCGTACGGTCGTGGACCGCGCTGATGCTCCTCGTGGCGTCGCTCGGGTGGATGTTCGCCGCCAATTTCGTCCTCGTGACCGACGCGACCGACGAGGGCAAGAGGGAGATGCTCGTCCTCTACGGGCTTGGCGGAGTCTTCGCGCTGCTCATCGTCGCCGTTCTCGCCGCCGCCACGGGCATGATAGCGGCGGAACGCGAGTCGAAGCGGCTTCAGCTGACGCAGGTGCGTCCAGTCTCGTCGTTCGCGATTGCGTGGGGCAAGTTCCTCGCGCTTGTTGCTGTCGCCGCCGCTATTCTCGCGTTTCCGTGTGTGACGCTCCTTGCCTCGTCTGAGTTTTCAGGTCGCAGCTGCAACCACGTCTACCGCCCGCTTCTTGAATCGCCGAAGGAAGAGGCGCTCAAGATGTACGATGTCTACATGTCCGACCCCGAGACTCCACCGCTAGTGAAGAAGGCGAAGAAGCCAGTCGTCCTCAGGATACTCGAGCAGCGCGCGAAGGACCACTACCAGACGGTGCAGACGAATGAGACCGCCTCGTGGGCGTTCCCCGGGCTCTACGACTGGAGCAACGGAAGCCTGTTTGTGGAGCCGGCCGCGAGATTGCGCTTTTCAAACACCTTCAGCATGCGCGACGAGGTCTACGGGACGATTCTGGCAAACGGATTCTTCGGCATAGTCAGCAACATCACGCAGACGGCTGTGACGGTGCCGCTGCACCTTTGCCAGCTTGAGTGGAATCATGACGTCCTTTCGTTCAGGAACATGGGCGACAAGCCCGTGATGCTGCGTCCGAGGCAGGATGTCGAGCTGCTTGTCCCGGCAGACTCTTTTGCATGGAATCTCTTTCGCTCGTACATCGTCATGGTGTCAGTCCTCGCGCTTGTCGCCGCCTTTGGCGTGTTCCTCGGCTCTGGGCTTTCCCGCCCGGTCGCGTTGTTTGTCGCCTTCGTAATGCTTATCGTCGTCGAGATGGGGCCGAGCGTCATCGAGCAGTATCCCGACAGTCTCGAGACGGATGCCGTTGACAGGTTTGGCCTTACTATAGTCAGGGCCGTCGAGACGTGCGTGAAGCCGCCGAGCGCGCTTGCGCCGCTTTCAAAGCTCGCGGCAGACGACTGTGTGGAGCCCAAGGACGCGCTTGGGGCTTTCGCGGCCGATTTTGTCCTTGCGCCGCTCGTCCTTTGCCTCCTTTCGGCGCTTGTCATGCGTCGCAAGATGTGAAATCTGTCTGAAACTTTGGTATAATGTCTCCCATGAAACGGACGATCGTAACAGCGGCGCTCGCTTTTGCCCTTGGCTTTAATGCTTCGGCATCTGAGTTTTTATATGATTTTTCTAGCAGTGGAGAGGCGGTCGATTCCGTTCCTGCTTTCGCCGTTGGCGACAAATTGCTCCTTAGTGGGCCAGGTGGCGTCTCGCTTTCGCTCGACATAGTCTCCGCGCCGCCGGCCGGTATCGCCGGTCAGTCGTTTATCGCAAAGGACGGCGCGACTGGTGCCGGCGCAGTCGTAAAGTTTGGCGTAGGCAAGCTGCGCATCACGGTTGACGACTTCGCCGCAGGGAAAATCTATACCTTTGTCGTGAAGGACGGCAAGAAGTCGTTTTCCTCGTTGGACAAGGTGCAAGAACCCGACGAGTGCGCCACATGCGCCGCGACAGTAACGAACGATGTGTCCGATGCTTCGCAGACAGAGACTCCTGCCGTCAAGACGGTCAAGAAATCGCCAGTTCTCAAGGAAACTGGTTCGGTACTTCTCTTCGCCGCTCAGAAGAGCGTGGTCGATATCCTTGTCGCCTTCGACCAGGGCGCGAAAGTGAAGTGTACACAACTTGGGTTCGACAGCATCGAGGAATTTGCTGACTATGCTGTCGCCAAGATGAACACGGTGCTCGCCAATTCTCAGCTTGACGACAAGTTCTGCTATCGGCTAGTTGGCGTTGTGGAGATAGACGACAAGTGGTCTGCGATCAACGGTGCGCTTCTTGGCAGTTTGCGCGCAAGCGAAGGCAAGCTGGCGAAGATTTCTCAGTTGAGGGAGAAGTTTGGCGCAGATACCACAACCTTGCTTATAGACAAGACAAGCGGCACCACTACTGGCATTGCCTATGGATACTACTTGTCCGGTGGTTATGACGTGCCTTCAAAATTCGATACCTACGCCTACAACGTCTGCGACATTAACACGGTCTACAGCCGCTATACGATGAGCCACGAAACAGGGCACAACATGGGTTGCGGACACAGCAACCGGCAAGGATCTAATTCTGGGCCCGGCCGCTATTCAGATTCATGCGGCTACCATTTTGCCGATGCTAACAACGTCTTGCGAGGTACGGTAATGGCCTACACATATAGTGGGGACAATGATGGGTATTATAATCCTGTTCCCTACTTTTCCACGCCTGAGATTTCGCCGTCGGAGTACGGTTGCGCCTTGGGTGTTGAGGGAGTCAACAACAACCGCGGTACTTTGTTGCAGACTTATGACGACATTGCGGGGCTTCGCGAGCATATGTTGCCGTACGACTGGGATGTGCGGTTTGTGGATGACAGCGGGAACGACATTGCGGACGGATCGTATTTTTACAGCTCGTGCTATGTAACGCTAACCAATTCGAATCCAGCGGCCGAAATCTACTATACGCTTGACAGGTCTACTCCGACGACAGGATCCTTGCATGGCGGATCTGGCACAAACGTATATATGTATCTCGTAACCGGTCCGAAGACGCTTACGGCATGTGCGGTAGTCGACGGCGTGGCGCAGTCTGTTCGTTCTATAACCTTGCACGACGGCCTCACTTGGTCGGGCGATTCGGACGGCAATGGTCTTTGGTTAAACAATGACAGTTACGTGTTGCCATGGACTGGTAACAGCTATTTTTCGGGTGACGCGGTGATGTTCCCAGATCTTGCCGGGGTTTCGTGTGCGACTGTAACGGTAAAGGGTGCGGTTGCGCCGGGCTCTGTTGCGTTTTCATCCATCGAGACTGCGTACGCATTTGATGGTGGTGACGACGATGCAAAGATCACTATTCCCAATGCCAACTTCGCACCATCGGGCGACGTGACGTTCAATGTGCCGGTGCAGCTCTCTGCGACGACGTTTACGAATATGACGGGATGTGCGCTTACTTTCAATGCGCCGTTCGGACAAATCGTCGATGAGAATAGCGGCAGCTTTACGACAATGATCAACATTGCGCCCAGCGCTATTATGACGGTGGCTCCAGGCGTCGGGAAGACGCAGGCGCTCGTGGCGCTAAATACCAATGGGTGGCATTCAGGCACCTCCACTTTCCGCGTAGGTGAAGGAACCGTGGTCTTGACCGGCGCAATCAACGGCGGCAGGGGGGTGATAGGCAGGACGAAGCTCGAAGTTGGCAATGGAGGCGAGCTTGTTTTCAACATGGGTGGCGGTACAGGTTACCAAATGGACCAGACCTCGCTGACCATCGAGAAGGGCGGCGCCGTCATATACAATAATATGGAACACTTGCGCAGGACGCTATTTTTGAGCGGTGGTACGATATACGCCAAGCGCCTTGACCTGATGGGCAATCCGGGCGTCTATGTGACCGACAACTCGGCCATTGAAAACAACGGCGGCGGCTATATCCTGATTCGCAATTCCGATTCTGAAATCAATGTCTCTGACGGGAAGTCGCTAATCCTAAATGTGGGCATCCAGACCGACAACAGAAGCGACACGTCCGGCTGGGGCATTGTCAAGCGCGGCGGCGGAACGCTTGCAGCCAATGCCGAACTTAAGCACTCGGGCGTTACGGACATTGAAGCGGGCGCGTTGGCTGTTGGCTATTCGTCGGGTACTGCGCTTTATGGCCTTGGCTGGATTGTCGCGAGCAATGCGACGCTTAAAGTCAATAGCGGCTGCTCGCTAAAGGTGCCGATGCTGACGCTCGACGAAGCTGCGACGATTTCCGTTTCTGCCGCGTCCGAGCCACCGATCGTAGCGACAAATGATGTTTCGGTTTCCGGTGTCTACTTTGAACTTGCGGGAGCGGACAACCTTGCGGCCGGAGCGTCCTATCCGCTTCTTAAGGGCAATGCCGGAATCAGCGATGCAAAGAACGCCAAGACGAGTCGGCTCCCAGAACTGGCCAAGGGGCTCAAGTGGCAACTTGAGGTATCGAACAACACGCTTTATGCGAAGGTTGTCGAGAAGTCGGCCATAGAGGAAGCCGTACCGTTTGTGTCCAACGATCTTTCGCTTGCGCTCGCGATGCCGGACGACGCGACGGTTGCGGAAGGAGGCGGTGCGAGAATCGCTGCGTCGCCGATTGTCCTAGACGGGCTTTCTACCAAGGCGGTCTCAATCGCCGTCAAGGTCGTTGTGCCCGAGTCATCGCCATCCGATGTCGCAACCATCTGCTCATGGAGGGTTGGCGATTATAAGATTTATTGTGTGCGTGAAACTACTGGAAAGCTGAATTGCCGGTGGATCGGAGTCAATGGTTCGCTGGGGACCACGGCAAACCAGACGAATGACATCGTCCTTGCGACGGGCGAACATCTATTGCAAATCGGCTACTATTCAAATGGCAGTGGTGGCACGCGTGTCTTGCTCGACGGCAAAGTTGCATACGTTGCGACTGGACTCGTGTTTAGCGGTGAAAGCGTCAACAGTGTGACGTTCGGTGCGACAGCAGAGGATTCGCCGCGCTATCCGTATGCGGGACTTGTCATTCGCGAGGCTGCAGTTTTGGATATTCTTTCGGACGAGCCTGCGCCGCACATGACAGCGTCTGGCGGCAGCATTGCCTACGGACTGAATGTGCCAGGCGTAATTCCGCGAGTATTCCCGCTTGCTCCGTCTGGTGCGCTTGCCCTTGACGAGACTGTTGTCGAGGCGACATTCGGCGAGACCACCGGTGAAGCATCGGTTTCGGTGATGGCCTCCTTCCCGTCGGATGCTGTCGGAACGGTTTGCGGCATGTGGGTGCAGCAAGGTGCCGCAAAGTGCGGATTGCAAGCCGAATACGACGGTGGCGGCAAGTTCTACATCAGGAGCGCAGACAATTCTCTTGCCAGCTATCCAGCCGTGCGCCTTGCCGAAACATCACTTGACGTATCTAAGCCGCACCTCTATACTCTTACTTTCAAGAGCGGGGATGGGGTCGCTTTCTATCAAGATGGCGTTGCGCTTCTGAAGGAGACATCGTTGTCCAGCAGCTACAACACAGTGATCTCTCCCGTTACGTTCGGTTGCGGGCCCTATCATTTCTGGCGCGGTTCGTCATTGTGCGACTATCCCAATCCCGCCAAGGACTTCTCGCTCTATGCCTCGCATATCGCACTTGGAACGAGTGACAGGGCGGTTTCGGAAGCGGCGGTGATGGCGTCTATGGCGACTGATGGCGATGACCCTGAACCGCCGGAAACGCCAGCGACGGTTGATGTGCTTGTGGCATACGACAACGGGGCGCAGGCGTATGTTGCGAACAAGGGCGTGGCGCTCTCGGAATTTGCCGCGACGCAGATCGAGAAGATGAATGCGGTGCTTGCGACCAACCGTCTCGACCGGTATTATTCCTATCGCCTTGCAGGAGTCTGCAAAGTTAATGGCGTGTACGACAATATCGACACGGCGCCTGCATTGATTGCGGCTGGCACGGGGTCGGCCGTCAGCTTGCGCGCCGCGCGCGAGCTTTATGGTGCGGACACAGTGACGCTGCTGGTGGATGTGACCGGCAACACGCTCGGGAATAGCTCGCCGCTCAATTATCCATACGACGTAGCGAGCCAGCATGAATGCGCATTCAGCGTATGCAGCATCAGGGCGGTCGACACTGGCAAGCAGCATACGATGATCCACGAGAACGCGCACAACATGGGATGCGGACACGCAAGGAAGCAGAACATAATCAATTCTCCGTTTGAGTATGGAAGGGGGTTCTACTTCAAGGATGGCAATGTGACGCGCCACACGATCATGGCATACGGCGGAGACAATGACGCGTCGTGGTATTTCTCGACCACGTCCACGGAGTTTGGCTTTATGCTTGGCGACGCGACCAACGACAATGCAAGGGTTTTGCGCGAGACCTGCGGCGAGGTGGCCAAGTGGAGGGATGGTGCGGCAATCGAGCTTGACGGAAGCTTTTCGACTGGCAATGCCGTCTGGCAGACTGGCCGGAAGTATCCGTGGTTTGTCGAGGGCGACGCTATCCGCAGCTTCAACCAGACGGACTATCAGTATCAGTGCACCACTCCGCTCAAGGCGACGATTATTGGGCCGAAAGTTCTCCGCTTCAAGTACAAGTCGTACTTTGGCGGCGTGAGCGTTGCCGGCAACAACTATTCGCACTTCGATGTCCTTTTGGACGATTCGCCGGTCATCACGCAGACAGAATGCACGAATAGTTGGACGGATGCGCAGGTGGACATCCCCGAGGGAACGCATGAGGTTGTATTCGTCTTCTCTCAGCGCTTTGCGATGAACGATCCCGAAGAATACAAGGACGGCACGCCGGAGACCGACGATGCCGTGTGGATCAAGGACATCCAATTTGTTGAGCGACGCATCATCGGAGCAGCCGCGGTCATCCGATAGCGGCCAAATAACGGTTGTCTTATTATGTAAATATTTAGTATAATGCTTTCAAACTTCCAAATCCTATAGCAAGGGGGCCACGATGGACAATCTGAAGAAGGTGTTTGCTGTTTTTGCGTCTTGTATTGCCGTTTCCGTTGTCGCGGCTCCAAGTCCGATATCCGCGCGCTCGGTACACATGTGGCATCCCACGCCTGACGTCGAGTGGGTATACGGTGAGGTGACGGTAGAGAAGTCCGTCCCCGGCAGCTACTTTGCCGCGATATGCTTTAGCTGCGGCTACTGCGGCATTCAGGAACTCTACGACGGAAAGAAGGTCGCAATCTTCTCTGTGTGGGATCCTGGCGATCCGTTCGACTTCAAGGCGAAGGCCGACGGCGTGGACGAGAAGGTTCGCACGAAGAACCTGTATGCGGGCGAGGGCGTGACGATCAGCCGTTTTGGCGGCGAGGGCACTGGCGGGAAGTCCTTGATGCCGTTTGACTGGAAGATTGGCGAGACCTATCGCTTCGCCCTGCATGCCAAACAGGACGGTGACTACAGGACGGCGTTCTCGGCCTATCTCTTCCGAGACGGCGCATGGTTCAAGATTGCGACTTTCACCACGCTGCAGACGAAAGGCGCCCATGCCATCAAGAACGTCTACAGCTTCGTCGAGGACTTCCGCCGCAACGAGGAGTCGCGCAGCCGGGTTCGCCGCGCGAGGTTCACGAACTTCTTTGCAAAGCCGATTGGCGGAGAGTGGAAGGCGATTGAGGACGGGCGCTTTACGGCCGACAAGAATCCAATCATGACAATCGACGCGGAGGTGGTCGAGAACGGCTTTGCCCTCACGACTGGCGGCGACACCGAGAACAAGAACATCAAGCTGTTTGCGAACGCGAAGACCAAGGTCGGTCCTCGTCCAGACGCCTGCCGTGCGCTTGACGCTCTCGTGAACTCCAAGCAGGTCCTCTTCAAGGGTGGCGACGCCGTCGAGGGAGTCAAGACCGCCGTCTACAGAATCCCCGCGCTCTGCACCGCGCCAAACGGCGACCTCGTGGCGGTCTGCGACGCGCGGCATGAAGGCGGTGGCGACCTCAATCACGCGAAGCCGATAAACATCGCGGTCCGCCGCTCGTCCGACGGCGGCAAGACGTGGACTGAGCCGGTTTTCACCTGGAAGTGGGCCTGGAACGACGACGAGCACTGGGCGGGATCGGACCCGTCGTTCGTCGTCGACGCGGAGACGAAGAAGATATTCCTCTTCTACAACGTGTGGGAATCTAAGAAGCGCCACGGGGTGTTCCAGTTCTACGTGCAGGAATCGTCCGACAACGGCAAGACATGGTCGAAGCCGCGCGACATTTCGAGCGACATCGCTTTCCCCGAATGGCCCTTTGGAAAGCGCGACAGGGAGGGTGGGTTTATCTTCATCACGTCCGGCTCCGGAATCCAGGCGAAGGACGGCACGCTCCTCCACACGATCGTCCACGTGAACGACGGCAACGCGCTCTTCGGGTCTGACGACCACGGCAAGACGTGGAAGCCCTTCGGCAAGCCCGTCAAGAACGGCGACGAATGCAAGGTCGTGGAGCTTTCGGACGGCTCGTGGATGATCAACTCCCGCTGGCGCGGCGGCGGCAGGCAGATTCACGTCACTAAGGACTGCGGCAAGACCTGGAAGTCGCGCTACGACAAGACGCTTGAGGATCCCCAGTGCAACGCGCAGATCATGCGCTACGGCAAGGCGCTTCTATTTTCGAACTGCAAGAGCCCCAACCGCCGTGCGCTTCTCTATCTTCGCGTGTCGGCTGACGACGGCAATACGTGGAGCGACGGAATCTGCATTGAGCCGAAGGGCGCTGCGTATTCCGACATGACGATTCTCCCGAACGGCGACATAGGCGTGCTCTACGAGGGTGCGGGCTACGCGACGATCAACTTCACGACTGTGCCGCTTGCCGACATAAAGGCGCAGCTCAAGTGATGAAAGGGAAGCACAGATGAAGAAACTCCTTTTACTAGTCGTAGGGTTTGTCACTACCGCTGCGTTTGCGACGCCGGTCGAGGTTGACTGGAAGGCGGGCGAGACAATGCCCGCGAAGGTCGCACGGCCATTTTCCGGATTCTTGTCTGATGGGCGATTCCTCGTCGCTGGCGGCAGCTATTTCGAGGGCGGGGAGAAGATGTATAGCGCGGACGTAACTGTTCGCGAAATGGACGGAACGTGGAATAAGGTTGGCGAACTGCCGCATCCAGTGGCCGAGGGCGTGTGCTGCGAGACTCCGAACGGCATATTCTGCGCTGGTGGAACGGACTTTCAGGAGACATTTGTTGAGGCGTTTCTGCTTGCGGCGGCCCGCTCGGAGAGCGAGCCCTACCATGTTGAGCGGCTACCCGACTTGCCAGAGCCAGTCGTGATGGGCGCGGCTGCTGCTGATGGCGCGAAGGTCTATGTCGTTGCGTCGAAGAAGGTGTATGCGCTCGATCTCGCTGCCGAGAAGGGCGAGTGGCAGCTTGTCGCCGAGCTGCCTGGACCCGCGCGCGCGCAGATGGTCGCGGCGATACAGAACGGCGACCAAAAAGAAAAGATGCTCGTCGTCTATGGTGGATTCGACGCCGCGACAAAGCAGCCGCTCCACGATGGCTACGCGCTTGTTTTGTCCCAGTTGTCTCAGTCGTCTCAGATGTCCCAGTCCACGCCCTGGAAGACGCTCTCGCCTCTGCCGGAAAACACGACGACGATTGGCGCGGCGTTTCTGCCGAGCGGACACCAGCATATCCTGCTCGTCGGAGGCTTCGGCGAGAAGGGGTGGATAGACCGCGCGATCAACGGCTCGAAGGAAACCGACCCCGTGAAGCTCGGCTGGCAGCGCAAAATCCTCGCCTACAACTGCGTGACCGACGCGTGGTGCGAGTATGGCGAAATCGCCGCGGCAGATTCGCCGCGCTGCGGCGCGGCGGCGGGCATCAAGCCGGGAAAGACTCCTGAGCAGTACACGCTTATTATCGCGGGCGGCGAAATTGCGCCGGCGACAAGGACGGACGCTGTTTCAGTCGCAAGCTTCAGGAAGACCGGCAAGTTCGGCGCGATGGCGTGGGCAGTTGTCGGTGTCTACGCTCTCTTGATGGTCGGCATGGCGTGCTTCTTCATCTTCAAGAAGAAGGACGAGAACGACTACTTCCGCGGCGGAAACCGCATACCGTGGTATGTCGCCGGAATGTCGATCTTCGCGACGATGCTTTCTTCGATCACCTTCATCGCAATACCGACGCAGGCGTATCTCCAGGACTGGCGCTACTTCGTGATGGCGTTCTTCATCATCGGTATGGCGCCTGTCGCAATCTACTACTACCTGCCGTTCTTCTGCCGGCTCGGCATAACCTCGGCATACGAATACCTCGAAAAGCGCTTCAATCTGGGTGTCCGGCTCTTCGGCTCTGCGGCGTTCGTCGTCTTCATGGTATGCCGCGTGGCGGTCGTGACGCTGCTCCCCGCGATTGCGCTTAATGCCGTTACGGGAATCTCCATCGACGCGTGTATCTTGATCTGCGGTATCCTCACGATGGTCTACTGTTCGCTCGGCGGACTCGAGGCGGTCATTTGGTCCGACTTCGTCCAGGGTATCGTCCTTATGGGCGGCGCGGTGTCGGTTCTCGTCCTTCTCATCCTGAAGACGGGCGCGCCGGGCGAGCACTTCTCGACGTTCTGGAATGTCGCGAGCACCTACAACAAAAACACCATGTGGGATTTCCGCTTCATCCTGACGCAGCCCGTCTTCTGGGTCGTCGCGGTGCAGGGGCTTATCTCGAACCTCTCTTCCTATACGAGCGACCAGTGCGTCATCCAGCGCTACATCGCGACGCCCGACGAGAACGCGACGAAGCGCTCGCTGTGGTTCAACGGCTGCATGAGCGTTTTCGCGCAGGTCGTCTTCTACGGAATCGGCATGGCGCTCTTCGCGTTCTACCATACGCACCCGGAGGCGATGGACGTGACGATGCCGAAGGGCGACTCGGTCCTGCCGATCTTCATGGCGACTGAAATGCCGCCGTGGCTCGCGGGGCTCGTGATCGCGGCGGTCTTCGCGGCGACGATATCCACGCTTTCGGCGAACCTCTCCTCGGCGTCGACCGCCGTCGTAACCGACTTCGTCAAGCGCTTCAATCCGGGGATCTCCGGCAAGGCGCAGATCAGGTGCGGCCAGGTGTGCACGTATGTCGTCGGCATCATCGGCATCATGGCGGCCTTGACGCTCGCGAGGATGGAGTCGAGCGCCTTGTTCGACAACTTCAACAAGTACATCGCGATGCTGACGGCGGGCTTGACGGGGCTGTTCTTCATGGGCGTCTTCATGCCGCGCATCAAGGGTATCGCGGCGGTCCTCGGGCTTGCGGCGAACTACTTCGTCTGCTTCAGCTGCGAAATACTCCATTGCGACGTCTTCGGGCTTAAGTTCCATCCGTTCCTCTTGGGCGGCATCGGCCTTGTCGTCTGCGTTGCCGTTGCCTACATCGCGTCGTTTGTCCTCCAAGAGAAGGGCAAGGATCTCGCTGGGCTGACGCTAAAGACTTTGAAGCGCTAAGTTTTTAGCCGCAAAGAACGCAAAGGGCTAGTCGTCGAATAGGTCGCGGAGCCATCCTGCTCTGCGACCTTCCGCGCGGCGGCGCATGTCGATGAGGAGTCCGTCGATAGAGTGGTTCGCGAAGCGGAGATTGTCCACTTCGAAGATATCCCCGACGAGCTGCGTTCCGGGAATCGCAGAGACAGGGTCGCCTTTGCTGCGGATGTTGGATATACGCTTTGCCGCTTCTGTGATGACGTCTTTCGGAAGGGTGAGCAGAGTTATGCTTGAAATTCCCGCCGCGTTGTAGGTGGCGCAGAGAATGTCGCCAGGGCTCGGAAGGTTGATCGTCGAATACGCGGCGATTCCGCCGCCGAGGGAGTGGCCTGCGACGACGAGCTTGGAGTCCGGGAACGCGCGCCTGACGGCAGACAGGACTTCCGCGCCGTGCAGATATTGCTTTGGCGTTCCGCCACCGCCTTGCTGGGCGTCGACAACCCAGTCCTGCATCCAGTGCTCGTCTTCGCCTGGCGCGTTTGATCCCCTGAAGGCGACGACAACGGAGTCTTCCTTCTCGGCGCGGGAGAGACGTACGCCGAAGCCCGCGCCTTCCGCGTCTTCGACAAACCCCGTCTCTGGCTCGTAGCTATAGAGCTGCGAGGGGAGCGCGAGTTTCGCGAACTCGTCTGGCGAAAGCGGGCGATATCCTTCGGGAAGGGCAGGATGGCCGCGGTAGGCGGCAGCGGCGTGTTCGCCTATCGAGATGAAAAGTTTTTGCCTGTCCGCGTCGAGATCGTCACCGAAGGACATCACTTTCGCCCCTGCCCAGGCAATTGTCGACTTTGCCGCGCCGGTCGTGGCGGAGACGGCGTCGGCGGACGAGCGGACCACGATGTTGTCGTCGCCGTAGCCAGTTTCAAGAATGCGGCATCCGCAAGAAGCCGTCATTGCGATTGCCATAAGTGCAGCGCGTCGTTTCATGCGGGGAATTATATTCAATTTTGCTCCAAAGGTCAATCGCGCGGATTTATTTTACATGGGGTGCGGGGATTTTGGTATAATGTGCGCGGACTTAAAACAAGTTTCCCGTCAAACTTCCACATAAGGAGAACACATGAAGAAACTCGAAGGACTCATCGCGGCGGCTCATACGCCGTTCAACGCAGACGGCAGCGTAAACCTCGCGCTTGTCAAGAAACAGGCCGAGACGCTTATCAAGCAGAAGGTGACGGGCGTCTACGTCTCCGGCACGACTGGAGAGGGCATCTGCTGCTCCGTCGCCGAGCGCAAGGCCGTCTTCGACGCGTGGGTCAAGGCCGCGAAAGGCAAGCTCTATCTCATCGCGCACATCGGCGCGCTTGCTCTCCCCGAGGTACAGGAGCTCGGTGCGTATGCCGTGAAGTGCGGCATGGACGCGACCTCGATCGTTCCGCCGAACTTCTTCAAGCCCGGCTCGATCGATGCGCTCGTCGCTTATCTCAAGGAGGCGCTCAAGACCTCGACGAAGCTTCCGTTCTACTACTATCACACCGGCATGAGCGGCGTCAACTTCGACATGGAGAAATTCCTTCTCGCTGCCGACGGCAAGATCAAGAACCTCGCCGGTATCAAGTTCAACTATCCCGATCTCTACATGTACCAGCGCTGCATCAAGTGCCTCGGCGGGAAGTACGACATCACCTGGGGCATCGACGAGTGGTTCGCTGGCGCGGTTGCGCTCGGCGCGAAGAGCGCGATCGGCTCGACCTACAACTACTCGGCCGGAATCTACTACAAGATCTGGGATGCGGTGAAGAAGGGCGATCTCAAGAAGGTCGAGGCCGGCATGAAGAAGGTCTGCGACATCGTCGACATCCTCGTGCAGTATGGCGGCGTCGCCGGCGGCAAGGCGATGATGGCCGTGTGGGGGCTCGACATGGGCGGAGTGCGGCTCCCGAACATCTCGCTCACCGACAAGCAGAAGGCCGACTGCGTCAAGCGCCTCAAGAAGATCGGCTATCGGTAAGCGATTAACCATGTAGAACATGCAGAACATGTAGAAGCTTCTACACGATCTACATGTTCTACACGGCTTAACAAAAAGTCATTTGAAACAACGGGGAATAGCGATGGATGCGAAGACATACTGGAAGAAGTGGGCGGACAAGTGCCGCGCGGACCTCACGACCGACATCATGCCTTTCTGGCTGAAGTACGGCTGGGACCGCAAGAACGGCGGCGTCTACACTTGCGTCGACCGCGACGGCAAGCTGATGGACTCGACGAAGAGCGGCTGGTTCCAGGGGCGCTTCGCGTTCACCTGCTCCTACGCCTACAACGCCGTCAAGAAGGACAAGAAGTACCTCGCGGCGGCGAAGTCAACCCTCGACTTCATCGAGGCGCACCTCTTCGACAGGCGCGGGCGCGCCTACTTCTCGCTCAAGGCCGACGGCACGCCGCTCAGGATGCGCCGCTATGTCTTCAGCGAATGCTTCGCCGCGATCGCCATGAGCGAGTACGCCAAGGCGACGGGCTCGAAGGAGTATGCGAAAAAGGCGCTCGCGCTCTTCAAGCGCATCAAGAAGTTCATGGCCGACCCGAAGATGATGCCCGCGAAGTTCGAGCCGTCGTTCGAGGCGCAGGGCCATTCGCTGACGATGATCCTCATCAATGTCGCGCTTCGCCTAAAGGACGTCTGCGACGACCCGATCCTCGATGAGCAGATCGCCGAGTCGATACGGCTACTCAAGGACAACTTCGTACATCCCGAGTTCAAGGCGCTTCTCGAGACTGTCGGCCCGAACGGCGAGTTCATCGACACGATGATCGGCCGCACGATCAACCCCGGCCATGCCATCGAGACGAGCTGGTTCCTTATGGAAGTCGCCGAGAAGTCGGGCGACAAGGAGCTCTTGAAGCTCGCGCTGACGATCCTCGACTGGTCGCTCGCGTGGGGCTGGGACAAGAAGTACGGCGGCATAATAAGTTTCCGCGACTGCAAAAACTTCCCGCCGCAGTGCTACGAGCAGGACATGAAATTCTGGTGGCCGCAGTGCGAGACG
The DNA here is from genome assembly GCA_017406465.1 of Kiritimatiellia bacterium. Classification (GTDB taxonomy): domain Bacteria; phylum Verrucomicrobiota; class Kiritimatiellia; order RFP12; family UBA1067; genus UBA1067. Next base: position 46,066 of record JAFQYM010000036.1, on the reverse strand, counting down.
CTTATCGCGACGCAGTACGCTTGGAACCTCACGAAGAAGGATAAGTGGCTGAATTGGCACAAAAAGATGCGCGAATGGACATATAAGCGCATGCCCGACAAGAAATACGGCGAGTGGTACGGCTATCTCCACCGCGATGGAACGGTTGCGCAGCCTGCGAAGGGCAATCTCTTCAAGGGACCGTTCCACATCCCGCGCATGATGACGAAATCCATCGAACTTGCCAATTGCGCTTTCCCAGACCATTTGGTATAATGCGGACGCTGGGGATGGGTTGTAGGGTGCATTGTGCACTTAAGGCCACACTTCAAAAGGAGAAGAAAATGAGAAAGACAATGAAAAAACTGACACGGGGCGCGACGCGCCTTGCTGCCGCATTGTCTCTCGTTCGCTTTTGCCACCCCGGTTGTTTTCCGTGTCCCGTTGCAGTCGGCAGGGTGGATTTGGTATAATGTCAGAGTGTTAATATGCCTTAAGGGAATCTGAAGAATCGGGAAAGGCCAATGCAAGTAAAAGGACAGAAAAACTCCAGAGTTCCGGCTTTGCGCAACCGACGCGCAAAACCGGCGGGGGTGCTTCGCAAAGAACTTGATCCGAGCTTCTACAAAAGTCTTTCGTCGTTTCGAAGAGCTGTTCAGGACGGATCGGTTGACGTATCAAAAGCGTGCCGCAACATGGATGAGTATCATTGGAGTTTGGAACGGCGGTTGATCACCGCGTTTCAAACCATTCAAACAACCAAAGGGGGAAACGACATGAAAAACATAATCGAAAGAATCGCAGGGAGGCGCCGGGGCGTCATGGTCGCCTGAACGATAGGCGAAAAGGAACCGAAATGTCTGCAAAGCGCATATATGAGACTGACGAGGTGAAGGCTTTTGCAAAGGCCATGTCGCCGATTTCTCAGCGCAAGTATGCTTTGGCAAAGCAGAAACTTGCGCTTGATGGATATTTGCGCTACCCGCTTGCGGAGAAGGTGATCGGGTTTGAAAATCTTTTCGCGATCCGAATACTTGCAGACGGCAACGAGCGTATGTTTTATTTTTATGCTATTGAAGACATTGTTGCCATCGTTCATGCGTATCGGAAAAAGACCAAAAAAATTCCTGCGGCAGAATTGGAGAAAGCCGTGGACATAAAGAGGAAATTGACAGGAGGTGCTCAATGAACATAAAGCCGGAAAAGATTTCCATCACTCCAGAGATGAAACGGAGCATGGCCGAGACCAAGGCGGAAATGGACAAGTGGATGGAGGATCAGTCTTTCCGTGCCGAACTTGATGCGCTTGAAGCGGAGTGCAAGGCACAGGATTATGCGCGGTCCATAATGAGCACTTCTGATTTCGCCGCAGCCCAAAAGTTTTTCAAGAAACTAAAGGGCGAGGTGCGTTTGGTCTTTTCGTTCAACGGCGCGGGGGCTACACACGAAGAACTCGCTTTTGCATGATTTCAACCAAACCATTCAAACAACCAAAGGGGGAAACGACATGAAAAACATAATCGAGAGAATCGCGGGGGGGGCGAAAATTGCCCGTTATCTCCCTAAGGCCGTTTCAACGCGCCTCGCCGTCGCAGCGCTCGCCGCCCTCGCGGCCGGCGGAGCATGGGCGGCGGACTCGCTCGAGGAGACGGGAGGCGCTCTTAGTGCTGTTGGTACTGATACGCTTGCCTTCAAAGGTGTGACGCTTAGCGAGTTGACGTCAGAGACACTGCACGGGCGCATGTCAGGCGATTGGGCGGGGACTGCTGCGACCAAGAGCTTTACCTTCAACAACTTCGACCGCTCAAACGAAGGCAGCGGCTACATCACCTGTCAAGCGCAGTTGGTTGATGACGGGTGGCTCAAGGGCATGGTCCTAAAGTTCACGCAGTCGGGTGATGACATTAATGCGCAGATCGTCTCGGCTGGAAGCGTCAACGGCGGCTCTATAGGCGGCTCTGTTGCTGGTGCTGACAACGCCAATAGCCACTATGTCATCTATAACCTCTCGCTCACCCGCTCGTGGAGCGATAGCGCGGTAGTCATCTGGGAAGCAGGCCAGTTCGGCGTGACCTCCAAGACCGGCTCGGATGGCAATACATATACGCTCAACGCTAATGGCAACTCCGTAGCCGCCAACGCCTCCTCAATTACTATAAATCAGAGTGTTGGCGTGAAGGTGGATTCAAGTGCGGCACTGACATCGGGGATGACGGTGTTGGTTAGGTATTCCGATTTGAATTTGTCTCTGGGCTCTGCTCAGACTCTTGTGAACTCCTCTATTGACTCGAATGGGACTGCCACAGGCGACGGCAATGGCAATAGAACAGGTGTTTATATTGACAACTCTGGTGCTTCACAAGGTCTGTGGGCGGGTAAAACTTGTATTTCTGCGAACGGAGTTAGTCAAACTTCTCATACTTTTGTTGCTACAGAGACAAGCGGTGTCATGGCATTTTCATATTACTCTGCGAGCACAACTGATAGCAACCTAGGAACGCATCTTTGGTATCTTAGCAATGGAACAAGGTCGGCTTTATATAACCTGAAGACGCTTGGCTCGACGAGCGATAGTAGTATATATGGTTGTGTTATTGGCGGCCCGCGCGGTTCGACAACAAATGGTGGACCCGCCACCGGCATGAAGATTACCGGCATTGCCATTTTTAAGGGCGTGCTTTCAGAATCCCAGATGACCAGTTTCATTTGGCCGTCGGCTGTAGCGGCGGAGTATGCCAAGTGGTCGTATGCGTCGTATGTGCTTACTTGCAATTCTGGATTCAGCAATTTTGAGTCGCCCAACTACAGCACATTCGATCTTAAGTCTGGCTATGACATTATGCCCACATACACAACTTCCGTTGCGCCTGTCAAGTGGCAGTGTTTCGGATATTCAAATGCTTCAGGCTTTGATTCGACTGCATATGCCGCACCAGGCAACGTCCTTCGCTTCGTTAACGCGAGTCATGCCTGTATAGCCAAGTTTTCCCCGCTTACTCTTGGCGGTATGATAGTCGAACCTACCGCTACGGGATGTTCGCTTGCTCAAAGTGAAGGTTCACGTTCAACTATTCTTGGCGACCCTACGGCAAATGCGGAGACATGGTTTAAGTTTGACACCGGCTTCTCTATGGCGCGCACGGGTGCTTATGCGATAATGGGCACGGTCAATTTGGAAATCAACAATAGCGCTTCGGTGACATTCTCTGGCGGGGCGCAGATAAGCGGTGCAAGCGAAAAGGCGGCTGGCGCAAACCCGTCTCATACTGCTGGCGGCGTTCTCAAGCTACACGGCAACGGCTCGATGGCTATCTCCTCTATCGACGCCAGTGACGCCACACTTGACTATACCGACCTCCCTGCGACGGTTTCGTCTTCATCAGATGCATTCATCCAGGGCTCGGTAACGGTCGACGAAAACACGGTCTTCGCGCTTCCAGAGGGTGTGACGTTCCCGTATTTCGTGGCGACTGGCATCAGCGGCGTTCTGGACTCCGAAACCGGCGTGACGATTGGAGGGGTTGCGTCGCCGAATTATGTAGCCAAGTCCGACGGCTCGATCATTTACTCTGCACCTGCGGAAGTGACGATCTCCTCTGACGCGACATGGGGTTCTGGAGACCTAGATGGATGGGCCACAGATGACAGCACAAAGTTGTATGTCATTAATGTCACGGCGAATTCCACGCTAACGCTTCCTAGCGCGATTTCGCTCCACAAGGTGACCTTTAATGTTAGCGAGGGTGTTGTATTGACCCTTTCGGGGGCATACACGATAACTGCTACAGAAGCCATACATGTCAATGGATCGGGCAAAGTCATTACTGCTGGGGCAGGTTCTTTCTCTGGTATCATTAAGGGTAATGGAACAGTCCAGTATCCCAGCAAAACGCTTCCAACCGGTGCGACCTGGACAAATAACGAGTGGGAAGGAACATTGATCATTGTCCAGTGCGGCAAAACGAATAATAGTTCACACGGATATATAGACTTCGCATCTTATGGCAGTGTGAATTCGTTCATAAAGGCAACATCGTTTGCAGGCTACACGACACAGAGCACTACTGCCAATGCTACATATTGCGCCGCCACACTTGTCATTGACGAAGGAGATACATTTACACTCAATAACGGCGATGGAAGCAAGAGCTGCGTCTTTAAGGCGCTTACAGGTTCTGGTACACTTGCTTTGACTGGCTCCGGAACCGCAACGACACAATATATTTTCCGTGATGTCACAGGTTTTACGGGAACGGTTACTATTTCTGACAACGCAAAGAAGAGCATTGTGTTTGGTGCCTCGTCATCTTGGACGCCAAACTTCTCAGACTACCAGAAGAAACTCGTAATTGCTGGAGATGTCACTATCGCGTCTGGCAAGACATGGACAGCTAATGGCGGCATTGTCAACAGTGGCACGATGACTCTGAATGGTTCGCTTTCCGGGACAGTGACGGGTTCGGGGACGGTAGTATGCGGTCAGAGCGTGGATCTGTCTGGCAGCGGGTTTGACGATTCCGTGAACTGGACAGGTACGGTGCGGCTCAATGGCGATACGGGGTATCTGCCATCGACATTCTATGATGAGTCGTCCTATGGCAATGCATCTTCTACGTTGGAGATTGCGTCTGGATTAGTAGCCATCACGACGGCGACGTCGCTTCCTGGCACGGTCAATGTTGCAGAAAGTGCGAGCCTCTATGTGACGAGCGGCGCGACCGAGTTGACGCTTGCCGGCTCGAACAGCGGCACCGTCAACCTTCAAAACATGGAATCGCTCACGACGCTGACACTGAATCTCATTGTCGATGGAACAATTATGTATCCATCGTCGCTGACGACGTTGAACGTCATTCACACCGAGTCGCTGGCGGACGATGGCGTCAAGACGTTTTCGGTCACAGGTGCGACGTTTACGAGCAGCACGATGACGCTCACAAGACCTGATGGCACGACGGAGTCAGTCACGGGAACGGTAAGCGGAAATACGCTTACGTTCGCGTGGACTCCCTCCGTCTCAGGTGCGGCATGCTGGTGCGCATATGAAATGGAATACGACAGCGCAAACAACAAGACCGGTTTCGAGAACTCCGGCTCTGATAACACGGCCTTGAGTTCTGATGGCGTTACCGGAAGCGATGCGTTCACGGACGATGGCATGCTCTATACATACGCCCATCCGTGGCGCAACATGACAGACGACAATGCCTATCCTTCGTCCTGGACTGCTGTTGTGCGTTGCACGGTGCCCGCGTACGAGAATGCGGCGGTCATCACGTTCGGCACATACAACGGTGGTCTCATCGGCCTTGTCGCCGGAGCCGATCCCGAAACGCAGATGAAGCTCGTGAAGACGACGGGGAATTCGGCGTTCACGACGCTCGCGACGATGACGGTGCAGAACGCCACCACGGCGCAGCACGTCTACGTCTTCTCTGTCGAGAACAACCAGACCATCAAGGTCTATTGCGATGGCGAGCAGGTGCTTAATGAGACGTATTCGACGTTCACGCTCGGCGGCGGCATCCAGGTCGGCTCCGTGCACGGCGGCATCCAGTCGACTGGCATCGTTCGCTTTGCGAAGGATGAATCCCCCGCCAACGACCTGAGCGAGACTGTGCAGAAGGCAGCGCGTATCGACTGCGTACGTCTCTACAAGACGGCTCTTGGACCGAATGCGATTGCGCAACTCTCCGTGGAGTTCCCGGCTGTGAAGCTCTACCGCGCCACTGTCGCGGCGAACGCCACGACGACGTGGGATGCGCTTACTTGGTCGCCGACGTGGGACGGCGGAAACGAATACTCCAAGATCATCCTGACTACTGAGGGCGATGCGACGCTGACGCTTCCCGATTCCATCACGGCTGACGAGTTTACAATCAATGTTGCGTCCGACTCCACCTTGACGCTTGCGAAAGCGGCTGGCGGTACTGAGATGACCATCTCCAAGTTGGAGATCAATGATGGTAAAGTCGCAGTTTCGGACGCCAACTTCTTCGGCAGTCGCGTCATCAATGGAACAGGAACATTGAAGATTACGGCTACTGGCGCATTAACGTCGGCATTGAGCGGAAACGCGAAGGTCGAGATTCCGTCCGGAGTTGGTGTCGGCGTAATGTCGGGCGGGTCAATCGCTAATGCAATCACTGGGGCTGGTGAGCTTGCCTATCAGAATCCTGCCGATGTGCTCGCGACTTCTCTTACCTTCAGCGCGTGGACAGGTACCGTTTCGCTGCCGATTGTCAACGCTTCGAACGGCGTCAACTTCAACAATTACGGCACGACGGGTTCGACGGTCGCCCTCGCGGGAATGACCGGCGGGTATATCCTTGAAGCAGGCAAGACAGTCAATCCCACGCTCCGGCTTGACGGCGCGATGAATATAACCGCCATGTCTACCAGGACTTACACATTCGCGGAAATCACCGGCACGGGCAACCTGTCGTTCTCGACAAGTGCCAATTCGCCGACCGTCGCAATAACAAAGGTTGCGGAAGGGTACTCGGGCATGATATCCTCGACGCTTGAGACTCCCGTGACGATTGCCACGCTTGACCGCGCGGCGGGAACGTCCACGGCTGGCGGCACGAAACTCCTTTCGACGAGCGGTAATGTCGCCGCGAGCGCGCTGACTGTCGGCGGGGCCGCGCAGCAGGTTCCGCTTTGCACGGCGGCTGACGGAATCTATGTTGCATGCACGGTCACAATCCCCGATGTCGAGAATGCATCGGCTACGGTGACGGTTGGCTGCGTGGCGGGTTCTTCGCCCTACACCGTCGATGTCGGCTCGAATGTCGAGATAACTTGGACCGCTGCTTCGGGCTACAAGATCACGGATGGTGCGACGCAGACGATCAATGCGATTGCAACTGACGTGACCGCGACGGCTCCAACGGTGGAGGCCAAGGGCGCGACGGTGAGCGATGTCGCGTTCGACTATGGCAAAGATTTCGCGACGGCAACTGTAACTGCAACGGTTTCTGGTGATGCTACAGCATACACGCTCACTGTTGACGGCACGGATTATCCGGGCACGGTCGACGGAACGACGGTGACGTTCTCAAATGTGGTGACTGGACACTCTTCGGCATACGACAGCGTCAGTTACGAGATTGCCGCTACGGATGGCACTTCGTCGGTCGTGGTTTCCGGTGGCTCTGGCGCGGCGCCGGTTGCAGATGTTACCGCTGACTGGATCAACGAAAGGGCAGCAAGCGCAACTGGCACGAGCGCGAGTGCGTCGGACGCCGGTGGTGCATGGACCAACGCCGTCACCTATACGGACGGCACGGCGGCGATAAGCGACAACAGGTTTGTTGCGACTGCGGCGTCCACTGCCTCGCGCGTCCTTCTCGAGTTCACCGTCTGCTTCTCGTCGACGAGCGCAGACGACGTGAGCGGCGAGGCGCAGGCGGCGATCAAGCTTGGAGAGGTGTACGGCGCCACTACGTTTATGGTGCTGACGAACGCTAACGAATGGGCGGCGATCTCGAACGCGGCTCTCCCGCCTGACGCCTCCGAGACCTACATGGTCGTGCTTACGATCGACTACGAAAGCAACACCTATGGTGTGACTGTGAATGGTTATGTCATGAAGGACGCGGCGAATTCTGAGAGCTTCCCGCTCGCGGCGAGCAAGACGAGCGTCCAGACCATCGACTTCGCTGGATCTGGCACCCTCACGTCGATGAAGGGCGATCAGGTCGAGGGTTACATGGTTGTGGACAAGAACGGCATGAGGTATCCGAGTATCGCGGCTGCCATTAGTGCCTATACGCAAGATCCTTCTATCGGGCCGCTTAAGCTTCTCCATTCCGGTACCCCTCCGTCTGGCTGGAGGATTGACGGCGATACCCTTATCAAGGTTGCAAAGGGTCTCTTCTTCATGGCGTTCTAATGTCCATGGCATACTAATGCCGAAAGCCAATACGGAGGCCCCGCTCGTGCGGGGCCTCCGTGTTTTCAATATAATCAGATCGAAGTGCATTTGGCTCAGTTAAATATTTCATCCGCACCATAATCTCATTTTTCACTTGCTCATTGCCTGTCGTTTATGGTATGCTGTTGCCATGAAGCAGAAAAAGACGTTTTCAAGCCAAAGAAAACCCTCTCGCAGTCGCCACGCTGCTCAAAATCGAGCTGCCGCGCCCCGCAACGGAAATGTTGCGCCCCACGGTGTGAATATTGCACCCCAAGAGCAATCCGCCGCGCTTTCCACCTGGTGGGCCAAGTATGCATCGGTAGAGAACGCGATCGTCTCCGCGCAGGAGCGTCGTCGCCGCCGTGCGAAAGCGAAGCGCCGCAGCCGGGCGAAAGAGTTCGGCGACATTTGCGAGATGTCTGACGGCCTTGCCATCCGTTGGCGGAGGGACGGATTCTTTGAGGGCGAGGAGTTCGCGCTGACCGTTCTGCGCGACATGGGCTACTATGCCTATCTCGACTTCATGCGCCGCGAGAGCGGCCGGAGGGTTTCGCGCCTGAAGGCACATGTCCGCCGTCCGAGCTACTACGCAGCCGAGAATGCCCGCCGTCGTGCTCTAGCGGCCGAGCGGCGGAAGATACGTCTTCGGCGCACAGACAACGCCTGTCCCACTAAGGAGCAGATCCTCGACGCGTGGATTGTCCGGCGCAAATCCCATGAGGACGCGATTCGCTTTGGCAGTTTGATAGAAGACCTCGAATGCTACATCGACAACTCGCTCCGGCGCGACGAGGATGGTGTGATCGTCGGTCGCAACCCTGGCGTGAAGGGCTGGCTTCGCGATAATATCCCCGCGCTTGCACTCCAGTACACGACGGTGATGCGCTACAAGGCCGCTGCGAAGAAGCTAAAGCAGATTACGGAACTCGCAGACCCGACGCCGATGGACGTGGTTTTGTCGCCAAGAGCCGGTGCTACGGAAGGGGTGGATCCGAAACAAGATTACGGAGCGGACGAAAGATTTGAAGAGGCAAAGGATGTGGCTCGAAAGACAAAAGGCGCGGTCGACGTCATGCCGCCGGTGGAGATTGTAAGGGCACGAGCGATATGGGAGGAAGTCGTCAAGGGCGCTAGACAGAGCGCGGCGGCCCTTTTCGAACGGCTGGACGCGCTGACTGACCCTGCACGAATTGAGGACGCGAATATGCTCGCGGCATGGCGGGAGAAGTACGCAAATGAGATTACGGAGCGGACGAGAAAACAGTGGTGGCGGAAGCGACTATGGAAAAGCGCGGGATAGGCCGCCAGGAACAGGAAGATGTCAGTGTCGTTACTGGACGCACTCAATGCCACTAAGCTCGATTCCACTAAGATGGTTTGAGTAATCCCTTCGACCATCTCTACACTATGAATATTTTGCGTTTTTCCCCCCTTGTGGGGGAGGGGGTGTTTTGGTACAATATATGCGTCATAAGCGCAGGGCGTGTGTCTTGTGTGCATGATTTACATCGGTGTCGTCGCGGGCAAAGTCTGCACACATCATACGAAAGAAAGGGCTGACAAATGAGAAACCTGTTCAACTGGGCCGCTACGCGTATCGTCGCGGCATTCGCACTTATACTGCCGATCGCGGCGATAGCAGAAGTGCAGATGACAAACCCTGTCACTGGCGAAGCGGAGACATACGAAAACATCTATGTAGGAGACGACTCGGGGGAATGGGATCCTGTTGGCAACTGGACATTGAAAGAGACTGATAAAGTGCCTTTCGTTTCTGGCGGCAACTACGATCCCGCGCTTGTCACGGGCGTGGTTAGTGTCGCGACTTCAACGGCCATTGATGGCTGGAGATTGCGCGTAGGTGCATATAATGGCGCAAGGGTTTTTTGGTCGGGCGGCATTGCGAAGATTCAAAGTAGTTCTACTGGATGTTGGCTAACGGCGGACGAGACATCCGTTATTATGATTACTGCCTTTGCGGGCAATCAACTGGAAGGCAATGATTCTACGCCTTTTAAGCTTTCATCTGCCAAAGAGGGTGGCATTACTTGGGAGGCTGGGCTTACGTCGGCGCGCAACACCACGTTGCCATTCTGGTATTACCTCAAGGGCTCCGGTACAGTCGCCTATGGTGGCGACATCACAGTTGCCAACGCGCAGGTGATCAAGCAGGCGGATATCACGCTCTCCGGTACTTCACGGGTAGCATCCAAGACGCTTGTGACGTTCGGCTCCGGCACCACAAAGACCTTTACCGCCGATGCGGCGATCAAGGTGTATGGCATAGACGGCGAGACGGAAGTGGAAACCGTCTACCTTGCGACGGTCAACACCACCGGCGAGACCACGCTCACCACGTCCGATCCGGTCGGCACCGTCGAACTCGTCCAGACCTCCACCGGCATTGTACTCTACTACGTCGATGGCGATCCGGACGACATCGTCGCGAAGACCTACAAACCCTCCATCAGCGTGAACTTTACGAGCGGTACTGCGCTTTCTACCCTCGCTGACGTTGGCGTAGGCGACTACGCCGTCCCCGGCACCTCCTGGAACAACCTTATCGGCAATAACGGAACGCTTTCGACCGTGACGCAGGTCGACTCTACGGGCGCGGCGTCCACCGTCGCCGGAGTGGGCGTCACGATTTCCGGCACGCGTGGATACTGGACTTGCAGCAGCGTGAGCGCCGCGACCGACCTTCGCCAGGGCTATATCGACGACGCTGACGGCGCGAACGCATCCCCGCAGGTCGTCGTCTCCGGCATCCCCTACTACAGCTATTATGCTGTAGTCTATTTCTCCAACAACGACGACAACGTGAAGTTCGGCTACGTTACCATCAACGGCACGAACTACAAGTGGGACGACACGACAAGCGCACTCGTCGAATGTGAGGGCGCTGATACAGACAGCTGGGGCGCTTCGTCCCCGACCGCTTGGACTGAGGGCGGCAACTACATCGCGACGCCCACCTTTGTCAATGCCGACGGAACTTTCACCGTCGTCGGCCATCGCCTGACGAGTGCGCGCGCGGGCATCGCCGCCATCCAGATTGTGGAAGTCCCGAAGCAGGCCGCCGACGGCGAACTCGTCATCAACGTCTCCGGCGACACGCCATATACTGTCAGCGAGGATGCGACCTACACGACGGTCTACGTCACGGGCGCCGGCACGCTCGCCTTTGACGGCGAAGGCGCAATCACGACGACGACGCTCAACGTCGGCGTCGGCGCGACCGTCCCGATGGGCTCTTCCATTACCCCCACCACCGTCACCGGCGCGGGCACGGTTGTATATGATGGCTCAAAACCCACAACTGGGCTTGGCTGGACCGATTCCGCCAACTGGACAGGCACGGTGTGGGTCAAGAACATCACTGCCTCCAGCGACGAGCGAAAGGACTGGAATCCTGCACTTTACGGGAATGAGGAATCTACTCTTCGCTTCACGGACGTCAATCTCTATTTCCCGAGCACAACAACGGAATTCCCCGGCACTGTCGAACTTGATGCGGGTGGCCTGAATATCTGTGATGGATATGGCGGCACTAAAGCGACATTCGCCAAACTAACGGGCAGTGGCACACTCTCGACAGGAGGGGGCTCTTCCAACGGCAACGGCCTTACGATCCGTGACGCATCCGAATTTACGGGGACGATTACGCTCACGAAATACAAAGTGATTATCGGATCGTCCGACGGAACCTCAGCAAGCGGCGTCCTGCAAATCGATTCCGGTGCTGTCGCTACCGTCGCATCCGGCAAGACATGGACGGCGCCTGGCGGCTTTGTCGTCAATGGCACGTTAAATGCGGATGGAACGCTCGCCAGCAGTCATGCCTCGCAGGCCGTCAGCGGCTCCGGCACGGTGGTGTTCTCCGGCCGCGCTCCGACGCCCACGGGCAATACGTGGTGGAAGAACTCCAACTGGACTGGCACTGTGCAGATGAAGGATGTCACAAATCTGGTTGGCGGAACAAATTGGACTGGCACGAATTTCCTGCCGAACGATTACGGCAATACGGGTTCCGTCCTCGAACTTTACAACTGCTCCGGCTGGCTGCCGAACAACGGCAATTACCAGTGCTCGGTGCCGCTGAAAGTCACTGGTACGCTCACCATCAACAACGGTATATCCGGCAACAAATTCGTCATTAGCCATTTGAGCGGAAGCGGTGCAATTTACACGACGAGTAATAGTGCTACCACTACTTTGCAGATTCTGGAGGCGGACGAGTTCACCGGTTATGTGCAGCTCAACTCCAAGCGCGTTGTGTTTGGCAATACGTTGCCTTCCGAATACACCGTTGGCAACATTTATGTTGGCGAAGGATTTTCGTTCACCGTACCCAATTCCAACGTGGCATGGTACGGCACCGGCGGCATAACGCTCGCCGGCGAACTCAAGGCGGCGGCACTGAGCAATTTCGGCGGCGGCACCACCATCACCACCACCGACACCGGCGTGTTCACGCTGACCAGCACAGGTAATGGTTCCGAGGGTGAAACCGACACCGATTACGCCCGCATACAAGGAACCGGCTCTCTGAAGTACGAGGGAACCGGTTGGAGGGCGCTTACAACCAACAATCTCTCGACGGCAGTCACGCTTGTCAACGAGCAGTCTGGCGATATTCTGCTCTCGCGTGCGCTTACATACACTGTTGGCAGTCTTTCCGGTTCGAAGAACTTCCAGGGTAACTACGGTTCTGGAAGCCGCTACCTCAATGTTATCCAGAGCAAGGATACCGAATGGAGCGGCAAGGTGGTGGACGACGGTTACTCGCGCTTTGCGGGACTCAAGCTTGATGCTTCGTCCACAGGCACCCTTACGCTCTCTGGAACGGCTTCGCAGAATGTCGCGCTTGAAGTTAATGGTGGCGCGGTCAACCTGACCGGCACTTGGAAGGGTGCGACGACGGTTGCCGGCACGTTCGGCGGCACCGGCACGCTCACGGGCAACCTGACGTTCGCGGAAGGCTCCACCTTCAAGGCGTTTGCGGCGGATGATGCCGACGGACTCGTTGTCAGCGGTACGGTCGGTTATCCTGCCGAGGGAACGGTGACTGTCGATGTCAGTGCAATCGAGCCTGAAACCGATGTTGCGCTCCTCAAGGCTGCAGACCTCGATGCGAGCAAGTTCGTACTTGCTGACGGCACAACTGAAGGCTATAGTCTCGATGTTGTCGATGGCGTTCTGACACTCACTGTGCCTCATGTGACGATCACGGTTCCGTCGATCGCCAACACGACCGTTACCGTCAAGATCGGCGATAATACGATAGGCACTTCGTCCGGCGATTACAATGTTGCGCCCGATTCCGTGGTGACGGTGACGTATGCGGCTGTGGATGGATACGAGATATCCGGCACTACAGAGTATACGATAGACACCTCGAATGGCGAGACGACGTTCGATCCTGCCGGGACGACCGAGGTCAAGCGGTATGTGGCGAGCATCACCGTAGGCGAAACGACGACCAAGTACAGCTCGCTACAGGCGGCTGTTGATGCGGTCGCCCAGAACAAGGACATCGTGCTTCTTGACAATGTCGTCGATGGTGCTACGGTTGCCCGCGAGGTTACCTTCAATGTCGTTCCAGGTGAATATACTTACGGTGACATCGTCGCCGACGGGGACTATATCCTGACGACCACGGCTTTGGAAGGCAAGACGAGGTACACCTTTGCACAAGCTGTCATTGCAGTTACCATAAATGAAGTCCGTACGCTTTATACGATGATGACCGCCAATACGGGAATTGAGGCGGCGAATGCCGGTCCGAATGGAACTACCATCGAGATTCTCTCCGGCGATCCGGCGGCTTATGTCAAATATTTGCCGATGTTCGACCTGAACACCGATACAGGTGTATTCACGAAGGTGGCCGATCCTGTCGCGGCCGTCTATGATGGCGTGCTCCAGGTGCAGGTATACAGAACCCTCGCCGAAGCCGTCGCGGCGGCGGAGAACGGCCTGACGGTCAAGCTGTTGGCCGGCATTGAGCTTGAAAGCGCGGCAGAGATCGCCTCCGGCAAGTCCATCACAATCGATTTGAACGGCAAGACGGTTGCGGGGCCGGCGGGTGGATATGCGTTCTCCAACGCAGGCGGCGTGACGATTGTCGGCAATGGCACGGTCACGGGAGCGGGCGGCATCGTCACCAACACGGCGAGCGGCGCCACGGTCGCCATCTCGAACGGAACGTACACCGTGACAGGCGACCTCTTCGGCAATGTCGAGGGCGGCACGATCGCAGTCAGCGGCGGAACGTTCAACAAGTTTGTGGCAGACGAGTATGTTGCCGAGGGCTATGAAGTCACGGACAACGGCGACGGTACGTATGGCATCAGGGACTACCTGGGCTGGATATACGAGGCGTATGATGCGCCCAACTACACTGGATCGTGGTCGAACGAAGTAGGGTATGCCGAGGGCAAGATCAAGATCGAGGATGGCAACACCTACATGGCGAACAGGCCTTCCGATGGACAGTTCGTCACGGTCGCGATGAAGTTCAGCTTCGACGACGCGAACGACGAAGATGAAGACGTTGGCGACGCCAAGGCCGCCGTCAGGCTTGCTTCGGGCGAGACTTCGGGAACGTACCAGTTCCAGCTCTACACTTCTGATGGCGTAAACAAGGTGTGGACTAACGCGACCGTCGATGTTACGGCCACGAAGGAACAGGATTACACCTTTGTCTTTGTCCTCGACCTGACGAACAAGACCTATAGGGCGTCGATCGTCGATGGCGCGGTGACAAATGCGATGACAGTTGGCGGCGCCACAGACATCCTCTTCGCCTACCAAGGCGATGTCTCACCTGTCCAGAAGATCGAGTTCATCGGCGCTGGTTCGGTGACGTCCATCGAGGGTAGCTACGAAGACGCCGAGGAGCCGGCAGTGTTTGTCGAGGACGAGTCCATCACCTTCACTGACCGCAATGTTCAGTTGTCCGCCGACCAGGCGGCGTGGCTGAACAAGCTTGGTGCCAAATCGGCCGTTGCGGAGGCTCTTGCAACGCTCTCCTCCGATCAGTTCTCCAGTGCCTATCTCCTGAACCTTGATCTTACGGACACCTTCACCTATGAGTTCACGGTTTCCGACATCACTGTTGGTGATTCCACTGTCGAGGTTGAGGTCACGCTGACACGCACTGGCACACTTGTCGATGGCAAGTCGTCTATCAACGGCACGCTGAAGCTGATGGGCGGCGCTACTCTCCCGGCTTCCGGATTCGTGGATCTCCATGTGGCACCTGTTGGTGATTACGACTTCAGCGATGGCGACACGGCAACGTGGAGCTTTGGCAAGGGGAGTGAAAAGTTCTTCCAGCCGGTGATTGAATAAGACCTGCGTCATATAGAAGCCGCGGCGGAAATGCCGCGAGATATGCGCCGGAGGCCTTCGCCTTCGGCGCATATTTTTGGTATAATTGCACCGTGAAATTTGTAGAGAGATTTGTGGCCACCCTTTTTCTTGCGTTAGTCGGCTCGGCGTTCGCCGATGGGGTAAAGATCGACGTTGAGGCCGCGCGCGCCGGAAAGGGCATTCTCGTTCTTCAGACAGGCAGTGACTGGTGCGTCAGCGGCGAGCAGGTTCGCAAGGTCTTCGAGAGTTCCGAGTTCCGGCATGCGGTCGGCTCGAAGTATCTTCTTGCCGTGTACGACGAGATGGAAGAGCCCACGGAGACGGTCAAGGAATCGAATGCGCTCCTGTCGGACATCCTGATAATGACGAAGCGCTTCCCTGCGATCACGTGTTATGGGCCGGGGACTCGACCCAAGGTCTTTGCGCAGATTGAGAACGTGCCGGGCGGCATCACGGCCGTGAAGCTTGCGGAGCTCGTTGCGAAACTGTCTGCGAGGAGAATCCAGGCGGAGACGCTTTTCAAGAAGGCGGCGTCGCAGAAGGGTGAAAAGGCGGCTGATCTCTACGGCGCTGCGTTCGATTTGCTCGTTCCCATGATGGGAACATTCCATAGGAACGAGCTTTTCAAGGGCAAGTGCGCCTGGACCGACGAATGGAAGGCGCTTTCCGCGCATGACAAGGACGATTCGCTCGGCTGGCTGAAGCATTTCGAGATCGACGACTACAAGGGCGTCACGATGGTCGAGAAGGTGACGAACGAGAAGAAGGACGGGTCGACTGCGTTTTTCGACGCCATCAAGCGCGTTCCGCAGGCGCATTTCTCCGCAAGTCAGCGCCAGCTCGTCAAGGTCATGGAATATGCCGCGACGACGGATGGAACGAACAAGCCGCTGAATCCGCAGGGCAAGGCCGCGCTAAAGGCGGCGCTTGAGCTCGGACGCAACACCTTTTGGGGGCAGTACGCGATGGGGCGTCTCATGATGGACGGCGAGAAGTTCGAGTCGCAGGGGCTCCCGCGCGCGGCAGTTAGGCCGCGGCCAACGACGGGTCCTGGCGGCGTGAGCCCTGAATTCGCGCTTGCCCGCACGAAGAACGCAATCGACAACATCAAGCCAAAAGCAGTTCTTAACGAGCAGCAGAAGCTTGCCGTTGCCCGCCATGCCGTGCTGCGGCTTATAGGGCAGAAGGGCTGGGAGGCGCTCGTTGCACGCCCGGGCTCTGCACAGTTCCTCAAGGCGTTTATGAACGACCGCACGTGGCTTGAGGACTTCGCGTGGAGCGGCACGTTTCCGGCGAACAGTTCCGATGGTTGGGCGCGCGCAGGCGATGGTCCTGGTGATGGTGCGGCTGCCGCGCTTGCGCTCGAGTCGCTTGTTTTCCAGGATAACGGCAAGTGGGTTCCCTTTGTGGACGGCGCGTTCGTGAACAACGAAGGTCGCCGTTTCATGACGGCGCTCGCGCTAAACTATCCCGACAAGGACGAAGCATGGCTCGCCGACGTCCTCGACGCCTACCGCGCGACGGCCAAGGCGGGGCGTCTCCACAAGGGTGCCTATTCGCAGCCAGTCTGGATATGGCGCTTTGCCCTGCACCAAGGCCACGGATCCGCGAGCGTCGACAACATGGCAGCGCAGCAGCGCCATCTCGACAAGTTCGTGAACCTGCCGAGCAAGGAATATGGCGGCGCGTGCTGGATGATCGCCTACCGCACCTTCAACTGCTTTGGTGATTCTGTGCAGGGGCCTCTATACTACAAGCCGTGGTCGACGGCTGGAGAGTGGCCGAAGAGGAAGTATTCGCAGATCGTCGGCGGCGTGTGCGGCGAACTATCGAAGTTCGGGAGCGCAGTCTCCAACGCCCACGGGCTTCCCTCGACGACTGCAGGGCAGCCTGCCCACTGCGCCTACACGCGCCGTCTCCCGAGCGGCCGTTGGGAGGTCGACTACAGCGTTACCGGCCATTCTCAGATGCACCTTTGCTTCTGGAACAAGCATCCCTGGCAGTATTCCGTCGCCATCGAGAAGACTTTTCGCGGCGACCGCGAGAAGCGTCATGCCGCAAACCGGCTCCTGGAGCTTGCAATTGTAGCCGAAGAGCGTGGGCTCAAGCCGTCAGACGTGGAGGCGTACTTCCAGCAGGCCTGTCGCTCGTGGCCCGCGCACTACGGCGCGTGGAAGGCGTACGGCGATTGGGTCGCCCGCACGGGAGCGTCTATCGACACGATGCGAACATGGGTGCGCGGCTGCTCGCGTGGGATGAAGACAGGTCGCCAGCCGCTATGGGACTTTCTTACCCCGTACTTCGCACGTGTCATGAAGGAGAAGGGCCGCGAGGCGCTTGCCAACGAGCTTGTCGCGTTTGCGCCCTCGCTCCGGCAGAGCGAAGAACAAATACAAGAGGAGGCCGACTTCAAGAAGATGCTCGAGGAGTGGGCGAAGCCCCTTGGCTCTGACGTTGCGCTTGTGGTGCCCGTCTTGAAGTCAATGCTGCTCGCGCAGTACGGAACGAAGAACTACTTCACGCAGGTGCTCGGCTGGGGCGGCGACGTCATGATGGGAGACAAGGGGCTTTCAGCCGTCTACATAAAGACCCTTGGCGAAGTTGTGGCCGAAAAGACGAAGGACGGCACGGGCTCTGCGCTCGACTTCAATCCGCTGATGCTGGGCGCGTCGAAGTCCGACAACCTTGAGGCCTTTCGCCAGATCGCGATGCTCCAGGATAAGCTTGAGCCGTACAAGGGTAACGGCAAGCCCTATCCAGCCGTCGACTTCGGCGGGCAGCTTGTCTCGGCCGAAGGTCTTCTCAAGACTTCGACTACGAGCGGATGGGACAAGCCGAAGAACTACGCCCGCTGCATCGACGCGACACCGTGCGGTGAAAACGGGTTCCACACCGCGAAGGAGAAGACGCCCTGGGCCGTCGTGATGCTTCCGGGCCCTGTTTCGGTGTGCGGAGTGGTCGCCGAGAACAAGGCGGGGTGGCAGAACCGCCATCGTCAGGCACCGCTTGAACTCCAGATTTCGGAGGACGGCGCCGAATGGACGACTGTCTATCGCGATGACCAGGTGCGCGACACGTATCGCATCGACTTGCGGTCCTCCGCGCCTCGTGCACGCTATGTCCGCATTCGCCGCGTTCCCGACGCGAAGGACGAAGTCTACCACTTGAACAAGTTGCTCGTCTACGGCAAGAAGCTATATTAGAGCATTATGGTATAATATCCCCTATGGGCGGCTTCACGCATCTCCACCTTCACACCACATATTCGCTGCTCGACGGGCAGTGCGGCATCGTGCCGCTCGTCGCCAAGGCGAAGTCGCTTGGGATGACCTCGCTCGCCGTCACAGACCATGGCAACATGTTTGCGGCCAAGGCGTTCTACGACGAGGCGAGGAAGCAGGGCATAAAGCCGATTCTTGGCGTCGAGGCGTACATAGTCGACCATGACCACCGCGAGCGCCACGAGTTCTTCCGCCAGCACAAGGAGCTAAAGGAGAAGCGCTTCCACCTGTGCCTCCATGCAAAGAACCTCGTCGGCTACCACAATCTCGTGCGGCTCGTCTCTGAGGCGCACATCAACGGCTACTACTACAATCCGCGAATCGACCACGAGCTTCTCGAGAAGTACCACGAGGGGCTTCACTGCTCGTCCGCCTGCATCGCGGGAGAGATCGCCTATTACCTCGACACGTCGCTAAAGGGCGGTAACAATCCAAAGAAGGCCGAGGAAATCGCGCTTTGGTACAAGAAGCTCTTCGGCGACGACTACTCGCTCGAGGTGATGCTGCACCCGTCCGGGAAGGGCGAGGGCGACGGCAAGCAGATCCCCCCTGCGGCTGTCGACGAGTTCCACGAACTCTACGCCCGCCAGCGCGACGTCGCAAATGCCGTCATCGCGCTCGGCAAGAAGCTCGGCATCCGTGTCATCGCGACGAACGACGTCCACTTCCTCGAGAAGGAGGACGACGACTCGCACGACGTCCTGCTCGCGCTCTCGACTGGCACGAAGCTCTCCGACCCGAACCGTATGATCTACACGGGCCAGGAGTACTTCAAGACCGAGGAGGAGATGCGCGAGCTCTTCCACGACCACCCAGAGGTCGTCGATGCGACGCAGGATGTCGCAGGGCTCATTGAGGAGTACGAGCTCAACTCTGATCCGATCATGCCTAAGTTCCCGATTCCCGCTGAGTTCGGCAGTGAAGAAGAATATGCGAAGAAATTTGACGAGGCGGCGCTGAGGGCCGAGTTCAACACCGAGGACAAGCCGAAGAACTTCGAGCGCCTCGGAGGGTACGAAAAAGTCCTTAGGATCAAGTTCGAGGCGGACTATCTTGCGTCGCTGGTGTGGGATGGAGCCAGAAAGAGATGGGGAAGCGGACGCCTCGGAGAGGCGCCCCTACCAGGGGAGTGTGGAACGCACGGGATTCCCAAGGAGATCGAGGAGCGCATCGATTTCGAGCTTGGCGTCATAAAGACGATGGGCTTCCCCGGCTACTTCCTCATCGTAAACGACTACATCGCGAACGCGCGGAAGATGGGCGTGTGGGTGGGGCCCGGGCGCGGCTCCGCGGCGGGCGCGGCCGTTGCCTACGCGCTTGGCATTACGAACGTCGACCCGATAAAGTACGACTTGCTGTTCGAGAGGTTCCTGAACCCCGACCGAATCTCGATGCCTGATATCGACGTGGACTTCGACGACGCGGGGCGTGGCAAGGTGCTCGAGTTCGTGACGCAGAAGTACGGCGCTGACCATGTGGCGCACATTGTGACTTTCGGGCAGATGGCGGCGAAGAGCGTCATCAAGGACGTCGGCCGCGTGATGGACTATCCGCTCGCCGACACCAACAAGCTTGCGGGGCTCGTTCCCGAGACGCCGAAGATCACCTTCAAGAAGGCAACGAGTACGAAGGACAAGAACGGCAACCCGAACGGCGACTACTCGCAGGGGCTTGTCGACGCCTTCAACTCTGAGGACGAGACGGTGCATCTCCTCATGGAGCGCGCAAGGCGGCTCGAGGGCGGCATGCGCCAGCCGGGCGTCCATGCATGCGGCGTCATTATCTCGCGCGATCCGCTGACCGAGACGCTGCCGGTGATGCCGACCGAGGGCGAGTCGCTTTTGACGACGCAGTACGACGGCCATTTTGTCGAGCCGGTCGGGCTTCTCAAGATGGACTTCCTCGGGCTAAAGACGCTGACGGTGGAGAAGGAGTGCGTCGCAATCCTTGGACCGAACAACCCGCGTGTCCCCGAGGCGCTGCGAGGCCCCGACGGACTTCTCGACCCCGACAAGATTCCCGACGACGACAAGGAGACATACGAGCTTTTCGGTCGCGGCGAGACGACGGGTCTTTTCCAGTTCGAATCGGACGGCATGAAGAAGTGGCTGATGGCACTTCAGCCGGAGCGACTTACCGACCTCGTCGCAATGAATGCGCTTTACCGTCCTGGGCCGATGGAGTACATCCCGACTTTCGTCCGCCGCAAGAAGGGCGAGGAGGAGATCGTCTACGACCATCCGCTGATGGAGAAGTACTTGAAGGACACGTACGGCGTCTGCGTCTACCAGGAACAGGTGATGCTTCTCTCCCGACTCCTCGGTGGTTTCACGCGCGGCATGTCCGACAAGCTCCGCAAGGCGATGGGCAAGAAGCAGCTTGCCGTGATGGAGGAGCTGAAGGTCAAGTTCGTAGAGGGCTGTCTCGCGAACCCCGAGTTCCGCATCGGCAAGTGGGCGGATGAGACCGAGGCGCGCACTCTCATCGACAAGATATGGGACGACTGGCGCGCGTTCGCGTCGTACGCGTTCAACAAGTCGCATGCGGTCTGCTACGCGTGGGTTGCCTACCAGACGGGCTACTTGAAGGCACATTACCCCGCCGAGTTCATGTGCGCCCAGATTTCCTCTGAAATCGGGAACTTCGCAAAGCTCCCCGGCTTTGTCGCCGAGGCGCAGGAAATGGATCTCGAACTGCGGCTCCCCGATGTCAACGAGTCTGGCGCGCGCTTCGTGCCGACTCCTGATGCGCGAGGAATCCGCTACGGGCTCGCAGGCATCAAGGGTGTTGGCGCCTCGGGCGACGCGATTGTCGAAGAGCGTGAGAAAAACGGCCCGTATACCGGCTTCCTCGACTTCTGCATGCGCCATGCCGGGACAGGCGTGTGCAACAAGCGAGTCCTTGAAAACCTTGCGAAGACCGGTGCGTTCTCGACACTCGAGCCGAACCGCGCGAAGCTCTTCAACAACATAGAGTTTGCAATCAAGAAGTGCCAGCAGAGGGCGAAGGAGCAGGCAAGCGCGCAGGCGAACTTCTTCGACATGATGGCTGAGGGCGGCGAGGAAAAGGTGTCGGACGCCGAACTCGTGGACTCGCCGCCATTTTCGCCCGCGGAGGATCTTAAGAACGAGCGTGACTTGCTTGGCGTATATGTTTCCGGACATCCGCTCCAGTCGTGCCGCCGCGTCATATCCGAGGTCGCCACCTTCAAGACGGCGCAGCTCGCCGATCCCGAGGCGGTAGATGAGCTTTTGAAGGCGCAGCCCGTCGACAAGTGGAAGAAGAAGTCGAACCCGCACCTCAAGGAAGAGCGTGCGCTGAAGCATCTCGACGTGCGCGTCGTAGGCATACTCGCGACGTGTACCGTCAAGCTCGGGAAGCCCCGCCCCGACGGAACGCCCGGGCAGAAGTGGGCGATTCTCCAGATCGACGACGGCTCGGGGGGCTTTCTCGACGCGTTCTGCTTTGCGAAGGCGTGGGAGAAGCATTCGGCCGTTGAGTCGTGCGTAGACCAGCTCGTTATGCTTTCCGGCGAAGTCGCCTACCGCGTCAACTACGGGAAGGAAGACAAGTTCGACAAGAGGCATCCCGAAGTCGGCGACCTGAACTTTACCGTCCGCGAGGCGCGGCCGCTTTCCGACGCCCTTGCGGAGCTTTCGACGGGGCTCAGGATACGGCTAAAGTACGACGACCCCGGGCTTGCCGACAAGGCGGTGCGCATTCGCCAGGCCGTGGTAAAGAGCCCGGGGCGGCTTCCTGTTTTCCTCGAGATCGTAAATTCCGACGGCACGCAGGTCGAGGTCGATCTTGGCCCTGCCGCCCGCGTTGCCGTTTCCGTCGGATTCCTTTCGGAACTTGCCAAGATCGTTCCGCAGGCAGACACGTCTTTCCGCCCGAGCGACAAGGTCTATCTCGACCCGCCTGAGCGCAAGCCGTGGGAATAAAAAACTTAATTTTTCCCCAACACGACCGCCAAGTTTTGTGGTATACTATTCGAACCACTTGACAAAGTGCAGTTGGGTGTATTGTATACTGGAGCAACCATGGCGAAAGTGAAGAAGGCCTTGAAGAAGGCCGCGAAAAAGCTTGTGAAGAAGCCCGCGGCGGGCAAGAAGAAGTCTGTTTCAAAGAAGACTCCTGCGAAAAAGGCGGGATCGAAAGCGGCCGCTGGGAAAAAAAGCGCCCCCAAAAAGACGAAAGATTCTGTCTCGCGTCCTCGCCGCCAGCGCATAAAGCCGGCGGAAGCGGATGGCGACGACTTGCCTCCTGCCGAAGCGGCTGCCGAGCTTGATGACGAGGTGCTTGACGCCGATCTCTTGGCCGCAGAGGTAGAGCGCGAGGAGGGGCAGGAGCGCGAGGAGGAGGCGAGGTCTACCGACTCTGAAGATGCCGAGGCCGCCATTCCCCAGCAGCCGCTGCCGAGCTTTGGCGCTGACGACGCTGAAACGGCTGAGACGATTCTCCCGTCGATGGAGGGTATGTCAATTCTCCGCGAGACGGAGCTTAACGACGTCATCCTCGACGTGAAGCGCCGCAGCGAGGCGAACGGCGGCTACATCACCTACGAAGAGCTTAACCAGATACTTCCGTCGAACATTGTCGACGCGATTCAGTCTGACCGCTATCTCAAGATCCTCGAAGCGCTGGGCGTCCAGGTCTTGCGCGAGGAGGACGTAAAGAAGTGGCTGGATGCGAAGAGCCAGAAGGCGGCCGATCCGAAGGCGCGCGCCGCGGAGATGATCGAGGATCCGATCCGCATGTATCTTCACCAGATGGGCCAGGTGCAGCTCCTTTCCCGCGACGAGGAAGTCACGATCTGCCAGACGATCGAGGATGCCGAGGCGAAGACGAAGAACATGTTCAACAGGTTCCTCTTCGCCCCGAAGATGTACGCCGAGCAGCTTGACAAGCTCGAGGGCCAGTACGAGCGCTTCGACAGGATTGTCACCGACAAGTTCGACGAGAACCGTGACGCCTACATAGCGCTCATACCGGGCTTCCGCAAGCAGATCAAGGACGTGGAGGCGCGTCTCGCCGAAGCGAGCTCAAAGTTTCTCTCCACGATTGCGAAGAAGAGGCCGACCGCCGCCGAGGTGCGCGGTGCCGAGAAGAAGCTTGCGAACGCGCGTGCCGCGCTAAAGCAGTGCTTCATCGACCTGAGCTTCAAGCAAAAGGTCCTTGAGACGCTTTGCGCCGACGCCGACGAGCGCATCTACTTGCCGTACCGCGCGCTCGTCGCGAAGCAGTCCGCTCTCATGCAGGCCCGTCCGTCCAAGAAACGCGACAACGACCTCGCGCAGATACGCGAGAAGATGTCTCTTCTCGAGGCCAAGTTCGGCATGCCTCCAGAGGAATTCATGACGACGTTCTCCGAATTGAGGCGCGTTCTCAAGGCGGGGCAGACCGCGCGCACGAAGATGGTCGAGGCGAATCTCCGTCTCGTCATCTCGATCGTGAAGAAGTACATGAACCGCGGGCTTTCGTTCCTCGACCTTATCCAGGAGGGCAACACCGGCCTCATGAAGGCGGTCGAGAAGTTCGAGTACAAGCGGGGCTACAAGTTCTCGACGTATGCGACGTGGTGGATCCGTCAGGCGGCGACGCGCGCGATTGCCGACCAGGCGAGGACGATCCGCATTCCCGTCCACATGATCGAGACGATCAACAAGCTGATGCGCGTTCAGAAGAAGCTCATCCAGAAACTCGGCCGTGAACCGACCGAGGCGGAGCTTTCCAAGGAGATGGGGCTTCCCCCCGACCAGGTCAGGGCGGTCAAGCGGATGTCGCAGCAGCCGATTTCGCTGCAGTCGAAGGTCGGCGACAACGACGACGCGCACTACGGCGACTTCATTCCCGATCTTTCAAGCGAGAATCCCTTCGAAGTCACGGAGGGGCATCTTCTCAAGGAAAGGTTGAGGGACATACTGAACACGCTCACCGACCGTGAGCGTCAGGTCGTCGACTTCAGGTTCGGCCTGACCGACGGCTACAGCCGCACGCTTGAGGAGGTCGGGCGGCTGTTCAACGTAACGCGAGAGCGAATCCGCCAGATCGAGGCGAAGGCTCTCAGGAAACTACGCCATCCGAGCCGTATGAAGTCGCTCGGAGACTACAGGAACACATAAGCAAGAAAAAAGGAAGGATACCATAATGAACTGTATCAGTGGAGCTCTTGAGCTGTTTAAGACGAGTCCGTGCCCGGCATGGACTCTTGCAATCGCCGCTTTCGTGGCGGGCGTTCTCGTCGCCTGCGCGCTTTGCCGCATCTTTGGGCCGTGCCGGAAGGGCGACTCCTGCAAGTTCGGCAAGAAGCAGGGCCAGAGGCGTCAGGATCGCGGAGAACCGAGGTTCGAGAAGACCCATCCCGCGCCCGCGGACGGATCAATCGAGATCTACGTCGGCAACCTCAGCTACGACCTCACCGAGGAGCAGCTCCGCAAGGAGTTCGAGGCCTACGGCAAGGTCACGTATGCCCGTATCATCACCAACCGCTACAACGGCAGGTCAAAGGGTTTCGGGTTCGTGCACATGCCGAACCGCGAGGAAGTCGATGCTGCGGTAAAGGCACTCTCCGACAAGGAGATTCTCGGTCGCAAGCTCAAGTGCAACGAGGCCAAGAATGTCGGCTAAGGCGCTTGTGGTGCTCGCGGACGGCTTCGAGGACATCGAGGCCGTTACGGCGATAGACGTGCTCCGCCGAGGTGGAGTCGAGGTTGTTACAGCTGCTCTCGCTGGCGGTCCCGAAGTGCGCAGTGCACACGGCGTCACCATGCTTGCGGATGCGTCTTTCTCTGAAGCGGAGAAGGATGGGTTTGACGCGATAGTCCTTCCGGGCGGAGGCGAGGGGACTGACAACCTAAAGGCGTCGACCGCCCTTGCGGAGCGGCTTCGCCGTCAGAAAGAAGAAGGGCGTCTCCTGTGCGCGATCTGCGCCGCGCCGCTCGTTCTCGTGGAGGCCGGTGTCCTTGAGGAAGGCCAGCACGTCACATGCTATCCGACGTGTTCGATCGATCTCGACCGTCCCTGCGCCGGCGTGCCTGTCGTGCAGGACGGCAATGTCATAACCGGCCAGGCGCCTGGCTCGTCCATGCTGTTTGCCCTTGTCGTCCTTAAGACGCTGACGGACGAGAAGACGGCCGCGAAAGTCGCCCGGGGAATGGTGACCGACGTCCTCGATTGATGTCGCCATGTTCAGGCGGCTTTCGATAACGAGCTGGAAATTCCTCCTTGCGGGGAAGGGACTTTCGTTTCGCACCGGGCAGTATTTCGGCGAGTCGATGCTCGTCGGGCTCGTCACCGGGTTCGTCGTTGTCGCTTTCCGGTACATGATCGACTTCGGCGAGTCGCTGCTCATGGGTGGTTCGTGGCTCGCAGGTCGCCGCTGGATCATGATCTTCCTTCCGGCGCTCGGAGCGCTCGCAGGGTATGCCCTTATCAAGAGGTTTGCCAAGCTCGAGCACGCACGCGGCACCGACAGCGCCATCAAGGCATACCACCAGCACGGCGGCTACATCACTTCGACCGTGATCCCGATCAAGTCGGTCGCCTCGGTCCTGACCGTCGGTTCCGGCGGGTCGGCCGGCTACGAAGGCCCCGTGACGCTTATTGGCGCGGCCTGCGGCAGCGTAGTCGCGAGGTCGCTCAATCTCACCGTGCGCGCGCGCCGCATACTGATGGCTGCCGGTCTCGCAGCTGGTATTGCGGCGCTTTTTCAGGCGCCTCTCGCCGGTGCGATCTTCGGGTGCGAGATCTTCTACTCGTCGAGCGACGTCGAGTACGAGACGGTTCTCCCGTGCTTCATCGCGGCGCCTGTCTCCTACACGATCTACGCATACTTCTTCGGTTGGCAGCCGCTTTTCTCGATGCCGGACTGCGCGTACGAGAATGCGCTCAGGCTCCTTCCGTATTTCGCGCTCGCGATCGTGATAACGTTCGGTGCGCGCTTCTATATAAGCTTTTTTCGCGGGACCGAGGAGACGTTCTCCAACCTCCGCATTCCTGGCTCGCTCAAGGTTGTCGTCGGCGGGCTTTTAGTAGGGCTTCTCGGCTACTTCGTCTTTCCTGGCGTGTACGGCGCCGGATATCCGATCATCCGCCGCTGCCTCGTCGAGAACGGCAACGCAGTCGTCTTCCTCGCGATGTTCTTCCTTAACGTGCTCTCCACGTCGTTCACCGTCGGCTCGGGAGGTTCGGGCGGCGTGTTCGCCCCGGCTCTCGTCTGCGGCGCGACGCTTGGCGCGGCGACAGGGCTTTTCTTTGCACGTGTCCTGCCCGCGTCGTGGGGTGTGCATCCTTCTGCGTTTGCACTCGTCGGCATGGCGGGATTTCTCGCGAGTTCGGTAAGGATTCCTCTGACGGCGATTGTCATGGTCGCGGAGATTTCCGGCAACCACCAGCTGCTCGCCCCCGCGATGTGGGTGTGCGGCATCGCGTTCTGGCTCAACAACGGCTGGTCCCTCTACAGGAGCCAGCCCCATAGCCGCGACACTTCGCCAGCCCACAGCGGCGAATAAATTTTGATATAATATCATGACTATGAAGAACTGTTGCATATTTGCGGGCCAGGGTGCCCAAGTTCCGGGGATGGGCAAGGATTTTGCCGAGGCAGACGCCGAGGCGATGGCCTTGTTCGACAAGGCGAACGCCGTTCTTGGCTTCGACTTGAAGAAAATCTGCTTTGAAGGCCCGGCCGAGGAGCTGACGAAGTCCAATATCTGCCAGCCGGCGATCTTCGTGACGAGCTACGCGGCGTATCTCGCGCTCCAGAAGCGCAGACCGACGGAGTTTGCGTGCGCGGCTGGGCTCTCTCTTGGCGAGTGGGGTGCGCTTTGCGCCGCCGGAGTCCTCGACTTTGATTCGACGCTCAAGGTGCTTGAGGCGCGTGGCCGCTTCATGCAGGAGGCGTGCGAGGCGACGCCCTCTGGAATGATCGCCATCGTTGGCGCGACGGGCGAGCAGCTCGCAGCGCTCTGCGAAAAGACTGGTTGCACGGTCGCCAACATAAATTCCGCCGCGCAGCAGGTTCTGTCCGGCTCGAAGGACGCGATTGCCGCGGCCGCGACGGTCGCCAAGGAACTTGGCATCAAGCGCGCGATTCCCCTTGCAACGGCTGGCGGCTTCCACTCGAAGTTCATGCAGCCGGCGCGTGAGAAGCTCGCGCCCATCCTCGACGGAATCGCCTTTTCTGCGCCGAAGTTCCCTGTGCTTTCCAATGTCACAGGCAAGCCCCATTCGTCCGACCCCGGCGAGATCAAGGCGACGATGCTCGAGCAGGTGACAGGCACGACGAACTGGGCGGCGGATGTCGAGGCGGCGAAGGCCCTCGGCTGCGACTCGTTCGTAGAGTTCGGCCCCGGCAAGGTGCTCTCCGGGCTCGTGAAGAAGATCGACCCTGCGCTCGCCACGGCTAATGTCGCCGACCTCGCATCGCTCTACGCCACCGTCGCCGCACTCGCCTAACCCTTATCTGCCAAAGGAAAACTCCGATGATTTTGGCTCTCGCTACCGCTTCGCAGCTTCGCTGTTTCAAATCGGGAAGACTGTCTAAGACTTGGGTTTCACCCCAGGCCCCCAAAGATCGGAGCGTTAGCGGAGATTTCGGATTAATCGGAGTTAAAAAATTGCTAACCACCAACTACTAACTGATACCTACTATGAACAACCTCAAAGGCAAAGTCGCAATCGTCACAGGCGCCGCTCGCGGAATCGGCGCGGCCATCGCAAAGAAGCTCGCCGAATGCGGCGCAGACGTCGCAATCTGCGACCTCAAGGAAGAATGGTGCGCCGAGACGGTCGCCGCGCTTGAGGCGCTTGGCGTCAAGGCCAAGGGCTACGGCGTCAACGTCGCGGTTTCGGCCGAGGTCGATGCGTGCGTGAAGGCCGTCATAGCTGACTTCGGCAAGGTCGACATCATGGTCAACAACGCGGGCATCACGAAGGACGGTCTTCTCATGCGCATGTCCGACGAAGACTGGGATGCTGTTCTCAATGTCAACTTGAAGGGCACGTTCCTCTTCACGCGCGCTGTCTCGCGCCCGATGATGAAGAACAAGGCCGAGGACGGCACTCAGCTCGGCGGCTCGATCATCAATATCGCCTCCGTTGTCGGCATCATGGGCAATGCGGGGCAGGCGAACTACACGGCCTCGAAGGGCGGCGTAATCGCGCTCACGAAGACGACTGCCAAGGAACTTGGTAGCCG
Organism: Kiritimatiellia bacterium; assembly: GCA_017406465.1. Classification (GTDB taxonomy): domain Bacteria; phylum Verrucomicrobiota; class Kiritimatiellia; order RFP12; family UBA1067; genus UBA1067. Next base: position 17,307 of record JAFQYM010000036.1, on the reverse strand, counting down.
CAACATCCGCTGCAACGCTGTCGCGCCCGGCTTCATCCAGTCGAAGATGACCGACGTCCTTCCCGACGACGTCAAGAAGGCGTACATGGACACGATCCCGCTCAAGCGCTTCGGTACGGCCGAGGACATCGCCAAGGCGGTTGCGTGGCTTGCGGGCGACGAGGCGGCGTATGTCACCGGCCAGATCATTTCCGTCAACGGCGGAATGATTGGCTAAGTTCGCCATTGACAACGGCGCGCCGATATGAGATAATACGCGCCACTTCTTACTTATTGGGGATATAGCTCAGTTGGTAGAGCGTCTCAATGGCATTGAGAAGGTCAGGGGTTCGACTCCCCTTATCTCCACCACTTGAAAAGGTGCGTTTCGCCCAATGAAGTCAAGGGCGGGACGCATTTCTTGTTTTGGGGAACTTGCACAACGCAAGACAGCGGAAAACAGCGCGGAACTATGCACATAACTATGCACACAAACACCCCTCTACTCGTGGGCGAGCGCAGTCGAGAGCCTGTTGTGAAAAAACATGGCGTCTGAACGGTCTGCGGCTGTCGCCTTGCCGGAGGTGACGGCGCGGAAAAGGAGGCTGTCAGAGAAAATCATACCCGCCCCTGCTTTCGGGTAGGGAGCAAAAGCCCAACTGCGAAGGGTTGCGGATGGAAGACAACTGGAGGTTTGGATGGTGCGAAACGAGCCAAAGTTGATAAGTACCATAAGTACCATTAGAGACATAAGGGATATGTATGTACAAAGAAGACCAAGAAGGAGACTCTATGGCGATAAAGAAGCCCTGTGTGTACATTTTATTACCTTTCGCGCCTTTCGTTACCCCGCAATCGCACCTCGAATCAAAAATTCGAGGCACGATTACGGGGTGCTATTTTGAGCATGTGACGGGTTAATCCTTTGTTATCCCAAGCCATTTGAGGTCTGGGTCTTCTGCCAGATATTTCCAGAACATTTGCCTGTTGTATTCGTTGCGGGACGGGCGTGTATTGCCACTGCGGTCGGGCATGATGTGCTGTATCATCGAATAGTCTTTCTGCTTGTCGATTTGGTATAGCGCAGCCTTTCCGCCGCTGATTTCCTTGTATGATGAACCATTCCTCACAACCTTTATCAATCCTTTGTTCTTTGCCATAAGCAGGAAGCCGCTTACCGTCTGTGGAGACACAATGCCGAATGCATTGCTCATCCGCGTACACGCGAAAGGAAAGATGCTTCCATTTGCGCCAAGCATGGCTACGGCAAGCCACATACGCTTATACGGCGTTCCAGCCCTGTTGCACCAGCGTGGTGCGGGTATCTCGCCCCAATATTTTTCAAAGTGTGTTATGCAAGCGAAGACCTGCTCTGGCGCGTTGAGCGGGAATTTGGCATTGTCCCTCGCAAGTTCAAGATAGTCAGAGAGTTTGGCCCGTTCGGTTTCGTCTACTTTGAATTTCTCCATTGCGCTGATGAAATAGGCGTCTTGGTCGTCTACGCACTCTTGTTTGAGTGCCCGCGCCAAGTTCCAAACCCATCTTCTGCGAGCCGCCGCCTCTTTCTCCTTGGAGTCTATCCCTTCATCCCCCTTTGAGGGAAATGGAGGAATCAATCCTTCGAGCGAATGGGCACGGCAAGCCTCTAACCTCTTCTGATTTGTGGTATTCATTTTGCCTGCTCCTTTCCAGTTGCCATTACAGCACAATAGCATCGAGGCTGTTGCGGGTCACATAGCGGTAGCGTTCCGCCCGCAATCCAAGTTTAGCCCCTTGTAGCCGTCCAGCCTTGATTAGCCGCTGTACTTGTCGGCGGGAAACTCCAAGTTCTTCTGCCGCTTCGCTTATCGTTACCAGTTTGCTTTTAGCGTCCATGTGTCAGTTCCTTTGTTTTCGCTCGCAGACCATCTACGGCGACACACATTGCCGAACGGTCAACTATGTGACACAAAAGGCTCTATCTGGTCGCTACTACCTATGTTCGCAATGGAATCAGGATCGCGGAAAGTGTATAATGTCCGCCGTTCAAGACATCAGGAAACTTCCGCCCTGTGCGGGAGTGCCAACCGAGCGGAACGCCACGGTGGAGTCGGCAAGATGCCGAGATGCGCCCCTTGCGGGGAAACATCGTTCCGAGAAGCCGCACGTCCTGAACGACGGCGGCTTCGCGATTGCGGGACATGGAGTCCTCCCGATGCGCTTGCACGGACAGGACGACCATGATGCCGAAAGAAAATATGGATGAATGCGTGGCGCAGAGCATTTACAAGAAGTTGCTTGATGCGAAATCTGCGGCAAGAGGCGACGACGACGGGCGAAAACATATCACGGAAGCCGAAATGCTTGCCGCTCTTGAAGCGTTCATCGGCAAGCCCACCGCCGACGAGAGCGGAAACGTCACATGGAACGGCGGCAACGAATACTGGCGTGACCTCTTCATGGAAGCTCCTACGGGGGCGCGTCTACGCCTTTCCTTGAATTTCTACTTCTCTGAGAACCACGAGAGACCCAACTTCCCGATGCTTGAATATCGTGCCATCCGCAAGGCAATCGAGGATGCAATGGACTTCGATTCGCTCGAATACCTCATTGTAAACGAAAGCAACGAATCGGCGAAGGAACATTTCAAGAACATCTGGAAGGCGCGGATGGACTTGAAGAAAGGCAAGGACAAGGATGATGGCATGGAAGCAATGAGCGAACGCGACAGGAAACTTGCCGCGAGAACGGATGAAGAGTGGTTTAAGCTTATGCATCGTTGCGGCACCATCACCAGCAAAGCCGCGTGTGGAACTTGTTATAAACGTGAGACCGGAAAATGGTTTCCGATGGAGGCATATCACAAATGGGAAGCGTCGCTGGCAAAGAATACATCCTGTTGGAAAGGCGTATGGGTCTCTGACGCAATCTATGCCGCCGCCCCCGATTTGGCAAAGCGGTACTACGAGAATGTTCGCTGGGTCGAGTTTATCGGCAAGGACGAGCCGCCCGCAGAACAGGATGGGCGTAAGATGACGCAACCTGAAATCTTCACCAAGATGCAAGATGCCGATTGGGATTACATCATCAAGCATATTCACTCTTATGCCCGTGGTATGCCCGTTGCAATGGCGCGTCGGCACTACCAGCACAAGGATATTAGCGGCAACCCGATAGAAGAATAGGCTATGCTTTTTCCAGAGCCGCCATGCCCTTTGCAGTAAGACGATACTTCTGCGTGGGCGAACGCGGAGAATCAGGCTGTGTCAGTTCAATTAGCCCAAGCCGCATGGCTGGGCGAAGGTAATCTTCGGTGAATGTCACCCTGTCCTTAAGAGACAATGCGTCCATTATTGCAGACCGTGGCATATCACCCTTGATTATGGAAATAAGCCGATTTACTTGTAGGGTTACTTGTAGGCTACTTGTAGGGTTGCTTGTAGGGTTGACGCCTACTGGGGGTGTTACTTGGGGTGTCGCTTGTTCGGCTTCCACCACCAGACCCTCCCTGTCCTTGGTGATGTAGGGGACGGTCATGCGGATGAAGTTATCGAGGAAAATGAAGTTGTCGCGCCCGTACTTCTGCATGATGTAGCCCATGCCGGAACCGAGCGATTCGACGAGTTCAAGGTCGCGGAAGATGCGCATCAATTCCTTATTGCGCGGAATTGAGACACCCGCGAAGAAGTCATCCTTTGTCAGACCTTCCGGCAAGCGTCCGAACGATGTTATCTCCAGATGGTCGGAGAAGAGTTCGACCTTGGGCGGCACTTCGCGAGTGTAGTCGTTATGGACGATGGCGTTTATGACGGCTTCGCGCACGGCGCGTTCGTCCCACAGCGGCGTGTCGATGCGCTCCAAGGCGGTCTTGCGCGTCCGCACGGTGTTCTCTACCTTCAGCCGCTCGATTACGCGCTTTGTGGCGGTGACGAGTGATGTCATGCCGTATTCGTTATTGGCGACAAGTTCCACACGGTCGCGCCCCGCATACTTCGCAACCTTGATTGAGTTCGCGTTTTCGTCGGCAAGCAGATACGCGGCGTAGTTGTATGCACCGTCGTCCGTCAGCAGCTCCAGCGTCCGCGCAAAATTGTCGTTGAGTTTGAAGCCGTGTTCTTGGTAGTAGATGCGCAACTGCTCGAAGGTGAGGTCTTGGCGGACGGAACGGATGCGCCCGATGGAGTTGCGCACACGCCTTGCGAACAGGTCTTCAATCATCGCCTCCGGCATCGGCTCGCAAGCCGTACCCACACGGATGAAACAGCCTTTCGGAGTCATGCCATAACGTTTGAGGTAGTATGGCTTTTCGCTTCCGCCCGCGAAGAACACTTTGATGACTTTCGCGCCGCCTATAACATCCGCCGTCACATCGAACAGCCCCATTGCAGACGGAAGGATGTTGTTGCGCAGTCTGTCCTTGATTTTGAGGATGTCGCCGTCGATGTCCTTCACGCCGACAGGATTGCCCGCCTTGTCGATGCCGATGTAGAGAATGCCGCCTTCGCGCCTATTGAGAAACGCGACCGCTTCCTCTTCAAGGTCGATGTCGGGCGAAAGTTCCCGCTTGTACTCTATTCTGTCGGTTTCGGTCATTTGGCACTTATTATACCATATTTTTCACCCGCTGGAGGCGGATAAATGGTATAATATACGCCAATTCGCCTCAATTTGCACTGCGGTGTAAGGCGGGGTGAAGGACATAGCCAAGGCGGACGCAAGTTCGCGGCGGCGCAAATTTGCAGGGAACTGCAACAAAGTCGTTCTACTGAAACGTAGGAAACTTCACGAAGGCGACTCGTTGCGAGGTTCACGCGCAAGCGTGGCCTCTCTTCGAGTGTCTTCAAAGGCAATCCTACGGCCTCAGTAGAGCACAAGAAGAGAGGCCCTTATTGTGAAGACGAAAAAGACTGTTCAGAAGTCCGCTTCCGTGACGAAAGAGGAAGCGGCGTGTGTGGCATACATTGAAGCCGTGGACAGGATGTACAGGACGGGTAAGGCAACGGAAGTGTCCTACCGCGACGCGCTTTCGCCGCTTCTGCGGGCATTGCTACCCAATCGCGGCGTCACGAACGAGCCGAAGCCGATGGAGCGCAACAAGCCCGACTACACCATAACGACCGATCCTGACGGCGGTCTCCTAATCGCAATCGTCGAAACGAAGAAGATTGGAGCGGGAGACCTCGCCGGCAAGAAGGATTCCGGCTACAAGGAGCAGTTTGACCGCTACAAGGCGGCGTACCAGACGATAGCATTCACCGACTTCCTCGACTTCCATTTCTACGAGAACGGCGCATTCGTCGATTCTGTGCGCATCGGCGAGGTGGTTGGCGACGGCATCCGCCCGCTTTCCGAGAACTTCGGCAAGTTCGTCGCGCTTGTCGAACGCCTCGGCGATGCCGAGCCGCAGACCATCACCTCCCCGACCCAGCTCGCGCAGTTCATGGCGGCGAAGGCGCGGCTTCTTCAGGTCGCCGCGCAGAAGTTCCTTTCGAGCGGCAATGCCAAAGGTTCGACGCTCTGGGAACTGATGGAGGGTTTCAAGCGCGTACTCATGCCCGACACCAACGCGGACGAGTTCTCCGACATCTACGCGCAGACGCTCACATACGGAATGTTCGCCGCACGTCTCCACGACGACATGCCGGAGGACTTCTCGCGCGAAGAGGCGGCGCGTCTTATCCCGAAATCCAATCCATTCCTGCGCAAACTCTTCAACCACATCAATTCCGACATCGAGGACGAAATCAAGTGGCCCGTCGATGACATCGTTCGTCTCTTCGCCGCCGCCGACGTGCGCGGCATCATGAAGGACTACGGAAAGTCCAAAAAGCGCAGCGACCCGATGATTCACTTCTACGAGGACTTCCTCAACGCCTACGATGCGGGCCTGCGCAAGGATAGAGGCGTATGGTACACTCCGCTTCCCGTGGTGCGCTTCATCGTCCGCGCCGTCGACGACATCCTTGTGAAACAATTCGGCATCGCGGACGGCATAGCCAGCCGCGACATGGTGCAGATTGAAGTGACGGAAAACTGCGACACGGGAAAGTCCCTGACGAAGAAGGTCAAAAAGACCGTGCCGAAAGTCCAGGTTCTCGACCCTGCGACAGGAACGGGGACGTTCCTAGCGGAGTGTATCAACCGCATCTACGGCAAGTTCCTCGCCAACAAAGGCAAGTGGCCCGGCTACGTCGCTGAAAACCTTATTCCGCGTCTCAACGGCTTTGAACTTCTGATGGCCCCCTACACGATGGCGCACATCAAGCTCGACCGCGTTCTCGCCGACACCGGCTATGAACACAACACAGACAAACGCTTCAACATCTTTCTCACCAATTCGCTTGAAAAGGCGAAGGACTTGAGCGGTACGCTCTTCGACATCCTCCTCGGCGCGGAGGCGAACGCTGCGAACGCCGTCAAGCGCGACTGCCCCGTGATGGTCGTCATGGGCAACCCGCCCTACAGCGGCATCTCGCAGAACAACGGCAAGTGGATTTCCGACCTCGTGGCGGACTACAAGACGGAACCGGGCGGGAAGGAGAAGCTGAAGGAGCGCAAGCACTGGCTGAACGACGACTACGTGAAGTTCATTCGCCTTGCACAGGACTACGTGGAGCGCAGGGGAGAAGGTGTACTCGCCTACATCAACAACCACGGGCTTCTCGACAACCCGACGTTTAGGGGTATGCGGTGGCAACTTCTCGACTGCTTCGACGAAATCTACGTGCTGAACCTTCACGGCAACTCCATGAAGCACGAGAAAGCCCCCAATGGCAGCAAGGACGAGAACGTGTTTTCAATCACCGTAGGCACGGCAATAAACATATTCGTCAAGACAGGCAAGAAGAAAAAAGGTGAACTCGCAAAAGTCCACTATGCCGACCTGTGGGGGACGCGCAAGGACAAGTTCGCATACCTCGAAAGCAAGTCGCTTGCGACTGTGGGGTTCGCTACTGTTACGCCGACCGCACCATACTATTTGCTTGTGCCGCAGAATGAAGCGGGGAGCGACCAGTACCAATCGGGATTCGGCATTGACGCATTGTTACCGATTAACAGTACCGCAGTTCTGACGATGGGGGATTCCTTCGCAGTTGCACATACGCAAGATGAACTCAAGGAACGTATAAGCGACATCAATGGCAAGGGTTACAAAGAGGCAGAACTCAAGGCGAAGTATGGTCTTGGGAAAAACTATGCTTCTTTTGTCTTGGGCAACTTGCCGATAGATTCCAGTAGTAACATAGTCCGCTATTCATATCGTCCATTTGATGATAGATGGGTATGCTTTACTCCAAAGACGGTGTGGCGGCAAAGGAAGCCTGTCATGCAGCATATCCACCAGCATGACAACATTGCACTTGTCGTTTGCAAACATCTTGCAACGAATGATTGGAATCTTGTTGGCGTAGCGGATTGCCTTGTGGACGATTGCTTTGTTTCAAGTCGTACGAAAGAGCGTGGTTATGTCTTCCCTCTCTACCTCTACCAAGACACGCTGGGGAACGTGGAGAAGGTGGCGAATTTCGACAAGGATGTGTTTGGGCGCATTGCTGACGGCTTGAAGCGCAAGCCGTCGCCGGAAGAACTCTTCGACTACATCTACGCCGTTCTGCACACGCCCGAATACCGCGAACGGTACAGGGAGTTCCTTAAGGTCGATTTCCCGCGCATACCCTATCCGACGAACGCGGCGGTGTTCAAGAAACTTGCGAAGATTGGCGGAGAACTCCGCGAGACGCATCTGCTGAAGGCGAAGCCCACGGCGAGCGAACGCAACCGCATCGCCAACTTCCCCAAGGGCGGGGGCAATGCCGTTGAGGACGTGCGCTTTGCCAACGGCAAGGTGTACATCAACGACGAGCAGTATTTCGACCATGTGCCGGAAGAGGCATGGGGGATGTTCATCGGCGGCTACCAGCCCGCGCAGAAGTGGCTGAAGGACAGAAAAGGACACACGCTCGCGAATGAAGACATCGACCACTACCAGGCCATCATTCTTGCGCTTTCCCGTACCCGCGCCCTCATGCAGAAACTCTCCACGCTGTCGAAGGAGTGGCTTGGTTGACACGGGTAGCAACGACCCGTGTTTGCCGCGATTTTCGCGCATCCCCCCATTGTCTTCGGACGGCGAATTTGGTATAATACACAACGTTCAGAACATCATAGAGTTCATTGCGAAAGCGATGATGCCAACCGAGCGACGGAACTGCCACGGTGGAGCGCGAAAGCGGATGTGCCCGAAAGGGAAACTGGGTTCCAGAGCCACCAGTTTTGAACGAAGACTGGTGGCTTGAAGTTTCTCCGAGGGGTGCGTTACTCGTGGTGCTTTGGACGGACAAAGAAAACGAGAAACGAAAGGAGAAACGATGAGACAGGCAAGACCGACGACCTACGCGCTGATGAGCAGATGCGACATCGGCGACGCGGCGAAAGTAATGACGCTGGCGGATGAGCAAGACGTGACGATGAGCGTCATCGTGGCGCGGCTCGTCCACGAAGCCGTCCGCAAGGTGACGGCAACCCCGAAGGCGGAGGCATGGGCGGCAAGACGCCTTGCCGTGAACACGGCGCGGCGGGCGCGTGTGGATGCCGCAGTCCGTGCGGGACGCGACCGCAAGCCCGGATGGGAACTCACAAAGAGGTTCGCGGGCAAGGGCGACAGCCGGAAGGGAGCGTGACGCCATGTGGCTATTCGTGAGAAACGGGTTCTTCAGCGCGGTGCGGCACAACTCCAAGCCGGACACGATACATGTCCGCGCACGGTTCAGAGGCGACCTTGAGCGGCTTTGCCGTGCGCACGGCGTAGAGCCATGCGTACATGCCACGCCGACTGGCGACTACCGCTGGCGAATGGACTTCCCACGCGCAGAATGGACGCGGATAGCCGCCGAAGAAGCGGAGGCTATAGACTACCCCAACTTCAAGGACGCCGCCCACGACGGCACTGTGCGCGACGATGCGTACAAGGAGGTATGGGGCGACCTTCGGGATGCGCAAGATGCCCTCGGCTACAAAACCAACGACTAAAACGAAACAAGAAAGGGAACAAGGCAATGAACAACTCGAAACTGACGGCAACTGTCAACGGCGCGGCTGGCGAAGCAATCGACATCGGCGGCGGGAAAATCGGAGCGGGGCTTCTCCTCGCTGGGGGTGCTTCGCGCAAGGAGCGGTTACGCGCTCTGCGCTCGCTCCTTGAATCGCTGGCGGCTGGACGCTCTGCGGATGAACTGGAAATACGCGCATTCGGGCGGCAGACGATCCTGAAGATGCTGCCGGACATCCCCAACGTCAAGGCGGAGGTAGAGACGGACAACGCGCCGCTGGATGCTATGGGCTTCTTCGCGCCCGAAATGGAACGCCGCCAAGGGCTGTTTGCCCGTGCGGGGGTCGGCAGTCTTGACGAGTACGACGAGAAGACGGGCGATAAGTTGCCCATAATCGTCTTGGTCGTCGAGGCGGTCTGCTCCGCCGCCGACGTGCCTCTTGTCGAGGGGATGCGCCCTGCGCTTCTGTCTGCCCGCGATGTCGGCATCTACGCCGTCTTCGCGTCCCAAGACGATGACGAGGGCGAGAGCATGGCGGCGCGTTTGGCGGATGCCCTTGCACCCATTCGTGTTGTGCGGCTCGGCGGCGGAGAAGTTGCCGTGGCGCAGGATGATGCGGGAAAAGGTCTCAAGGGCGACTGTGGATATGTCGTTTGCCGTGTTATGCCGAAAGGCAATGAGTCCGCCCGCGTGTTCGCACTTGCGAGGGGGTACAGCAAGGTCGGGTTCTCTTGGGTGTCGTCTGTGAAGCACTGCACATGGTTCAACAGCCGTTCGGAGGCGGAATACGCCATGCAGGTAGCCACACCGATTAGCACCCCAAGGACAAAGGCGGCGGCGAAGATGTTCGTGTCCGAAGTCTGCTTGCGGACATGATGGAGCGGGACATGGAAAGTTTCAAAATACGCGAAGAAACAGGAGGCAAAAATGGCGGCAAAGAAAGTGAACAGTGAGGGTCGCGGGCGCGTGGGCGCGCGATGGCCTCCGAAAAAAATCCTGAAAGTGTCAAGAATTAAGTTTTTCGGGGCAAAAACGCAGGGGAAAGACGCAATGTATGGGTTGGCGAATTAACACGCGCAACGACACGCATTGAAAGGTAAAACTCAAACAGAAATAGGAGACAGTAAGACAAATGAACGCGAAGACAGAAACGTTGACATACGCCTTTGGATGTGAAGCCGGTCTGCGGCGGCTGGAGGGCTGTCTGCCGCCTCTTGAGGTGGTGTACCCTCCGCTCGTCTTGCAGAGGGCTGAAGAACAGGGACGACGGTTGCCGCACATAGAGAATCCATGTACGGACGAGTGCCTTGGCATTCTGATTGTGCGGTCGCTCTTGATGATGGAAATGAAACTTCGGCTTGAGGCGTTTGCCCAAAGGCGGATACGCAACCTTGCCGAGTACAACGCCAAGACGAGAGTCCCGCTTCCCAGAATCTGCCTTGTCATTGCAGGGCTTGACGACTGGGAAACCCGTTCGGTCTTGCAGTTCCGCAGAGCCATCGACAGACTTCTTTCGCTTGGGCGAGCCGCCGGATTCCGCCTGTCCCCATTTGGCGAGGGACGCGACGGGGGCGGGGTGTTGGGACTGTACGACCGCTACAAGCGAGGTATGGTTTCGAGAGAGGCGATGATGAACGCGCTTCTCGAAGCCCGGAGAAGCAACGCCGTCGAGGAATCGCACTACAGGTTGATGATTGATAATGTCATGGCAGACACTCTGCTTGACGAAAAACTGATATGGGACGAAAGCGAAGCCCCAATCACGGATAAGGAAGGAGACGTTCAATGAGGGCCGAAGATGACTTCATAGAGCCGCCAGTAATCGTCTTTCCCAACCCGACGACGGCGATAGACGAGAACGGCGTCGCGCACACGGTGAAGATGAAGCCCAACTACAAACTGCCCAAGGATTCGGGCATGGCGTGGCATTCCGCAATGGGCACTTACGTTCCAGAAGAAGACCTCAACGACGAGTGGGAGGTTCTGGCGTCGGATTACTACGGGAAGTATGGGAAGCCTTGGGAAAAGGAAAAGAAACGGAGGCAGCCATGACAGCAGACGAGATACTGAAGACCGACACCTCAAAGAAGAACATCTGCGAGTTGGTCGATATGCTTGATTCGGAAATCTTCGACGACCCCGAACGCTTCGGCGAGGAGGTGTACAAACTTCGCGTCCGAAAGGAAGAGGAGACAGGCATACCGATGGAAGAGGACGCCTTCGGGCGACAGGAGGCGGATATGAAGCGTAGCCTTGGTATTTCATTCGACGACGAGGATTAGCCTATGGACGTGAAATGCGCGTTTACAGTGAAGTGGATTTGGGGTTGGACGCAGATGCACGGCTACAAGACCGTGGAGGTGCGCAGTAGCGAGCCGCGTACCGTGCGCGGGCGTTGTGCCGTCCATTTCAGCCGCAACTACACGCGGGCGGCGTATGACGAGGACAGGGCGTACATAGCCGACAACTGGAAGAGTGGCAGGATCGTGGAGCGGGAGTTGCCGCCATACGAGACGCTTGCACAACACGCGGGGGAAATCGTCGGCGTGGTCGAATATGAAGCCGACGCTGAAGACCCGTGCCGCTGGAAACTGGCAAATCCTGTCTGGCTCAAGCGGTTCATACCGATAGCGGGGCGTCCCGCTATGTGGTACTTGCCGCGAGAGGTCGCCGCCGACATAAACCGCCAATTGGCAGAAATCGAAAACAAGAAAGGAGCATAAGACGCTATGATTGACTACAAGAAAAAGAAACTATTGAAGGATGCGGAGGAGTTGGGATGTCTAACTCCATTTATGAGTGATTTACTAACTGGTCGCAAGACTGATTTAGACGCAAAAAGTGTAGAACACACTCTGAAAGAATTCGGGAAATCTGTTAAGCGTCTGAAAAACGAGAAATCAGGCAGGGCGGAGTATCGGTATAAGAATGGGCACGACTATAAAACTCCACATGGGGTGATAATCGGACACGAAACAGGTCTTCGAGGTTATTGGACAGGGATAAAGGAGTCCAAAAGAGGTAGGATTGTGGGCTTTTCACGTGCATCTCAACGAAAATTCAAGAAGGCTGTAGATTGTCTTGATTTGCCTCGCGGCTCAATCAAATATCACGTCACGCTCACGGTACACCATTGGGGCGAAGAGAATTGGAAGGGAAAGGAGTGGAGACAAGAAGCAATCTTGGATGATTTCGAGAAAGCACAAAAAACTTTTAGCACCTCATTTGCGCGGTGTTTCAAACGATGCGCAATAATTTATCGCCGGGAAATGACGGAAGACGGAGGGCCGCATATACACGCCATTGTTTACACGCCTTTGGATTATGACTGGGCAACTGACGCATACACATGGGTTGCAAAAATGCGGAAAGCCAAAAGGCAGGCTATTATTGACGCAGGTGGAATTATGCCTTCAATGTCGGACGAGGTAACAGACTTTGTGCATAATACCTTCCGAGTATTGTGGTTCAACGCAATTCGTTGTCGCCCTATTCCTCAATGCAAAATGCGGTTTTTTTGGCAGTACGGAGTATGTACGAGAATGATTGATGAGGAAGCAGACCCTGATTACATGCCAAAATTGATTAACTATTTAGCAAAGACAACGCAATGCTATCCAAGAGGAAAACCGTGGGGGAAGGTGCAAAAGAAAAACTTGGAGGAATTGAAACCCGAAGCCATTCTCATTCCGCCAGAAATCAGAGATGGGGTTTTGAGGGGAATATGGAGAAAAGTCCACAAAGACAAACCTTTCCCTGAAAAGTTTACAATTGCTGGGCTGTTCGTTGGCGTTACATCTCAAATTGTGGAGACAATCGTACAACAGGTAAAGAAAACGCTGAACAAGCGTAAACGGTCGAAACCTCCGAAACTTCGTAATTCCACGATGCGCATGACCAAAGCACTAAAGAACTATCTTGCTTGATTATGTGTAAACAAAATAGATATGAGGTGCTGTGTTTGCCGTGTGCCTACATGAACACTACTGTGTTGCGTTGTGTGGAAATATGCACCATTTACTAAACAAGGATAAACGGCAAACAACGCAAATCACGACAAGCAAAATAGAATAAGCGAAAGGCACATCCAGCAGATGTGCCTTTCGCCGCTCAATCTCAATCGGACTACTTGCATTGGCTTTGTGCATAACGTGATTTTGATTCGGCGATGATGGCTTTCGTTTGCTCGTTTGCTGGACGCTCGCCGTCTATAAATTCCTTGATTGAGCGCATAGTGACCCGCTGACAACCGTTCAAGTCCCGCGTTTCGAGGCGTCCCGTCTTGATGAGTTTGTACACGGTGCTTCTTCCAACGGCAAGAAGTTTCGCCGCGTCCGTGATTTTCGCAAGGCGGTAGGCGTCTGCGTCTTGATCCTGCGCTTTGCCTCTGTCAACGATAGCCGCGCCCGACAGCACGGCGACGACGGCCGCCTTTTTTTCAGGGCTGGCAAGAGTTATTTTCCTTATGAGCGTCATGTCGTCCATTTGTTTGTTCCTTAATGTGCGTTTCGCGGTGTTTCGCGTTTACACTTCATGCCGCACGGTCAAGACAACTTGGCGCAGGACAGAACGAGGCGACACGTAATTGTGCCGCCTCGTCCTTGTGGATGGATTGCCGTTGTCAGTGTATTATTTGCCGGAAGAGGACAGCATGATTAACGCCGCTACCGCCTTTCCTTTGGCTTCGGGTGTCATGCTTGTGGACTCGAGTATGGCGCGTCTTGCATCGGCAAGGGCGTCCGCCATCGGTAGTGCGCTTTTTTGTTGGGATGCTTGCAAAGTGGCGCGTTCAATGCGGTTGCGCCGGAACTGCTCCCGCATCTTCTCTGCGGCGGTAAACTCTTTAGGATTATAGTAGTGAAGTACCATTTGAACAGAGGCGTGTCCCACGATGTCCATCAAAACTTCTGGCTTGAGACCCGCATTGATTGCCTTCACGACAAAAAAGACGCGGCATGAGTGCCACCCGTAGAGACAGCCGGCGCGTTGCCCCTGCGTCCGTTCACGGCGCGTCTTCTTGAGAAGCGTCTTGAGGCTCGGCTTCGCATTTACGCCCATGTACGGGTTGCCCGGACGCAACCGCTCTCCCGTCATATCTTCGATGATAGACAAGTCGTCCGAGACGTTCCCTTTGCGGTTGCCAATAGCATCGGCGATTTGACGATAGGACTTGCCATGGCTGAAGAGTTCGTATGTCCGTATAAGTCGACTCTTCTTCTCCGGTTTTATGTTAGCCGATTCGATGGTACGCAGAATTTTTGCGGGAGACTTCTTCTTTGGTTCTTCGCCGACAATCACGGCTTTCTCCGGTTCTGGTGCAGAAAAGAGCGCACGGGCGAAGAGCATTTTGCCGATTTTGTTTATGCGCGATGGGTCGCGCTTGTAGATTGCGGCGGCTTCTGGTATCACGTACTTTTCGCCGCCTTCGCGTTCTGTGATAGCCGCTTCCAGTTCACGCCGTAACTCCCCCAGTATTTCGTCGTAGTCTTTTGAATTTTGCACGTAGTCGAAGATGGGGACGGCGATGGGCTTGCCCGTCTTGGATGTACTTGTGGTGATGAGGTAGTTCAGCAAGTCCACCTTGTCCCAAGTCAGATTGCAACAATCTCCTATTCGCATTCCCGTACAGGCGGCGACTACGGCAAGGCGATACAGATAGGGTTTGCTCCTGTCGTTTCGAGCATATTCCCAAATCTGGCGCATCTGCGTTTCTGATGGTGCTTCATGGACTATTGAATTTACGCCAACATTCGCCTTAGTGATTTTTTTGTAAGATTCCTCGTATTCCTTTTTGAATGGGTTTTCGACCGCAGTTGGCATATAGTAGCGATAAGTGCTGGCAAGGAGAAAAACATACTTCAGAAATGTGCTACGGGATTGAACCTCGTATATTTCGCTAAAGTACGCGCTTACGACACTTCGTCTGATGTCTGTTAGTTTCACGCACTTCTGGGCTCGCGGCTTACCGTTTGAATAGCGGGCGCACCACTTGGCAAAGTGTTCAAGTATTTTGTACACCGACAAACCATAGCGGCATTTGCGTTTGTCTGATGTGAGTATATGCTTTGGTCTCCTGCTAGCATTCAGTTCCGCAAGGTCTGCTATGCGGTAATTCTCAATTGACCTCCCCATGAGTTTACGGTACGCCTCGGACTCGGCGTAGCCGGGTGAGTTTCGCTCTTCTGCCTTCATCTCGCGGGCGGTATCGAGGACGGCTTTCAATTCTGCGGTTGCCGCCGCCTTGGACTTCTCGAATGCGGCGTCGCCTGTGAGGTTGAGCGAGAAGCGTCCGTTCTCGTCCAGCGGTATCTTTCCGCGAAGCGGGGTTTTCAGTCTGCGGCTGGTCAGCCGAGCCGTCCCGTTCACGTGCATGGTTGCGTACCAGATGCGGCGGTATTCGCCGTGGTTGTCCTTCATCAGTTTCAAACCCATTTTTTTTACCTCCTTCGGTTTTGGGGTCGTGATTTATGGTATAATACACCCCATGCCAGCAAGTCAACGCAAAACAACAGAAAACAACAATGGTAGTATAGCAAAACCAGATGCTAAACTCAAGGAGAAACTATGCACATTACTATGCACAAACCCAGCAACCGCCGGAGAATATATGAAAAACAAAGGGGTTTTTAGGGTTTTTACTTGACAATGGCATTGAGAAGGTCAGGGGTTCGACTCCCCTTATCTCCACCACCGAAAAGGCCGCCTAAGGCGGTCTTTTTGCTTTAACCCCAGCCCGTTTAGTTCTTTGCGCTAATTTGCCGAAAGTCTCAAAATCGTCGTTGACGCTACAACGAGGAATGTGATATTATACCTTCTGTTGGCAGATTTTGATTTATAATCTAAAATTGTCGGAGGGCAAATGTACATACAGCGCTTTATGGATGGGTTGCTCGCTAAGGCGATGAAAACCAGCAACTCGGTATTGGTCACTGGTCCGCGCCAAGTCGGAAAGTCCACTATGATTTCCCATGTGTTTCCCAATCTGCGCTATGTGACGCTGGATGACCCTTTTGTCGAAGAGCAGGCGAAGAACGATTCCCGCACCTTCATGCAGCTTAATCCTCCGCCCGTTGCTATCGACGAAGTACAGCATGCGCCTGTTTTGTTCCGCTTCATCAAGATGGAGACAGACAAGAATCGCAGAGCGAAGGGTCTTTACTGCCTTTCCGGTTCGCAGCCGTTTCAGCTGATGCAGGGGGTGAGCGAGTCACTGTCCGGTCGTGTTCGCATACTGGAAATGAACGGACTGTCCCTGCGGGAGATTGCGGGCGATTCATTCGCGGAACGTGTGCTGCCGACGGACGAATACATGCTCTCGCGCTCAAAGACCGCAAAGGATCCTGGGTCAATCTGGAAAATAATCCATCGAGGTGGCTATCCAGAACTGCAAGATCCCGAAGTGGACTGGAATTCATATTACGCCGACTACGTGAAGACCTATCTTGAGCGAGACGTGCGCAGTCTCAAGGCAGTACACGATCTTGCCGCCTTTCGCCAGTTCATGGTCGCCGCAGCTTCTCGGACGGCACAGGTCTTGAACTACTCCAACATCGCCGACGAGATTGGCAAGGATGTCGGGACGGTCAAAAGCTGGGTGTCGATTCTCGAGACTTCCGGAATCGTATATCTGCTGCAGCCGTATGCGTCGTCGGAACTCAAGCGGGCGATTCGCGCTCCAAAACTGCATTTCAGGGACATGGGGCTTGTGGCCTATCTTACACGCTGGCTGTCGGCTGATGCTCTGGCGTGCGGCGCGATGGCCGGGGCCGTGTTCGAGAGCTTTGTCGTCTCGGAGATTCTCAAGAGTTTTTCCAACGCGGGACTTGAATACCGGAATTTCGTGTCGTATTACCGTGGCCGTGACAAGATTGCGGTACAGCGCGAAGGGCAGCGGGTCGAGGTGGAGTCCGAAATAGACCTTGTCATCGAGGAGAATGGAGTGCTCTATCCCGTCGAAATCAAGAAAAGCTCATCTCCAAAGTCGAACGACGCCGCTGCGTTTGCTGCCTTAGAGAAGATCAAGGGCAAGAAGCGCGGGCAGGGGGCTATCATTTGTAATTGCTCCACGCCGACGCACTTGCGTGACAATCTGCTGGCTTTCCCTGTCTGGTATCTGTAGCGCGGCTGATTCGCTACGCGACACCCTCTTGACACCCTTTGTCGCGGTGAAAGCAAAAGCGGACAACTGTAGTTAGCAAAAGCGGAATGGGAAGAGAAGGCCTGTTAAGCGGGCTTCAGCGAGTGGTTGTGCCTGAAAACATTGGGTGGTGTTGAGGATGAGGAAGAATCACACGCCCCC
>JAFQYM010000035.1 GCA_017406465.1 Kiritimatiellia bacterium | reverse complement strand
GACGTTCTCGTCGGCGGCGGCGGCGGCGGCGGCCAGAAGGCCTACAACTCCAACCAGAGCAGCTCCCAGGGCGGTCGTGGCGTCGTGATCCTCCTCGTCGCTCCGGCGACTGCGGGCGAGGAGCCGGCCGACCGCGAAAGCGCCTGGGCCGTCGGCGGCACGGCCTCCTCGTGGCGCGACCCCGAAACGAAGAAGAACTGGATCGTCCACGAGTTCCGCGGGAGCGGCGAACTCGTCGTGAAGCGCGGCTTCGACGCCGAGCTGCTGCTCGTGGGCGGCGGCGGTTCCGGCGGAGTGGGAAGCGCCGCCGGCGGCGGCGCGGGCGGCCTCGTCCACACCAACGGATTCCATCTCACGGGCGGCACCTACACGGTGACGGTCGGCGCCGGCGGCGCGCCCAGCCGGCAGAACGGAGGGAACACGACCCTCGTTTCGAGCGACGGCCGCATCTCGCTGGTCGCCCTCGGCGGCGGGGGCGGCGGCGGATACTTCGGCAAGAATTCCGCCCGCTATCCCGGTTTGGCGGGCGGCAGTTCCGGCGGCAGCGCCTGGGGCGCGGCCGCGGTCGACCCGGCACCCGGCCCGGACGGCGGTCTGCAAGGGCACGCCGGCGGTTCGGCGGTTTCCTCCAATCCCGATTCCGATTATCCCGGCGGTCCCGGCGGCGGCGGCGCGGGCGGTCCCGGGCAGGACAGCGCGAAGAACGCCGTCGGGAACGGCGGCCCCGGCCTTTCGTTTGGCATCACGGGAGAGACGCGGTGGTACGCGGGCGGCGGCGGCGGCGGATACTCGACCAGCACGGGTACGACCGGAACGAAGGGACTCGGCGGTTCCGGTGTCGGCGGCGACGGCGAGTGCCGGGCCACCACCGACAGCTTCCGCCGCTGGAACGGCCATCCCGGCCTCGACGGTACGGGCTCGGGCGGCGGCGGCGGCGGACAGGGCCAGAGCAAGGGCGGCCGCGGCGGCTGCGGCGTCTTGATCGTGCGCTACCTCGCCAAGCCGCCAGACATGGTTATTGTGATTAGGTAGCCCCCCCTCGCTATGCCAATGGAGTCGAATGATGAAGATATGCATTGCGTCCGTGATGTCCGCAGTGGCGGTTTTTGGCCTTGTTATGGACGTAGCGGCCTGCACGGCGGTTCTCGTGGGGAAGGACGCATCGACGACGGGGCGTGTCATTCTCGGGCACAACGAGGACGACGACCCGTCGCTTGTCGTACGGCACGGATATGTTCCGCCGCGCGAATGGCCGGCGGACACGACGCTCGTCGACCATCCGGACTGCGCGAAGGTTCCGCGCGGCCCGCGCTCCCTCGGCTTCTTCTGGACTGAGGTACGCGACGCGAAGTGCGGCGCGGGAAGCGCGGTGTCGTTCGTCAACGAGAAGGGTGTCGCAATAGTCTCGGACAACGCTGGGCCGACGAAGGAGAACTCGCCCGACGCCGACGTGCTGACGGACGGCGGCATCTGGTTCGCGCTGCGCCTTGCCGTCGCGGAGCGGGCGAAGAGCGCCCGAGAGGCCGTCGAGATAATCGGTTCGCTCGTCGAGAAGTGGGGATACCGTCCGTCCGGCCGCACGTACACCGTCGCTGACGCGGAGGAGGGGTGGATGGTGCAGGTCGTGCGCGGACGGCGCTGGGCCGCGATGCGCTGCCCGGACGACGCGATCGCCGTGATGCCAAACCACTACACGATCCACGCGATTCCGGAATCTCCGACCAAGGACTGCCTCTTTTCCCGCGATGTCGTGGCGTACGCGGTCGGGAAGGGCTGGTGGCCGAAGGAGAGGGAATTTGATTTCGCGCTCGCGTACCAGGACCCAAAATGGGTGAAGATTCCGCACAACACCCGACGCCAACAGTACGTCACGTCGTTTCTGCTCGGAAAGGAATGGACGGACGAGGCGTATCCGTTTTCCGTCAAGGCCGCGCGCCGCGTCTCGCCCGCCGACGTGAAGGCCGCGCTGTCCGCGCATCCCGAGTCAGGCGGCTGGCTCCGCCACGCATCCGACTTCGACGAGACGCCGAGCGCATGCCGCAGGCAGACGATCGAGTCGCTCGTGATAGCATTCGGCGAAATGCCGTCGGACTGCGTCGCGCAGATCTCGGGGAACCGTCCGTGCGAGAAGGGCTACCGCACGTTCAAACCGCTTGTGCATCCGCTCCCGCGCGAGCTTGACGACGGCAATGCCCCGGGCCGCCTTGATCGCTTCTTCCTGCCCGAGCCAGCTCTCCGCTGAGTTGCGGGTGAGCCAAACGGACTCTTTTGTCTCCAACCTCCAACGTCGATTGATTTCCGGCCAGGAATAGGGTATAATATCCACCAATGCTTTCAAAACGCCCCCAAAGGGCATTTCTTAAAGGAGTAAACAAAGATGGTCAAGACGCCGAAGTTCGCGAACGACAAGGTGTTCGCGTGGGTTGACAAGTGGAACAAGGTCTGCACGCCCGACAAGATCGTGGTCGTGAAGGGCACGAAGAAGGAGCACATCGCGATCTGCGAGATGATGGTCAAGAACGGCCAGTTCATCAAGCTCAACCAGAAGAAGCGCCCCGAGTGCTATCTCGCCCGCTCCCACGAGAGCGACGTCGCGCGCGTCGAGGGCCGCACGTTCATCTGCTCCAAGAAGGAGATCGACGCGGGTCCCACGAACCACTGGATGGACCCCGAGGTCATGAAGAAGCTCATGCTCAAGAGCTACAAGGGCTGCATGAAGGGCCGCACGATGTACGTGATTCCGTTCGCGATGGGCCCGATCGGCAACCCGATCACCCAGTACGGCATCGAGATCACCGATTCGCCCTACGTCGTCGTCAACATGAACATCATGACCCGCACCGGCGACGCCGTGATGAAGCACCTCGGCAAGGACGGCGACTTCATCCCCTGCATCCACTCCGTCGGCGCGCCTCTCAAGAAGGGCCAGAAGGACGTCGCGTGGCCGTGCGCGAAGAAGATCGAGGACAAGTTCATCACGCAGTTCCCCGAAGAGCGCCAGATCTGGTCGTTCGGCTCGGGCTACGGCGGGAACGCCCTCCTCGGCAAGAAGTGCTTCGCGCTCCGCATCGCGTCCAAGCTCGCGAAGGATGAGGGCTGGATGGCTGAGCACATGCTCATCCTCACACTCACGAGCCCCGAAAGGAAGCAGTACCATGTCACGGCCGCGTTCCCGTCCGCTTGCGGCAAGACGAACCTCGCCATGATGCTCCCGAAGCTCAAGGGCTGGAAGCTCCAGACGATTGGCGACGACATCGCGTGGCTCAAGCCGGGCGATGACGGCCGTCTCTACGCCATCAACCCCGAGAACGGCTTCTTCGGCGTCGCGCCGGGCACCTCGATGGACTCGAATCCCAACGCGCTTAAGAGCTGCAAGAAGGGCACGATCTTCACGAACGTCGTTCTCACCCCCGATGGCGACATCTGGTGGGAGGACATGGGCGTCAAGGCCCCGAAGCAGGGCATTGACTGGAAGGGCAACCCTTGCTACGTCTGCGCGGACGATCCTTTCCGCATGGGCCCGAAGCCGGGCATGACGAAGGCCGAGATCAAGGCGTCCGGCTATGTCGCGGCGCACAAGAACTCGCGCTTCACCGCTCCCGCCGAGAACTGCCCCGTTCTCGACAAGGCCGGCTTCAACGGGCTCTGGAAGGGCAAGCCCACGGGCGTGCCGATTGACGCGATCCTCTTCGGTGGCCGCCGTCCTTCGACGATCCCGCTGGTGAACGAGGCGAAGAGCTGGACGCACGGCGTGTTCATGGGTTCCGCCGCTGGCTCCGAGGTCACCGCCGCCGTCATCTCCGACCAGATCGGCCAGGTCCGCCGCGACCCTATGGCGATGCTTCCGTTCTTCGGCTACAACGTCGCCGACTACTTCCAGCACTGGCTGGAGATGGAGCGCACGAGCGCCGACGCGACGAAGCTTCCTAAGATCTACTTCGTCAACTGGTTCCGCAAGGGCGACGACGGCCGCTTCATGTGGCCTGGCTTCGGCGACAACAGCCGCGTCCTCAAGTGGATCTGCCAGCGCATCGAGGGCCAGGTCAAGGCCAACGTCACCCCGATCGGCAACCTCCCGCTCGAGAGGGATATCGACCTCTCTAACAACGTCGGCAAGTTCAAGGTCGTTCCCGAGGACTTGAGGGCGATATTGAAGGTCGACAAGGAGGGCTGGAAGAAGGAGATCGCGACTGTCGGCGCTTCGTACGACGAGTATGACGCCAAGGCCTCGAAGGACACGACCGTCCGCTCCACGACGGCGAAGCGCGTTCCAAAGGCCCTCCGCCAGATCCTCGCCGACGTCTCCGCTGCGCTCGCGAAGTGACGCGACGACACCGTCCACATGGATAGCGTGGACAGCATAACCCCGCGTTCATTGGCGGGAGAAAACTGCGGCGAAGCCCAGACCGACAATCCGGCCGGGCTTCGCCGCTGGCTTGTGTTGCACGTGAAGCCGAGGACGGAAAAGAAGGCGATGCAGCGCCTCTCTCGCTGCAGGGGCTTTCACTACCTTCCGACCTATGTCAAGGTTACGAGAGTCCAAAGGCGCAAGGTGAGGCGCGAGCTTCCGCTGTTCCCCGGATACGTCTTCGCGCATCTTTCCCCCGCGGAGTGCACTGACATCCTTCGCTCCAATCTTGTGGTGCGGACGATTCTCGATCCTTTCCCCCGCGAGACGGTGCGCCAGCTTCGCCAGATAGCCCGCGCCGCGCGCTCCGCGCCGGACATCCGCCCGCTAAAGCAGACCTTCAAGGAGGGCGAGCGCGTCCTTGTGAAATACGGGCCTCTTCGCGGCACCACTGGGTATGTTCAGCGTGACGAAGGACGCGCTACGCTCTGCATCAACGTCGACATACTCGGCTCGGCTGTGGCCGTTTCGGTGTCGCCCGGCGACATTGAGAAACTTGAAGACTGAGGTTGAAGCCATGCGTTCGCTTAGATACAATTCGCTTCTCTTCGCGGCTGTTTCTTTTTCGGCTTTTGCATCGCCGGCGCAGACGGTCGACGCATGGAGAACCGCTGTCGACAAGTCTGCGGTTGAGCGCGCATATGTCGCGTACACGTCGAATGTCTTGCGCTGCGAATGGGCGGGAGAGGATCCGCGCGTTGCATCGCTTATGCCTGCGAATGTCGCGTTCAATTTTGCCGTAGTTGGCGATTCCAATTCCGCGAGCCGCGTCGCGAAGACGCTTGAAGAAACCGCTGCGGCCATCGACCCGGCGCTTCGAAAGAACCTTGAGCAGCTTGGGCTTTTGAACTCTACGCTCCAGTGGCTTGTGCGCTCCTGCCGCCCGGGAATCACGAATGCCGCCACCTACCTTAGCGCGAGCGCCCACCCTGCGGCCTTTCGCGAGCAGGACTTCAATGCGGAGACGCTCAAGGCCGTGGCGCGAACACTCACCGGGAGGGGCATCGCGCTGCCGGTGCGCGTCAAGGTCGAGTATCTTGACGACCACGTTCCATTGAGCAAGGCCGAGCCGTGCGTCGACTATCCGGACATCATGCCGGAAGAGACGTTCTCCAATCCGTTTGGCACGGCCATCGTGCTGCGTGCGCCGGAGCGGATGCGCAGGTTCCGGCTCTCGGCGTCGACCTATCCGTTCCCAGACAAGGCGGCGAAGTACGTGTGGAGGGCTACGAGAGGTGTCAAGATAAGACCGTGGCCGATGACTCTCGCCGAAGTGCCGGACCGTGGCTTTGCGGAAATTACGGTAGATGCCGCATCTTGCGGGGTGAGGGCTGATGTTTTTGTGTTTGCGCAGATGGCCAATGGGCTCTACGGCCCGCCGAGCGTCGTCTCGATATACAATCCGCCTCTCGCGAAGCGCACATACGTCAAGGGGAAGCTAAAGAGCATTTCCTACTTGAAGGAGGCGAAGAATGTTCCGTACGACATCGGCCCGATCTGGGCGCCGCGCGAGTGGAAGGACGATTTCGCTCTCAGCAGCAAGGGAAGAATCGTCTCTTTCACGCGCACGATCCCAGGGTCTTTTACGGAAGAGCCGTTCTCGGCCATTGGGGAGCTTGTTCTTTCGATGTCGTCAAGTGGGATGCCTCTCGTCACGAAGAAAGTCGAGTACTTTATTTCGCCTGAGACGGGAGCACTTGGCTATAGACCCGTAGGCGATGAGAAAAAGTATCGTCTTGGCGAATCGCCGTTTCGCCGCAGTGGAGAGTGACATGGAAGTCAAGATTGAGGAGTCCTGGAAGAAGATACTTGCAGAGGAGTTCGAGAAGCCCTACTTCGCCGAGCTCGTCGGCTTCGTAAAGGCCGCCTACAGGAACGGCGTCGTCTATCCGCCGCCGGGAAAGATATTCAACGCGTTCAACCGCACGCCTTTCGACAAGGTCAAGGTCGTGATTCTCGGGCAGGACCCATACCACGAGCCGGGGCAGGCGCAGGGGCTCGCGTTCTACGTGCCACCCGAAGTCACGCCGCCGCCGTCTCTTGTCAACATCGCGAAGGAGCTCGGCCACATGCCCGATCTCCTCAAGTGGACTGATCAGGGCGTGCTTCTTCTCAATGCGACGCTGACCGTCGCTGCCCATCGCGCGGGAAGCCACCAGAACAAGGGCTGGGAGGTGTTCACCGACGCAGTCGTCCGCGCGCTTGCCGAACGCCGCGAGCATCTTGTCTTCATTCTCTGGGGTTCATATGCGCAGAGGAAGGGCGCGTTCATCGACCGCAGCCGCCACTGCGTGATTGCCTCGCCCCATCCCTCGCCTCTTTCCGCGCATCGCGGGTTCTTCGGCTCGAAGCCGTTTTCCCGCGCCAACGACTATCTCGCATCGGTGGGGGTTCCGCCAATCACATGGTGATCGCCGGCAATCGCGGAAAGGGGATCGCCTGTATCGTCGCAAGCGCGTTCGGCTTTGCGCTGATGGCGTTCTTCGTACGGCTGTGCGACGACTTCGGCGGGGAGATCACGTGCTTCCAGAAAAGCTTTTTCAGAAATGCCCTCGCTTTCGTGATTGCGCTCGCGGTGTTCTGCCGCGACAGGCGGCGGGAGCCGGCGGACGGCGAGTTGCAGACGTCAATGGCACCGTCGGGGAAGGCGTGGGTTCTTCTTGTTCTCCGCGCGGTCTTCGGCACGGTCGGCATCTTCGCCAACTTCTATGCGCTCTCGAAGATCCCGATCGGCGAGGGCATGACGCTAAACAAGACGGCGCCTTTCTTCACCGTTCTCTTTTCGTGGATATTCCTCGGCGAGCGAGTTTCGTGGCGGCAGTTCGGGCACCTTCTCCTCGCGTTCGCGGGCGCGGCGCTCGTGATGAAGCCGGGGTTCCGCGGCGGCGGCACATTTGCCGCGGCGATGGCGCTTACGGGGGGCTTGGGCGCGGGGCTTGCGTATGTGTGCGTCCATCAGCTTGGGCGCATGAAGGTGAATGGCGCTTTCATCGTCCTTTTCTTCAGCGCGTTTTCGTGCCTCGCGTCGTTGCCTTTCACTGCGGTCGACTTTAGGCCAATGACATTTGCGCAAGTTCTCATACTCGTCGGCGCGGGTGCGGGTGCGGCTCTCGGGCAGTTCGGCGTCACCGCGGCCTATCGCTACGCCGAGCCGCGCTCGATAGCCGTCTACGACTACACCAACGTCGTCTTCACCGCACTCTTCGGCTTTGTGTTCTTTTCGCAGGTCCCCGACGCCCTTTCAGTAGTGGGCTTCCTCATAATCCTTCTCGCCGCCTGCGCGATATAACCCTGCGTTCTTGCGCGGTTGGTGCATCTGCAGCGAGGCGGTGGAGCGAATGTCCGAGCGAGCGGATACGGCGTATTCGCCGAGGGTCCGCGAGGAGGAGCATTCGGCCACCGCCTCGCGAACTCCGGCCTTTGTCTCCTTGCCACGCATGGTGGGTATTTGATACAATGCAGCTACAATGAAAATAACCATGAAGCTTGCCGTGCTTGCCCTCTCCGCGATGCTCGCCTCAGTTGCGGCTGCCGGCGAGGGCATTGTGCTTGAGATCGACCCTCAGGCGGTAATGGAGATACTGCCCCTTGCGGCCGAGGCGCTCGCGATACAGCAGCGCGCCATGGAGCGCGAGGCGAAGCACGCTGCAGAGCTCAAGAAGAAGGGCATTGCAGAAGTGCCGCCGTGCGGCAGCGAGCGGTATGTCATCGATACCCCCGCGTTCGGCGGGTTCTCGTTCGACGACTGGGGCGAGCTATACATCGACCGCCGCTTCGTCACCGACGAGGAGATGAAGACCGTCAGGAAGATCGAGGCGTGGATAGCGAAGTGGTTCCCAGAAGAGACGAAGAAGCGGACGACAAAGCCGCGCCCGAGAGCAGGCGGTGCAGGACTTCCCATCTTCCGTGGTTTCGAGGACAAGCGCTACCAGGTGCACGACGAGCTGATAGCGAAGCTCGTCAAGGCGTTCAACGCCGATAAGAAGGGCTGGACCGGCGGTACGCCGGAGCAGGCGGCGAAGGTCGGCGATCTTACGCCCGCGCTCGTCAAGGCGCACATGATCGAGGAGTCGGGTGGCAACGGCCCTCGTTCCAAGGCGGCGTGGGCGGTCGACCCGCTCCAAGTGAACGTTCCTGGCGACTGGGGTGTCGAGAAGGAGCTCGTCGGTCTGACAAAGCCGACGAAGCGCAACGAGGGTTCTCTCGAAAACAACGTCCGCGCGGCGATCAAGTATCTCTCGCGCAAGGGCTTTGGTGCCTCTGCGAGGCCGGCCGCCTCGCGCCCCAAGGGATTTTTCGACGGTTGGCTTGATGCACTCCGCCGCTACAATGGGCGGCGCGACCGCACCGACACCGACCGCTACTACAGCGACGAATACGCAGACAAGATCATGAAGCGAGCGAAAGACCCGAACGCCTTCGTCCCGATCGAGATAAAGCTCGCGAAGTGAAATCTACATGGCACGAAACTTTGAAATATGGCATAATGCGCGACATTAGGGCTTTGAGATTTTGATGGCATCGGAGAATCATGATTGAGGACGGGTCAGAGGGTGTACGCAAAGTCGGCGAGAGCATGGAGAAGACGCTAATTCGGCGTCCGACGATTCGCGCCGTCGATCTGTCGCAGTTCATGGCGCCAGAAGGCGCGCGCAAAAAGAACGAAGTCCGTTCGCCGCAGGGCGCAGGCAAGATTCCGCAGCTGTTTCCCGTTGAGCCGGCGGATGGCGGTTCGGCAGGCGGACGCAATATCCTGACGCCGCGTTTCTGGCGCAAAGCGGCGCTCTACGCCGGTGCGCTGTCCGTCGGAGTGCTGCTGGGGCTTTGGGGCGGGATTGAAGCCGGGCTGTCGCTTGTGGGGGACGATGCTGCGCATGGCGTTGTCGAACCCGATGAAGACGGCGGCGTGCATCGCATATACGAGATATGCGAGACTGTGACGAACGAGGTCGAAAACGTCATAACCATCGTGCGGACGAATTGGGTGGAGGTGTGCCATGCGGAAGGTTTGGACGACTCCGGGGGGCTTGAAGGCCCCGCCTTGGACTCTTCAGCCCTGGCGCAAGGCAAGAAGACTGCGACACATGTGGACTCAAGCTCTCCCGACGAGGAGGGGATGCCGAAGCCTAAGCCCGCCAGAAAAGAGCGGCCGCCGGTGCTGCGGTTCACGAAGAGGGTGACCGTCGGGGTTGTACATTACAGCATCGTTGAAGGTGCGCTCCGAGGAAACGGCTCCGTCAAACTCAACGGAGCCAGACGCATACGTATCCCTGATGGCGTCGAGAGCCTGCTTGACTGGCCGATCGATACAGACCTCGACAGCGTCGAGATGCCGCTGTCGCTCCGGAAAATGCAGAGCGCCTTCAGCCTAAGCAACAAGATACGGGAATTGCACATCCCGGACGTGGCGGCATGGTGCGGCTTGGAATGCATAGATGACTGCGTTCCGACAAGGGGTGCGGATTTGTATGTGGACGGCGAGAAGGTGACGCGTCTCGTGGTGCCAGGCTACGCGAAAACAGTGAACGACCATGTCTTCGCTGGCTGCAAATCCATTGAGACCGCAGTCTTCGAGGAGGGGGTGGAGGAGATCGGGACGAAGGCGTTCTTTGGCTGTAGCAGCCTGAAGAGGGTAAAAATTCCGAAGACGGTGAAACGAGTGGGGATCGAGGCGTTCGGCGGCTGTCCGAAACTGCGCGAGATTGTCGTCGCACCCGATAGCGACACGTTCGAAGCGGCTGGCGGGATGCTCTGCAACAAAAAGCGACAAAGTCTCGTGCTGTGTCCGGCCAGCGTAACGGATGCCGTCGTTCCGCCGGGGGTGAAGTCCATCGGACAGGGAGCATTCGCCGCGAATGCGAAACTCAAGAGCGTAGTGCTAGGCGATGGCCTTGCGGAGATTGGCGCACGGTCGTTCACCGACTGTACGGCGCTTGAGAAGGTCGCAATCCCCAAAAACGTAGTGACGATCGGCAAAAGCGCGTTTCAGGGCTGCACGGCGCTTCGCGAAGCAGACGTTGCCAGCTCTGCGACGTTTATAGGCCCTCGCGCGTTCCAGGACTGCCGCCGCCTGAGGAAATTCTCGATTCCGGACGGCGTGCTGAAAATCGGCGAAAACACCTTTCTCGGCTGCAACGCCCTCGATCTCGAGGCTGTGATGCGCCAGTCGCGATCTGCCGCAGGACGGCGGAAATAGGAGTTTTCAAACAATGGCGAACGGGCTTCTCGAGATAGGCGGGGAATTCGGCGACTACCATGTCGTGTCGCTTCTGGGGCGCGGCGGCATGGCCGAGGTGTATCTCATACGCGCGCCGAATACCGGCGCGGAGTTTGCGGTGAAGATCCTGGCGAAGGTGCCGGATGACGAGCTGAGGGAGGCGCGGCGACGCTTCGCCCACGAGGCAGAGGCGGCAGCGCGCATCGTACACCCCAACCTCGCCAGAGTGTACGACTGGGGAGAGGATCCCGACTCGGGCCTCTGCTACCTAATCATGGACTATATGTGCGGCGGTACGCTCGCCGCTCGCCTCGCTACCCGCGGCTCTTTCCCGATTGACGAGGCTATTGCGACGACCGCCAGACTCGCCTCCGCCCTCGCCGTTGCGCACGCCGCCGGCGTAGTGCATCGCGACATCAAGCCGGAGAACATCATGTACAACGCGGCCGGAATGCCGAAGATACTCGACCTCGGCATCGCGAAGTTCGCCGGTGACGCGAGGTCTGGCCGCGCTGCCGCCGCCTCTGGGCATGCGGCGACCATGCCGGAATTGACGATGGCCGGCGTAGTGATCGGCACGCCCGCCTACATGGCCCCGGAGCAGGTGAAGGATTCGCATGGCGTCGATGCGCGCGCCGACGTGTACTCTCTCGGGATCGTGTTCTACGAGATGCTGTCGGGCGAGCGCCCCAACCCGGACGCAACGGTGGACCAGCTTCTCGACATGGCGATGCGCGGCGAGGAAATCGCGGACGTGCGCATCACGATGCCGGAAGTGTCGGCCAAACTCGCCAAAGTCGTTTCGCGCATGTGCGCACCTCGCCGCGAAGACCGAGCGGCCAGCATGATGGAGGTTGTCCGCCTGCTTATGGAGACGGACGAGGGGCGGCGCGCAGTCCCGGCCGAAATCGCCGCCGCTGCCATTGCCGCGCCAAAACCTTCGCCGCTGCCGTGTCGCCGTGCGCCCTTAACGGTGCCACGGCCAAGGAACAATGCGGCCGCAAAGGGGAAAGTCAAGGGCGGGAGCGACGGCGTTCTGCGATCATGCGCGTCTTTTGCCGCCGTCGCAGTCGTCGGAGCGATGCTGGGGCTGTCGGGCGGCATCGAAATCGGCCTGGGCATGGCGGAGGAGAAAAGGGAACTGTACGGCGCATCAGTGCGCGAGGCGAACCAGGCGGAGACGGCGAAGACGGAAGTCCGCCATCGCGTCGTGACTGTGACGAACTATGTTTTCGACGTCGTCACCGTCGTCGCGACGAATTGGGTGGCGGCACGGCGAGAGGACGCCCGTCACCTCGCGCCACCACTCCCGGACGAACCACAATGCAAGACCCCCGACAAGGACGTGTCTGCGGCAGTGCAGGAACAGACGGCAGACAAGAAGCGCCGTCCGCATCCGCTGGCCGGAGACTGGCGTAGCAGGAGGCATCTCGACAGTGCATGGCACAGTCTGTTCGACAATCGCCTGTTTTCGCTCAAGATCAGCGACATACGTGTACGTGAGGCGGACGACGACTTCTACGAAGAAGAGCATCTTGGCCGCTACGACTGCCTGAGGCTCGACAGGGCCGTCACTCAGCCTCTGGGCCTGGACGTCGTCTTTCCGCCGAAGAATACGGAGAAGCTGTACCACGACCCGCAAATTCACTTTGCACTCTCGGCCGACGGAGACGCGATATACCACGTCACAGTCACCGTGAACGGCAAAAAAGCGCTGCATGAACTGGTCTATGCGAGGAATGAGAGGTTGGGGTGGAAGGACTTTGACGTCAATCTCGGTCTGAGAAGTTCGAATAGCAAGGATGTCCGCTGGCCGATTCCTGCCCGTACCGCCACTATCGACATATGGTCATCCCAAGGCTCTGGCACTCTCTACATCCACGGCCTGCGGCTGGAGGAGGCGAGCGTGCAAGGATTCCAAAAGTCGAAATAAGCCTCATGGAACCATTGGAGATTTCCGTGCCACCTTGCCACGCATAGTGTGGATTTGGTACAATGCGTCTACAATGAAAAAAATCATGAAGCTTGCCGTACTTGCCCTTTCCGCGATGATTGCCGCAGTTGCGTTTGCCGCGCAGCCCACGGGCACGGAATGGAAGGAGCCGGAGAATTTGTCGTTCGGGCGCGAAGAGCGCCGTGCGGCGTTCTCGGGCTTCGACACGCTCGAAAGCGCGCTCAAGATTCTTCCCGAATTCTCGGAGCGCACAATCTCACTCGACTCCGAGACGGCGTGGAAGTTCAAGTGGTCGCCCGATCCCGCGTCGCGCCCCGTCGGCTTCGAGAAACCGGCGTATGATGTCTCGGGCTGGGAAACGATCAAGGTGCCGTGCTCCTGGCAGGCGTATGGCGCGAACGGAAAGGGCGGATGGGGAACGCCTATCTACACGAACCAGACGTATCCCTTCAAGCGCGACCAGCCGGACGTGATGGGTGAGCCGCCGAAGGACTGGACCGCCTACTCCGCTCGCAACCCCGTCGGCTCCTATCGCCGCGACTTCGAGGTCCCCGCGAAGTGGGACGGACAGGAAATCTTCCTCAAGTTCGACACGGTCGATTCGTTCTTCTATCTCTGGGTCAACGGTGAGTATGTCGGCTTCTCGAAGGATTCTCGCAATCCCGCCGAGTTCAACGTCACGAAGTTCGTGAAACCCGGAAAGAACGTCGTCGCGCTTGAAGTCTATCGTTACTCCGACGCGTCGTATCTTGAAGACCAGGACATGTTCCGCCTCTCCGGCATCGCCCGCTCGACATGGCTTCTCGCAAGGCCGAAGACGCGCATACGCGATTTTACGGTGACGCCACGGCCTGTAGACAGGGAGAGGCTGAACGGTGATTGGGTTCTTGATGTCAGGTATGATGTTGTTCCTGCTGGCACGTCGCTCATGTTTGGTGGACTTTTCGATATGGGTGACATGCCGGTTGCATGCCTGACAAGAAGCAGATCCGCGGAGTCGGCTATAAGCGTCACTGTGAAGGGCCCGAAGCTCTGGAGCGCCGAGGAACCCAACTGCTACAAGATGCTGCTGAAATGTGGATCGGAATACGTTTCTTGCCTTGTCGGTTTCCGCACTTCCGAAATCCGCGACGGACGCTACTACTTCAACAACGAGAAGATCAAGCTTCGCGGCGTGAACAGGCACGAGACCGATCCGATGTACGGACACTACGTTCCGCGCGAGAGGCAGCTTGAGGACATCCGTCTCATGAAGGAGGCGAACGTCAACCATATCCGCAACTCGCACTACCCGCAGGACGACTACTTCTACTACCTCTGCGACATCTACGGCATCTACGTGATGGACGAGGCGAACGTCGAATCACACGGCTACTACTACGGCGAGGCGTCGCTCTCGCACCGCAAGGAATGGGAGAAGGCGACGGTCGCGCGCAACATCGACATGGTGCGCAGAAACCGCAACCATCCGTGCGTCACGATGTGGTCCTTAGGCAACGAGGCGGGCCCGGGCGAGAACTTCGCGGCGGCAGCGGCGGCGATTCGCAAGATCGACACTTCGCGTCCCCTGCAGTACGAGCGCGACAACTCCGTCGTCGACATGGACTCCAACCAGTATCCGGGCGTCGACTGGGTTCAGTGGAAAGCGAGCGACCACAAGGCGAAGAAGCCGTTTTACATTTCCGAATACGCGCACAACATGTGCAACGCGATGGGCAACCTCAAGGACTACCAGGACGCGATCGAGTCGTCTGACGTGATCCTCGGCGCGGCGATCTGGGACTGGGTGGACCAAGGGCTTTATAAGAAGGGGAACGGGGAACCGGGAACGGGGAACGGGTTGATTCTCGCCTACGGTGGCGACTTCGGCGACAAGCCGAACGACGGACAGTTCGTGATGAACGGCGTCATTCTCTCCGACCGCCGCCTTGAGCCCGGCTACTACGAGGTCAAGCACGTCTTCCAGCCGTTCGACATCAAGTTCTCCGAAGACGGCAAGAAGGTGACCGTCAAGAACCTGAATTACTTCAAGCAGGCGTCGGGATATACGCTCAGCGTGACGGTGCTTGGGGCGGAAAGACCTTCGAAGGCATCGCATCCTCTCGACATTGCCCCGCGCGGAAACGCGACGTTTGATGTCGCGGGGATTAAGCCGGGGGCGGTATGCGTGAGGTGCGCGATAGTCCTTGACGAAGATGATGGATTGCTGAAGACGGGACATGTCGTTGCGAATGGCCAGTTCGACATCAAGGGAATATTCGATGCAGAGAACAGGATCGTCGTAAAGTCGGAAGGAAATGTAGAGGATGCGTCCGACGCGATGTCGATCGGCTTTAAGGCTGGCAACACGGAAGTGCGCTTTAACCGCGAGTCCGGCGCACTCGTCTCGTACAAGAAGGGCGGGCAAGAGTTCCTTCTTGCGCCGATGACGGTCGATGCGTTCCGTGCGCCAAGTTCCAACGAGGTCGGGCTCGGCGACAGGTGGGCGATGGCGGGGCTCCGCGAACTTGTGCAGAAGGTGACCTCGGTCTCCGAGGTGACGACGAATCCCGATGGCTCCAAGTCGTTCACGGTCGTCGCTGACGTGCGCGGAAAGCAGAAGGAGCATCTTGTCGGCTTTGGCGGACGTACTGGAAAGCAGGCGGAGTTCGTGCGGGCTGGAGACGTCCTGCCGAGCGATCCGCATTTCTCCGTCGCGCAGAAGTGGACTGTATTCGGCAACGGCAACGTGGCGTGTCAGTCCGAAATACGTTCTCGCGGACGCGTGATGGAACTTGCACGAATCGGTTACCGCCTGACGCTCGACAAGGGGCTCGACCGGGCGAACTGGTTTGGAGCTGGGCCTTTCGAGAACTATCCCGATCGTGTGAGCGGTGCGTTCACCGGATGGTGGAGAAGGGGCGTTGCCGAAATGGTGGAGCGTTACGCGAAGCCCCAGGACATGGGCATGAGGTGCGGTACGGCCTGGGTTGCGCTCGCTGGCGCCGGCAAGATGTTCATGGCCATGTCGCTTGGCGAACCGTTCTCGTTCTCGGCGATTCCATACTCGCCGACGGAGCTTGCGCTTGCCATGCATCCCGAAGAGCTGCCTGAAGTCGCAAAGACGGAGCTGGGGATATTCGCGGCGGTGCGCGGCCTTGGCGGTGCGTCGTGCGGGCCGGGGCCGCTTGGAAAGGACATCGTAAGGAACAACAGGACATTTGTCCTCGACTTCATCATTGGGACGCCTTCAGACATCGACAAGCTGCCATACCTGCCGCATCCAGAGCTCCCGCCGGATGTTCGCACTGGCGAGGACATCGTGCCGACGGTCGTCGCCTGTTCGTCGTCCGAGCCAGGCGAAGGCGATGCGGAACACCTCGTCGACGGCGACTTGTCGACAATCTGGCACAGCCAGTATGGCGTCACGCTCACGAAGTATCCGCACTCCGTCACTGTCGACATGGGTCGCGACCTGACGGTCAAGGGCGTCTCGATCTGGCAGCGGCAGAACGGCCCCAACGGCAACGTGAAGAATTTCAAGTTCGAGATTTCCGCGGACGGCAAGCAATGGCGCGAAGTGATTGCGTCGCAGCTGACGCAGGGCACGGCCGAGCAGAAGTTCACGTTTGCCAAGCCCGAGAAGCTGCACTACTGGCGCTTCACTGGGCTCAACGAGCACAATGGTCGCGAGTTCGCCTCACTTGCTGAAATACGGGTTGAGTGATTTTTGCATCTGACGCTTGGCGGCTGGTTGAAATGATAGAAATGATATAATACTCGCATGAAGACTGATCTTGCAAAGTTCATCGACCATACGCTCCTGAAGCCCGACGCGAAGGCGTCTGACATCGCACGGCTCTGCCGCGAGGCGAAGGAGCACGGCTTCAAGTCCGTGTGCGTGAACCCGTGCTGGGTTCCGAAGTGCCGCGAGATGCTCGCGGGAACGAAGGTCGCGGTATGCACAGTGATCGGCTTTCCCCTTGGTGCGACGAGCACGTTCGCGAAGGTGGAGGAATCGCTGCAGGCGATAGATGACGGCACGGACGAGCTTGACGTCGTAATCAACCAGGGGCTTCTCAAGAGCGACATATACGCGTGCTTCTGCGAGCTTTCCGAGATCGTCCGCGAATGCCGCGCGGCGAAGAAGGGCGTAGTCCTCAAGCTCATCCTCGAATGCTGCAACTTGACGAAGGACGAAATCGTCGTCGCATCGACCGCGGCGAAAAAGGCGAACTTCGATTTCGTGAAGACATCGACAGGTTTCGGCAAGGGCGGCGCGACGCTTGCGGACGTCAAGCTTATGCGAAAAACTGTTGGCGCGAAGATGGGCGTAAAGGCGGCGGGCGGAATCCGCGACCGCAAGACCGCGCTCGCGATGATCCGCGCCGGCGCAAACCGCCTCGGCTGCTCGTGCGGCCTCGAGCTAGTGAAGTGACGGCGCTTCGGTCGCCGACACATGATTATGGCGCGTGAACATGGCAGTATAAAAGGCGCGGTCGTAAACGAGACGTTTCGAGTCGTCTTGTTTCTTGTCTATTACTTGGCGCTGATCTGCCTGGGCATCGCCATTCTTGTCGTTGCGTTTTATGTGGCCAAGTTCCTGGGCGAGGAAGTCCTGCCGAACGCAAAAGGGCGCGGCGTAATTGGAGTCATTGTCGTCATCGCCGGCGTGTTGTCGCTGGCCGGAGTGTTTGGCATATATCTGATAAAGCCGCTTTTCTCCTTCACCAAGAGCACGAACAAAGAGCGTGTCGAAGTGAGCGAAGACGACTGCCCCAAGCTTTTTGGGCTTATCCGCAGACTGTCTAAGCGCACAGGTTTTAGGATGCCGCGCCATGTCTATCTCACGACCGATGTGAACGCATGCGTGTTCTACAACACCGGATTCTGGAGCATCTTCCTGCCAGTGCGGAAGAATCTCGAGATAGGACTTGGAATCTTCAATGCGACGACGATTCAAGAGGTCAAGGCCATCCTCGCGCATGAGTTTGGGCACTTTGGCCAGAGCAGCATGAAGGTCGGGTCTGCGGTGTCAGTCACGAATAAAGTGCTGTACAACCTGATTTATACCGATGACTTCTTTGATAATGCGCTTTTCAGCTGGCGCAACGCCGGATGGCTGCTCTGGAGATTGTTCGGCATGCTTGCCTATGGCATGACGACGTTGGTAAAGCTGATGACGAGACACGTGTTCTTGTTTGTGCAGATAGGCGAGCGGAAGCTGTCTCGCCTAATGGAGTTTGGCGCGGACGAAGTGGCGTGCAGATGTGCCGGATCGGACGCGTTCGTTTCTGCGATGTGCAAGATCGAGCTGCTTGGTGCGTGTGACATGAATCGTCTGCGGCCGTTCCTGAGTAAGAGCCTGGGCGAGAACAAGCTGCCGGACAATTATTTCAAGGCGCACGATGCAGTTGTCAAGGCGTTGAGCAAGGAAGGTTGGCCGACACTGTCGCATGACGTGCAGCTCAAGAGCGACTATGACTTTGGCGTGGCCGAATCGAGGGTCGAGATAAAGGACGTGTGGAGCACGCATCCGGAGCTGGCCGACCGATTGGCGTGTGCAAGGGAGCTGGCTCTTGCGTGCGGGAATGAAGAATCAGATCCCGCCTGGACCTTGATCCCGGAAGAACTGGCGCAGAAGGTTTCTGACCGGTTCTTCCAGTGTTGTGTTGCCGACATGGACAAAAAGCCAGAGACCGTCAGCTCTGCGGAATTTCAGGCGTTTGTCGACAAGTGGTATGCGGAGAACGGATTTCCGCTGGAGTACGAGCCGTTCTTTGCCCGGTCGTTGGAAAAGTTTGATCTGCAGAAGGCGTTTGAAGTCGACGTCAAGGAGAACCCGTTTACAGCTGAATACAGGCGACTCGTGGGAGAGTTGAACACGGCAAAAGCGGACATGGAGACGCTGGAGCATGTCGCGTCTGGCGAAATCGAGGTGAAGAAGTTCCTCTACAACGGCGCGGCGTATACGAAAAAGACGGCGCCTGTCGCCCAGCACAAGGAATATCTGGACGGGCTTGCGGCTGCCGTTGCAAAGTGCGACTCTGCGGCATGCTCCTATTTGACGCACATTGGGAACGACGCCGACCGCAGTCATGTGAAAACGATGTATGGGAACATGATGTCGATGAAAATGCTGTGCTCGCAGCTTTCAGAGCGGATGTTGCCACACGAGGAATTCATCGATCGGTGTCTGGCAAATTGCGAGAATCTGAACGCGGACGGATATCATGAGTTGTGTGCTAGGATCGTGGCGCACGAGAAGGAGTTTCGACAGGGCATAGCTGAGGTGCAGCGAATGCTCCCCGATGCGATCCCAGACGATGAATCTGGGAGACGCATGCTCGAGTATGCGTCAAAGTCGCATAATTGCGAATCTGATTTCTCACTGGAGTCGTTTCAGGAACTGCAAGACTACCGCAACGCCTTTGGGTCGATGTGCGGAGACTACAGCCTCCGTTGTAAACTGGCAATTGCCCGTTTCGCGGATGCCCGAATCAACAAGGGCTGAATATGGTATAATGCTCCTGAGTTGATGACAAGGAGTGTTAAATGTCTGAAGAATGTACACACGACTGCTCGACCTGCGGGAAGAACTGCGGGGACAGGAAGGAAAAGTTCGACTTCTCCGCGAAGCTGAATGCCGCGTCGAAAGTCGGCAAGGTGATAGCCGTCGCGTCCGGAAAGGGCGGCGTAGGGAAGAGCTTCGTGACGACTATGCTCGCCGTCGCTGCGGCAAAGCGCGGCCTCAAGGTGGGAATCCTCGACGCGGACGTGACGGGCCCCTCGATCCCCAAGGCGTTCGGCCTCGCGGGGTCTACCTGGAAGTCTGACGACGGCATCGAGCCGACGATGACGAATTCCGGAATCAAGGTCATCTCGCTCAACATGCTTGTCGAAGATCCATCCGATCCCGTCGTTTGGCGCGGCCCGGTGATCGCGGGACTTGTTAAGCAGTTCTGGACGGATGTCCACTGGGGTGAGCTCGACGTCATGTTCGTCGACATGCCGCCTGGCACCGGCGACGTGCCGCTCACGGTCTTCCAGTCGCTTCCCGTTGACGGCGTTGTCGTCGTCTCTTCGCCGCAGGAACTCGTCGAGATGATCGTCTCGAAGTCGGTCAAGATGGCGAAGATGATGGAAAAGCCGGTCGTGGGGCTCGTCGAGAACATGAGCTATCTGAAGTGCCCCGACTGCGGCAAGGAGATTCCCGTGTTCGGCGAGTCCAAGGCCGAGGCGATTGCAAAGAAGTTCGGGATACCCGAAGTCGTGCGGCTTCCGGTCGACCCGTCGTTTGCCGCGTCGATCGACGCTGGCGCGGCCGAACTTATCGAGATTCCGGCGTTCGAGGAGTTTGCCGGGAAGGTCGTCTGATGCTCTGGATCGGTCCACTCGCCGGAGCGATTCTCTGTTCGCGGGGCGGTTTGCTCGGCGCGTTTTTGGGATCGCTTCTCGGCGGCTGGATCGAACGGCGCATCCGCGAGGAGCGGTGGCGCGCGAGAGGCGCTCGCCGATCGCCACGCCAGCATACTAACCCGCTCGCAGACGCCTACCGAACGCTCGGCGTGAAGCCTGGGGCCTCTAAATCTGCTGTGCGCCGCGCCTACCACGAGCTTGCGAAGAAATATCATCCCGACGTCCTTCGTGCATCCGGCGCGAGCGAACGCGAAGTGTCCGAGGCGACTGAAAAGATGTCTCGTCTCAATGCCGCATGGAACATCATTGAAAACCAATAAACCATACACGCTAACCCTTCAACCCTTTAACTTTTACATCATGATAATTCTCGGTGTCGATACTTCGCTTCGCTCGACGGGATTTGGCGTTCTCGAGACGAAGGGCTCGCGCCTCGTCGCGCTCGACTACGGCAACATTCCGAACGCGGCAAAAGTGCCGCTCTCGGAGTGCCTGAAGCGCATCCATGCGAAGATCGCCGAGCTGATAGCAGCGTGGAACCCAGATGTCTTGAGCATCGAGAAGGTCATCTACGGCAAGAACGCCAACACAATGATGGTGCTCGGTGAGGCGCGCGGGGCGGTGATAGTCGCCGGAGCGGACGCGGAGAAGCCCATCTACGAATACGAACCGCGCCGCGTCAAGATGGCGGTGTGCGGCAACGGGCTTGCCGAGAAGGAGCAGATACAGCGTATGGTGAAGACGCTCCTCGCGCTGCCGGAACTCCCGCAGAACGACGCCGCCGACGCGCTTGCCCTTGCCATCTGCCATGCCCACGCCTCCCCCGTTCTCGCGAAGGACGGCGAAAACCTGGTTTGATGGAACGAAAGCCGTTTGGTATAATACAAGAAACTTGTAGAAAGGACGTCAACGATGAAGTCTGGACATGCCTTTGTGTTAATGGCTGCCGCTGTCGGCGCGTATGCGTCGCTTGGCGAGGAAATCGCCTCCGAGGTCTCTGTTGTCGACAAGCGGGTCGAATACCGCGACTGCCCCAAATGCGACAAGCGCATCCGCGTCGATCTTGCCGCGGGCAAGGCGTATGTCAACCTGAGTCGTCTTGAGGGCGCCGCCAAGGAGGTTGTAGCCGCGCGCGCGGCCAAGCTTCTCGACGCCGCGAAGATCGCGCCGACGAGCGACCCGAAGATTCGCCCGCTTATGGGGTGGTCGAGCTGGAACACGTTCGGCGTCAAGATTTCCGAGGAGATCATCCTCGAGACGGCGCGTGCGATGGCGACGAACGGGCTCAAGGACGCCGGCTACATCTACGTCAACATCGACGACGGCTTCTTCTGGGGTCATGGCGAGGACGGGATCCTCAAGTTCCACCCCGAGCGCTTCCCGAACGGAATGAAGCCGGTCGTCGACGGCATTCATGCGCTCGGCTTGAAGGCAGGTATTTATTCCGACGCCGGTGCGGACACGTGCGGCAGCATGTGGGATGCCCCCGACGGCACTAAGGAGAAGGGCGGCCTCGGTGGCGGTCTCTACGGCCACGACGCGGCTGACTGCAAGCTCCACTTCATCGACCTCGGCTTCGACTTCATC
This sequence comes from Kiritimatiellia bacterium, assembly GCA_017406465.1. Classification (GTDB taxonomy): domain Bacteria; phylum Verrucomicrobiota; class Kiritimatiellia; order RFP12; family UBA1067; genus UBA1067. The sequence goes on along the minus strand of JAFQYM010000035.1, from coordinate 35,994 downwards.
AAAGTCGACTACTGCGGCGGCCTGCGGCTAAAGCTCGACGAGAAGGTCCGCTACACCGAGATCGCAAACGCGATCAAGGCGACGGGCAGGACCGATGTCCGGCTCAACATCTGCCGCTGGGCGTTTCCCGGAACTTGGGCCGCGGACATCGCGGAGTCCTGGCGCACAACTGGCGACATTCGTGCCAACTGGGGCGAGGTCAAGAAGATCATCAACGAGAACCTTTACCTGAGCGCGTATTCGAAGCCCGGGCACTACAACGACATGGACATGCTCGAGGTCGGTCAGCTCGTCGGGCAGATGAAGTCGGTCTTCGGCAAGCATGGCGACACCGGCATAACCCCCGACGAAGAGACGACGCACTTCGGCATGTGGTGCATGCTCTCGTCGCCGCTTTTGATTGGATGCGACGTGAGGAGCATCCCTGCGTCCTCAAAGGCGCTCATCACAAATCCCTACCTTCTCGCGATGAACCAGAACGACCTCGGGCTTCAGGGGTATGTCGTCGCGAAAGACGGCGACGCGTACATTCTCGTCAAGGACGCGATCAAGAAGTTTGGCAAGTCGCGCTATGTTGCGCTCTACAACGGCTCCGACAAGGCGCACGATTTTACGGTCAGGGCGGCCGATCTCGACCTCGGCGGCAAGATCGACGCGTTTGACCTCGTCGAGATGGCGGACGTCGGCTGCTTTGAGGACCATGTGTCCGTCAATGTCGCCCCTCACGCCTCGAAGTTCTACCGTTTCGACGCCGAAAAGCGCGTCCAGAGGAAGGTCTACGAGGCGGAGTGCGCGTATCTTGCCGACTACCAGGAGATGCACGACGCCGCCAAGTCCGGAACGCCTTTCCCTGCCCCGCAGGAGGGAGCTTCGGGGGGCATGGTTGTCCGCAATCTCGGCAGCCGCGACACCAACTACTTGGAGTGGCGCGACGTCAAGGTCGACGAAGCGGGGAAGTATGCCGTCACCATCGACTACTCGTCTCCCGACGAGCGGTGGTTCGACATTTCCATTGACGGTGGCGCGCCGCGCCGCGTAAATGTGAAGGGAACGGACGGCAAGTTCATGAAGGTAGTGATGGTCCCAGAGCTTTCGGTTGGCATTCACACGATTCGCCTTTCGAATGGCTCTGCGTGGATGCCGGATATCGACCGCATGACGCTCGACTCCGCGGAAGGGATGATTCAATGACGATTGGCAGCTATGACGTTGTTCGCCTTCTCGGGAAGGGCGGCATGAGCGAGGTCTACGAGGCGGAAAATCCGCGCCTCGGCACCCGTCATGCGATAAAGCTCTTCGCCTACGAGAAGGAAGATCCGGAGGTCCGCCGGCGTTTCGAGACGGAGGGCCGGCTCCTCGCGAAGCTCAGCCATCCGAGAATCGTCAAGGTCACCGACTTCGGCACGGATAAGGAGACTGGCAAGCCCTATTTCGTCATGGACCTCGTGCTGGACGAGTCTGGCCAGCCGAAATCCCTTTCCGACGTTGAGCCGGGTTCGGTTGACGAAGAGACGATCGGCAAGTGGTACGACGATTTGCGCGAAGGGCTTGCATACATCCATTCGAAGGGCGTAGTCCATCGCGACCTCAAGCTCCAGAACGTCCTCGTTGGTCCCGACGGCCATGCAGTACTTACCGACTTCGGCGTGTCGAAAGTCTTCGATTCCGCAGGCGACGGCCACACAGTCGTAGACGTCGTGAACACGATCGTCAAGATGCGCGAGGGCCGTTCGCTCGTAATGGGGTCGATAGGATACATGGCGCCGGAACTTGAGATGGGCGTCGCGGCAAGTCCGCAGAGCGACTGGTATGCGCTTGGGGTAATAGTCTACCGTCTCCTCACCGGGACATGGTGCGACGCGAGGACGGACGTACTTGCAAACTTGGAGACCTACGATCCGGTGTGGCGCCGTATCCTGCCGAAGCTTCTCCATGCAAATCCCCAGGGGCGCGAGTGCCTGTCGTATGCCGAGGAGAAGCGTGCCGACCGCGAGAAGGCGGAGTTCGAAGCGGAGGAGCGCTGGCTCAAGCAGAAGTCGCGCGGGCATATAGCGCGCCACGTCGCGCGCTATATCGGCGTTGTCGCCGTTGTCCTTGCCGTTGTCCTTGCTTGGGAGACGCGCGAGTTTCACGTCCAGCGCGAGGTCTGGCGGCTAAAGCTCCAGAACGCGGGGGCGAGACCAGACGTCCCGATCTTCGACGAACTGTTTCGCATCCCTGCGGCAGCGCGCGCGGACGACCAGACGGATGATGATGGCGACGTGGTGATGCCGGCCAGGGTCGCGTTTGAGGTGGCTCGTCTTGACGCGCTCGTCTTGACGCATTCAACGCTCTCATCGCTTGCTTCGGGCGACATTACGCTTGAGAAGGCCATTGCCGACTTCGAGATTATACGTGATCAGCTTGAAGAGGATTCTACCGTGTCCCCATTCGACAACGTCAGGTTTGGCGACGTCGACTACATGCAGGCGGGAGACGATCAACCATTGAGAATGATGTTTGACGGTGCCATAGAGAAGCTCAGGGAAGCCGCCGAGAAATGAGCACGTTCCCCGTCACGTCCGTCACGCTGATTGCGAAGATCAAGAACCTCGCCCCCGGCGAGGATTCGGCGGCATGGGTGCGATTCTGGAACTCGTATTCCGCGGCGATACGCCAGTTTGCCGCCATGAAGGGTGGCGAGGAGAATGCCGATGACATCGTCATGCAGGTCCTCGGAAAGCTCGTCAACGTCCTGCGCGAGGGGAAGTACACGCCTGAGAAGGGCAAATTCCATTCATATCTTGCGACGATGATCGTCAACGAAGTCCACATGGCCCATCGCAAGGACATGGCGCGCGCCGGCGACCGGAAGGTGTCGATAGACTCTTCGGTGAAGATAGCGGGCGGCGACGATTCTGACACGCTCGCCGACACGCTTGCCGCGCCTACGGAGTCGCCAGAGCAGCTCGACGAAGACTGGCGCAAGGCCGTTCTCAAGTCGGCCGTGGAGCACGTTCTCACGAAGACTGCGCTTTCGGATCGCGACAGGAACGTCTACCGCGAGTACGCGCTCGAGGGGCGCGACATAGGAGAGGTCGCCGCGAAATACAAGATATCCCGCAACTACGTGAGCCAGATAAAGATCCGCATCGACAAGCGTATCGTCGCGGTCGGGCAGTCGCTCGTCGCGGGAGACGGGGAGTCTTCGTAGGCGCGTGAAATTTGGTATACTATCGGACATGGACAAGGGAAAGAGGAAAACACTGACTGTCGTGACGGGTGCGCCCGCGGCTCTTTGCGTTGCCGCGGTCGTCGCGGTTGCAATTGTCTTCCTGTTCGTCGAGTCGGCCAGCCAAAAGAAGGAGGCGATGCATCGCGCGGGATATCCCGCGGCAGGCGTGCCGCGTGCGGAGGCGCGTCAGGCGTCTGGAGGCACGGCGGAGGGAAGCGACGTCGCCGATCCCGAAGACGAGACAGGGGACGATGAGACGGGTGACGGCGAAGAGCAGGAGGAGAAGACCCCCGAGGAGCTTCAGGAGGAAGAAGAGGAGAAGAAAGTCGAGGCCTTCGACTCGCTTACCGACAAGTGGATGGAGAGGGAGGGCGGCGAGGTCTCGATGAAGGACATGGACGATTTCGTCGCCGCGTTCAAGTCTGTTCCGGACGGACGCAAGGACGAATGCCTCCACCGCGCGCTCAACCTCGTCTCGGACGACCATGTCCTGCTGCTGGCCGGCATTCTCTTCGACAAGTCGATCGACAAGGAGTATCTCGAGCTAGTGTTTAACGACGTCCTCAACCGGGACGAGGAAGTGAAGAAGCTCATCCTCCCGAAGATCTTCAAGGACAAGACCCATCCATGCTGGGCCGACACCGCGTGGATTCTCGATGTCACAGGCGAATTACCCAAAAAGGAGGCAAGCGAATGAACAAGCTCATGACACTGACGGCGGCCGCGCTTGCGGCGACCACTGCGACTGCGGCGGACATCTACGTCTCGCTCGAGACCGGCAAGAACAAGAACGAGGGCACGAAGGAAGCTCCGCTCAAGAACCTCTGGAAGGCGCTTGAGAACGCGAAGGACGGCGACACGATCCACCTCGCGGAGGGCGTGTATCCCGGCAAGATGAAACAGAACTGGTTCCTTATCGACAAGGCAGTCTCGATCATCGGCGGCTACTCAAAGGACTTTTCGGCGAGAAAACCCCTTGAGCACAAGACGATGTTCCAGGCCCTCAACGAGAACAACGACAAGAAGGGCACTGGGCTTGGCGTCTTCACGATCGACTTCACCAAGCAGCAAAAACAGCCCGAGGGAGTCGACATGAAGTTCGACGGTCTCATCTTCGACGAGGGCTTTGCGAACTCCTATCACGAGACGAAGGGCAAGCCCGAGGGCTTCGACACCGGCATGTGGCTCGAGGGGCCGGCGATGAACAAGACGAGGGACAAGTTCCCATCCGCGAACCGCTACCTCGTCTACTCCGCGACCGCGAACCGCGCGACGGGCAAGCTCTCGTTCAAGAACTGCGCGTTCGTGAACTCCGGCAACATCGCCTTCAACGTCACATGGTACGAGGGCGAGGTCGACGTCGAGAACTGCGTCTTCTGCAACAACCGCATGATCGGCGCGAACGTCCTCTGCTCCAAGGCGATTCCGCAGGACGGACCCAACAAGCCGAAGGCCGGCTGGAAGCCCTCCGTCAAGTGGGAGTTCAAGAACAACACCGTCCTCTACACCTGGTCTCGGCTCAACGACCTCGCCGACATGGGCTTCGGCGTGAGGAACAACACAGGCGTCGAGGCGGAGATCAAGGACAACATCATCGGGCTCAACGTCCTCACCGGCTACGACAACACGAAGGGCGCGGGCACGCTGAAGAAGCAGTCGATCGACGGCAACGTGTTCTTCCTGAACCGCGAGAGCGACATCCAGATGACGATTTCGCCCTCCATCGCGAAGGTGCGCGTCGACGATTTCGAGGATCTCGAGGGGACCGACGGGATCGAGTCCATCGAGGACAACGAGGACCTCAAGGATCCGTCTGTCTTCAAGGGACGCCTCAACGCGCAGTACCTTAACGCGTTCCTTTCGATGAAGTACTCCGAGTCGACAAAGCTCGACGAGGGCAAGTGCAACGGCCTGAGGTCCATGCTTGGGCTTCCTCTCCAGGGCACGATCACCACCAAGTGCGACATGTTCTGCAACCGCTATCCGCTCGAGGACGCCCTGAAGCTCTTCGGCGCGATGGACGGCAAGGGAGCGCAGACGATCAAGTGAGCGGAATCGTGAGAGCGGACGCGATCGTTGCCGGCGCCGGTTTCTGGGGCTGCACGGTTGCGCGCCGTCTTGCAGAGGCGGGGCGGAAGGTTCTCGTCCTCGAAGCCCGCGGCGCGGTTGGCGGCAACGTCCGCTGCGAGACCGATCCCGAGACGGGGATCGAAGTCCATCTCTACGGCAGCCACATCTTCCACACGCACGACATGGCAGTGTGGAACTTCATCCGTCGCTTCACAGAGTTCAACGGCTACCAGCACAAGGTGCTCGCGAACTATAAAGGCAAGATATACTACCTTCCCCTCGGCCTCGCGCTAATCAACAAGTTCTTCGGTGTGGAGCTTAAGCCCGGTGAAGTCGCGGACTTCATGAAGGACGAGCGCCATTCATCGGCGATCTTCGACGCGTTCTTCCGCGGTTATACCTCGAAGCAGTGGGGCAAGGCGCCAGAGGAGATAGATCCATCGATCATCAAGCGCGTGCCAGTCCGCGACAACTACGACGTCAACTACTTCAAGGACTATTTGCAGGGGATTCCCGCGGACGGCTACAACGCGGTCTTCGACAGGATGCTTGACCATCCGAACATCGAGGTGCGGCTCAATTCGCCGTTCGCCTTCTCCGACATCGGGGACGCGCCGGTCTACTACTCCGGGCCCATTGACGCGCTTTTCGACTACAGGTTCGGGCACCTTCCGTGGCGGACGCTCCGCTTCGAGACGGAGACCGTTGGCGTCAAGGACTTCCAGGGGACTTCGGTCGTCAACTACACCGAGGCGTCCGTTCCCTACACGCGCATCCACGAGTTCAAGCACTACCACCCCGAGCTCGCAGGCGTCATGTCCGCGCCGAAGACGGTGGTGATGCGCGAGTACTCCGCGCAGTGGAAGCCCGGCGACGAGCCGTACTACCCGGTCGACTGCGAGGAGTCGCGCGCGCTTCTCGCGAAATATCAGGCCGAGGCGGAGAAGATCCCCAACCTCGTCGTCGGCGGCCGGCTTGGCGGATACAAGTACTTCGACATGGATCAGTCGATTGCGGCCGCGCTTGCGGTCAAAATATGAGTTTCATTAACCAGAAAAACAGGAGAAAACAATGACAGTCAAGGGATACGCGAAATTCCTGCTTATAATGGCAGGACTTGGAGGGCTTCTTTACGGCGTCGATGTCGGCGTAATTGCCGCGGCGTTGCCGTACATCGAAAGGACCTCGACATTCAACGAGGACCAGATCGGATGGATCGTAGGCATGGCGCTCTGGGGGTCGCTCCCGTCGTCGCTCGTCGCGGGTCTCCTCGCGGAGTGGTTCGGGCGCAAGAAGATGATCGTCGCCTCCGCGCTCCTCTTCCTCGTGTCGATTCCCGTGATCTGCGCATCGGGATTCTTCGAGGGCGGCAACTTCTGGATGATGGTCGGCGGTCGCGCGATGCAGGGCGCGGCAGCGGGCCTCTTCGGCGTGATCGTCCCGATGTACCTCGCTGAATGCCTTGACGCCGACTCGCGCGGCAAGGGCACGGGCATGTTCCAGCTTCTCCTGACGATCGGCCTGGTGTTCGTCGCCGTGATCGGCTTCTGCGTCACCTTCTGCATCGGCGACGCGAAGAAGGTCGTCGACGCAAAGGCCATCGAGAGCGGCATTGTCGCCTTCGAGCAGAAGACGGACGCGGCGGGCAAGCCCGTGTGGAAGCTTGGCGCCGACGGAGAACCTGTTCTTGACGAAGCCGGCGAGAAGATTCCTGAGCTCGCGCTTGACGAGTCCGGAAATCCGAAGCCGAAACTGGACAAGGAAGGCAAGAAGATCGCCGACATGAAGAAGGTCACCTTCGCCATGATTAAGAGCTGGGTGCCCTCCGCGCAGGTCGCCTCCTGGGTCCGCGCCTGGCAGATGATCTTCCTCTTCTCGTGCATTCCCGGAATCGTGCTGTTCCTCGGCGCGTTCCGCCTGAAGGAATCCTCCCGCTGGCTCTACAGGAAGGGCCGCAAGGACGAGGCGCTCGCCTCGCTCGCCGCGAACAACGGCGAGGAGAAGGCGAAGGAGATTCTCGCCGAGATGATCGCCGCCGACGAGGCGGCGGCCGCGGAGAAGGCGAAGAACGCCGCGGCGACGGACTCCCTCTTCCAAAAGAAGTACGTGATCCCGTTCATACTTGCGGTCGTGATCCTCGCCTGCAACCAGACTACGGGCATCAACTCGGTCCTCAACTACACGGTGACGATCTTCCAGAAGACCGGCATGCAGGGCGCGTTCGCAAACGTCTCCGACGTCGCGATCAAGATCATGAACTGCGTCATGACGATCGTCGCCTGCGCGCTTGTCGACAAGAAGGGCCGCAAGTTCCTGCTGAAAATGGGCACGAGCGGCATCATCGTCGGACTTACCGGCGTCGGCGCGATCTTCCTCGCCATCTCGAAGGCGTGGGTCGCTCCGTCGATGGTGACTGGCGTCCTTGCGACTGTCTTCTTCTTCATGTTCATCGGCTTCTACGCCGTCGGTCCTGGCGTCTGCGTCTGGCTCGCCCTAACCGAGCTTATGCCAACGCGCATCCGCGCAAACGGCATGGCGATTGCGATGATCATCAACCAGGGCGTCTCGGCAGGCATCGCGACGGTGTTCCCGAAATGGTGCGCAGCGACGAACGACAACGGCACTGTGTTCTTCGTGCTGGCCGGATTCACGGTTATCTACTTCATAACCGCCGCGTTCTTCCTGCCCGAGACGAAGGGCCGCACCCTTGAGGAAGTGGAGCAGTACTTCACCACGGGGAAGATGCCGGAAAAGAAGTAACGGGTAACTGGGAACGGGAACCGTGTAACGGGGAACGGGAGCGGGTTTGACGTTTCGGTTTTTAGGGACGGGAACTTCGGTCGGCGTTCCGCAGATCGGCTGCACGTGCCGTGTGTGCACGTCGCCCGATCCGCGCGACCGCCGACGGCGCTGCGGCGCCTACGTCACGGCGTCTGACGGCGCGGCGCTTCTCGTCGACACGCCGCCGGAGCTGCGGCTTGCCTGCATTGAGTGCGGTGTCTCGAAGGTCGACGCCGTTGCGCTAACCCACGCGCACATGGATCATGTCGCCGCGTTCGACGACATCCGCCGCTTCAACACGATAAACGGCGAGAAGGTCCCGTGCGAACCGGGCGACCCGCTTTACCGCGGGCTTCCCTACCGCATCGTCGGCAAGCCCCTCGTCTGCTACGCGATGGGCGAGACGATAGAGCAGATGCACAGGATATTCCCATACATCGGCACAGAGGGCGGCAAGAACGGTCTCTACCGCCCGATGGTCGAGTTTTCCGACGCGGCTTCGTTCTCGGTTGGCGGCATGGCGGCTCTGCGGCTCAAAGTCGAGCATGGTTTTCCTTGCTGCGGGTATCTTTTCTCCGAGGGTTCTCGTCGCATTGCATATGTTAGCGACTGCCACGAACTGCCCGACGAGACTGTGGAGCGCGTCAAGGGCGTGGACGTCATGGTCCTCAACTGCCTTCGCGAGCGGCCGCACCCGACGCACCTGAGCCTAGAGCGGGCGCTTGAGTATCTTGCCCAGATCGCGCCGAAGAGGGCGTATCTCGTCCACATGTGCCACGATTTGACGCACGAGGACTGGCTTGCGCGGCTCGCCGGCACGAACGTCGAGCCGGCCTACGACGGATTGGAGCTGAACATAGGAGACAAACCATGAAGAAGACAGTTTTTGCTGCGCTTGCCCTTGGCTGGGCGACGGGACTCTTCGCCGAGACGGTGGAGATATCGGTCGATCTCAAGTTCGACAACATTGACTATGTTGCCGGCGAGCGCATCCGCGCCGTAGTGGATGTCGCGAACTCTTCGCCTGAAAGCGTCAGCGTCGGGTATCCGAGCTCCAAGGACATGCTTTTCGTAGAGGTGTTCCACTCGGGCAGCATGGTCCAGCTCGAAAAGATCGGGAAGGGCGCTTTCGTCTCGCGCTTCAGCTTGGAGTCGAACGAGGGGCAGAAGCTCGCGACGTATCTTGGCGACCACTATCCCCTGAGGACGGTCGGCAAGTATCTCGCAAAGCCGGTGCTCCTGCATGGCGGCATCCGCTACGAGGGGCAGCTCCGCGCGTTTTCCGTCGTGCCTGGCATGAAAGTGAGGAGTGCGCTTCAGATGTTCAAGAACGTCGAGGGTCTGCGGCGCGAATTCGAGCTTCTTTCCTGGAGTCGCAAGAACACCGAACATCTTTTCCTCGCAGCCCACGACGAAGGACCCGTGTCTCGCAAGTGGACGACGACAGACCTCGGCCCCCTGATGCGGTTCAGGAAGCCGAGTCTTTCTGTCCTTCCCACCGGCGAGGTCATAGTCATTCACTGCTGGGATCGCGACAGGTTCCGTCGCTCGGAGTTCTGGAGCTTGCCAGATGCGCTCGAACTCAACAAGGGTGAATTTGTCAGGGATCCTGAGACTGCGGGTTCCGAGCGCGTCAAGGAGCTTTACAAGGAGTCTGGCGGCGTGAAGCCGGTCGCCCGTCCCTGGTGGAAGTTTTGGTGACGAATCCGTGAACATCCTCGGGATAGAGACGAGCTGCGATGAGACTGCGGCGGCGGTTGTGAAAGACGGGCGCGAAGTCCTCTCTAATGTCGTCTATACGCAGATTCCCTTGCACCAGCCCTACGGCGGCGTCGTTCCAGAAATTGCCTCGCGCGCGCACATCGAGAAGATTACCCAAGTCTTAGGTGACGCGATGAAGGGGCAGTCCGTCGATGCTGTTGCCGTGACCTACGGCCCTGGCCTCGCGCCGGCGCTCATCGTCGGACTCAACGCGGCGAAGGGGCTCGCGAAGTCTCTTGGCGTTCCGCTGATCGGAATAAACCACATCGAGGCGCATCTCCATTCTCCCTTCATCTACGATTCTCCCGACGACACGGCGGCGAAGCTCGCCGATCCGCGCGAAATCGGCCCTATGCTCGGCCTCGCCGTCTCTGGCGGAAACACGGTGTGGATCGACATGCCGGAATACGGCAAGTACGAGGTCATTGGCGAGACGCTTGACGATGCGGCTGGCGAGGCGTTCGACAAGGCCGCGAAACTGCTTGGCCTCGGCTATCCGGGCGGGCTCAAGATCGACCGCATCTCCGCGGCCTATCGGGAACGTTTCCCAGGAGAGCCGCTTGTTCCATTCCCGAAAGGGCGCCCGCGCGACGGCGTGACGGCGCTCGCGGGGCTTCCTGCTGAGCTTTGCGTGTCGTTCTCCGGGCTCAAGACTGCGCTTCTCAGGCATGTCCAGCACAATCCTTCGCTTGTCGAGTCGAAGGAAGGGGCGCAGGACTTTGGCGGCTATGATGTCACGCCAGAAGTCGCGCATGTCGTCGCGTCCTACCAGGAGGCAATCGTCCAGGCAATTGCCGACCGCACTCGCGCCGCCCTGCGTCGCGGCTCCTACAGGGCGTTTGTCCTCGGCGGCGGCGTTTCGCTCAACAGCCGCGTCCGCGCCGTCTTGACCAAAGTCTGCTCCGCAGCACATGTGCCGCTTCTCATGGCGAAGCCGAAGTTCACGGGCGACAATGGCGCGATGGTGGCCGGTCTCGCGTTCTACCGGCGAAACGTCTTTGGCGACGCGGCCTTTCGCGCCGACGCCTCTCCCTCGCTCCAAGTCGGTCTCGCATAGCAGGTTCCGAGTGGCGGGTGGTTTATTTTTTATACATGTATAATTTCTGATTGACGGACGAGGCGGATTTGTGGTAGTCTGTTCTCGTCATGGCGAAGAAGGAGAAATCCAGGGGGCGGCCGTCGCTCAACGCGCGCATCGCGGATGTGCTTCGCGAGCATGTCGCCTCGATGAAGCCTGGCGAGCCCTTTGGCACCGAGGTTGCGATAGCGGATGAGTGCGGTGTCAGTCGCATGACTGCGCGCAAGGCCGTCAACGCGCTTGTGGAAGAAGGTCTTCTGGAGCGCAGGGCCGGCGTCGGCATTTTTGTCCGCGGCAAGGGCGAGGTCACTCGTCGCTGGCGCTTTATCGTTGGCAACCTGATGTGGGACACCGCGATCAAGGCGGCGAGCGGTGCGAGGCGCGAGGCGCAGAAGATCGGAGCGGAGCTGGAACTCAAGGACGCTGGCGGCGACATGCGGGCGTTGCTGGCCGAGATCGCGGCGCTTCCTGATTCCGGCGCTACGGGCGCGATAGTGTTTTCCGTTCACGCGAAGGCGTTCGATGCGGCGGTGCATGCCGTCGCGGAGAAGGGTTTTCCAATCGTCGTCGTCGACGAAGACCTCGGGAAGAAGGTGAATGTCTCCTGCGTCGTTGCGGACAACGCAATCGGAGGCAGGCTTGTCGCGGAGCGCATGGTCAACGCAGGGCATCGCCGCCTTGCGTTTATCGGCGACCTCGTGGCGGACACGGTTCGCGAGCGCTGGGGAGGATTTTCCAGACTTGCTGCCGAGCTGACGGGAGAGACTCCGCTTAAGTGCGACGTGAAGGGCGAAGACAGGTTTGGCGACTGGGGAACGGAGGTGCGCTCTGCCGTCGTGCGCATCATGAAACGCAAGGTGCGTCCAACCGCCGTCTTCTGCTCGTGCGACGCGATTGCGCGGCACGCGATGCGCGCGTTCGCGGAAGTCGGCAGGCAGGTTCCGGACGACATTTCGCTCGTCGGATTCGACGACGATCCGATTGCGGAGTGGACGACTCCCGCGCTCACGACCGTCCGCCAGGATTTCGCGGCGATGGGCCGCGAGGCGGTGAAGGCGCTTGTCGCGCGGATCGCGAAGACCGCCGCGCCGGGAGCAACGGTAGCGGTGCCGGTGGAATTTGTCGCGAGGGAATCTCTTGCGAGAAGAAGAAACTGATTTATACACAACGAAAGGAATGAAAACAATGAGGAAGTTCAACATCATTCTTACGCTCGGCGCGATATTGGCGCCCGCAGGTCTTTTCGCCGGCTGGCTTCCAACTGGCTGGGGCGACTTCTACTACACCAACACGGTCAACTGGACCGACGGCGTCATCGACAACGTCTACGACGCCGCGTTCTCCGCCAAGGCGACGCAGAACCTCCTCTTCGACGCCCCCTTCGACTTCACGAACGGCCTCTCGTTCACCCATCCGGGCGAAATCACGACCGTCTTCCGCGGGCAGGGCGGCAACGTGGCCGTGCGGCTGCTCGGCGACATCGAGATCAACAAGAGCGCCAACGGAAGCAAGGGTTCGCTCACGTTCGGCAGCAACACCGACGGCCAGCACCTCGACATCGACCTCGGCGGCGCCAAGCGGACGATCCACAACGCCAACCTCGACGTCTATCTGCGCAACACGCTCTTCAACGGCGACCTCCGCATCTTGAACGGCAACTGGGCCTACCTGAGCGGCGCGGGCGGAATCCCCGCCGGCACGCTGGAGGTCGCGCCCGCTTCCACAGTGGTGCTCGACAGCAGCGTCAGCAAAGACACGGGCGCCACGCGTGCTGCGTCCGTCCGCCTGACTCGCTCCACTCTCCTTGCCCGCGGCAACACCGGAGCCGATTCCACCGAAACGATTACAGGGTCGATCGTCGTCGACGGCAGCGAGGGCGGATGCTCGTTCATCTCCCTCAACGGAGGAAGCGGCCGCACGGAGCTCCTCACGGCGACCACCCTCGAGCGTGAGCCGTGGGTGCCCGTCTCCATCAGCGGTGCAACGCTTGGCGCGGCGGACGGCTCTGGCGCTGTAGCCTGGTTCAAGCTCGGTACAGCCCCAGGCCTAATCGGCGGAGGCGGGGCCGCTGGTTCGTCCAACATCTCCATCGTCCCTGGCATGATCGGGTCGAAGGCGTATCGCGGCGGCGGAAACGGCGACTACGCCCTGACCTTCCTCACCTATGATTCCCAGACAGGCTTCCGTCCGCTCGAACTCGACACCGAATTTCTACAGGAGGACGCCTTCCCCGTCGGGCAGACTACAGCTGCCAACGTCCGTGTCGCCTACGGAGCTACCGTCGACGTCTCCTCTGAAACGACCATCAACTCTCTCCTGATCCAGGGCAGAGACGCCAAGGGAACGAACACCTACGTGAACGGCACGGGGCCTCTACACGTCACGAGCGGGCAGGTCATCATCGGCTACCACCGGAACTCCGCGCCCTACGTGAACGTTCCGCTCGACTTCGGCTCCGCGACGGGGTTCATCGAGTACCCGCAGGGAAAGGGCTCCTACATGAACGGAGCCATCTCCGGCACAGGCGGCGTCGTCTTCTACCAGGCCTCCACCGCGACCACGGGCGCCGGTCTGACGCTGGGCGGAGGCTCATCCCATACGTGGACAGGCGACACCTACATCCTTTCGCAGCTCGCCGCCGACGAGAATGCGCTGCCCGGGCGCGGCCGCCTCGGCGACCTCTACGTCCGCGGCATGCTGGAAGTGGATAATGGCACTTACAACGGCCTCAACGGATGCGGAATCATCCGCCGCCGCACGTCGGGAGGCGGGACGATTTCTTTCGGCGACAACAACGCCAACGGCGACTTCACCGGACGGTTCGAGCAGAACAAGGGCAAGTTCACCATCTGCAAGATCGGCGCCGGCACGCAGCGCCTCGCCTGCTCGTCGATGGTCGGCATCAACGGCCTCCAGGCCAACGAAGGCACGCTGATCCTCGACGGAACACTCAGCGAATCTTCCGTCACGGTTGCGGCGGACGCGACTTTCGGCGGCAACGGAACAATCGCCGTCGGCGGCATAAGCTTTACGGAAGGTGCCAAGTTTGTTGTGTTGGGATCTGACGACGTCGTTTCGTGCATGAAGGCGAGCGGCAGTGTCATTGGCGGTAGCGTGACGATAAATGCCAGTGTGACTGGCAAAAAGTGGCGTACGGCGCAGTGCATCATCAAGTGCGAAGGAGAGGGCAGCTCCATCACCGCGCCATTCGTTCGCGGAGAGGGCATCGCCGCACTTGAGCTCCGCAACAACGACACCGAGCTGTGGGCGACGCCGAAGACTTCTGCTTTTTGCATCGTCATTCGGTGATAAAACAGGTCTGACCTATTTTATCATTTGGGGAGTAGCGCAATGAGGACGACTAAGACGGGATTGGCCTTAGCGTGGCTGCTTGCTCTGGGGTTCGTGGTGCAGGGCGGGAACCTCGTTCCGGAGGGGAAGCGCGACTTCGCCGTTCCCTTCAAGGGTGAGGGAAAGATGGGCATGGTCTACACGCCTGTGTTCTTCCCTAAAGGGACGGAAGGCGCAGTGATCTCGTTCGAAGCGAAAGTCACGGACGTCGTGCGCGGTTCGCAGAGCTGGTTCGACGCGCGCGTGATGACGGACTTCATAGACTCCGCGTGCAAGAAGGTCAAGACCGGCCCCGTGATCGGCGGCTGGAAGGGCACTAAGGACTGGTTTGCCGTTCGTAAATCCGTGAAGATACCCGAGGGTGCCGCCGGGATCGCGCTTATGCCGACGCTCTTCAATGTCAAGAGCGGTGCGTTCGAGGTCAGGAACCTTTCGGTCGTCGCGCAGGAAAAGTACGAGGAGCTTCCCGAGGAGAAGGCGGCGCGGGAGGAGGCAGACCGCAAACGTTCCACGCAGTGGGCCGCCCGCCGCGCGAAGGCCCGCGAGCGCATGGCAAAGACCGGTTCGCTCGCCGCACCCGCCAAGGAGGGAGAGCTGTACGCCGATCTCAAGGTGAAAGAGCCCGGCAAGCTGGTCAACGCCTACCGGGAATACGATCTGCCCGAGGGCGTGAAGGCGCTGAGGATTTCCTGGATGTGGGAAGTCAGGAACCTCAAGACGGGCGAGAGGCCGTGGTTCGACGCCCGCGTGCTCTTCAAGCTCAAGGGCGCGGACGGCAAGGAGCTCAAGAACGCGCCCGGTCCGAGCTATGTCCAGAAGGACACGAACGGCTGGCAGGAAAAGTCGACGGCATTCCTCGTCCCGCCTGATGCCGTGCAGCTTGTCGTCATGCCGTGCCTTTTCATGGCAAAGGCGGGCGAGATGCAGATGAAAGACGTCAAGATCGCCGAGACCGATCCGCAGCCTCTCTACGCGGCGGCGGCGGAGCGCGAGCGACAGGAAAAGGCGAGGTATGTCCCCGACGAGCCGGAGCGCCGCGAGAAGTGGCCGAAGCCGCTCAGGGTCGTCGGCAACAGGCTTGTCGACTCCGACGGGAGGGAGGTGTGGCTCCAGGGCGTGAACGCGGGCGGGATGGAGACGGTCCCGAACGGCGACCAGCAGGTCAAGTCGACGGTCGTCGCCATAGACGAATGGCACGCAAACTGCATCCGCCTCCCGATCAACGACGACCACTGGTTCGGCCGCGGAAAGTTCCAGGGCGGACAGCCCGATGCGGCGGCGGCCGCGTTCCGCCGCTACGTAGACAAGATAGTGCGTCTTGCGGCAAACCGCGGCGCATACGTCGCGATCGACCTTCACCGCTTCCGTGCGCCGAAGGCGGAGCACGTCGCGTTCTGGAAGGACTGCGCGGCGCACTACAAGAACCATCCTGCCGTCCTCTTCGATCTCTTCAACGAGCCGCACGGCATCAGCTGGGAGGTGTGGCGCAACGGCGGCTGGGTCGGCGAAGCGGGGAAGGTCGACGAATCGGCATTTCTCACGGCAGAGGAAAAGAAGAAGAACCAGGGCTTCGAGTCGGTCGGCATGCAGGCTCTTCTCGACGCGGTGCGCTCGTCCGGAGCGAAGAACGTCGTGATCGCAGGCGGGCTTTTCTGGGCGAACGACCTGACGGGAATCGAGAGCGAGGCGATAGAGAAGGGCGAGGCGAAGAGCTACCGGCTCGACGAGAAGGGCGGCGACGGCATCATGTACGCGTGGCACACCTACCACTGGCACAAGGGGTGGGCGCGGATTCTCCCCGTCGCCGCGAAGCATCCGATCTTCCTCGGCGAAGTGGGTGCGGCGCCGCGTGAGGAGATGACGTTCATTCCGTTCGAGCAGAAGGAGGATCCGTATACGTTTGCTCCCGACATGCTTGGGTTCATCCAGAAGCACCGCATCAACTGGACGGGATGGTGCTTCCATCCGAAGGCGGGCCCCTGCATGATCAGGAGCTGGGACTACGACCCGACGCCGTACTGGGGCGAGTTCGCGCGCCGCGCCCTATCCGGCGAGAAGTTCGAGATGAAGAGAATGCGATGAGCGGCGTCGAAATCGCGCTTTCGGCGCTTTTGAGCGTCACAAATGTGCCTGGATACTACGCCTGCTACACCGAGGCGGTTACAGGCACCGTCGAGGTGCAGCGGCGTGTTCTTGCGATGCCGTCGAACGAATGTGTGCGTGGCAATTCGACGTATGTCAACACAGAGCGTTTCCTTCTCGGCCCGGACAATCCGCATTGGATGGAATTGCGCGGGCCCGGCTATGCCGCGAAGCTGAAATCGTGGAAGGCCGCCGCCGACAAAGCCGTAGCTGTTGCTGCCTCGCGCCCGCATCCGCGTCTCTTCGCGACGGCGGCGGACTTCGCACGGCTGAAGGAAGACGCGAAAGCCGATCCGCTTGTGAAACCGGCCGCCGAGCGCGTCCTTGCGGATGCAGAGGTGTATCTTGCCGCGAGACCGGTTGAACGTACGATGAGCGGATACCGTCTCCTCGGCCCGGCTCGCAAGGCCCTTACGCGGCTTGCGACGCTGTCGATGGCCTACCGCCTGACGGGCGACGTTCGCTATGTGCGCAGGGCCGAACGCGAGATAGAGGCGGTTGCCGCGTTTTCAGACTGGAATCCTGGGCACTTCCTGGACGTAGCAGAGATGTCGGTCGGCGTTGCCGTCGCCTATGACTGGCTCTATGACGCGCTTAAGCCGGAGATCCGCACCCTTGCGGCGCGTGCGCTTCGCGACAAGGCGCTCTGTGCGACGGGACCGCATCCTCATTGGACGCGGCTCCGCAACAACTGGGTGCAAGTCGGTTCAGCGGGAATGGTTGCCGCTGCTGCCGTGATTGCGGATGTGGAGCCTGAGCTTTGCGCAGTTCATCTCGCTGACGTGCTGGAGGCGTTGCCCGAGGCCGAGGGAGTCGTCGCTCCTGACGGCGGCTTTCCCGAAGGCCCGAGTTACTGGAAGTTCGGCTTCACCTTCAACGTATTCGCGCTCGACATGATGAAGAGCGCGTTCGGGACCGACTTTGGCTTCTCCGAATTGCCGGGCTTTCGCGAGACGGGCTCATTTCCCTCGCTCATGACCGGTCCTTCCGGGCAGTTCTTTGCCTTTTCGGACGGTCATCCTGCCCGGCCCCAGATTTCGGCGCTTTGGTGGTTTGCCGTCCGTTTCGGCGATCAATCGTTCGTCGATGACCATGAAAAGCGCCTTTTCGCGAGGCTGTGTGCTCTCCGCACGGCTAACGCAGAGGATGAGAACGACGTTCCGCGCGACTTCCCGATCGGGCTGCTTTGGGTTGACGCCTATTCGCGGATGTCGAAAACCGGGGCGTCGCCATGCGGCAAGAACGGACCGTCCGTAGTGGTTCTGCGCGGCGAGATGCCGTTGGCGGTTCTGCGCGGTGCGCCAGCGGACACGAACGGCATATACATCGCGACAAAAGGCGGTTCACCTTCCTACAACCACGGACATGCAGACGAAGGAACGTTTGTCCTCGACATGCTGGGCGAACGCTGGGCCTACGATCTCGGTGCTGAAGACTATACGGCAATTGAGCGTGCCATCGGCGCGAGTGCTCTTTGGTCTCCCGAGCCGGACTCCCGCAGGTGGACGCTATTTCGCCTCGGCACACAGGGTCACAACACGCTGATGATAGGCGGCCAAGGGCAGCATTCGAAAGGGTTTGCGACTGTGTCGCGGCCGAAGGACGGGGTTGTTGAAGTCAATCTCTCGGACCTCTATCCAATGGCGAAGAGCGTCGTCCGCCGATTCCACCTCGATGAAAGTTGCTATATCGAAGATTCCGTCTGCGGCGTCGCGCCTGGCACCGTCGTGCGCTGGGCGATGGTGACGGATGCCGAAGTCTCGGTTTGGAACGACTTGCTGCCAATGGCCGAGCTCAGGAAAAACGGCAAGACGATGACGATTCTTTTCGAATCCGGAGGGGAATCCGGCGGGCGCCGCGTGTCAGTTCGCGAGGCGCGTCCTGAAAATGCCTATGAGAAGCAGAACGACGGGTTTCGGCAGGTCGTCTTCGAGTTCAGGACGCAGGGCGAGTCGGCAAATTGCGATGCCTTTTTCTTCCAGGGGCGCGCAACGCTCGAGAAATGACGTTTCCCCTCGCGTTTTGGGGGCTAATTTGCTATAATATCGCCCGATGAAGCGATATTGGTTTTTGGCGGCCTTCGGGTTCGTCGTGCTTGCGTTTGCGGCCGTGTGGCTTGGGGCCCTCAATCAAGATGAGGGATGGTATCTTTATGCCGCGCGTCTCGTGTCGGAGGGCAAGACCCCTTATCGCGACTTCTTCTACACCCAAGCACCTGTCATGCCTGTCGTGTATGCGGCGTTTACGTCTATATGGAATTCCTTCGGGCTCCTTGGTGCAAGAATCCTTACAATCTCCTTTGGTGCGCTGGGGCTTGCGTTTTTCTGTGCTATCGCCGCTCGCCTTGTCGCGCCTGGCCGCCGTGCGCTTGCCGCTCTCGCCGTCTTTCTCCTGCTTGGCTCGAACCTCTACCACCTCTACTACATTGCAATCCCCAAGACATACGCGCTTGCGTCGCTTTTCGTGGCGATTGGCTTCTTCCTTTTGACCTTCGCCCGTCCATCGACCCTTCGAGGGGGCGTCTTCGCGTTCGCGTCGGGGCTTTCGCTTGCGTTCGCGTGTGGCACGCGCATCAGTCTCGGCGTGATTCTCGCGGTTGTTGGCTTCTCGCTTCTCTTCTCGTTCAGCCGCATGCGTTGGACGTTCCTTTGGTTTGGGCTTGGCGGCGCGTTTGGCCTCGTGGTCGTCTACGGCTTTTTCCTCTGCGATCCCACGGCGCGCGCAGGTCTCTTTGCGGCGCAGGCCTACCACGCCGCCCGCAGCGGCTTCGATCCTGTTTTCACAATCGGTTCCGTATCGCGGCTCGTCAGATGGTATCTGCCTGTCTTTGTCCTGCTTGGGCTTGGCTTCGCGCACCGTCGCGAGGCTGGCGGCGAGGCCAATGCGCTACTCGTCGCGTGGCTCGCGTTTGCGAGCTTCGTAGCCGTCTTTCTCGTCCAGATGCTTGCGCCGTTCCCCTACGAGGACTACCAGGTCCCGGTGATGGGGCTTCTGGCCGTCTTTGCCGTCGTGCTCTTCTTCGGTCGTCCGGCGTCTGTGCCCTCGCGTGGGCTTCTGCTGACGCTCGGCCTTGCATGGGCCGCGTCGTTCGGCTCGCCGCTTCTTGAGAAGTGGACGACGAACGGGCAGGACAGGTTCTGGACTCTCAAGAAGGACCAGTGCGAGCTCGCCCAGCTTCGCGATGTCGCTCGATACATCGAGGAGGAAGATCCGAACGGCGAGACGCTTCTCACTCAGGACCTCTATCTCGCCATCGAGACCGGGCGCAAGGTTCCCGACGGGCTCGAGATGGGGCCGTTCAGCATGCTTTCCGACGAGGAATGGCGCAAGCTCCTCTCGTCGGCGCCGTGCAAGATGGCCGCGCTTTCGGGCTATTCGTTCGCGATAGATCCGCCTCGCTGCGACGAGACGCCGATCGAGCGACAGATAGAGTACTTCCAGCTTCTCAAGAATGACTACGACCTCGTGCAGAAGGTAGACAACTTCGGGCAGAACGCCACGTCCCTGCTCATACTGAAACGCAAGGACGAGGGGGCCGACAGGTGAAGCCGATCGAACTGAGACACAGGATCCTCGAGACCGTTTCGAAAAACGGCGGGCATCTTGCGTCCTCTCTCGGCGCCGTCGAGATCGCGATGGCCCTTGCGGAGGTCTTCGACCCGGAGACCGACCGCATCGTGTGGGACGTCGGACACCAGGCATACGCATGGAAGATTCTCACCGGACGCGACGACTCCTTCCCGACGCTCCGCAAGCTGGGCGGCATCTCTGGCTTTCCCAATCCCGCCGAATCCAAGGCCGATGCCGCCATTGCGGGGCATGCGGGCGTCGCGCTTTCCGTCGCTGAGGGGCTTGCCGCCGCGCGCGACAGGCGCGGCGGCAAGGAGCATGTCGTCGCCGTCATAGGCGACGCGTCGTTTGCGAACGGCACGAGTTTCGAGGCGCTGAACAACTGCGCCGCGGCGACAAAGCGGCTTATCGTCGTCCTTAACGACAACGACATGTCGATAGCGAAGCCGGCGGGGAGCATCGCGAAGGGGCTTGGCCGCCTCACGTCGGGCATACGCTACAACCGCGCGAAGAACGTCGCGAAGAAAGTCGGCCGTGCGCTTAGGTTGTCGTTTCTCTACGGCCTTGTCCACTGGGTCAAGAACCGGCTGAAGACGATGATGCTCCGCAACGTCTGGTTCGAGGAGTTTGGCTTCCACTATCTCGGCCCGATCAACGGCCACGACCTTGCGGCGCTCGCATCGGCGCTCACTGCCGCGAAGGAGGAGAACCGTCCCGTCCTTCTCCACGTCGTCACAAAGAAGGGCCACGGCTATGGCCCGGCCGAGAAAGACCCGACGGCGTGGCATGGTGTCGGGCCTTTCCCCTGGCCCTCTACGCCTGACACCGTAGATCTCGCGCTTCCGACGGACGGGCAGAAGTCACCGCCTGTGCCGGGATGGAGCGAGGCCTTCGGCGATGCGCTGTGCGAGCTTGCCAAGGACGACGACCGCGTCGTCGCGCTGACTGCGGCGATGCGCGACGGCACGGGGCTTGCCGGCTTTGCTGCGCGATTCCCAGGCCGATTCTTTGACGTCGGCATTGCGGAAGGCCACATGGTCGCGTTCGCAGGCGGGCTTGCCGCTGGCGGGATGCGCCCTGTGGTTGCCGTCTACTCGACTTTTCTCCAACGCGCCGTCGACCAGGTGATGCACGACGTCGCGATTTCCAACCTGCCAGTCGTCTTCTGCGTCGACCGAGCAGGAGTCGTCGGCGCGGACGGCGTGACACACCAGGGGCTCTACGACATCGCGATGCTGCGGTGCCTCCCGAACATCACGATCTGCCAGCCGAAGGACGCGGAAGACTTGAAGGCACTTCTTAAGGAGGCGCTTGATCGCAACGGCCCGACAGTCATCCGCTATCCCCGCGGCAAAGTGCCGACGGGGAGTGGGGTAACGGGGAATGGGGAACGGGTAACGGAAAAGGGGAATGGCTTGCCCATTGCGATCTGGGCGACAGGCGACTGGTACGGAAAGGCATGCGAGGTCGCCTCTCGTGTCGGCGGGATCGCGGTGCATGCCCGCTATCTGAAACCGTTCGATAGCGCCCTCCTTGCCAAGCAGCGCGCCGCCGGAATGAAGATCGTGAGTCTAGAGAATGGTGCTGTCGCAGGCGGGTTCGGAGAGGCGATTGGCGCCGATGTGAAGTTTGGGTGGCCTGACGCGTTCATACCGCACGGAACGCAGGCGGAGCTCGAGAAAAAGTACGGTCTTGACGTTGATTCGATAGCGGAGGTTCTCAAAAATGGCTAAGGTTCACGGCGTCGCCGGCGAGTGGGCGCGCGTAAAAGGCATGGTGACGGGGCTTTGGCCCCTGTTCCTCGGCGTGTTCGTCGCCGGGTTCGCGTTGGCTGCGACGCTGCTTGGAAACGTAGCGTGGGGGCTTTCCCTGTTTGCGGTGGCGATTGCCTATTCGTGCTGGAGCCTGTCCAAGGGGCTTCGCCACGTCGAGCGGTTTTTCAAGGGTGCGCGCGGCGAGGAGCGCGTCTCCGGCATACTGCAGAATCTGCCGGATGCCTATCACGTGTTCAACGACTTCGTTGCCGGCGGAAAGCACGTGGACCACGTGGTCGCAGGTCCCGCCGGGGTGTTTTCGGTCGAGACGAAGTACTGGCGCGGCGCGGTGACGGTCGAGGACGGGCACATTCTCCTCGACGGACAGCTCCCCGACCGCGACCCGCTCGCCCAGACGCGGAAGGAGGCGCAGCTCGTGAAGTCGGCGCTTGCCGCCGCCGGTTGGAACGGCGTGGTCACGCCCGTGCTCGCCTTCGCGTCCGACACATTCAGGCAGCATATCGCCGAAGTGCAGGGCGCCGTGGTGATGAACTCGTGCGAACTTGCCAGGGGCTTCGCCACCGAGCGCGTCGTGATACCCCCTGCGGAACTGGAGCGCCTCGTCGCGCTCATGGAGAGCAATTCATGAAGAGAACGATTCCACTTGCGCTGACCTTGGCGCTTGCCGCGTCCTGCGGCGCATTTGCCGCGGAAGTGAGTCCGCAGGACTACTACGGGAAGATCGCCCGCCGCCTTGGCGACATGCTGCAGAAATACCATGTCCTCCAGCAGAAGCTAAACGACGACATCTCGCAGAAGGCGTGGACGAACCTCGTGACGTTCTATGATTTCGACCACTCCGTGTTCCTGAAGTCAGACATGGACGAGCTCGCGAAGCGCGAGAAGTCGATCGACGACGAACTTCGCGCCAGCGACCCCTCGTTCGGCTTCGACGTCTACAACCTCTACTGCCGCCGTCTCGCCGAGCGCATGGAGTTTGCGACGAACTTCCTCGCGACGGTGGAGTGGGACTTCTCGACGAACGAGACGTACCGCATCAAGCGCAAGGACGCGCCGTGGCCCGAGACTCGGGAGGAGGCGGAAGACCATTGGCGCCGTCGGCTCAAGAACGAGGCGCTTGTCCAGATCCTCGGCGCCGAGCTTGACAAGTCGACGAACAAGGTCGACGCTGCCGAGAGTCTCGTCAAGAAGTACCGCCAGTACTACACTGTTCTCACGGAGCCCGACGAGGAGGCCGTTCTCCAGCACTACCTCTCGGCGGTGGCGCGCGCCTACGACCCGCATTCCGACTACCTGTCGCCTGCGTCTAAGGAGGACTTCGACATGGAGATGAGCCTGACGCTCTGCGGCGTCGGTGCTGTTCTGCACATGGATGAGGGCGCACTCAAGATCGTCGAGATAATGCCGGGCGGCCCCATTGACCGCGACGGACGCATCAAGGAGGGCGACAAGATCGTCGGTGTCCGTCAGGAAGACGGCGAGATGGAAGACATCATGTGGAAGCCGATCAAGAAGTCGATCAAGAAGATTCGCGGTCCGAAGAACACCCGCGTCACGCTTGAGATCGTCCCGCGCTCCGACACTTCCGGCGCGACTAAGAAGCAGATCGAGCTCGTCCGTGACGAGATCAAGCTCGAGGACCAGGCGGCGACGGGGCGCGTCGAGACGGTTTCGCTCGGCGGCTTCACGAACAAGGTCGGCTACGTCTATCTCCCTGGCTTCTACGGAACTATGGACAAGAGGCCGCAGGACGACGGGTTCCGCAGCTGTGCGATGGATGTCGCGAAGTATCTTGCCGAGTTCAACGCCGAGGACGTCGGCGGGCTCGTGCTCGATCTTCGCGGCAATGGCGGCGGGTCGCTTCGCGAGGCGGTTCTTCTCTCGGCGCTCTTCGTGCCGAACGGCCCTGTCGTGCAGGTCAAGGACGTGCGGACACTCGGCTGTCTCCCTATTCCATACGGCAACCCCGTCGCGTTCCGCAAGCCGGTAGTCGTGCTGACCGACCGCGCGAGCGCGTCCGCGTCCGAAATCGTCGCCGGTCATCTCCAGGACGTTGGCCGCGCCGTCGTGCTTGGCGATGGTCGCACACATGGCAAGGGAACGGTTCAAACGGTGCTCGGCATGGGACCCGCGCAGTATGGGTCGATGAAGATCACGACGGCGAGGTTCTACCGCGTCGACGGGCGCTCGACGCAGCTTGAGGGCGTCCAGGCGGACATCCGGCTCCCGTCGCTCCTCGACTCGCTCGATATCGGCGAAGACAAGCTTCCCAACGCGCTGCCGTTCAGCCGCATCCTCCCCGCCGACTACGCGCGCTGCTGGAACATGTACGAGTACGTTCCCGAGCTTCGCCGTCTCGCTGAGGCGCGCCTTGCCGTCGACGAGCGCTTCCAGAAGCATCTCGCGAACGTGAACGGCATGAAGGAGATGAGCGAGCGCGAGGAGGTCTCGCTTGAGCGCGAGGCAAGGAAGGTTCAGATGGCCGCGGACCGCGAACTGAGGGAGCTTGCCGAATCCGACGACGACGAGGAGGACGAGGAGAAGACAGCCCGACGCCGCAGACGCAACGAGCGCGCGAAGGACGATGTCGTTCTTGACGCCGCGTTCGACGTCATGTCCGACCTCATACGGCTCAACGGCGGTGCGGAAGTGCCGCGTCCGCGCACGAACAGCGGCTGGTACAACGCGATAATGGGAGGGTTCTGAAGATGAAGACCGTCAGGTTCGTCAAGATGCACGGCGCCGGGAACGACTTCGTCCTCGTCGACGACCGTGACGGCGGCTTCCCCTGCGAGCACCGCCTGATAGCGGCCATGGCGACGCGTCCGAGCGGCATAGGGTGCGAGGGCGTGATACTCGTCCAGCGTTCCGAGACGGCTGACTTCAAGATGCGCTTCTTCAATCCCGACGGCTCCGAGGCGGATCTCTGCGGAAATGGCGCGAGATGCGTTGCGGCGTTCGCGCGCGAGATCGGCGCTGCCGCCGGAAAGGTAATGCGTTTCGAGACGGCGGCTGGTTTCGTAGACGCGGAGATCCTCGACGACGACCTCGTCCGCATCGCGATTCCTGATCCCAAGGACCTCGGCGAAGATTTCGTGATCGCGGGAGTTCCCCACAAGATCGTGCCGGTAGAGAACCTCGCGAAGGCCGATGTCGAAGGTGAGGGCCGTCGCATCAGGATGAGCGACGAGTTCGCGCCCGACGGCACCAACGTCGATTTCGTCTGCTACCGCGCGCCCGACCGCGTGCTGGTCCGCACATACGAGCGCGGCGTCGAGGCCGAGTCGTTCGCCTGCGGCACCGGTTCCGTCGCCGCGGCTGTAGTCGGCGTCGCGCAGCACGGGCTCAGGTTCCCTGTGCGCGTGAAGACGGCGGGCGGCTACGAACTCATCGTTGGCGGGACCAAGACGGGTGCGGGATTCTCGGAAATCACGCTTACGGGGCCGGTGAAACGCGTCTTCGAGGGCGAGATAGACCTTGACTCCCTGGGGGTCGTCCCTGAATAGGCTGGGTTGAATCACGGCGGTAATAATGGTATAATCGGGGCAAACTTATGAGCTACTACTTGATGCTTCTTGTCGGCGCGGTTCTCGTGAACAACTTCGTTCTGAGCCGCTTTCTTGGTTGCTGCCCGTTCCTCGGGGTGTCGAAGAAGCTCGACACCGCGCTTGGCATGTCGGGCGCAGTCGTTTTCGTGATGACAGTCGCCGCCGCGGTGACGTGGTGCCTCGACCGCTGGCTTCTCCAGCCGCACGGGCTCGGCTACATCCACACCCTCGCGTTCATCCTCGTCATCGCGTCGCTCGTCCAGTTCATCGACATAGCGATGAAGCGCTTCCTGCCGCCGCTTCACGCCGCGCTCGGCATCTTCCTTCCGCTCATCACGACGAACTGCGCCGTCCTCGGCGCGGCGGAGATCAATTGCAAGCAGGGCTCCGGCTTCTTCGAGTCGGTGTTCTTCTCGTTCGCGGCGGCCGTCGGCTTTGGTTTCGCGCTCGTAATCTTCTCCGGCATTCGCGAAAAGCTTGCGCATGCCGACCCCCCGCGCTGCTTCCGCGGCATTGCCATCGCGCTTGTGACGGGCGGTCTTCTCAGTCTTGCGTTTATGGGGTTCTCGGGGCTTGTGAAGCTGCCGTATTGAGGAAGTTGAAAAGTTGGAAGGTTGAAAAGTTGAGAGGTTGGGAAGGGGCGAAAAGGTTGTGTATCTAACTTTGGAGAGAAAGTCATGACAATTGCCATAGCAATCATAGCTGGAGTCGGGCTTGTGGCCGCGCTTGCGCTCGCGATCGCCGACAAGTATCTCGCCGTCCGCGAAGATCCGCGCATTGGCATGGTGACGGCCGCGCTTCCTGGCGCTAACTGCGGCGGGTGCGGCTTTCCTGGGTGCGACGGATACGCCCGCGCGTTAGTTGCGGGAACGGCGCCGAACGGCGCGTGTGCGGCTGGCGGCGACGCATGTGCCGCGGCAATCGCCAAGATCCTCGGTGTAGAGGCGACTGCGACCGAGAAGCGCGTCGCGCTCGTGAAATGCTGCGGAACGCGTTCCGAGGCGATTCGCGTCGGCGACTACAACGGAATCTGCGACTGCAGCGTGGCGGCGATGACGGCGGGCGGCGACAAGGGCTGCACATACGGCTGTCTCGGCTATGGCGCCTGTGCGAACGTCTGCCCTAAGGGGGCGATATCGATACACGACGGGCTTGCGAAGGTCGACAAGCGTCTCTGCATCGGTTGCGGCAAGTGCGTGACGGCGTGTCCGAAGAAGATCATCGAGCTCGTTCCGGCGTCCGCTACGATCCATGTCCTCTGCGCGAACCCAGACAAGGGTCCGAACGTCCGCAAGGTCTGCGGTGTTGGCTGCATGGGCTGCCACCTCTGCGAAAAGAACTCGGGCGGCAAGGAGGCCGGTCACTTCACGTTCCAGGGCTTCCTCGCGAAGGTCAACTACGAGAACCCGCCGACTGACGAGCAGATCGTCGCCAAGTGCCCTGCGAAATGCATGTCGGTCGATCCCCACTTCGAAACTGGCCGGTAAGCGCTCCGGACGCGGTTTTGGTATAATACATGAATATGAAACCCACATTGGTAGTGTTGGCAGCGGGCATGGGCTCGCGTTATGGCGGCTTGAAGCAGGTCGACCCTGTCGGTCCTTCGGGCGAGGCGATTCTCGACTACTCCGTTTTCGACGCGCTGCGCGGCGGCTTCGGCAAGGTCGTGTTCGTCATTAGGCGGGACTTCGAAGCGGAGTTCAAGGAGAAGATCGGTCGCAAGTTCGAGGCCCTGATGCCGGTGGACTACTGCTATCAGGACATCGCAGACCTCCCTGCGCCCTATACCGTTCCCGCAGGCCGCACGAAGCCGTGGGGCACCGCGCATGCGACGCGTGCGGCGCGCAGCGTCGTCGACGGGCCGTTCGCCGTGATCAACGCCGACGACTTCTACGGTCGCGACGCCTTTGCGAAGCTCGCGGAGTTCTTGGTAGGGTCGAGTAGCGTCGGTGTAGGGCCGAATAGCGTCGGTGCAGGGTCGAGTAGCGTCGGTGTAGGGTCGGCGGCGACGCTAACAGACGCTAATTCGACACTAAAAGACCCTAAGCTCCATATTGCGATGGTCGGCTTCAGGCTTGACCTCACGCTCAGCGAAAACGGCAGCGTCGCGCGCGGCATCTGCGACATCGCGCCGGACGGCAAGCTGCGCGGCGTGACGGAGATGACGAAGCTCGTCAAGGTCGGCGACATCGCCGAGAACCGCGAGGACGAGGCGAACCCCGTGAAGGTTCCTCTCGACTCGCGCGTCTCCATGAACTTCTGGGGCTTCCCCGCCGGGCTCTTCGCAGAGCTCGAGGAGCGCTTCCCGAAGTGGCTCGCCGTGAACGGCTCGAAGGAAAAGAGCGAATGGTACATTCCGTTCGTCGTCGACGAGCTCGTCCGCGAAGGCAAGGCCGACTGCTGCGTCCTTCCCACCGACTCGAGCTGGTTCGGCGTCACGTACCGCGACGACAAGCCGCGTGTCATGGAGTCGATTCGCGCGCTCGTCGATGCCGGCGAATATCCGTCCAATCTCTTTGCATAGGCTTCTGCCATGGGCCGAAGCGGCCGGTTGATCCAAGGAACATCAAATGAAGAATCTCACTGCGGACGAACTCCGCGACAAGTACCTTAAGTTTTTCGAGTCCAAGGGGCACACGATCATCCCCGGCGCATCGGTCATCCCGGAGAACGACCCGACGGTCCTGTTCACGACGGCGGGCATGCACCCGCTCGTCCCGTATCTCATGGGCGCGATGGAGCATCCCGCCGGGACTCGCCTCACCGACGTCCAGAAGTGCGTCAGGACCGGCGATATCGACGAGGTGGGCGACGCGGCGCACCTGACCTTCTTCGAGATGCTTGGCAACTGGTCCTTGAACGACTACTTCAAGAAGGAGGCTATCTCCTGGAGCTTTGAGTTCCTCACACAGCACCTCGGCTTCAAGCCCGAGCAGCTCAACGTAACGGTGTTCCGCGGCGAGGGCAAGGAGGGAGAGGACGGCTATATTCCCGCCGATGAAGAGGCGGTCGCGATATGGAAGTCTCTCGGGATCCCGGAGGAGCGCATCTTCCGCCTGCCGCGCGAGGACAACTGGTGGGGTCCTGCGGGGACGACGGGCCCTTGCGGTCCCGACACCGAGATGTTCATCGACACGGGCAAGGAGAAGTGCGGGCCCGACTGCCGCCCTGGCTGCCACTGCGGGAAGTACATCGAGATATGGAACGACGTCTTCATGCAGTACAACAAGAACGAGGATGGCAAGTTCGTCCCCCTCGGGCGCCACAACGTCGACACCGGCATGGGCGTCGAGCGCACCATCTGCATGATGAGCGGCGCGCCTACCGTCTACGACACCGAGATCTTCGCGCCGATTATGGCGAAGATAGAGGAACTCTCCAATTCCATGGGTAAGGGTGCGGGGACGCCTGAGTCCCCGTCCATTCCGCCAGAAGACCGTCTTCGCGCCAAGCGCATCATCGCCGACCACATGAGGACGGCGACGTTCATCCTTTGCGATCCTAAGGGCAGCGTGAAACCAGGCAACATCGGTGCGAACTACGTCCTTCGCCGCCTCATCCGCCGCGCGGTCCGCTACGCTCGCATGCTCGGCATCGGCGAGGGTTTCACCGTGAAGCTCGCCGAGGTCATCTGCGACAAGTACAGTCACGTCTACCCCGAGCTGAAGGCGAACCTCGAGCAGTGCCGTCTCGATCTGGAGGCCGAGGAAAAGCGCTTCAACGCGACTCTCGACAAGGGCGAGGCGATGTACAAGAAGGTCGCCGAGCAGCTTAAGCTCCACGGCCAGTCGCAGATCAGCGGCAAGACGGCGTTCAAGCTCTACGACACCTTCGGCTTCCCGCTCGAGATGACGGTCGAGATGGCGACGAAGGACGGTCTTACGGTCGACAAGGAAGGTTTCGACGAGGCGAACCGCAAGCACCAGGAGCTTTCGCGCACGACGAGCGCAGGATCGTTCAAGGCGGGGCTTCAGGACAACAGCGAGGTCGTGACGCGCATGCACACGGCGACGCACCTTCTCCATGCAGCGCTTCACAAGGTGCTCGGGCCTACCGCGAACCAGAAGGGCTCAAATATCACGGCCGAGCGTCTTCGCTTCGACTTCACCTGGCCCGAGCCGATGACGGCCGAGCAGAAGGCCGAGGTCGAGAAGCTCGTCAACGAGTGGATTAAGGAAGGCATCGCCGTCTCGAAGAAGATGACGACCGTCGAAGAGGCGAAGGCCGAGGGTGCGATGGCGCTCTTTGGCGCGAAGTACGGCGACCAGGTGTCGCTTTACACGATTGGCGACGTCTCGAAGGAGATCTGCTGCGGGCCCCACGTCGAGAATACGAAGGAGCTCGGCTCGTTCAAGATCGTGAAGGAACAGTCGTCTTCCGCAGGCGTCAGGCGTATCAAGGCAGTGATAGGCAACATGTGAAGCAGCTTTTCTCCAGATGCGGCGTGGCGGCCGTGGTGTTCGCGGCGTTTTTTGGCGCCAAGTTCGCCTTTGCAGCCGCGATGCCCGAGGAGATAGAAAAACAGCTTAGCGAGCGGCTTCCAGCCGCGTTTGTGCCAATTCCGGCGTCTGGCGCGACGAAGATATTTCCGCTCGTTTCCGACAAGCGCAAGTCGCCTGACCGCAAGTACGCGATCACGGTGGACGGAACGCCCTTTGCGATAACGGCAATAGGCGATGGCGGCAAGCTTGTCGAGATGTCGGTTCCAGCAGGCCTTCACACGGAAGAGTTCACGAATCGTTGGTTCAAGGCAGAGGACGTCTTTGGCAAGATCAAGTGGAAGCTTGAGCCGTACACTCCAGAGGTGCCGTGCCTCGCCTACTTGAGCGGCGGGAAGGGGCCTCTTGAGCTTGTAGCGAAGATCCCAGGAGGAACGCCGTGCGCCGTTCTCGGCACTGTCGTGGCGAACAAGTCGTCTCAGAAGCTTGTGCAGGTCCGCAAGCCACTAAAGGGCGGCGGGCAGGAGAATTCGTTTATGCTTGTCTTCCTCAAGGAGAACCCGCCTGTGAAGACGCAAGCCGAATACGACGCTCGCGCAAAGCAGATGATGGCGGAACACGCTTTCAGGACGGGGCGCCCATGGGGAAAGATGTTTCCGTCTGTCCTCGGCAACACAAGTTGCTTTGAGTGCGCCGCGATGGCCGCTGACGCGTCTACCTACATGTTTGACGGCGATCTCGGTTCTGGCGAACGATTTGAGAAGGTCGATGAAATCCGTTCCGGCGACGTCGTGCATTTCAAGTCGCACTACATCTTCGTCATATATCGCAAGGGCTCCCAGCTCACGACGATCGAGGGCAACATGAACGAGACAGTCCGCCAGTCGTCGAGCGCCTATTCCGTCTCTGGCGGCAAGTTCTTCGCCCACGGCGCTGAGCGCGAGTTTACCCACGGATTCCACAAGTGGACCCCGAATAAATGAAAGGAGTAAAGACATGGCATGTTTTACGGTGCCGCTCGCAACGGCGGCGGTCGCTTCGGCGGTAAAGACGACTCTTCCGAAGTCTGCGGAGGGCAACCCCTTCGTCAGCAGGCTCGGCTGGCTCGGCAAGATGATGTTCGGCGGCAGCTTCCTCCTCGCCATCGAGCACATCTACCACGGCGAGATAATCTTCACGCCGCCTTTTCTCACCGCGGCGCAGGAAGGGCCCGAGGCCGTTGGCGAAATGCTCCACGAAATGGCCACGCGCGGCGTCGCGATGACGGTTCTCCTCGTCGCCGTTTGGGTGGCGATGGTCGCGTTCTCCGTTCGCTCCGAGAAGAAGGCGAGCCCCGCCCATGTGTGAGCTCATGACGATAGCGGCTGCCGTCGCGTTCACGGTCTGGCATCTCGCGGCGAAGAAGGCCGGCCATCCCAACGGCGCCGTGTTCACGACGATGCTGATGTTCTGGGGCGCGGCGCTTATGTGGTCCGTCGACTGCGTCGCGGGCGCGCTTGAGGGGGAGCCGCTTTTCGACCTCTCCGCCCACGACGCGCTGCTTGGGGCCATCGTGCTTGCCGCGGGACTCGCCGTGTTCGGCGTTCTTTCCCTTTCGCGGAAGTTCCATGCCGCGTCCGCTTGACAGGTACGAGGACCTGAAGCGGATCTTTTCGCAGATGGGGTCTACCGCAGACATAGACGATCTCGGCTTTGCTCGCGTCGACCTGCAGCGCCGCTCCCGCCAGGGAACGGCCGAGGTCGTGTACGGCGAAGGGAAGACGGCCGCGCAGATCGCGGCGATACTCGCATCGCTCAGAGACCATGGGCAGCTTCCCGCGCTCGTCACGCGGATAGACGCCGAAAAGGCGAAGAACGTCGCGCAGTCGCTCGGCGAGGACTTTGCATACTTCCCCGAGGCGAGGCTTGGACGACTTGGCGCCAACAGACCGTGCGACGGGGCGGGTGCGATCGCCGTCGCGACGGGCGGGACGAGCGACATCAAGGTCGCGGAGGAGGCGGCGCTCGTCGCGGAGGCGCTCGGCAACAAGGTAATGCGGCTTTACGACGTAGGCGTGGCGGGGCTCCACAGGCTACTCGCCCGCATTGACGAACTGCGCGCGGCGCGGGTGGTGATTGCCGTCGCCGGGATGGAAGGGGCGCTTCCGAGCGTGATTGGCGGGCTTGTAGACTCGCCGGTAATCGCAGTCCCCACGAGCGTCGGCTACGGGTCGTCGTTCGGCGGCGTCACTGCGCTACTCGCCATGCTGAATTCGTGCGCGGCAGG
Organism: Kiritimatiellia bacterium; assembly: GCA_017406465.1. Lineage (GTDB taxonomy): Bacteria > Verrucomicrobiota > Kiritimatiellia > RFP12 > UBA1067 > UBA1067. The sequence continues at coordinate 3,999 of JAFQYM010000035.1, read as the reverse complement.
GGTAAGCGTCGTGAACATCGACAACGGTTTCGGCGCGGGCTTTCTCGCAAGCCGCATCAACCACATGAGGGAAGCGAAATGAAGACGCTCTACATCGACTGCCAGATGGGCGCGGCGGGAGACATGCTCGCCGGAGCGCTCCTCGAACTTATGCCCGACAAGGACGCTGTGCTCGCCGAACTCAACGCACTCGGAATCCCAGGCGTCGAGTTCACGCGCGAGACGCTCTGCAAATGCGGCATCGCGGCAACGCATCTCTCGGTGCGCGTCCACGGCGAAGAGGAGCACGAACATCACCACCACGGGCATCACCACGGACACGAACACCGCCACGAGCATCATTCCCTCGCGGACATCCTTTCTCTCGTCGGGGGCCTCTCGCTTGGCGAGAAGACGAAGCGCGACGTAGCGAAGGTCTACGAGGCGATCGCCGCCGCGGAGTCGCGCGCGCACGGCCGAGAGGTGGGCGAAATCCACTTTCACGAAGTCGGCGCGCTCGATGCGGTTGCCGACATCGCCGCATTCTGCCATTTGATGAACCGCCTCGCCCCGGACGAAGTAGTCGTCTCGCCGGTAAACGTCGGCTCGGGAACGGTCGAGTGTGCGCACGGGACATTGAGCGTGCCCGCTCCCGCTACGGCATTTCTCCTTCAGGGCATGCCGTCGTATTCTGACGGCGAGATCGTTGGGGAGCTCTGCACGCCGACTGGCGCCGCGCTCATCAAGACATTCGCGGCGTCGTTCGGCCCGCAGCCGCTCATGAAGTCCGAGGCGATCGGCTTCGGCGCAGGACGGAAGGACTTTCCGCGCGCAAACGTCGTTCGCGCGACGCTCGGCGAGAAACTCCTGCCGCTCGCTGCGGATGGGATGATCTGCGAGCTCGATTTCAACGTGGACGACATGACGGGCGAGGAGCTCGCGTTCGCGTCGGAGCGCATCTTCGCAGCAGGCGCGAAGGACGTGTCGTTCGTCCACGGCGTGATGAAGAAGGGGCGGCCAGGGATTCTCGCGTGCGTGATGTGCATGGAGGAGGATAAGGCGAGAGTCGTTTCCGCGATATTCGCGAACACCTCCACCCTCGGTGTCCGCGAAAAGACGTGCCCGCGGTACATGCTCACGCGGAATACCGAAGAGGTGTCGCTTTCGGATGGCTCGATTGTCCGCCGCAAAATTGCGTCAGGGCACGGCGTTAGCCGCGCGAAGTGGGAGGCCGACGACCTCGCCGCCTACGCGCGCCGCCGCGGCATTTCCCTTGTCGAGGCGGAATCAGAGGCTGAACGTGCGCTTGCCGCGTCTGGCGCGGTAACGTGAAGAGCGGCGAAATCCGCCTCGCCCCGAACGAGGCCGCTCTCTTCGAGGTGCTGCAGTAGCGGCGTCATTGTCATCTCCCGCTGCCCCGCAGGCACAGAAAATATGATATAATAAGCAAATTCTGTCAAAGTAGGGCAAAGAAGAGATGAGCGAAGAGGCGGAGAAAAATTTGATTGAGATGGCCGCGCGCATACGCGAAATGCGCGAGATCATCGGGTATTCTGTTGAGCAGATGGCGGAGAAGACCGAAGTCTCCGTCGAGGACTACAAGGCGGTCGAGGCGGGCAAGCTCGACCCGACGTTCAACTTCCTCCACCAGTGCGCGATTACCTTTGGCGTCGACATCAATGCGCTTTTGAAGGGCCATAGCGCCCACCTTTCCGGCTACGAAGTGACGCGCGCGGGGCAGGGGCCCTTGACGGCGCACGAGACGCACATGGACATCCGCAACCAGGCGGCGATGTTCCAGAACCGCCTCGGCACGCCCTACTGGGTCACGTACAAGTACGACCCCGCGCTCTTGGACAAGCCCATTTCCACGACGACCCACGCGGGTCAGGAGTTCGACATCGTCCTCAAGGGCTCGATGAAGATTCGCGTCGGCGAGCATGTCGAGGAACTTCACGAAGGCGACTCGATCTACTACCGTTCCTCCACGCCGCACGGCATGCTCGCGACCGACCCGAACGGCGTCACTTTCCTCGCGATGGTGATGGCGGGCGAAGGCGGCGACACGCATCTCGGCCTTGAGACTGTGCGTCCGCGCCACGAGAAGGTGCCGCTCGTCGTCGACAAGTTCGTCGAGTGCGAGGAGAACGCGGCAGGCCATCTCGAGCACGTGAAGTTCAAGAACACCGAGCGCTTCAACTTCGCGTTCGACGTGATCGACGAGATCGCCAACCGCTATCCCGAAAAGCTCGCGATGCTGCACGTCAGCGACAATTTCACCGAGCGCCGATTCACCTTCCGCGAGATCAGCGACATCTCAAACCAGATGGCGAACTACTTTAGTTCAATCGGCATCGGGAAGGGCGACAAGGTTCTCTTCATCCTGAAGCGCCACTGGCAGTACTGGCCGGCGGTTCTCGCGCTCCACAAGGTCGGCGCGATAGTGATTCCCGCAGTGAGCCAGCTCAAGGACCACGATCTCGTCTACCGCTTCAAGGCGGCCGACGTGAAGGCCCTCGTCTGCACCGCCGACGGCGATGTCGCGCACGAGGCCGAGCTCGCGGAGGCCGAGATTGCGAAGGAGAAGCCCGGATACTCCCTCATCAAGATGATCGTCAACGGCGACCGCGAGGGCTGGAAGAGCTTTGATCGCGAATACGTCGGTTTCTCTCGCGTGTTTGGCCGCGGGCCGGACGCTCCCGGCGGCAAGGACCCGATGCTCATGTTCTTCACGTCCGGCACGACTGGCTACCCCAAGATGGCGCTCCACAGCCATCTCTACGGGCTCGGGCACTTCGTCACCGCGAAGTACTGGCACCAGGTCGAGCGCGACGGGCTGCACCTCACGATCTCCGAGACGGGCTGGGCCAAGGCGAGCTGGGGCAAGTTCTACGGCCAGTGGATGTGCGAGGGGGCTCTCTTCGTCTACGACTTCGCGCGCTTCCACGCAGAGCAGATCCTCCCGATGTTCGCGAAGTACGGCATCACGACTTTCTGCGCGCCGCCGACGATGTACCGCATGCTTATTAAAGAGGACATCTCGAAGTACGACTTCTCGTCGGTGCATCACGCGACGACGGCGGGCGAGGCGCTGAACCCCGAGGTGTTCACGCAGTTCAAGCGCGCGACTGGCCTTTCAATCTACGAGGGCTTCGGCCAGACCGAGACGACGTGCGCGCTCGGGACGCTCTTCGGCGACGAGATCAAGCCGGGCGCGATGGGCAAGCCGATTCCCGACTACGGCATCGACCTCGTCGACCCCGAGGGGCACTCCGTTCCAGCCGGCGAACACGGCGAGATCGTCGTCAGGACCCCGCGCTCGAACCCGCATCCCGGCATCTTCGTCGGCTACTACAAGGACGAGGAGAAGACGGCGGAGGCATGGCGCCACGGCTGCTACCACACGGGCGACCTCGCGTGGAAGGACGAGGACGGTTATTACCACTACGTCGGTCGTGCGGACGATGTCATAAAGTCGTCGGGCTACCGCATCGGGCCTTTTGAGATCGAGAATGTAATCATGGAGCTCCCCTACGTCGTCGAGTGCGGCGTATCTGCCGCGCCCGATCCCGTGCGCGGGCAGGTCGTGAAGGCGACGATCAAGCTCGTGAAGGGCAAGGAGGGCACCGAAGAGCTCAAGAAGGAGATTCAGGAGTACGTGAAGACGCACACGGCTCCCTACAAGTATCCTCGCATCGTCGTGTTCCGCGACGAGCTTCCCAAGACCGTCTCTGGCAAGATCCAGCGCAACAAGCTGTAGTCTTGGACGGGCTGTCCAAGCTTTGTGGGGTGCGGTTTAAAACGTGAAAACGAAAATTGAGCAAAAACAGCTAAAATCAATCAGTTTTTGTCAATGAGTCAGGTAAACATCAAAAGAACACGCGACTTTCTTCTGAACTGCGGCGACACCCCTCTCCCGACGCGCTCTCGCGCGGTCGGGGGCGTCGCGTGGTGCAGTTGAAGTGCAGTGAAGTGCAGTAGGCGGCGATGTACGCGAGAAAACCGAAGCAGACGACCACG
>JAFQYM010000034.1 GCA_017406465.1 Kiritimatiellia bacterium | reverse complement strand
TCGAGAGTGAGACGATTACGGCAGGACTCGCCCCCGACGGCGTATATGTATACGCCGAGTGGGGCGAAGGACGCCGGAATCGGCCGCTCTCGCAAGGCGAGCACGGTTGCCCGAAACAAAGCCGCACACTGGAAGGCAAACACACACAGAACAGCCATAGCACGTCACTGTAGCCACTTGCCGCAGGTTCTCGCGATGTGGTATACTACAACGAAACACCTCATTAGGAGCCGCCGACAAATGAAAGCCATAGCAAAGGTTGCGCCCAAGAAGGGCGTCGAGCTGGTCGAGAAGCCCATGCCCGAGATGGGCATAAACGACGTCCTCATCAAGATCAAGAAGACCGCCATCTGCGGAACTGACGTCCACATCTACGAGTGGAACTCTTGGGCGCAGGAGGAAATCAAGCCGCCGCTCACCATCGGCCACGAATACGTCGGCGAAGTCGTCGAAGTCGGCTCGAACGTAAAGAGCGTCAAGGTTGGCGAGCGCGTGAGCGGCGAAGGCCACATCGTGTGCGGCCACTGCCGCAACTGCCGCGCTGGCCAGCGCCACCTCTGCCGCGAGACGAAGGGCGTCGGCGTAAACCGCGACGGCGCTTTTGCGGAATACCTTTGCATCCCCGAGACGAACGTTTGGCACTGCGACCCGTCGATCGACGACGAGCTCTACTCGATCTTCGACCCGTTCGGCAATGCGACGCACACCGCGCTTTCGTTCAACATGGTTGGCGAAGACGTCCTGATCACGGGCGCAGGCCCGATTGGCATCATGGCGGCAGGGATCTCGAAGTACGTTGGCGCGCGCAACGTAGTCGTCGTGGACGTAAACGACTATCGCCTCAACCTCGCGCGGCGCCTCGGCGCGACGCGCACGGTGAACGCGAAGAACGAGAAGCTCGAGGACGTGATGAAGGAACTCGGCATGGTCGAGGGCTTTGACGTCGGCCTCGAGATGAGCGGCGCCGCGCCATGCCTCCACCAGATGATCGAGACGATGAACACCGGCGGCAGGATCGCGCTTCTCGGCATCCACGGGCCCGACACGAAGGTCAACTGGAACCACATCGTCTGGAAGGGGCTCAAGATCAAGGGCATCTACGGGCGCGAGATGTTCGAGACCTGGTACAAGATGGGCGCGATGATCCAGGGCGGCCTCGACATATCGCCCGTCATCACGCACCGCTTCAAGTACACCGATTTCGAAAAGGGCTTCGAGGCGATGATCTCGGGCAAGTCCGGCAAGGTTATCCTCGACTGGGAATAAGAAAGGAAGGCGAAAATGTACGGCAAGTTCCAGGCATATCTTCAGGAGACGATTGCCGACCTCAAGGCAAAGAGTCTCTACAAGAACGAGAAGATCATTGCGACTCCCCAGGGCGCGAACGTCCTTCTCGAGAACGGCACGAAGCTTCTCAACATGTGCGCGAACAACTACCTCGGGCTCGCGAACCACCCCGAGATAATCGAGGCGTCGCGCGAGGCGACCGCGAAGTACGGCTACGGCATGGGCTCCGTCCGCTTCATCTGCGGAACGGACTCGCTCCACAAGCAGCTTGAGCGCGTCGTCGCTGACTTCACGAAGACCGACGACTGCATTCTCTTCGGCTCGTGCTTCGACGCGAACGGCGGCGTCTTCGAGGCGCTTCTTGGGCCCGACGACGCGATAATCTCGGACGCCCTCAACCACGCGTCGATCATCGACGGCGTCCGGCTTTGCAAGGCGAAACGCTTCCGCTATGCAAACGGCGACATGGCCGACCTCGAAAAGCAGCTGCAGGCCGCGGCTGAGGCGGGAGCTCGCTTCAAGCTCATCGTCACCGACGGCGTCTTCTCGATGGATGGCATCATTGCGCCTCTCAAGGAGATTTGCGGCCTCGCTGACAAGTACGAGGCGCTTGTCATGGTCGACGACTCTCACGCTGTCGGCGTCCTTGGCGAGACTGGTGCTGGCTCCGTCGAGGACTGCGGTGTCACGGGTCGCGTCGACATCATCACCGGCACATTCGGCAAGGCGCTCGGCGGTGCGTCGGGCGGCTATGTCGCGGCCAGGCAGGAGATCGTCGACATCCTTCGTCAGAAGGCGAGGCCGTATCTCTTCTCGAACGCCGTCCCGCCGCCTGTCGCGGCAGCGTCTATCAAGGCGATAGAGCTCGTGAAGACCAGGCCCGAGCTCAGGGCGCAGCTCAACGCCAACGCGAAGCGCTTTCGCGAGGGGATGGCGAAGCTCGGCTTCGATCTCGTTCCGGGCCACCACCCGATCGTCCCCGTAATGCTCGGAGACGCGGTCGTCGCCGTCAAGATGAGCGAGAACCTCTACAAGAATGGCGTCTATGCGACCGCGTTCTTCTATCCAGTCGTGCCGATGGGCAAGGCGAGGATCAGGACGCAGATGTCCGCCGCGCATACGGCTGAGGACATCGACTTCGCGATAGACGCGTTCGCAAAGAGCCGCTGAATCCCTGCATGATACTCCTCGCCGCGAGCTTATTCTTTACGAACCCATCTCCGATGGAGATGCCGCGGGCGCAGGCGTATCTCGTGAAGGAGAAGGGCGTCTATCGCCTTGAGGACCGTTTCGACAAGACCGACCTTTGGATAACGCGCACTGTCGACGGCTCGTGGCGCGACGACGATGGACGCGAATTCCTTTTGGCGACACTTGCCGAGGCCGTTCCGCCGATAGCGAAGGAAAGGCCCGTGACGCGCTCGGACTATGTGTCCGGCACGGTGCCGATTGGCAAGAAGGACTTCGACGCGCTCTTTTCTGCGGTCGACATGCTTTCGCCAGTTCCCCCGACGGAGGAGTTCTCCCGCCCGCATCAGACGCCGCGCGGCTACAAGGACGTGCGCTACTACCATGGCACCAACGAGTCTGCAATCGTGTGCGCGTACTTGCCCGAGAAGTCGGATCGCTGGGCGTTTGCCGCATGGACCCTTGCCGTCGGTGATGATTTCGCGGAGCGGCTGAAGACGTTTGAGGACGAATTTCTCGCCAAGGAGCGCGTGACCCTCGACGAGCGCCGCGAGTCAAGCGCCGCGTCGGGGAAGGGCGATTCGCGCCGCGCGAAAAAGTCACCGCTGCCCGGGGAGAGAGAGCTCCTTCGTGCCGACGCGCGGCACTCGGTCGCGCTTTACGACACTTGGCGCGTTACTGACGGCGACGAGTTCACTGTCCTCGACGACATAGGCAGCGCCCATTCCTTCACCGTCTCGGTCACGAACGACCTGAAGCGCATGCGCGCCGCATACGCCGCGACAGTGCCTTCGCCAATCGACGGCTCTAACGTCCTCTGCGTCGCGCGCATCTTTGCGTCGCGCGGGGAATATCTTGACGCGCTCGAGGCAAACGACCACGGCGATATGGAATGGAGCGCGGCGTATTGGAGCCCGAAGCGGCGAGAGCTTGTCGCGTATCTCCCGCCAGACGGATCGGAGAAGCTTCTCGAGACGATCCGTCACGAGGCGTTCCACCAGTATCTCTCCTACGCGACTTCGATGATTCCGACGTCGCCGTGGTTGAACGAGGGCTATGCGCAGTATTTTGAGAAGGGGCCGGACGGCCCTGATTTCGTCGACTCCGCGGACCTTGTGACATTCGCAGAGCAGCTGCCTTCGCTTATGGCGATGGACTACGACGAATTCTATTCAGGTACTGATCTAGAGCGGAAATTGAAGTATCGCCTTGCTCTGACGATTGCCGTCTTTCTCGAAAAAGGCGCGCCCGAGGTCCGCTTTGAGCCGTTCAAGGACGTGAAGCGCGACTACGTGGACGCGCTAATCAAGACGAAGGACATGCGGAAGGCGACTGCGGCTGCGTTCAAGACCGAGGACAACATGAAGCTCTTCGTCAGCGAATGGGCCAAGTACTGGAAAGAGCAATGAAGTACGTCGGCCGTCTTGCGCCGAGTCCGACAGGGGCGCTGCACCTCGGAAACGCGAGGACATTCTTGATTGCCTGGCTGCGTACGCGGTCTCTTGGCGGCAAGATGGTCTTCCGCATGGAAGATCTCGACCATCCGAAGGACAAGCCAGGCGCGGCGGCTGACGCAGTTCGAGATCTCCAATGGCTTGGCTTCGACTGGGACGAAGAATACGTGCAATCCGAGAGGAAAGACCTTTATCGCGACGCGCTTTCTTCGCTCGTCTCTCGCGGTCTCGCGTATCCGTGTGTCTGCTCTCGCCGCGATGTCGAGGCCGCGCAGTCCGCGCCTCACGCGGGCGAGCAGCTTTTCTATCCCGGCACCTGCCGTGGCCGTTTCGCCTCCTGGCGCGAGGCGTACTCCTATCTCAACTCCTCCACACCTCCACTCCCCCACTCCTCCACTCCTCGCATTCCCTGTTGGCGGTTCCGCGTCGCCGATGGCTCGCGCGTTGCGTTCGACGATGTCTTTGTGGGGCGCTTCGAGCAGGATGTCTCCGCGACGCTTGGCGACTTCCCGCTTGCGCGCGACGAATTTGGCGCGGGCTATACGCTTGCCTGCGCGGTGGACGACATCGCGATGGGCATTACTGAGGTCGTTCGGGGCGACGATCTGCTTGCGGCGACGCCCGCGCAAATTCTCGTCACTCGCGCGCTTGGCGCGGAGCGCGAGATTTCCTACTGCCATGTGCCGCTCGTCGTAGGCCCTGACGGCAAGCGGCTCGCGAAACGCCATGGCGACACGCGCATTGCCGCGTACCGAGCGGTGGGGGTTCGCCCCGAGCAAGTCATAGGGCGGCTTGCGGCGAGCTGCGGCTGGGCGGAAGAGGGCGAGGAGATCTCGCTCGCGGCGCTTTTGCCGCGTTTTGACCTTTCGACTATCCCCCACGCACCTGATTTTCGTTTATCTGATTTCCCCTTGCATTCCTGAGCGCCGTTTGGTATACTACGCGCCGTTCATTCACCAAAAGGAAGAAAAAATGGTAAAGATCAGAATGCGTCGCACCGGTTGCACCAACCACGCGACCTATCGTATCGTAGCGGCGGACTCCCGTTCGCCCCGTGACGGCAAGTTCCTCGAGATCCTCGGGTGGTACGACACCCAGATCAAGGACGAGAACTTCAAGCTCGACCTCCCGCGCGTCGAGTACTGGCTCTCGAAGGGCGCCCAGCCCTCGACTACGGTCGCCTCGCTCATCCGTCGCGCGAAGAACCCCAGCCTGAAGCCGCACCACGCGACTCCGGCCAAGAAGGTCGAAGCGAAGAAGGAGGCCTAAGCCATGGGTATCAAGCTTATAGACAAGATCAACGCCGAGCAGACCGCGAAGCTTGCGGAGAAGAAGTTCCCCGAGTTCCGCACCGGCGACATCATCCGCGTCTCCATCAAGATCAAGGAAGGCGACAAGTTCCGCGTCCAGGACTTCGAGGGCAAGGTGTTCTCGGTCGACAACGGCCGTGGCACCATCTCCGGCAACTTTGTCGTCAGCCGTGATACGATGGGCGTCCGCGTCGAGAAGCGCTTCCCCTTCAACAGCCCCTGGATCCAGGCGATCAAGGTCGTGAAGAAGGGCACCGCCCGCCGTGCCAAGCTCTACAACGAGCGCACCTACTGCTCGCACAAGGCCGTCCGCAAGCTCGTCAAGAAGTAAGGCGTTTCGGCTTGAAGCCGACCGGTGGATGGACATGAAGCAAGGCCGCCCCTCTCGGGACGGCCTTCTTCGTTGCCAATGCCACTTCTGCCTTTCCCCGCTCGCAACCGATTACTAAACCATTTCCCAACCCCGATATGGACGGAATCAACCGCCACCCAACCACGATCCAACCATCCCTCGTGTCGAATCCGAGAG
>JAFQYM010000033.1 GCA_017406465.1 Kiritimatiellia bacterium | reverse complement strand
CTCTCGGATTCGACACGAGGGATGGTTGGATCGTGGTTGGGTGGCGGTTGATTCCGTCCATATCGGGGTTGGGAAATGGTTTAGTAATCGGTTGCGAGCGGGGAAAGGCAGAAGTGGCATTGGCAACGAAGAAGGCCGTCCGGCCTTCTTTTTTGCTATAATACAGGCGATGTTGAAGATCGATGTCATAAGCGTCCAGCCGAAGATGTTCGCGGGGTTCCTAACGGAATCCATCGTAGCGCGCGCCGTCGCGAAGGGCGCGTGCGAGGTGAACATCGTAGATCTGCGCGATTTCGGCGAGGGGCGCTGGCGCAAAGTCGACGACAGCCCGTACGGTGGCGGCCCCGGGATGCTGATGAAGTGCGGCCCGTGGTTCGCGGCGGTTGAGTCGCGCGTCGGCGAATCGGCAGGGGCGCATCTCCGAGGCGCCCGCACGGGGAGATATGAATGCGGAACGCGCGTCGTCATGACGTCCCCCGCTGGCCGCAAGTTCACCCAGCGCGATGCCGAGGAACTGTCGCGCGAAAGCCACGTCGTCTTCATGTGCGGCCACTACGAGGGCTTTGACGCGCGCATCGACACTCTCGCGACCGACGCGTTCTCCGTCGGTGACTTCGTGATGACCGGCGGCGAACTTGCCGCGGCCGCGATGGTAGACTCGATCGTCCGTCTTCTCCCCGGCGTTCTTGGGGGCGGACCTGCCGCGACCTCGTCAGAGAGCTTTGGGCGCGACGGGCTTCTCGAGGCCCCGCAGTACACCAAGCCGCCGGAGTTTCGCGGCATGAAGGTGCCGGAAGTGCTTCTCTCCGGCGACCACTCGAAGATCGAGGCGTGGCGAAAGTCAGAGGCCCGCCGTCTCACCGAAAAGGAAAGGCCAGACTTGCTGCGATGATTGCGTCACTTTTTCTCTCCGTCGCGATAGTTGCGCACGAACCTGGCTACTATACCTCGCTCGCCAACCATGTTGGCAGGTGGCTCAAGGACCAGGATATCGCCGCCGAAGTCGTGAAACCCTCCGAGATGCGCACGAAGCTCGCGAATGAGAAAGTCGCCTTTCTTGTCGGCTTCGAGTCGCCGACCGCCGACGAGATCAAGACGCTCCGCAGTTTCCGCGACAGGGGCGGAAAGCTCGTCGTCTTCTATTCCGCCTCGCCGCAGCTTGGAGAGTTGATGGGCGTTCGTCCCGCGGGCTACAAGGCGGCTTCCTATCCCGGCCAGTGGAGCCGAATGAGTTTCACAGGCGTCGCGCCGCCGGGAGCGCCGACCGCGATTCTCCAGACTTCATCCGTCCTGCAGCGGGCCGTCCCGATAAAAGGCAAGTCGCAGGTGATGGCTACATGGGTCGACAGGAACGGAAAGTCAACTGGTGACGCGGCATGGATATCGTCGCCCTACGGTTGGTGGATGACGCATGTCCTTCTCGCGGACGGCGACGAAAACCTGAAAGCGCGGCTTTGCGCGTCGCTCGTCGGTTCCGTCGACTCTTCGCAGTGGAGTCCCGCGCGCGCAGCGGCGAAGGCGGACGCGGAGTTCAAGAACCTTCGTGCATACGCCGCGAAGCAGAAGCCGAGCCGCGGTGAGATACACGCGGTGTGGGACCATTCGGGCTGCGGGCTATATCCGGGGAACTGGCCGAAGACAATGAAGCTTCTCCGCGAGAGCCATGTCACCGATCTTTTCGTAAATGTCGCTGGCGCGGGATTCGCGCACTATGGGTCAGATGTCCTGCCGCGCTCGAAGACTTTCCGCGAGGAAGGCGACCAGCTCGCGGCGTGTCTCGCCGCCGCACGAGGGGCGGGCATACGAGTCCATGCGTGGATTCTCTGCTTCACGGCAACACGTGCTTCGCCCGAGACGATGGCGGCGTTCGACCGCAACGGCTGGCGGCTCAAGGCGACGAACGGAAAGACGACCGAATATCTCGATCCCGCGAACGCGCTCGTCCGCGCGAGGATTCTCGCATCAATCGACGAGATACAGCGGCGGTATGCCGTCGACGGCATACATCTCGACTTCGTCAGATGGGGCGATTCGGCGGTGAAGCCGAAGAACGCGGCAGATGTCGTCACGCGCTTTGTCGCGGATGCGCGCAGGCACGTGAAGCGCCCGAAGTGGCTGACGACGGCTGTATATGGAAAGCATCCGCAGTGCATTGGCTCGGTAGGCCAGGACTGGAAGGGGTGGCTGAACGCGAATCTCGTCGACTATGTAGTTCCGATGGACTACACCGAGTCGCCGGCCGCTTTCCAGAGTCTGCTGGCGCTTCAGTCCGACACGCGCTCGCACGCGCAGAGGACGATTGTCGGCATAGGCGTCACTGCGAACGAGTCGCGTCTTGGCGCGCGCGAAGTGATCGACCAGGTGAACATGACGCGCCGCCGCGGTTTCGCTGGCAACGCGCTCTTCGATCTCGACACTACGCTCGAGAAGCGCATCCTTCCCTTCCTCCGCCTCGGCCTCTGGTAAGTCACATTCCCGCCGCGGCGAGGTCGGAGATGCGGTCGTAGAATTCCATCCGGTCGATCTTGGAGAGATGGCGGACGCATTTCTTCGGCGCGAACTCCTGCGCGATACGACTTTCGCGAAGCTCGCTCCAGTCGCAATCCATGATGTTTCCGAGAAGCGTCTCCTTTGTCACGAAAAAGTCGCAGGGATAGACGTCGCCATTTCGCTCGACTACGACATGTCCGTCGCAGCGACCCGCGAAGAGGCATTGCTCCGCGCGCCCGAACGTTGCATACGAAAGCGCCGCGTCGATGTTGCGAACAGAAACGCGCCCCATGTCGCCGTCCTCTAGCCACGCGTCGAGAACGCCGCAGAGAAATTTGTCCCACTGTTTTATTGAAATGCTTTCAAGGTGGTCGGTGTACTGCTGCCACTTCCCGCCAAGCTCGTCGCGAACATACCTGTAGATTTTCTTCGGCTCGTTGACGTTGGACTTTGTCACGAGCGTCAGTACATTGTAGTCGCAGCCCGCTTCCCTAAGCGCGTCTATTCCGCGTAGCACTTCTGCGTGTGTGCCGCGGCCGTCCGGCGTCGTGCGGTGCGCGTCGTGGATTGTCGCCGGGCCATCGACGCTTGCGCCGACGAGCCATCCTTCGTCCGCGAAAAACTTTGCCGCTTCGCGCGTCACAAGAGTCGCGTTTGTTTGAATCGAAAGCGATAGTCGCAGTCCGTCGGGAAGGACTCTCTTTGCGAAGTCGTTTGCGCGGCGAAAGAAGTCGAGCCCTGCGAGCATCGGCTCGCCACCCTGAAAAGCAATTGAGAAAGAGTCGAAAGGAAGCGAAAGGTAGCTCTCGATCATTCGCTCCAGCACGGCGTCCGACATCTTCGTAGGGCCGTTTGGATAGAGCGACGCCTTGCCCAGGTAGAAGCAGTAGTCGCACGCGAGGTTGCACCTTGCGCCGACTGGCTTCACAAGAAGGGAGAAGGGCGTCATTTGCGAAGTCGTTCCTCGAGTATGCGCTCCATGTCGCGGAGCCGTTCCTGTTGTTCCGCGAGTCCGGAGAGGTCGTTCTTCTGAAATGGATCTTCCACTACGTTGTAGAGTCGGACTTTTGCGCCGCCCTCGCGTATCTTTGTCCGCAGCGCCACATAGTCGCCGACTCTCAGCATCTGCTGGAGTCCGCGCACAGGCGCCTTCCTTGACTCGAACTCGCGGAATGCCTCGGTACCGCCACCCCACGGAAACTCGTACTGCGAATAGACGAGCGAGGGCTTGAAGATTTTCGCATTTCTCAATCTGTCCCAGCGAGGGAAGAGCGAAACGCCCTCCGACTCCTTCGGCGCTTCAGTACCTGCGACATCCGCAAGCGTCGCCATCCAGTCGTGGAACTGCGAGGGTGCATCGTCTTTCCGTCCGCCAGATATACGCGCCGGCCAGCGGACGAAAGTGGGGACGCGCATCCCGCCCTCAAATACGTCGCGCTTAAGTCCGTCGAACGGCCCGTTCGAGCCAAAGAAGCGCGGGTCTGCGCCGTATTCGTCGGCAGGTCCGTTGTCTGATGTAAAGACGATCAACGTGTCGTTGTCGAGCCTGAGGCGCTTAAGTTCGCCAATGAAGTCAGCGAGCGCATTGTCGAGACGCGTGATCGCAGTCGCGTAGCGCGCGGCGTTTTCGGGGAGGCCGCGGTAGGCGGGGTCGATCCACGTGTTGCGCGCCGCAAACGGTTCTGGTTCAAGCGGCCACTTTACGCCCTCGGCGGGATATGGCCGTCCTGGGATATGGAGTGGATGCTTTGTCTTAAGCGTGTCGTCGCTCTGCCCAGAACCGTGGATCGTATTCATGGCGAGGTATAGGAAGAACGGAGTGTCGCCGTTTTCGGCCGCGTGGCGGGCGACAAGTTGTTTTGCCTTTGCGACGAAGAGGTCGGTCGAGTAGATGCCTTTTGCGGAATCGGTTGCGTTCGTTCGGTTCTCCGTTATGCCCATGAACGCCTTGCGTATGTGCCCCTCATAGTGGTAATACGTGTGCCCCGCCATGTGGTCAAGGAAGCCATAGAAGTAGTCGAAGCCGCGGTCGAGCGGATGCGAGGACACCGGCTCTCCCGATTCGCCGCCGCCAGCAACGCCCCACTTTCCGACGGCCCATGTCGCGTAGCCCGCGCCGTGAAGGACGGAAGCGAGAGTGTTCGTCTCGGAAAACGCCCTGTCGAAGCAGTTGTCGCGAAGGGAGCAACTCCCCTGAACGCGGCCAGTGATCAGCGACGCGCGACTTGGCGCCGAGACTGGCGCGGCAGCGTAGTGCGCCGTAAGGACCACGCCTTCGCTTGCAAGACGGTCGAGGCACGGAGTGCGAAGCCGCGCGAGGACATTTGTTCGTTCGTTGCAAGTGAAGCCGACGTCGCCAAAGCCGAGGTCGTCGGTCAGGATAAACACGATGTTTGGCTTTGTGCGCCCAATCGCGGCGATTGGCGCGACGGCTAGAGCCGCAACGATGGCGATAATTCCAAATGCCTTCTTCATGGCTTAATTTGATTTTACTAAGATACATTATACAGGTTTTTTTGGACTAGGACAATAATCATTGTCCACAAGGTTGTGTTTTGTCGTTGAAAGGGTCGCGGATGGAATTGCTGCTACGTTGTGGATTTGCTATACTACTCGACAATCAGTCACATATCTATTCAAGATAACTGACAGAAGAATTCAAGACATATACGACATATAGCGACTAACGAGAAGGGAACTCCAATGACAGTGAAAATGTCAAGACGCGGTTTTCTGAGGACATCTGGTGGCGCGGCGCTGTTTTCGATTGTCCCGAGGTATGTTGTCGCAGGTTCGGGGATGGTTCCGCCGAGCGAGATGGTGACAATGCTTTCGATCGGCGCGGGCGGTCGGGCCGTGAGCGACATCCGCGGACTGGAGAAGGCAGGCGTCCGGTTCCTTGCGCTCTGCGACGTAGACGCAAAGCGCAGCGCCGAGATGCGCAAGGCGCACGACGGGATTCCGTTCTACGGCAACTACCGCGCAATGCTCGACAAGCATTGGAAGGACGCAGACGCCGTTCTCATAGCGGTGCCTGACCACTGGCATGCGCACATGGCGATTGACTGCCTCGACCGCGGCAAGCACGTGATGTGCGAAAAGCCGCTCGCGCAGACGGTCCGCGAAATGGACGGCATGCTCGCGGCCGCGAAGCGCCATCCGGAGCTCGTCACGCAGGCGATGAACCAGGGCCATGCCTACGACACGATCCGCGACTTCCGCGAATGGGTGGAGGCCGGCTTGATAGGCGATGTAACCGAGGCGCACATCTGGTGCCCTGCGGTCTATTCGTTTATGGATGAACTGGGAGAGCTCAACAAACAGTGGCCCGTGCCTGAGGGGCTCGACTGGGAGGAGTGGCAGGGACCTGTACCACACCGTCCGTACTGTCCAAAGTTCCTCCCTGGTGTATGGCGGTTCTGGACGATGTACGGCACAAACACGCTCGGCGACTGGAGCTGTCACCTTATGGATCCGCTCTTCTGGACGCTGGGGCTCGGCATGCCTGAATCGGTTCGCGCCGACATTTACGGCGACTGGCGCGCGGAGAAGCATGGCCTAACTTTCCCGAAGGGCGTGAAGACAACGTTTGAGTACAAGACTCGCGACGGTAGACCGTTCCGTCTCGTCTGGTTCGACGGCATTGCCTGCAAGGACGTGCCGAAACCGGAGCTCTTTCGCGACGCGCCGGAGCTCTTCGCGCCGACGATGACGCACGAAGTAGCGAAAAAGTGCCGCGACGGAATGGCGAACGGCGCGTTCGTCTATGGCACCAAGGGCGTTATCGAGTACGGGCACCACGGCGCGAACTACCTGCGAATGCTGCCCGACACTACGCTCGAGAAGCTGCGGGCCGACGGCGGGTGCCCGAAGGAGCGATATCCGCGCAACAAGGGAAATAGCCCCGACGAGAAGCCGTTCAACGAATTTGTCGCGGCTGTGAAGGGCGGTCCGAAGCCCGGATCCGACTTTGCCTACGCCGGCATGATGACGCAGTGCTCGCTGACGGGCGTCGCAGCGTTGTTCGATGCAGGACGCACGCTTAAGTGGGATGCGGCAAAGGCGGTCTTCGCCGACAGTCCGGCGGCCAATGCCAGGCTCTCCGCAGAGCGCATTTTCTGACGATTCGGAGCGTTGGTTCAGATGACTTTAATGGCTCCTATGCTAAATTCGGCAAGGAGTGGTTCGCCTACTGCAGAAAGGGATTTGACGCAAGTTCGCGGGCGATTGTCGTCTCGATTCCGTGACCGGGAACTACTACCGTGTCCTTGGGAAGGACTTTAAGCTTTTCAAGTGATTCCTGAAGCGTCGCCATGTCGCCACCGGGGAAGTCGGTGCGCCCGACGGAACAGCAGAAGAGCGTGTCGCCGGAGAAGAGGGTGTCTGGCTTGCCGTCGCCCGTCTTGAAGAGATAGCAGACTCCACCTGGCGTGTGGCCGGGAGTGTCTATCACTTCGACCATCGTTGTCCAGCCAAGTTCGGCAACAAACGCCTGAAGATCTTCTGCCAAGCTTCTACAGAAGGGTCTGACCCTTCTGTAGAAGCTGATGTCAGATATTGGTGGGTAGTCGGGTGGAAACTGGTTGAAGGGGTGGGAGACGATCTTCGCGTCTGCGTCGCTGATGAAGACGGGGAGATCGGGATATGCCCGCTGGAGTTCCGGAATCGCGCAGATGTGATCGAAGTGCGCGTGAGTGAGAAGGACTGCCGCGAGGTCGAGTTCCTGTTTCTTTAACTCTGCGCGTATGTGCGTCGCATCGGCTCCCGGGTCTACGACAATCGCCTTTCCGTTTTCGCTCAAGATGGAGCAGTTTACCTCAAAGGTTCCGACTTCGAAGGTTGTGCGGTTCATGGCGTCTTCTCCCTTTTTGCGATGCTTGCGACTGCCTTGCGCGCCGTTGCGAAGGCGAGAGTCAAGTTGTAGCCACCGGTCGGGCCGTCGATGTCTATGACTTCTCCGGCGAAGTAAAGTCCAGGCACGATCTTCGACTGCATTGTGTGCGGGTCAATCTCCCTCGTGTCAACGCCGCCAAGCGTCACGATGGCTTCTTTAAGCGGCCTCGGATTGATTTTCTCCACGCGCACCGTCATCCCGTTGAACGACGCTTCAACCGCAACTTCCGTTCCCCGATACCCGATACCCGTTCCCCGTTTTAGGTTTTCGATAAAGCGCTGTGCGTTGTAGATCGCAGCGCCCGAGAGCCCGAACGACTCGCAGCCGATTTCGCCGCGGTACTCGAAGATCGCCTTGCCAGCTGCGTCGAGTACCTTCGTCGCGCCGTCCTCGAAACGGCGTCCTGCGAGACGCGTAACCCTCGGGTCGCGCGTCTCGAGCCCGATAAGCCCTGGGCGATACGGAACAATCGAGTGTCCGAGAGATTTTGCGAAATTCTGCCCGTCGCCGACGGAGCCGGTCTTCGGGTAGCTCACGCCGCCTGTTGCGATAAGCACATTCTCCGCCCATAGCGTGAAGTTCTTTGTCGAGACGAGGAAGCCGTTCTTGAGCGGTTTGATCGCCGTGACCGCGCAGTTCGAGAGAATCGGAACTTCTTCGTCGCGCAGCAAGTCACCGAACGCATGGACTATCGTCGTCGCTTTTTCGTCGGCGGGGAAAAGCCGTCCGTCGGTCATGCGCTTTGTCCTTACGCCGAGCGACTGGAACCCGCGGCAAATCTGCCGCGGAGGGCATTCGCGCACAGCCTCAGCAACGAACTCTGCGCACGACCCTTCGCCCAGGTCGCGGAGGAACTGGTCGGGGGAAATGTCCTTTGCGAAGTTGCAGCGGCCGTTCGCCGTCATCAGCACCTTGGAGCCGAGTCGTGCCTTGCGCTCGATTACGACGCAGGGGATGTGTCGCTCGGCGGCGACCGCCGCGGCGAACATTCCCGCCGCGCCACCTCCTATGATGGCGAGCTTTACGGGTCTGTAGTCGCGTTCGAAGGCGAGAGGGGGAACGGTTCTCTTCATGGCAGCCGGAAGTCGACTCCTTTTTCCTCGAAGTAGGCGTTGAACATGACTTTCGCTGGGATGTCGAGCCCGGCTTGAACGACGAGTTCGTAGTCGCATGTGTCGCGGAGGCGGTCTGCGATCAGCGCGACTACGGACTCGCGCAGGTTTTTTGCCGAGAGAAGCGCGAACTTGTCGCAGTCCGCAGCAAGCTGGACGATGTCCTCGCGGTCGGCCTTCCCGTCCTCGCGGTTCTCCCCGAAAACGCGTTCTACGAGCGTCTTTCTCTCGAAGGACTCGCGCTGGAGGAAATGGTCTATGGAAATAATCTTCGGCGGAGGGAGCGTCAGCGTCACGGTCTTCGCGTCTTTGTCGACGATCGGCGTCTCGGCTTGCGAGAGATCATAGCCCGCCTTGATGGTGTAGACTGTCTCGCGCACCGTGTCCGACGAGACGGTTGAGCCGATATGCACGACCTTCCAGACGATCTTGCGCGTTGCAAGTTCAGCGATCGGTGAGTTTTCGCTCACTATGGAAGAGGCGAAGGAGATGGCCTGCCTGTCGCGCCACGCGAGAAAGGCGAAGAGCCCGCCGGCCGCGAGGACGGCGACTACGAGCAGCGTGATCGGCACGCCCATGAAGCTTGTCAGTATTTTACGCATGAGGCAAGAATGGCGAGCAGCGCGACTACTGCTGCGCCTAGGATCAGTGTGATTTTGCTTTGTCTGGTCATCGCGCGGTATTATATCAAAATGGTATAATACGCGGAATGCAGAATTTGGCTACAGTCGCGGCGCAGGTCGGCGTGCTCTTCGCCCTTATGGCGGTTGGGGCGGTCTGCCGCCGCGTTCGCCTTGTCGACGAGGCGTCCGTGAAGGGGATAGTGAACGTCCTTCTTCTCGTCGTCACGCCATCGCTCATCGTCGACTCTTTCCAGCGTCCTTTCGACTCGTCGATGATGCACGGCTTTTTCTGGGCGTTCGCAATCGCCTCTTTCGCGCATTTCGCCGTTATCCTACTCGCCCGCCTCTTTTCGCGTGGCGACGACAAATCGCGCCCAGTCCTGCGCCTTGCGATGGTGTTCTCGAATGCGGGCTTCATGGGGATTCCGCTCGAGCAGGCGATCCTCGGCGCGGAAGGTGTCTTCTACGGAATCGTCTATGTAGTCGTCTTCAACTTCTTCATGTGGAGCTGGGGATTGTATGAAATGAGAGGTCAAGTTCCACTCTCCAACTCAAGACTCCAACTCAGCAAGGAGAGGTGGCGTTCGCTCCGGCCGATGCTCGTAAACCCCGGCACTGTCGGCATTGCAATAGGATTGCCGCTCTTCTTCGCTTCCGTTTCGCTTCCCGCCATCCTCAAGACGCCGATAAGTCTTCTCGCTGGACTCAACACTCCGCTTGCCATGCTTGTCATCGGCTTCTATCTCGCGGGTGCGGACTTCCGCCGCGTCGTGCGCATGCCGAGCGCCTATCTCGCTGCGGCCGTCCGCCTTGTCGTCTTTCCGCTTGCGCTTCTCGCGCTGTTGTATCCGCTGCGCTCGCACTTCCCCCGCGAGATGATGCTCGCGCTTGTGACGGCGGCTTCGGCGCCTGTCGCGGCGATGGTGTCGATGTTTGCATCGAAGTTCGAGCGGGATGTTGACCTTTCAGTGGGGCTCGTCAGCGGCACGACGCTCCTCAGCATCCTCACTATGCCGCCTGTAATCGCCTTTGCAATGGAAGTGCTTTAGGCGCGCTCCCCAAATCGCTTACTTGCGCCCACGCTTAACTCGCGCGAGGGCTGCTGCCGTCGCGTTGACAGTCGGTGCTTTTGCGGGTTTGGCATTAGAGGGGTGACTCGTGGCGGCGCGGCGACTCGGCTGCGCTTTGCGCGTTCGCCGTGGAAGCCTGAAGTGCCAAGTGCCAGATAGCCCGAGACGTCGGACGAACACGGATGCAAGGAACACAAAGGCGGCGATAGTATATATCCACGGCGCGAGGGGAACGGTCGTGCGAACAGCCGGAAGATCGTCCCAGATGTCGTCGAAGGCCGTGCGCACACGCCCCTTTGTGCGCTCCGAAAGCCGTCTCATTGCGCGTTCGCCCGCCGCAGGATCGGGATGCCTGTGGAACTCTGCCGGATGGGGAAGGCACGCTGGAGCGAGCGCGACTGTTTTTCCGTCTGGCAGTGTCACTATGGGGAACGCAGTTTCGTTTCCGTAAAGCGGAACGAACGCCGAGAGCGTGTCTGACGATTCCCACCTGAGCGCGTCCTCGACGCGAGTGACTCCGTCGTTGCCACGGTCGAGAAGGGTAACGAGCCTAAGTCCGGAGTTGGGCACGGCGGTCAGCGGATTTGCCTCGTCCGCGACGGCCGTGATGCGGACGCCGCCCGCTTCGACGCGTCGCTCGAAGTGGAAGCCAGACTGTTCCGTCTCGCTGTCGCCGAGCGTCCACCGCGCGATGGCCGTCGCAATCTCCGCGCCGTCCTTCGAGGTCATAAGTGGCGCTGCGTGCTTTCCAGCCATCTCGCCGGTGAATGCGAGGGTTCGTCCTGCACCGGCGCGGCGGAACGCGAGGACAGGCGCGTGCTCTTCGTCCTCGGTGAAGATCGCAGTCTCGGCGTCATCGCGTATGTACGTTAGGTTGTATCCACCGATGGACGTAAGCTCAGCGGGAAGGACATCGGAGAGCTGCCGCAGGGAAGACGTCGTCTTTATCGGCGTCAAGTTCGTGCACATCGCCGTCTTCGCGACAAGATAGGTGTCCTGCATGAAGAGCCGTGGAATTTCCTTCGCGTTGGATTCGAACTGGCATGTTCCGTTGCCGGCTTCGGCGATTTCCTTTAGGAGCTTTGCGTCGCAGTCCGATTCCGTTCCAAGTCCTATTACGCTCACCGTAATGCCCGCCGCCGTCGCCTTGGCGAGATAGGAGCGGAAGTTCCCCGGCTCCTCGGCGTCTGCTGCGTCGGCAAAGAGGATCAGGTGCTTCGTCTCGGCCGAGGCGCGGGAGAGCTCCCTCAGCCCCGCGGTGATTCCCTCCTCGACGAAGATGCCGCCGCCCATCGAGCGGATGCCGAGTATGTCGTTTCTGCGCGACTGCGCCTCGTCGGCATACTGCATCGCGAGAATTATGTGCGGCTGCGAGTCGACGGCAATCACGGCGATTTCGTCGAGCGAGGTCAGCATATCCATGGCGCCTGCGGCACCGAGGTTCGCCATGTCCATCTTCGTGCGCCCGCCTCCCGCGCCGGCCATCATCGACCCTGACCTGTCCATCACGATTGCAAGTGCGATCGAGAACTTGCGGTGTTCCTGCCTCAGTTCGAGCGAGACAGGCAGTATGTCCTCGACTGCCGTCTTGTACCACCCGCCCGGTCCGAACGACCTCTCGCCTCCGGCAAGCGCGACTCCGCGCCCGAGATCTGTCGCATACGAGGCGAGCTCGCGCAGGAAGTGCGGCTGGAAGTCCTTCGCCGGCACGTTGTCGAGAAGCACTCCGCCGTAGTCCTCGAGCGCGGCAAGTCCGCCGCGGAACGATTTTGCCTCTCGCACTTCAACCGGAACGCCGCCGCGCCTGATCGTATCGGCGGCAGAGGCCTCTGGCTCGTCCGTGAGGTATAGGAGCGGACGCCTGCCCTCCACTTTCACGAGTAGAGCCGCGCTGTTGTTGCCGTGGCACGGGTCGTCCTTCGCTGGCGAGATTTCAAGGGAGTATCTCCTGATTCCAGCACGCCCCGCGAAGTCGCGGAAGACGAGCGGGGTGAGGCCCGGCCTGAAGACCTTGGTGCCGCGCGCGATTACATTTGTTCCGCGGAGAAGCGCATACGAGTTTGTCGTCGTTTCGGTTGCGCTCGCCCACGCAGTTATCGGCACAGGGGCGTTTGGAGCGACGGACGCCGGTGCGTCGACGCTTGCAACGAAGAGGTCGTGCGCAAAGGGCCTCGACTGGAGGAACGTGTCGACTGCCGTAGAAGAGGGCTCTGCTGGCGCAGTGAAAAGGCCGTCCGACAGGACGAGCATCTTTGCTGGTGTTCCTTCCTCGACGAATGCCGCGGACTTCTCGATTGCCTCGCGCACATTCGATCCGTCTCGGTCGACATCCTGGATGAACTCTGAAAATCCCTCGCTTCCTGGCTGAGTCTCGATGACGGCGTTCTTGCCGAATGCGACGACTGCGAGCTCCGCGTTGGCGGGGCGCGCGGCGGAAATGCCGCGGATGATCCGCTCCTGCTCTGCGAGGGCGTTGTCAGTCATCGACCGCGAACGGTCCGCGACTACGACGAGCCGTCCTGCGTGATCGGCTTTCGGGAAGACCGGTCTTAAAAGCGCGATGGCCGCAAGCACGGCGACGGCGATTGCCGTCTTCGAGCGGGCGAAGCGGAAGTGCAGAAGAAGCGCGAGGATGGCGAGAAGGGCTGGTATCCAGGCGACAGACTTGTTTCGCCTCGCGTCCTCCGGTGCGCTCGCGCTTGAGCCGAGCTTGACGGACGCGCATTTCGTGAGGTCGCTTTCGTCTGTGTCGAGAAGCCCTGCTGACCTCTCCCTCTCCTTCGGCTGCATCTCACGCATGCGCCTGTCCGCCGCAGTGAGCGCATTCTGGACGAAAGCGGGGAAAGCCGGCGAGCGAAAGAAAGGAAGGGTTGGATTGGAGAATCCGACATGGCATTCGTTAGAGGTGGTCGAGACGAGCGGGGATGTGCCGAGAAACGCAATCGGCACTCCAGGTAGCGTGTCGGACGTGAGTGCATACGGATCGCCGTCGAGAGCCACGCCGTCGAGGAGCGGTTCTGCTGGGTCTGTCCAAACGGGGCCGCTCGTCCGCGCTGCGGAAGACTCGTGGAAACGAACGAGATACTGCCGAGGCGACGGCGTGAAGTCGGAGTCGGTGAAGACGATATCCGCCTCTGTGACCGAGACATAGTTGGTGACAAATCCAGTTGCGTCAAGCGCGCGGCGAATGATGTCGGTGCGCGGCTTGTTGCGGAAGCGGACTGCGGCGGCGACGGAAGGAACTTCCGGGGGAAAGAGAGTCGCGGAGTTGTCCGCCGAAAGCGCGTCGTCGGGAAGGGTGGCGTCGATCGGCCCTTCGGACGCGGCGACAGTCGTCGAAAACCGCGCCCGCCCCTCTCCGTCGAGTCTGAGTGTTGTCGTGCCGTGTCCTGAAAGGGCGAGCTTGACTTCGTTCTCGCCAGGGCCGAAGCGCCGCACTTCGATGAAGACGGAGTCTGTCTCTGGCGTCGTCCTCAGGCGCCTCGTCGCGGTGATCGCGAAGTTTGCAAGGGGCTTCCCGAAAGACGACCAGCGCAAGCCGGCACGCGCGACGCCGTCTTCGGGGGGCGTGTCGGTGAGGACGAGAATCTCGTCGCCAGGGATTGCCACCGCCTTCGCCGCGTCGATCTCGCGCGCGAGGGCGCGGGAG
>JAFQYM010000032.1 GCA_017406465.1 Kiritimatiellia bacterium | reverse complement strand
GGATTCGCGCCCTTGGCGCACATCAGCTTGCCCGGCTGGGCGAAGACCGCGAGCATCTGGTCGCCGACGCGCGGCAGAACCGCCGCGAAGTCGCCGCGCTCCAAACCCTCCATGATCGCCGGGTCGCCGTAGATCTGGTGGCGCGGGGTAGAAGTGATTGCCGCTTCGGAAACTTTCTTGGCCGCAAAGAACGCATAGAGCGCAAAGGAGAGCACGAGGACCGACGCAACCGCCGTGAACCCGACGATTGCCATCGCGGTCTTTGCAACCTTCGCGCCCCTCACCTCGCCGTTCGCCTTAGAGCCGTCTGCCGCGACGACCTTGATCGCCTTTATCCCACGCGCCCGCAACGCCGCAAACACGGCCTCGCGGCTCTCGGCCTCCATCGCCGCCTCGTGCCGCGCCCCGTCGCTCGTCTTGTATGCGTAGGTGTATTTCATCGCTCAAGCTTCTACAGAAGGGTCTGACCCTTCTGTAGAAGCTGTCACTTCTCCGTCTTCTTTTCCTCGGGCTTGATCTTCAGCGGCTCGGTCGGCATCGCGTGGACCTTGTCCCAGATCGCCTTCTGCACGTCGTTGGTGGGCGCTGGAGCCCAACCCTCCTCGCAGGCGCGACGGAACGTCGCGTATTCTGTCCTGGCAAAGCCCATCATCGACATGGATGCGGCAACATTTCCCATCGGGCCAGGCGACAGCACTGCGACCTTGTGCGAATCAAGATCGGCGACCGATGTGATCGGACGCATCAGGCATGGCTGCTGCTGCGCGTTTGCCGCGCCCATCAGGTAGGCGAAAGTGCGCCAGAACTCCTTGTGGAGCCGTAGCTTCAGCAATTCTGCGGAAGGCTTGTCTGACTTGAGTTTCGCGACATTGAGCGTTGCCCATCCGTCCTCGGGCGCGACGAGAATCGTCGGCTGGACCGGATCGTCTATAACGGCAATCATCGCGCCGGTCGGATTCTTCGTCGCAGTCGGCGAACCGACGACCTCTACGGAAATGCCAAGATATCGACGAATCTCGCCAAACACATCGGATAAGTCGCCCTCAGTCACCGAATCGACCTTGAGCGTAACGCGAACGGCTTTACCCCTTGTCGGTTTCTGCACGAGCCCGCCGTCTGCGGCGATTCGCGCCTCGCGACGCGCCCTCAGTTCCGCTCCGGAGACCTTCACCTTGCCGTCGCCTTCTGCGGCGGCGTTGCAAACGGCAGTCGTCGCCATTACAACGGAAACGACACCGGCCATCACAGTTTTCATCTTCATTCCTCCTGTTGCTTTTGAAGTCGATAGGCTTTTCGCTCTGCCATCGTCGTTGGCATTGAAATCGGCGCCACGCCCTGCGACTCAAGATAGTCGTTCACCTTATCGAGGTACATCTTCGTCCCCTCGGTATCGCCCTCGTCCCGCACTCGCCTGAGTTCCGCGATTGCCTCCGAGCGAAGGGCCTCGTTGCTGTTGAAGATGCGGACGTGTTCCCTCAGTATTTCTGTGAATCCGATGCCCTGCTTCATCAGTTCGTCGACCTCCTCGCGCAGCTTCGCGACGGCCCGCTTCTTATTAGCGGCCGCCTCGTCGTCGTCCTCGCTTATGACAATCGGATCTTTCAGGCTTTCTACGAACTCGCGGTCCATGTTTCCGGCAATCGGCAACGGCGGAATGCTGCCATGTTCTACAAGCACCATGGAGAGAAGATCGTCCGTGACGTGCTTGAACAGCGGGGGGCGGGAATTGCGCAGGACCTTGTGTGTCTTTCCGTCCGCCGTCCTGAATTTCTCGATCACCTGTCCGTCCGAGTTCGTCACACAGCTGAGAACCGCCACAACCTTTGTCGCCGGATTCTCGATTTGCTCCGGTTCCTTGGCGGGGGCTGGGTGCACGGCCGGCTTTTCCGTCTTGACGACCTTTGCCGCATCCGGCGTTGCCTCCTTGACGCCGGGCTTGTTGGGCGTCTGCCTTCCGCGCGCGGAAACCAACCACCATGCCACTCCAGCGCCGAGAACAACCAGCAGCGCGGCAAATACGCCGCGAACCACTAAGCCTCTCCGGGCGGCGTGTGCGTGACTGGCGGCAGAACGCGTCGCAGTTCGGCGGTCTTCGCCATTGTTATTCCCTCCGCTTCCGTTCCAGGCCATAGATGTATCCTTTCGTGTTTGCCCGCCGTCAGTCTTTTATCGGCGCGGCGAAGTTGAACTTTATGAACGGCAGCAGACTGCCGCGCATATCCGTCGGAAGCCGCCTGTCCGGCACCTTGTCCCAGTCGATTCGGTGACAGCAGGTCGGCATGATCAGATTGCGGGGCCTGCGCATCAGGAACGCCCAGTCCGTCGCGGCGGCAAGCTCGCCAGACGCCGCATCGCTTGAGACGCCGACGACGTCGAACCCAATCTCCCGCGCCGCCGCCTTGACTATCGGCCAGAGGTCGACATGCCAGTTTGATACGTGGAGCGCAAGCATTCCGTCATCCTTGACGATATCAGCATATAGACGGAACGCCTCCGCCGTGACGAGATGGATCGGCACGGCGTCCCCCGAATATGCGTCGATGACGAGGATGTCGAACTTCTTGCCGCTATCACGGTCCTTCGCAAGCTCGATGCGCGCATCCCCCTCGCGGATGTCAATTGCCGCACGAGAATCTGAAAGGTACGTAAAAAGGCCATCGTCCTTCGCTATGCGAATGTCCTCCCGGCTGATTTCATAGAACGTGAAAACGTCGCCGCTTCGCCCGTATGCTGCAAGCGTACCTATGCCAAGTCCGACCATGCCCACCTCCATCGGTCTCGACACGGTATAGGACGGATGGTTCGTGAACGCAATCCCTCCGCCGTTCAGCGAATAGTACATGGATGGCTTTTCCCTCATGGACGGAGCGTCCACCTGGAATCCGTGGCATGTCCGCCCGTTGAAGAGCGACCTCCTCGCAACTTCTCCGTACGGAGACTGCAAGGTTTTCTCGCGCACGGTCAGGACGCCGTAGAACCCGCGCTCGCGCCGCACGATCCGTCCGTCGGCGTCATGGCTGTCGCGGACCAGCCCAACGAACAGCACCGCCGCCACAACCACCGGCAGTGTCCTAAGGGCGAACCGCCCCGCCGTCGTGGCGGAAGCACCATGCACACCGCCTGCGGCAATCGCACAGGCTACCGCCGCTATGCAGAGAGGCCATTCCGCTACCCATGAAAACACAATGGGCGCGACAACCGCCGCAAGGACTCCACCAACCGCGCCGCCGGCGGAAATCGCCAAATAGTAGCGTCCGAGGCTCTGGGCTGGAGGACGAAGCGAATACAGCTTTGAATGCAGCGCAGTCAATCCGAAGAAAAGGAAACCGGCAACTGCAACGGAATTCCACAAGAATCTCGCCGACGGCTCGCCTGGACTTGTGCATGCGGCGACGGCTACGCACAATGTCGCCGCCGCGCCGAGCACTCTGAACGCCAGGTATAATCTCTCGCCCCAACGCGAGAACGCCACGGCCCAGCTGGTAAGGTATATGCCGAGGATAACGGCCCATACGAGAGGGACCCCAATGATGTCGGACGTCACGTAAGCTGTCGCAGCCGTCATAGATGCGCTCCCTATGCCCGAAAGGACCGCCCACGGCAGCATGCTCGTCATTGGCTCACCATTTACGCCGCCCTTGTCCCTCGCGCCGATGGCGCCATCATTGTCGAAAGGCCCGCGCCTGAAAAACCATGAGCCTATTGCGATGCCGCCGACACCGATAATTCTCCACTGCCAGGAGACTGGCACAAACGGATCGAGCACAAGCGCTCCGAATGCAAGACCTGCCAGACTGCCAAGGTTGCTCCAGGCATAAAGACCGTACTCTCCGCCTGAATGTCTCTGTACAAGAGTGGAGTTCGCGCAGAGCAGCACGAAGGCGGGACCCGACGCCGCAAAGACGGCGACTGCCACGCTGGCCCATGCGGATGATGCCGCCCCTAATCCGAAGCGTGCGTACGGTAGTACCGGCGCGACGCAGATGGTGTAGACAGAGGCGACAAGAAGGAGCGCGGCGTGGACGCGTGGATTGCGAAAGACTGCCCCGTATGCGTACCCTGCGACAAGGAGAACCTGGAACACGCACAGGCTCGTCACCCAGACGCTCGCCGCGCTTCCAAAAAAAGGCAAAAGCGTCCGCCCGACAGTCAACTCAAGCGCGAAAGTCAGGAACGATCCAAAGAATATTACCGCTTTTGCCATTTCACGACAAAAGGCCCGCCCGATTGCTCGGACGGGCCTTCTGCTACATGTGTGAATGTAAGATTTACATTACGCACGCTTGCGCTTGAGCGCGAGGCCAGCAACGCCGAGGAGCAGGAGAAGCCCGCTTGTCGGCTCAGGAACGGCAGAGTAGTTCGCCGATGTGAACGTCCAAGAGGACGTTATATTCGACCAGTTGTTGCCGTTGATGCCGCTGAGCGTCGTACGGGCAATAAGGTCGCTTCCGTCCGCAGCATTCTTCAGGTTGGAGAACTTGCCGTCAGCGTCCTTGAACACAACTGCGAGAATGTCACCGTTGTCGATGATATTATCGCCGCCGTCTGTCCAAGAGAACCCGTAGTTGTTGTTGATGCGGCCATTTGTGCTCGCCTTTGTAGAAGTTGTGAACGTTGCGTCCATCAGCCACGTCGCATCAGTGTAGCTCGTCGTGTCGGAGCCAAGCAGAATGAGCGATATTTTCCCTCCACCCGGCACCGCTGTGAGCACATTGTTGTCGGCGTCAACCAACTTGGCACCGCCTGCTGCGGTTCCCCAGTAGAACGACGCTGCCTGTGTTGCAACCGCGACAAGCGCGACTGCGACAGCCATCATGAGTTTCTTCATTGTCTGTTTTCCTTTTGTTTTTTGCACGCCACACTGTGCGGCGCACTAAATTACTTTACAAACTTAATCGTGCCAGTGCCTGTACCACGGGCAATGTACCAAAATGCCGTGCCCACCGGTTTCCCGTCTGGATAATCGTCGGCAAACGCCTCGTCTGTCTCGAAGTTGTACCAACCGTCATCAGCGTCAGGACCAGAATAGAGATAGTACGCCTCGTACGCACTAGTTGTTGGATTCCAGAACTGAATCAAGTCGGCATCATCAGAACTCTCACCTGCCGTAAGACCTGTGCAGACCATCGCGTTCAAATCAAGAGCCACAGGATATGCGCTTGCAACAAGGTTGTAATTACCTTTGGTGAGCGTAACTGTCACATCGTCAGCCGACTCTACTTCACCTGAAGTCAGGCCCGTTCCAGTGCCAGTGCCGCGAGCGATATACCAAAACGCCGTGCCTGCAGGTTTTCCAGTAGGATAGTCATCATCAAATGACTCATCAGTCTCAAAGTTATACCATCCGTCATCGGCGTCAGGCCCCGAATAGAGGTAGTACGCCTCGTATGCGCTCGTAGCAGGATTCCAAAACTGAACGAGGTCAGCGTCGTCAGAGCTCTCACCAGCCGTCATGTTGTCAGTCTTGATGTCGTTGAGCGAGAACGTTCCCGTGCCAACATTACCGAACTGAACGGTCATAGTGTTGTAGTTCCCCTTCGTCAGCTCCGCCGTGTTATAGCCGACGATGTTGGCCGATTCAACGGCCAGCAGGCTTCCGCACATCGCTGCCGCAGCAGCACAAAACGCGACTTTCTTCTGAACTGCGGCGACACCCCTCTCCCGACGCGCTCCCGCGCGGTCGGGGGCGTCGCGTGGTGCAGTTGAAGTGCAGTGAAGTGCAGTAGGCGGCGATGTACGCGAGAAGACCGAAGCAGACGACCACGAAATACCTCGAAATCGCAGGCCCAAAGGACGCCGTTGGGCTGTGGTCGCACCGCGCTTCCTACATGACGCCGCTTAACCCCGTAGGGAACACCCTCAAGACGCTCGGGCACACCCTCGCCGAGGACATCTCGCGCTGGGAGACATACGACGAGATGAAGGCCGCGATGGACGCCAAGGGATGGAAGAAGTCCGCGTCGCGGCGGCTTCGCGAATACGCGGCGCAG
>JAFQYM010000031.1 GCA_017406465.1 Kiritimatiellia bacterium | reverse complement strand
CGACCTTCTTTAGGAATCCGTCCACCCATGCCCGCGCGAGAATCACGAAGTCGTCCGCGTAGCGCACGATCGACATGACCTGACCGCAGGCCTTGGCGGTCAGCGAAACAATCGTCTCGAACCAATGCAGGTAGATGTTCGACAGCAACGGGGAGATTACTCCGCCCTGCGGCGTCCCCTTCCCTTTCGGGCTCTTCTGCACTCCGTTCGGCTCGACGCTGTTGGACTTCAGCCACTGTCTTATGAGCGACAGCACGCCGCTGTCCGTGATGCGCGTTCGCAGGGCGAGGAACAGTTTGTCGTGCGGTATCGTGTCGAAGTAGGACGAAAGGTCAGCATCATAGACCTGTCTCTTCCCCGACTTTATCTCCGCCGCTATCCTGTCCACCGCCTGCTGTGCCGAGCGGTTTGGCCTGAACCCGAACGAGCAGTCGTGGAAGTCCGCCTCGAATATCGGCTCGATGATGAGCTTCACCGCGCACTGCACCACCCTGTCCTTTACGGTGGGGATGCCAAGCGGTCGCAACTTGCCATTCGCCTTCTCGATGTACTTCCGTCTCACGGGGCTTGCGCGGTAGGTCTTTTCGTGGAGTTCCTTCTGAATCCCCGCGATGAACGCTTCCGCGCCGCCCTCGGACTGCTCGATGTCCTCAATCGTCACGCCGTCCACCCCGGGCGCGCCCTTGTTCGCGCGGACTTGCGCCCACGCGCACTTGAGCGTCTCGGTTTCGACCACGAGCCTCTTGAGGTTGTAGAACCGAAACTTCGGTTCGTTCTTCGCCTTTACCGACAGTTTCTCCCTCATGAGCGCAAGGTGCGGATAGCCGACGAGACTCTGCCTTTCGGCAATCTCGCGGATTTCCTCCTCCGTATAGGACTTCGCAGTCAAGCGGCTTGCCCCCATTTGATCGAAACGTTTCCTTTTGCACGTAGAACCCCTTCGCTCCGCGGGCATTGCCCCGCCTCGCCGCTACTATGGGTTCGTCCGACTCCTGCGGACGCTTTCGCGCCGCAGGTCTCCCAAGTTCCCGATGCAACTTTCCAGACGCGCCGCCCCTCTATGCCCCGCCATGCTTTCCACGCCGCAAATCGACTCCGACGCTTCTTTTCGGCTTCACGCAGAATGACACGCTGGCCGCATGGGGTTTTAACTATAACGAGGCTTAACGGCAAGGGCTCGCTTGCGCTGCGGCTCGCCTGTTTGTAGGACAGGGCTTCGGCACTCGGGTCGCCCCTCATGCCGCCTGTCTTCCTAACTGACTGTCGATTTCTTGTGTGGAGTAGAGCACTCCGCCTCGGGTTCTCCGGTGCGGAGGCTCCCTCTTCAAACCGTACGTGCGGATTTCCCGCATACGGCTTCCCTTGTGAGACTTGAGTCATTGGTTTCGTTCCCCTTTACCTTTCGGCATAGTTTCGCATTGATTCCAACGGATGCTCCTCAGTACGCACGAGCGGTTTGTGACGCGCCGCATCCCTGCGGATTGTCCCCTTTTGTGGGTCTTTCGACCATTACATTCTTCTCGGCATCCAATTCGCATCGTCTCGTTTTGCAAGTAGAGGCCCTTTGCTCTGCGGTCATTACCCGCTTCATTGCTACTACGGCCTCGTCCGACTTCTGCGAATGCTTTCGCACTGCAGACCTCCCAAGTTCCCAATGCAACATTCCAGACATGCCACCCTTCTATGCCCCGCCATGCTTTCAGTACCGCAAATCGATTTCGGCACTTCGTTTCGTCTTCACACGCACTGACATGCTGGACGCATGGATTATTGGAGTTAACGGGACTTAACGGCAAAGGCTCGCTTGCGCTGTGGCCTACCTGTTCGTGTAATAGGGCTTCAACATTTAGGTCGCCCCTCATGTCGCCTACTTTACTATCTGACTGTCGATTTCTTGTCAGAGTGAACTCCTTTCATTTCACTTGTTGCTATTGAGCTTAGCTTGGCGCACCAGTGCGAACTCCTTTCATTTCGCAAGTTGCTATCGCGCTTTACTTGGCGCACCAATCTACAAGTTCAGCCAAGCTTTACTTGGCGCACCATTTTTCTCCTCCTATCGTCATTCCCTTGGTCTCGGGCATGAAGAAAATCGCCCAAAGCATTTCAAGGAGCATCATGGCGGCGAAGAACGCGAAAGCGCACGTGCCTGTCTTCGCAACGGCCACGGGGAAGAGCCACGAAACCGCCATGCACATCACCCAATGCACCATGCCGCCGAAGCTCTGCCCCTTCGCCCGCACGTCCGGCGGGAAAATCTCTGAGATGAAGACCCAGATCACCGCGCTCGCCGAAAACGCCACGGCGGCGATGAAGCCGTAGACGCCCGCGAGCGCAAGATACGGAGTGCAGCCCGCGCCAAGCGATATCTGCCAGGCGACGAGTCCGTGCATCGCCGCCATCGCCGCGCAGCCCGCAATCAGCATAGGCCGCCGCCCGAAGCGGTCGATGAAGAAGAACGCAAGGACGGTGAAGACGAGATTGACAACGCCCACCCCTATCGTGCCCGCGAGCGGGACGAGCTCGCTTCCATCTCCGAAAATCATCTTGAATATGCGCGGCGAGTAGTAGTTGACCGCGTTAACGCCGGAAAGCTGGCTGAAGAACGCCACCGTGAAACAGAGCAGAATCGGCCTCAGGTTGCGGCGAACGAACAACGGTGCCGACGCCTCGACCTTCGCCTGGTGCGGGCTTTCAGGAACTTTCCACAAGGCGGCGAGATACGTCACGACCGGCAGGCACTCCGCGCCAAGCATCGTGCGCCACACCACGGACGGACTAGCAGGAAGCCACCGCGCCACGCAGTAGTTCGACACATACGAGACAACGATGCCGAGGACGATGCAAAACTGGTTTACCAGCACCAGCCGACCGCGCTTCTCGGGCGGCGCAATCTCTGCTATGTACATAGGAACGGCTATCGACACGCCGCCGATGGCGATTCCGCCCACAAGCCGCATCCAACCAAGGACATGCGGCCCGAGTGAGCCGCCCGGAGTAAGTGCGCATCCGACCGCCGACACCAGGAACAGAACGCCCATCCACACAAGCGTCGGCTTGCGCCCGAGGCGGTCACACATCCTTCCCGCCGCCAATGCGCCGAACACAGTGCCTATCAGCGCCCCGGCCACGACAAGCCCGTGCCAGAACGGCGCAAGCGCAAACTCGCCCTGTATCGCCTCCTCACATCCAGAAATGACGCCGGAGTCAAAACCGAAAAGCAGGCCACCAAGAGAGACCGCGCACGTAATCCACAATAGTCTCATTTCTTCACCACTCCACTAACTACTGACCCATGACAACCAACCACTACCTCTCCGGCCTCGCCCTCAGCCGCGCTCGCTTCGCGATTTCCTCCCAGTCGTCGTCGCTGTTCCAGAACAGCTCCGCCTGGCAGTGCGTCGCAAAACTGTATGGCGGATTGTATTCCGCGACGGCGTTGAACTCCTTCGGCGGACGCTTTCCGGCGCGGACATGCCGGACGAATTCATGGGCATTCGCGCCGTTCAATATCCAGTCCTCGTCGAACGACCACTGGCGCGGCGCGGTCACGGCGCGGTCGCGGTCGCGCAGTCGCTCCCCTGCGCAGCCGAGCACAAACGGTCCCGCCGGTGGCACGTAGTTGCCCCAGTCGATCCTGAGCTGCGCCTTCCATGCAAGACCGACTGACGGATTGAGGGCGAGTATCCTGTCGCAGAACGCGACGTCCGGCGACGACTCCTTCCCCTCTGCCTCCCAGAACGGAAACCCGCCGCAGTTCTCCCACAGGATTTCAAGGGATGGATCGACCTTTGCGATGGCCTCTTCCGCGCCCTCGCGCTTCATCGAATTGGAGTGGAGTCCGAACACGATGTCGACGTCGGGAGCTTCGGCATGTATCCTCGCAGAGACTGCGTTGACGAGTTCGGTCACGGCCTCGGGTATTGACCTGCCGCCGATCTCACGCTTGTCCGTCTCGGTGAAGCTCTGGAAGTATATGCCGTCGCCGCCCATCGGCTTCCACTTGCGCCGCCATTCGTCCACGATGTCGTCCGCGAGCTTGCCGAAGTCGAGATCCTTGCCGTCGTTTCCGCTAAGCGTCCAGCCCCACGAGAAGCCCCAATACACCCTGACGCCCCACGAACGGGCGCACTCCACCACTTCGCGGGCGTTCACCACCAGCTGGTCGTTCCAGAGAATCGCCCTGTTGAACCGCGCCCGCGCCATCTCGCGAAACGACGCGCGGTAGTCGTCCACCACATGCCCCCAGGAAAAGACGCTCCTGACAGGCGTCTGCGGAACGCGGCGGCACTCGAAAGCGGGAATCTTGCCGCCGCGAAAGAACGTGCCGACATAGCGACCGTGCATGCCGGACATCTTCGCCTCAAGCGTCGGAGCGACGACATCGAGGAAGTCGAACGCCGCCCACAGCACCGCCTCCGGCGTGTCGCCCGCAAGCAACACGACATTGCGCCCGTTCTCGTGCATCGACTTGACAAGGTAGCCGCCCTTCGGCGCATCTTCGCCCTTCAGGCACTTGCGCAGCGTGGCATTCTGCGACGGCCGGCCTATGACGACGACATCGCGCTTAGTCTCGACCTTCTCGCCGCCGTCCTTCTCCAAAGGCAAGACCATCGACGTTGCCAAATGCCCATCTCGGAGAAGATGCTGTCCAATTCGCTCCGTCAGGACTTCAAGCGCACGGCCTTCCGGCCCTTCCGCCGACGAGTAGACGACCTTCCAAGTGCCGCCGCGCATCTTCGCCGGGATCTTGCCCTCGAAAACCGCCGCCGCCTCGTTCACCTGACCTGCGTTCTCATCCGCGACCGTTGCGCTGTTCGCGCAAGTCACAGCGAAAACCGCCGCCGCAAGAATTGTTCCGCAGAACGCTCTCATTTTTTTGTCCCCATTTCGAAAACAAGCTCACCGCCCGCCATTATGTCGGCGTGACGGATCTTCCAGTCGACAATAGGCTTGCCGTTCAGCGTCACTGACTTCACATACTTGTTCTCGCGTGAGAAGTTTCGGGCGACAACTTTAAACTCTCCACTTTTAACTTTCAACTTCGCGCAAGCGACCTGCGGTGCACCGAGGATGTACTCCCCACCGCAGGGGTTGAACGGATAGAAACCCATCGCGCTAAAGATGTACCACGCGCTCATCTGCCCGCAATCGTCGTTGCCGCAGAGTCCGTCTGGCTTCGGTAAAT
Source organism: Kiritimatiellia bacterium (assembly GCA_017406465.1). Taxonomy (GTDB): domain Bacteria; phylum Verrucomicrobiota; class Kiritimatiellia; order RFP12; family UBA1067; genus UBA1067. The sequence continues at coordinate 1,679 of JAFQYM010000031.1, read as the reverse complement.
AGAACTTGTCGAAGACCTCGCGGATGCGCTCAGCCGCCTTTTCGGGATGCCCGACCTGCGGGTAGAAGTAGATGACATGGTGGCTCGGCTCGTTGCCGTGAACATATTGCCCGATGAGTCCCGTGACGTCAAGCACCTCGCCCATGCCGTCCGTTCTGGACGGTGCAAGAAAAAGTGAATCAATCTTCTTTACAAATGCATCTCGCCCGCCTATTGCGGCAACAAATCCCTGCGGATCCTGCATCACGTGCCATGTGTACTGGAACGCATTGCCCTCGGTGAAATCATTGTCGCGGCTGCTGCCATGCCCCAGCCGATAGGGGTCGAACGGTTCTCGCCAGTCGCCCTTTGAGTCCTTGCCGCGAACAAGGCCGATTGATGAATCAAATACATTTCGCCAATTCCCCGACCTCTTTAAGAAAAACTCGGCATCGGCTTTTAGGCTTTCATCCCGTTCCCCGTTCCCTGTTCCCAATTCCCCCAACTTCTCCGCCATCACGCCAGCACACCAGTCGTCGTATGCACACTCCATCGTGCGGCTCACGCTCTCGCCCTTGATGATGTCGAACGGATAGTAGCCGTATCTGTCGAGCAAATCCCAGCGCTCCTTGATACGACCCTTGTGTGGCTTCGTCAGAGTGTCCTTGATTTGCGCGTAGGCAGCAAGCCAATAGTCTTTTTTACCTTCAACTTTACACTTTACACTTTCAACTTTACACTCTTTCAGGAACCAGTCGACAATGACAGGAATAGAATGCGTGCCAATCATGCACTGGTTGTCTTTGCCCCACAACGTCCATATCGGCAGATAGCCGGTCCTCTTCCCCTGTTCCAGCATCGAATCAACGAACTCCGCCGCCCTCTCCGGCGCGAGAATCGTGTAGAGCGGATGCGCCGCGCGAAACGTGTCCCACAGCGAGAAGGTCGAATAGAACGGCTTGTCGCCACAGTCCGCGATGTTGTTCGGTTGTATGAAGAGATGGTAGAGCGATGTGTACCAATTTTTCTTCTGCTCGTCCGAGCCTTCGATTTGGGCACGACCAAGAACATCATTCCACTTGGCGCGCGCAGCGGATTTTACGGCATCGAAGTCCCAGTCGGGAATCTCCGAAGCAAGATTGCGTTTCGCCACCTCTGCGCCACCCTCTGCGGAAAGCCCGATCTTGACAGTGAGCGTGTCGCCGGCCATGTGGTCAAAATCGAAAACATATCGCGGCGCAGTCTCGCCGGATCTTTGTGGTGGCATAGTCTGAACTGCTGAATACGGCGAGTCAAAGGCAAGCGAGAACGAGACATCGCGTGAAACCCAGCCCGTCCGCTTGATTGTGCCTGAAAGCCCTGACTTGCCGTCGAAGACGGCTGTGCATTTCACATCCTTGCCGTTGTCGTGCTGACGGAGACTCAATCCTTGCAGCAAATCCACAAGAAGATGCGCCGCGCCGCGCTTTTCGTATTTGAACCGGTAGATGGCCGCATGTTCCGTCGCCGCTATCTCGACGTCGATTCCTCCGTCAAGCTTGTAGAGTAGAGACCCACGGCTCGGCGTTGCCGCCAATGCGACTTCCCCCTCATCAAACCGGACGTGCGGATTTCCCGCATCCGGCTTTCCCCGTAGAGCTGCATTCGTCATAGCTTGGCTTTTCCTTTCTTCGCTTTTGCAAGTTATTGCTGATAATTAT
>JAFQYM010000030.1 GCA_017406465.1 Kiritimatiellia bacterium | reverse complement strand
CGGAGGCCGGGCGGTCGCCCTGACGACGTGATGAGCGACCTAAGCGCGGCCCGCACCACGACGCGCTTCGGGCAGTGTCGCGAATCCCGAGCGCGAAGAACTCATGAGTTCGCGCGTTCGGCAGGACGAGCCGCCCGGACGCAGCCGACAACGCCAGATTGCCAACCTTAACAAAACGACAAGCCCCAACTTCCGGCTAAACTTTCGTTTAGCCTTTCTAAGTTTCGTTTACTTTGGCAAACAGCCAGTGCGAATTTTATCGTAGCGGCTTTGCCCCATTTTGCACAGTTTCGGCAGTTTTCGCCCGTTTTTACGCTATTCTAAGCTATCCAGGAGGCGAGCGCCTCCCCAAGATGGGTGAGGGCCTTCGCAAGGTTGTCCTTGTACTGCCCCGTCATCGCGCCCTTGCCATGGACATCGCTGAGACACTTGAGCATCCGGCAGGGAACGCCGTTCAGCTCGCAGACATGCGCAATTGCCGCGCCTTCCATGTCCTTCACCGTCGCGCCGAGCGCAAGGGGATTCTCGACGTCGCGCTCGTCGTTCGTGAAGCGGTCGCCGGTCGCGAGGATGCGCGTGGGGAACTTGCCAGTCGTGCGGCAGTCGAAGTACGGCGTCGTGCGCTCGTTGTGGGTACCGAGCTTAGTGCCGTTTATGAGTGTGAGGTCGAAGTCGTACTCGACCGCCTGCGATATCTCGTAGGCCTCGCCAACTTCCATCGCTGGATCGAGACCTCCCGCGACGCCGCAGTTGATGATCTCGTCCGCGCCTGCGTCGATCGCCTTCTGCGCCGCCGCCGCCGCGTTTACCTTGCCGACGCCCGCGACATAGAGCCGGTCGCCGTCCTTAAGGAACGGCCTAACCACGGCCGCCTCGTTTTCCATTGCAATCACAAACGCCCTCATATAAACAGAACCTCCCTTCCGCAGAACATGAAATTGGCGCCTACGACGAATTCCTCTGCCGTGGGCGAGAAGCGATCCTGCACCATGACGTGCTCGTGGCCCGCGAGAATCGCCTTGAGCAGCGGCTCGGTCTTCAGGTACGCTATGAAGTCGCGCGTGACGGGTTCCTCCTTCTGGCGCAGGTAATCGCCCTTGGGCGGCGGAATCGCCGCGTCCACGAAGCGCTTTCCCTGGTCCCTCCAAAACTTGGTCGTCGCCCGCCAGATGTCGTCGGTAAAGAATGGCACATGCATGCAGAGGACTATCGGCAGCCCCTTCTTGACTTCGGCGCGGAAGCGTTCAACCTGCCCAGCCGTCACGGTCCCATAGACATCGTCCATCGTCACGAAGTTGACGCCGTTCACGACCTGGGAGTGAAGCGAGATGTCGAAGGGATAGGTCGCGGCGAGCTGCGCACGCGTGCGGTCCTTCCACGGCTCGTCGTTCGTCTCCTTGGGATCGCTCAGCCACATGTCGGGCGTAAACTCGTGGTTGCCCAAGGAGCCGAACATCGCGTCCCCGAAGTACTTCTTCACGAGGTCGAAATTGGCGCGGCTCTGCCAGTCGATCAAGTCACCCGTGTGGATCACGTAGTCGACGTTCTTCTTCGCCCACGAGAGCGAGTCGCGGAGCGCCTCCTCCTGGCGGCCGCCGAAGGTCTTGCGGCGAATGTCCTTGAGCTTCTGCTTCGTCTCGCTCTCGTCGGGATACGCCTCGCAGAGATGCGTGTCGGAGATGTGGAGGACGGAAAACGGCTTCGTCGCCCCGACATACACCGTCGCATAGCCGAGCGACATCCGCTCAAACTGCCCGCGGAGCGGAAAGACCGACGGATCGTCTTCGCCGAACGACGGCAGCTTCGACGTCGCGATCAGCGCACCGCCTGCGAACGCGGACTTCAAAAAATCTCTTCTGTTCATATTAGTCCTCCTAATTTCCTTGACACCGCCTACTTCTCACTCTTGCGCGAACGACGGTAGATTGCGCAGGACTGGCGGATGATCTCGTTAAGAAACGCAAGGTCCTCCTTCTTCTTCGAGACGACCCGGCCGATGTGCGCCCAGTAGACGGCGGAATACATTGGATCCGCGACATCGGACAGTCCGTAGGCCTTCGTCACCTCGTCCATCACGCGACCGTCCATCCTCAGCTCTTCCCAGGCGTTGCGCCGCGCGACGTCCTCGACGATTTCGCGCCACTTCGCGCGATAGACAGGGGATGCCGCATCAAGATTCGTGCCAAGCTTCAGCTCGAAGAGCCACGCGAGCTCCCGGTACAGCTCGCTCTCCGTAGGATTGATCACAAGCCCCTTGTCGCGCAAGAGCACTATCGCCGCGTTGACCCAGCGCCAGCGGTCCTCGTGCGTCGGCATCATGACGGAAATGTTGTAGGCGAGGTTCCATGCCGCGTAGCCCCAGACCTCGGGCGTGTGCGGCTCGAGATATGAAAGCGTCGAGGCGAGCTGGGCGAGCTCGACATACCGCCCTTCGTCTTGAAGCCGGTCGGCGCGGAACCACACGACTTCCGCGACGATGGAGCGAATCCCGCCGAAAGCGGCGAGCGCGCCTTCCGTCATTGCGGGCGCGGAAGCAGGTCGCGCGGCGCGCAGCGCGAACTGCAAGCCAACGGAAAGAAGCGCGAGAAATGCGACAAGCGCCGCGAGCAGCATTCTCTTTTTCACGACGTCACCCCCAGAAGATCCTTTAGCGCGGCAATCTGCGCGTGGTTGCCGAGCGCTACGATGGTGTCGCCGCCGCGGAACTCCCACTCGGGGCCAACGTTGCGCGCAACCACGCCGCCGCGCACGACGGAGACGACGGAAGCGCCTGTCTTCGCGCGAATGTTGAGCGACACGACCGTGCCGCCGATGGCGGGCGAAGTCGCGGGCAGCGCGATTTCCACACCACCCGGCACGACAAGCTCCATCGTCCGCGCAAGACTCTCGCGCCGCTCCTCGGCGGTAAGCGCTTCGTGAAAGCGCTTCCTCGCGCGAGAGCCCGCCTTGACGAAGCGACGCCAGCCGATGATTCCGACGAGGACAATGATGCCAATGCCGACCCAGAGCGTCGGGCCCCTCGGCGCAATAGAGACAGACACCATCGCCCACTCGACGCACAGGAACGCAAGCACCGCGAAAGAGACTACGATGCGGACGACCTGCTGGACGTAGACCTGCCATCGCGACGCACCCTCGCCACAGAGCATCACGCCGACGGCGTCGGCGAGTCCGCGCGAAGCCGAGACGCCAAGGGGCAAAAGCGGCAAGCAGAGAAGGTGCGCAAGCACGAAGAAGAACACGTGGGCGTAAGACGCAAAGAATGGCGAGACCCCGTTGTAGTTGACGTGCGTCAGCAGAGTGCACATCGTCGCAACGGCGATCATCAGTACCGCATACACGCCAAGGCGAAACAGCTCGGCCTTCAGCTTGCGGAACGCAGGCGACCCCTCGGCCGCGCCGATCTTGGCGAGCCACGCGCGATAGGCCTCGTGGACGGACTTGAAGCGCCCCGGCAGGGTGCGCTCAACGAAGTCGCCGACGCGGTCGGACATGCGGATCATCAGCGGATTCAGGAGCGTCGTCAATAGCGATGCGCCAACCGCTATCGAGAACATCGGGTTCGAGGGATCGCCAACGAGCTGCGCGTAGAGAATCGCCACCATGAACGCGAACTCGCCGATCTGCGCAAGGGAAAATCCGTTCTGGACCGCGGTCTTGACGTCGACGCCCGAAAGGAGAGAGGCAAACGTGTTGTTGAAGAGCTTGCCGAGAACGACGACGAGCGAAACGACAATTATCGCTCCGCCGTGCGCCCAGAGCGCGGCAGGATCGACAAGAAGTCCGATCGACACGAAGAACATCGCCGAGAACATCGACTTGAGCGGATCGACGAGAACTGCCAGACGCTCGCGCACGTCGCTGGACGCGCCGAGAAAACCGACAAGGAACGCGCCGAGCGCGAGCGAGAAGTTGAAGCGGTAGGCAAGAAACGAGACGAAGAAGCAGATGCCAAGCAACGCCAGGGCAAGCGCCTCGTCATCGCGGCGCGAAGCGACGGACACGAGGAGCCGAGGCACGTGGACGAGTCCGATTACGACCACCGCGAGAAAGAATACGGCGAGCCAGCCGAGCGACACGGCGAATGCTCCGGCTGACATCCCGCCACCGTTCGCCAGTCCCGTCGCGACGGCAATCGCGCCGACGCAGATGATGTCCTCGCAAAGCGAAGTGCCGAGAACGTATTTCGCAAACGGACGCGAGCCCCAGCCCGCTTCGTCGATGATCTTCGCGAGAAGCGTCGTCGCAGAATCGCACATCGCAACGCCGAGGAACACCGACTGGACGAGCGACCAGCCGAAGACGCGGGTGCCGACCGTGTATCCAAGCCAGATCATCACGATAGTGTCGATCACCGCCGAGGGAACGGCTACGCCACGCAGCTTCTTCATGTCCTTCGCGGAGAACGAAAGCCCCATCGAGAACATGAGAAACACGACGCCGAGCTGCGCGATTGTGTTGATCGACTGCGAGTCGGCGAGCAAGCTCCCGCCCCACGTGTACTTGTTGAGCAAGACGCCCGCGCCGATGTAGCCGAGGACCTTTGGCCAGCGCATGCGGGAGAAGAGCGCCGCCACGAGGCCGGCGACGGCCATGACGAGCGCAAGATCCTGGAAGAACGCCCCTTCCGTCATTTTGCGGCTGGGGCGGCAGGAAGCCGCCCGTTGTCCAAGAGATCGCGGACGACGGCCTTCACCTCGGTGTCGAAGTCGCCCCTCAGGATCCACTTTAGGAAATTCTGCTCGCGGAAGAGGAGGTCACGAAGCTTCTCGCCCTTCTTCTTGCCGAAATTGACGAAGAGCTCTCCGTCGCGCCACAGGAGCTCACGGTTGCGGCCGATGACATTCGGGTCGCGCGGCGAAAGGAGCTCGGCCATTTCCGCGGAAGACTTCGGGAGTGCAGGGTACTTCGCCATCTGCGCCTTGAAGACCTCGAGCGTCGCACGCGTATCCATCTCTGCGCCGTGGGCGCCGGTGTGGTCGCGCCCGAGGTAAAAGCGCACGGCGGCGGTGAGGTCGCGCGGCTCCATCTTGTGGTATATGCGCTGGATGTCGATGCAGCGACGCGACGAGACGCCGAAGTTCATGCCGACGCGCGCGAACTCCTCCTCGAGACAGGGGATGTCGTAGCGGTCGGAGTTGAAGCCGGAAAGGTCGCACCCATCGAAGAACGCATAGATCTCGTCGGCCTTGTCTGCAAAAGTCGGGCAGTCCTTAACGTCCTCGTCGGCTATGCCGTGGACGTCGGTGGACTCCTTCGGGATCGGGATGCCGGGGTTGAGGAGCCAGCAACGCTCCTCCTCTGTGCCGTCGGGCATCACCTTTATCGCACCGAGCTCGATGATGCGGTCGCGCTTCGGGAACAGCCCCGTAGTCTCGAGGTCGAACACGACAAGCGGTCTGTCAAGGTTGATGAACATGGTGCGCCTATTATACCAAATCCAAGCCCGCCGCGCCGTGCAAATCACGACTCCCAGGGCACCAGCATGCCCCCAGACAAAGGAGCGCGCCTACTCCTTGTCGCCGCCGTAGAAATCGTCGTCGTCAGGATCGTCGGGGTTCTCGGCATACCACTTCTGGATGTCGTCGATTGTTTCAACACCCTCGTCGAAGAAGAAACCGAGTTGGTCTTTTAGGACGGACTTCGCCATAGCGGTACCGTCAGTAAGGATTGCGACAGCCGTCTCAACCTTGACAGAGTTTCGCATGTCATTCAGATTGAACAGCAGCGTGTCGATCCGGTCTTCGTCAGTCAACGCCTTAGCGACCGTCTTGACGATGTCGGCTCGATCACGATCACCTAGATCGACGTCTTCAAGAGCGAACTCGAACTTGTCAAAGGCGTCGCTGGAAATCTCTTCGTCGGAATCAACCATGAAATCTACAAGATCGACCACCGAATCCTTGCCGAACCAGCCAAGAGCCTGAACTGCTGCCGAGCGAATTGCGCGAGGAACATTCGCATAGCCGCCAAGACCCCCATTGCCGACGCTTGCAGTAAACCGCGAAATAGCCTTGCGAAGAGCCTTAAGATCGTCCGCATCAAGCGCCGCCTGAATCTCCTCGAGGACAGACCGCTGAATATCGGAAAGATCGGCCTCATCGTCAATCTCGGCCGCTTCAAGCACATTAGGCCGCGGCGACTCAGACTCAACGATGCGCACGGACTTCCCCTTGCGGTTGACGCTGATTTCCGTAACCTTCTTCACGTTGCCAGAACGACGACTTTTAGCAAGGCGCTGCTCACGAACAGCACACGACGAATCGGCAGCATCGCCAGCATCATTGAAAACAAACCAAGACCCCACCGCCCCTATCAAGATAGACCCAAGGACGATCAGACCTGTTTTAATTTCGTTTTTCATTGTTATTAATATATATGCGTCAAGTCACACCCAATGACACAACTAATTTCCAATGACACTCCACTGCGCCGTTCCCAAGTCCTCGTCAAACTCCACATACACTTCAGTAATTCCAGCTACTTTATCAAAACCTATATATTTTGCAAAACTACCGTATTCATCAAAGAAGAGAACCGTGCTTCCTGAAATAGAGTGCCCGTCATGTTTTCCAGAAAAGCGGACAGTGCCCGCCTTCTGAACTGAAACGGTGAGCGCATCATTCTTGTATGTCCCTGCGAGACTTTCTGCCACTCCTCGGGCGTCTGCCTCGCCAGTCTTGGCATCAAAGGCGTTTCGCTGGGCTTGGATGCGGAATTCGCCGTCCGTGCAATTGTACGTGCCCGACAGCTGCCATTCTCTCCACCCAACGGTCGAATCGATCGCTACTGAAATGCTCGATCCCTTAGTGGTGGACATCTCGCCAGTTGCAACGCCCATCTCGTCGAATTGCGACCATCCGGAAGTGGAAAAACGCTCTGTCCCGGACTGTGTCTTTATGCTGACGGATATCTTCCCTGCCGCCGATGCCGTTGCCGTGACAATACCCACGGCCCTGTCGGGATCTCCAGAATCGTCATAGACAAAACCGTTGAACGTACCGACAAGCCCAGAAGGCAGACTGTCGATACGGAGAGTAATCGTGGCAACGCCCGTCTTCTTCGCCTTGCCAGTGCCTTCGACAGCCGTGAACGTCACCGTGTAGTCGCCGGCCTTGGTCGGCACACCGGAAACAATGCCGTTCTTGAACGAAAGCCCTGCGGGAAGGCCCTTCACCGACAGCGAAGCGCCGTCGGCAATCTCGGGAACAAGGATAGATGGGTCAAGCGCAACGCCGACAGACAGCGGATAGGCATCCATCGACGGGTCGAGGCCAGAAATCATGTCGGTCTCGCGGTTGGCGACGTGTATCTCGAAGGTGTCCGTGGCCTTTGCCTTGGACTGGTTTTGCGCCGTTACCGACACGGAGTAGATGCCAGGCTGAACGGACGCGGACGGCACATACGATAAGTATCCGCGGGCGAGATCGACTGTAACGCCCTTCGGCAGATTCTTGACAGTCAGCTTCGGCAGGGACAGCGAGCCGACGTAGAACCAGAAATGCGACGGGGCCTCGGGGTCAATTTCCCAGACACCGTCCTCGAAGGCAATCTCAAACGGCTGGCCGTCATCCTCTGACAACGCGAAGTCCGCATAGACTGCACATCTACTGGGGAAGTCGTCCGGACGGAAAGGAAACGACGCCGTCGCCGTGCGGCAGTCGATACCGTCTGTCTCGGCCATCGGCTCGAACAGGTAGCCGTCCACATCGTCCAGCCATCCGGCGAAGACACACTTTTTCGCTGCCTTTGCCGAAATCTTCACAGTGGCGCCAGAAGGATAGACGCCAGAGCCAGAGACCGTACCCATCTCATCATCGACACTCAGCACGGAAAGATAGTAAGACCCTCCGTCCTCGACATTGAATGCGTATTGCGATTTTGCAGTCTTGCCGTCCTCATAGGTGACCGTGACAACCATCGTCAAGCGCCCCGGCTTGGACGGAGTGCCTGTAAGTTCTATGCTCCCAAGGCCCTCTACCACGACTGTAGCCGCCTTTAGCCCAGAAGGAACACCCGAGACCGACACCTTCTTAACCGCCGTTCCTACTTCAGGGCGTGCCCCAACCTCGAGAACGACATCACCCTCTTGACAAAGCACACCTGTGGTCAAGGTGTCGAGCGGAGAGAAGTCGATACCGGCGTCATTCTGGAGACCCGCCTCCTGCGGCAATTCCCCGTCGGCGTCGAGAACGGCAATTCTCAACACGCGGACAAACGAGTAGCCGCCTGCGTTCTTGGCGGTGACTGTTGCGTAGTAGACGCCGGACTTCGTCGGCTTGCCGAAAAGAGCAAAGGTCTTCGCATTGAACTTGACGCCCGCGGGAAGTCCGGAAACCGAAACAGCCGGCAGCGACACCGTATCCACGAGATCGGCGACAAGATAGGCGTATTCGGTCTCTTCGACGTCGACTCCAAGTTCGAGCTCCGCGGCAAAGCCGTTCTCCGTATCGTATGGTTCAAGCAATTCGAGAGAATCGTCCTCGACCTGCACGAACAAAGCCCCGACATAAAGGTCGTCCTGTCCAGTCTCGATGGACAGGGTCGGCGCAAGGGACGCGAACGGCACCGTCTCTCCAACCCCGTCCCACCCGGCGAAGACCCAGCCCTTCGCCGCAGTCGCCTTGAGTGTCGCCTTCGTGCCGACCTTGTAGTGTCCGCCGCCGGAAACTTTGCATCCAGCGGCCGCGGCATCGTCGTAGACTTCGATGGAAAGCTCCGGATACGGCAGGACCGTCAGGAAGGCCGTCGCAGTTGCCGTCTCAAAAGTCGACACCACCCTTCCCTGCCCGTTTGTCGTCACAGAAGATACAACCTTGGCCGTGAATGTCAGCGTGTAGTAGCCGGGCTGCGTCGGAATTCCCGTAATCGTATGCGCAGCAGCTCCAGTCTTTGCATTCTTCGAAGCGTTCCAGACGAGGCCACGCGGAAGTCCCGAGACGGAGAGCGTCTCGCCGGAAGCGAAATCGACGGCCCCGGACAGGTCGATAGGCTCAATTGCCTCGTCGGGAACAAACTCTCCGTAGTCGTCTTCTACGGCGATCCTGTCGCTGTAGACATTCTCGACGACAAGCAAAAACGTTGCTGTGGCCTTCGCTTTCGACTGGTTGACGGCCGTAATCGTCACGGCGTAGCGACCAGGGCTCGGACGCCTGGCAATCGTCTCGCCGTCGTAGACCAGTCTGTATTCGCCATCTTCCCCTGGCACAATCGACACGCCCGTCGGAAGCCCCGTCGCGCTCAAGACAGGAAGCGACAGTGAACTGACTGTAAAGCTCTCGGCAAGACTGTCGTCGGCGGCGAACGAGAACGTCTCGTCGGAAAGTCCTTCAAACTCGACCGTATCGTCCTCGCCCTGCGGCACGAAACGCCCTTTTAGGTCCATGAACTCGAATTCGGCATCGGGCCCGAAACTCACAGACGGAGAACGATAGTCAACACCGTCGTCCATCTCGGCAATCTCACCGTCGGCGTCAAACCATCCCGCAAAGACATTCCCCTTCGCCGCAGTCGCCTTGATAGTAGCGCCAGATGCCGCAGAGACTACGCCTCCCCCGGAAACCGATCCGCTCCCATCCGGCGAATCGGCGTCGACGGAAACCTTGAGATAGCGCCCCGGCGAATCGGAGACAAAAACCACGGATTCTGTATCGATCGTCTTGACATCGTCGCCATCCATGGCCTTGACCACGACGTGGATGGAAAACCTGCCCGGCTCGCGGACAAGCCCCACAATGCCATAGACCTTCGCCGAGTCGTCAGTCCACGTCTCGATGGAAAGTCCCCTCGGCAACCCTTTCACGGAAACGATGCCGATGCCGTCTTCGTATCTGCCGATTTCGCACTCGCCAGAGATCAGGCTGTCACCGACGGCAAGGTCCTCAATGCCCGACAAATCCACGTCGTAGTCGGAAGGGCTGGGAGCCACAACCACCATTCTCGCTGTCGCCGTCTCGGACGTTCCGTCGGGAAACTTTACCGTTGCCTGCAGGACAAAGGTGCCGGAGACTGACGGGGTCCCAAACAGGAGATCCCAAGAATCCCTCCACTCGAGGCCAGGGGGAAAACCAGTTAGCTTCGTCGAGACACGCTCGGCATAGCATGTAAAGACTTCTTCAAAGGAAGCATGATAGTACTCGCCCAAGGAGAGTTCGACATCCTGCCCAACGAGTCTTTCGCCGGAGATGTCGGAAACAGACGTGTCAAATGTCTGCGAAAACTTGTACCCAGACCCGTTGCTGCCGGTGACGACAAGCGTTTTCGAACACGGCGTCGTCGGCGTGCCGCGTATCGACAATGTCCGCGCATCATAGTAAAGCCCCGCCGGAAGCCCAGAAAACTTCAGTGTCGGATACGACGCCGAATCTACGAAAAGCTGCACGTCTACGGCCTTCCCGCATTCAAGGTCCGAAAGGTCGTCTGCAAAGTCGAAGTAGAGAGTGTCCTCCCATGCGGCGACGAACATCGCCGTCACTGAGGCATTGGTCGGGACGACCACGTTGGACACCGAAGGATTCCGCAAGTCGAAATCCCATTCAGGATCCTTGCCGCCCACCGTCCAGCCGGAGAACGCACATCCGTCGGCGGCTTCGGCCGCAAGCGTCAACGTAGCAGTGCCGCCATCAACCGCCGTCTGCTTCCAGGAAACCGATCCCATGCCGACACAGGAGTCGTCCACCGCGACTGTCACGGCAGTCGCAGAAGCCGCGACAAGCGCGGCAAAGGCCATTATGACGAGTCGGATTCGATTCATGACATGCACCTCCTTGCTTTCATTCCGCATCTTTGTCCCCACCATAGAAATCTTCGTCGCTCTCGGCCAGGTCAGGATCATTGGCATACGTTCGCTCGGCATCGTCAAGATACCGCTGGATGTCCTCCTGCCCCTTGACCTCATAGCCGTCGGCATCGCCGAAAAAGAAGTCGAGCCCCTCCTGAAGAACCGAGCGCGCCGCGTCGTTTTCGCTTCCCCAGATGCCAAGAGCGGTCTCGGCCCGCACAGTCGGACGCATGTTGTTCAGCTCGAACATCATCATGTCAAGCATGTCGGCATCGCGAATCACCTTTATGTAGCCCAGCAGCAGCGCGCTGCGGTCGCGGTCGCTAAGCGAAAAGTCGCCAAGCACGTCAAGCATGGCCTCTGTCGCGCTCTCGACCACCTCGGAATCAGTTGAACCGAGATAGCCTACAAGTTCAGGCGCGGCGTGCGAACCGAACCACTTCAGCATTTCTATCGCCGCATGGTGAAGCGCAGAGGGGATCCCGTCCGGCCACTCGGCGGAATTCTGCATCCGCTGCACTATCTTGACAGTCCTCTTCCAGTCGTCTGCGTCCAGCGCCGCCTGAAGTTCCTCAAATATCTTCCTGAACTCCTCGGGCAAGCCGTCGATCTCGTCCCTTGAGAACTCCGACAACAGGTCTGGCCTCCTCCTTTCGGCTGCAACGCCGTCGCGATGCCGACGCCCCTTCTCGTGAATGCGTTGCGAAACATGCTTTCGAGTCCTTCCGCCAACGGCTCCAGCCGCAGAAGCGCCGCCAGCATTGGACACGCCGTCGTCTGGCACGCTCGCACCCAATGCAAACACAAGCCACAACACGACACCGACGACAAGCAAGACGGCGCCCGAGAGGGCAATCGACTTTTTGGATAGTTCCATTGTCGGATATTATACCGCATTTTGCGCCATGACACAATTCGAACCGTAAAAAAGAGATTCGGTCCGCCGAGGCGGGCCGAATCCCCTTTTGACGCACGAAGCCACCGCGTCAGTCGATCGGCTGTTCGCCCCAGTCGTCTGCCCACCAGTCGATTTCGCCCTGGTCGACGCCGACCAAGTTGAACGGCAGCGAGAAAGTCCAGCTGCGCGTCGTGGTCTTCTTAGTCGACTCGTTGTAGTCAAAGACCTTGACGGCCTTCGTGCAGAACCCAGCGGCAAGGACTTCGTCGGAGAGCGACGAAAAGGCGTCGCGGGCAAGCAGGAGCACTCCGTTGTGCTTGATTCCGGTTATTTCCTTCTGCTTCGCCCCGTCTTCGGTCTCGCTCCAAAGCGAGAAGGAACCAGTGACGAGACCGGTAGCACGGGCAAGTTTCACCTGGACATTGCAGGGATTGACGCCGCCCACGAGGTCGTAAAGACCTCCGTTCTTTGCGAGAACCTTCTTTGCGACCGAGAACGCGTCGCCCGCAAGGTCGACCGCCGTCCCGTTCGGCTCGACATCCGTCACGAACCTGTAGCCGGCAGTCAGCGCTTCGGACGGGAACTCGGTGATCTCGGCCGTCGACACTTCGAACGCGTAGTTCAGGTAGTAGGCCTGAAGGTTCACGACCTTGTCATACCAACCGCCGACCGGGTCGAGAAGGATGCGGTACCCTTCCTCGCCGACGTAGGTGAGCTTGGCGTTGTCATTGTTCCAGACTAGCGGCCGCGTCGAGTCGACGACAACCTGCCCGGACTCGTCTGCGTAGAGGCGGAGCGTGCCGCCAAACACAAGCGGCGACTTCGCCATGAACAAGGGCACGAGCATGGACCAGCCATTGGCGGAGAACTTATCCTCGACAAGGGCGCACGCTGTCGCGGAGATCGACGGCTTCGTCGTCCCATCAGCCAGCATGCCCGCCGCCTTGACGGTGCCCTTGTTGTCGATCGTGAGAGTGATGTAGCCGTTTCCTGCAGGGATGCCGTCCGCGGAGGAGACGCACTCGGGGGCTAGCGCCACCGTGTAGTACCCGGTGAAGTTCGTCACCGCCGTGAGATAGTCCTGAATCTTCGCGTTGTTGCGGAAGATCTCGCCACGGTAGACGATCTCCTCCTGATAGCCCTTGTTGTTCGCGTCCGGGACATTCATTACGAGCTCTGCGGATCCTCCAGCCCTAAGCCAGTCGCCATCCGTGTCGGTCGCGCCAGAGGCGACAGTCACGACGAGCGTGTTGGTGACGGTCACGGACACGGTCTTGCCAGTCTCCTCGTCAATGCTGTTCACCTTCCGCGCGAGGATGAACTCCTTCCTGACCGTCCCCTCGTCGTCGCCGTCATCCCAGCCCTTCGCGGAGAAGGTGTAGGTCTTGCCGGCGAGCGCGACCTTTGCGGACAGCGCGGACGGTTTCGCCGTGGACGCGGTCAGGGTGACAGATGCCAGCGCTGGCAGGCCATTCGTGAGGGAAGAGCCGTCCTCTTCGAGTACGCCGTAGAACGTGCCGGTCTCAAGCGGAACCATCTCAGTTTTCACCGTCGCGAGCTTCGGCGCCAGCTTCGCATAAGCATCCGCCGCCGTGGTGCCGGCCTTGGAGACCTCCGTCAAGGTGACTGCGCAGACGTCGCCGCCTACGACCAACGCAGGATACTCGCCCGCGACGCGCTCGTCTTCAGGCATCGGCTCCAGCTGGACGGAGAAGGCCTTGTTGCCCTCATAGACCGGCACGAGGTCGGGAAGCAGGCTGACGGTGATCGTCTTCGCCTTGTTGTCGCCATTCGCCCACTCGAGGACGCCGTTCTGCGCGATATAGTCGATGCCGGGCTTCGCGGTGCCCGCCACGGTGCCGTACTTGACGCGGACATAGCCGTCTTTCGCAGTGCGGTTGACGGTGATGGCCACGGACGCGGCGCTTTCCTTCGCGCTCACGGCGGTCTTCGCGAACTTGATGGCGCCGACGTTCGCGAACTTGCCGACGAGCGAATACGCACCGCCCGTCGCCGCCTCCGTGCCATGGGACACGACGATGAAGTACTTCGACTTCGTCTTCGGCATCTCAAACTGGCTGACGCTTGTCACGTCCTCGACGAGCACGCCGAGATCGTCGTTGACAATCGAGAACACCGCGTCGCCCTCGACGCCGCGCAGCGCAAAGTCGTAGAGGTAGCCGTCAGTTCCCGTGAGCGAGAAGTAGTCCGCCTTGTCCTCCTCCCAGAGCGTGCGCTTAGCGTACACTGTATCAACGTTCTTGACCGAGAGCGCCGTCGCGCCCGCGGCGACGTCATCCTTCGGGTCGAACGTGTCGGAGCACTTCGCACTAACGACAGTCGGGGCAGTCCCCGGATCAACCTTCGCGGAGACCGATGCAACCGCGCCATACGACACTCCACCGACGATGACGTCGGAGACCTTGTAGCCGCTTGGAGCGGTGAACTTGACCAACTGCGTGCCACTCACAAGAACAGACGACCCGGCGGGATACTTGACCGACTCAGAACCGAGGGACCAGGTCGCCCCCGAAGATCCAGGCATGTCGACGGTCAAGATGCCGAGGCCGCCGCCCGCTTGATAGGCGACCGAACTCACATTGTAGGCGGGATAGTCGAGGCTCTTTCCGCCAGCGACCGTGAAACGCACGTAGTAGGCTGCGTTCGCGGACGCAGTGAACTCTACGTAGCCTCCGAACACGCCCCCGAGCTCATCCTGTGCGACGGAAGTCTCCTTCGTCCCGGCGACAGTGAACACCTCGCACCGAAGAGGAAGAGGAGACATGTCCTCGATGTCGACGAAGCTCATTCCGACGCGGTAGGTGATGCCCTTGCGCGCAGCAATGACGAATGTATCGGCCCAGTCGGTCGCAGAAAGGCGGTGCGGGCCATGCTGCAAGCCGGCTTCGGCAGGATGCGATTCCTCGTTGCCGGGAAGCACCTCGAGCCCAGTCGCGCCCTCGACCGTGTCATCGAGCGAGTCAAACTCGTCGGGATCGCCCTCAAGCGCGGAGACCGCACGGGCGCGGATCGTTACGACACCACCACTCGTCGCCTCTCCCGGACCCACTTCAGATTCGCAGACGCCCACATAGTACTTGCCGGCCGCAGTGGCCTCGACAGCCGCGCGGACATCGTAGCCGACGCCGTCAAGCGTCTGGTTCTCGGCAAGGATGTTCTCCTTGGAATCGTAGACCACCATCTTGAGCGGAACAGCCGCACCCTCCGTCTCGAAGACCCAGCGTTCGCCCTTCGCAAGGTTGATGGAGAACAGCTGCTCGTCGATTATCGAGTCGGCGTAGTCCCAACTCGCAATCTCGCGGCCGGGAGCAAATGTCGCCTCATAGCCGACGGCGTCAAGGGCGATGGATGGATGGTCGGCGATCTTGCGGGACTTCAGGAGCTGGTAGTGGAGCACGAAATCCTTCCCCGCGGTACCCACCACGCGGAACTGGTACGTGGCCGAACTCGACGTGATGATCGGGCGGAAGACAAACGCCGAGTTGTTCGTGTCGGCGGCGTATTCGGGATCGGGATAGACCTCGTACGTGTCGGCGTCCGACTCGATGATGAACTCGGTTGGATCCGCCACAGTGCCGCCCTCGGTGCGGATGCGATACATGCGCCCCTTCGAAAGCGTCGCCGACATCCAGTACGAATCGTCGTCGAGGAACGACGACGAGAACGTCTTCGCGGATTCCGAGAACGACAGGTGGTACTTGTTGTCCTCATCGCCCGGAGGCACGAACGACCGCCAGGAGCTCTGCGAATAGACCCCCACGCTCGTCCCGATGTCGCCCGAGACCAGAACGTAGAACACCACCTTCGAGGGATCGTCTTCATACCAATCCGCAGCCGAGAGACGGGCGTACTGGGTACCGTCGTCGAGGAAGTCACTGTCGAAATACACCCACGCGTCCTCGTTGTTCGTGTAGACGTCGAGCGAGATGTCTTCGTTCGGGTCCGTCCAAATCGAGTAGGACGACCCCTTCGAGATCGTGACCTTCATGTAGTAGACGCCCGAATAGTCGGAATACGTCTTGTCGTCCGGATCGTACTCGCCGACGAGCGTCACCCTCTGCGAACCCTTGAGGGCCGCGGCCGACCCCTCGTAGCTGCCCGTCTTCGCGGCGCCAAACACCGTGCCGACCGCCAAGGTCGCCGCAATCGCGACAATCGAAAATTTTGAGACCATTTTACCCCCTTGTCGTTTTACTTGTCAATGAAGATGGCTCCGCCGCGCTTGACCGTCGCCGTCTTGGTGCCGCCGGCCACGCCAACCTTGTCGGAGACGAAGAATGCACCATTCACGAACGGAAGCGCCACAGGTCTGCTAGGATCATCGTCGCCGCAGCCGCAGCCCGGACCCCATCCGATCACCACGACGCCCTTGAAGTTCGCCGTCATCGTCTTCGCCGCACCCTTAGCGTCCGTATACGGAATCTTGAACGACCCAGTCGCGACGCCCGTCGAGCGGTTGAGCGAGATTGTCGCGCCCGCCGCGTTGCCCTTCTCAACCGTGACAGTCTTCTCGCCGACGGAAACCTTCACGCCGTCGACCGCGGACGGCGTCCCGCCGGCAAGCGCGCCGCAGAGCCCTTCGATGTCGAAGTACAGCGTCGGCGTCGTCGTCTCGTACCCGATTTCGCAGGCCTCGGCAAGGTTGGTCGTCGCGACGTACAGCGCACCGTAAGCGTTGAAGCCGACCTCGTACGCAAAGGACTTCTCGGTATGCTTCCAGAAGGCACCCGTGTCGAGATCGCCCGCAACCGACTCGCAGTCGGGGATCTCGAGGATGCTCGAAATCTCGTCCGTGGAGGAGCGCTTGTAGACGAAGACCTGCGCCCCGCACTCGTCGTCCGCGTTGAGGACGACGGAACCGGAAACGGCCGTGCCGTTCGGAAGCATTCCCGCCCACGTCACCTTACCGGAATTCACCGCCGCGGCCGTGTTCATCTTGAGCGTCAGGTAGCCGTTACCGCGCGGCGCGACACCTTCGGAGCTTTCGGACACGGAATTGTTGATTAGCTGGATTGTGTAGTAGCCCATCCAGTCGCTCGCAGGATTCGTCTTGCTCCAGACTTTCCCCTTCGTGATGCCGGATAGCTGGACGCCCGTGGGAGTCGTCACGGAGACGGTGACGGGGCCGTCATTCTCCGCGACGAGCGTCATGGAGTAGCCGGCCTTGTTCGACGTCAGGTCGGCGACGAGCGAGCGGGAGACTTCGTTGAATTCGCTCCAGCCCTTCGCAGAGAAGGCGACAGTCCCGTCCGAACAGGCCAGCTTCGCGCTGAGCTTGCCGGTCTTCGGAATCGTCACCTGGAGGAGTCCGGCCAGGCGGTTCGTGTCCGCCGCGTCGATGTCCTTGTTTAGCGCAATCATGGCGATGTCCTTGATCGTACGCGAGTTCACGGACGCAACCGCCTCGTTGTAGGCCGTCCCGCCCGCAGATGCGTCCGTCGGGTCGACAATCTCGTACTCAAGCTCGATCGTGAGACCGGGCGTGGTCTTCGTGCCGACCTTCTGGGAAACCTGGTAGACCGCCACATAGGTTCCCGGCTTCGCCGACGGGATGCCCGAAACGGACATCGCCTGGCCGTCCGCAGCAACCTTAAGCCCCGCGGGAAGCGTCCCCGAGAGCTTCGTGAACGTCAGCTTCGCACCCTCGGCCGCGCCAACGACGGGATAGGAGGCGGCGAATTCTGCATAGCGATAGAGCGTCGCACCCTCCTCGAGGCTGTCAAACGCCGGCGCATCGTCCGCCACCGCGACGACCGTCACCGCGTTGGAGGCCGAGAGGACTTTGAGCCCGTCGGTCGGGTTGACGAGCGTCAGCTTCGCGGACTTTCCGGCGGCGATTCCCGTCACCTTGACCGCCTGGAACTCGGACTTGTGGTTCGCCCAGACGACAACGTTCGTCTCGACGCCGCCAATCTCGGTCTTCGCGCCGTTCGTCGCGTTCACCTTCACCGTCACGAAGCCGTCGGAGGCCTCGATGCGCTCGGCGTAAACCGTCGCGCCCTCGCTCTCGCGGGCGTACACCGTGGCCTTCTTCGAGAAGAACGGTTCGGCCCCCGTGAACGCGGCCTTGCCGGCGGACTGCTTGTCGTCCTCCGTCACCGTCAGCACGTAGTTCGTCAGCCCGAGCGTCGTGTCGCCGTTCTCGTCCGCGACGAGCGCGAGCTTGAGCGCCACGTCGCCGTTTCCGTCGAACCGGGTGTCGTCGTAAACGGAAATCGTCAAGTTCGTCGTGAAGTTCGCGCCCTCCGCCCATGTGATCTCGGTCTCCGCGAACGCAAAGCGCGCCTTCCCATCGCTGTCGTACAGCGTCGTCGCGTCCTCATCAAGCGCGACCTTCACCGTCACGGCGCCGGACGTCCCCTCCGTGCGCGCAATCGCCACCTCGACGTCGCCGACGCTCTCCTTCACCTTCTTGGCGGCCGCAACAAAGCCGACGGAGCCAGGATTCCAAATCTGGTACACGACCTCGCCGCCCGCCGTCGCGACGGAAAGCTGGGCGCTGCCAGTGGTCTTCGCGACATAGAAGTCTTCGCCGGACTTCTCGAGCGAGTCTCCAGGATCGTCCGCAAGTCCCTCGATGCGGTAGCGTGTCCCCTCTACGAGCTCCATCGTGACGGTCGTCTGCCCTTCGGGAGCGGACGCCGTGGAGCGCACCTCGCCAGGAACGAGGACGACCGCACCGGAGAGAGTGTAGGTATGGAAGGCGAGAGCGGTCGGATTCGCAACGGCAAAGTCCGCTGCATCGTAGCTCGCGCCAGAGATCTCGACGTAATACTCGCCCGCGCTCGCGAACATGTTCCGCAGCGAAACGCCGTCCGAGAGCCGGCCGACCGCGTTCGTGACCGTCGTCTTCCTGCCCGCGGCATCGAGCGTCACGAAGGCCAGCGAGACCTCCGCGTCGGACTCGCCCACGGCGTCGACCTGCAGCACGGCGTTGCCGCCGAAGTTCTGCAGCTTGTAGACATCCCTGAAGTCGCAGTGCGAAATCTCCCCGGAAACCCTTCCACCGTTCGCCGTGAAGCCCTCGAGGTCAGCCGACGGGAAGTCGTTCTCGAGAACGCCGCCGTCGGCATGCGCGCTGCCGTCCCGCGCAATCGCCAGCAGCTCGTCGAAGCGCTTGATGGCGCTGTCCCAGTCAAGGTCGGACATCGGGCTCACGCTCGCGAAGCGCGTCAGGCGCGCCTTGACGATTCCTTCCTTGTCGAGGACCACGAAGATCGGAACGCCGGTGCGGAACGGCGAACTGTCCGCCACACTATGAAAACCACCCTCGGAGAAGTCAGTCGTTACGAGCTGCCGATTGCGTTCAAGATAGTCCGCCGCAACTTCATCCGAAACGCCTTTGCGCGTGAGATACCCAAGTCCGCTCCGAACCATCGCGTTCGTAAGCGAGGCTTCTGCGCCAGACGCCGGATACTCCCTCGCGCGCGCCAGCGTCGTGGAAATCGCCTTGCGCGAAAGAAGCGTCGGACGCGAGATGTTGTCGATGTTGTTCGTGGCGAACGAGGGCACGTCGATTGCGACAAGCGCAACCTGATTTGCAGCCGCCCAGGCGGCGAACCTATTATTTCCGGATCCATCCTCCACGTCCGTGAAGTTGCGCTCGGTGTTGGCGCAGTCCGGGCACCAGAGCGCACCCTGGACGGAGACGAGCGTAAAGGCGTCGCCGTCGGCGTCCGCAACCTTGGCCTTCGCGACGTCGAGGTCCATCGTCCATTCGCCGAACTGGAGAACAGGGATGTCGCCATCCGCCGTTGTCGCCTTGCGCTCGCCAATCCAAAGCGGATTGCCCGAACTCTCGCCAGAACCCGTAACGTAGGTGACGGTGTTCGTCGCCTGCTCGTTGCCATCGGCGTCGACAGCGATGAGAAGCGCCTTGTCGCCGTTCTTCGAGAAATTCACCTTCGACATGTCGACCGTCACGGTCTTCTGGTCCTCGCCCTCCTCCCACTCGACGACGACCGTCTCGGCAACCTGCTTGTCGGGACCGACTACCTTCACGGTGTTGTTCGTCGCGACGGCCGCGGCGGCTTCGCCGCGCACCATGTCGAACGAAATCTCGCCAGTGCCCTCTTCTGCCTCGAGGCGGTTGCCGTCCGTGTAGCCGTCCTCAAACGTGCCGCCCATATAGGACGACAGCGACTTCGGATTATCGAGATAGGGCTTGAAACCCGTCTTGTTCGTGATGTAGTTGATGCAGTTCTGGCCGGCCTTGTCGTACGAACCCATGTAGATTCCCTGCTGGCCGTCGACCTTGTCGCCGAGAACGGCGAAGTCGACTTTCTTCTTTCCGTCCTCGTACCAGAAGAAGCGGACTTCCGGGTAGTTCGAGAGGTTTTCCGGCCCCTTGCACCACTTCCAGTAGCGTCCGTCGCCCGTATAGCCCGTCGGCGTGCCAGACGCAGGATTCGCCGCCTGCTGACGTCCGCCGCCCTCGTCGAAGACGACGCCCGGATAGTGCTTGGCGCGCGTCGCCTGATCCGCTCCGCTCAAGGTCGCCGAGTCGAGAGAGGTCGAAAAGCCGAGGATGAGCCCGCTCTTCTTAATCCACTCGCGGAACACGTCGGACATGATCGCGTGCTCGAGGATCTTGCAGTGCGCGCAACCCTCGCGGCTCCAGACGCCGATCATCGGGATGCCCGTCTCCTTGGCAAGTTCGATGCAGGCGTCGATGTCGGAGTTCCAGACGCCCAATTGGATTTCCGAACCGACTGGCGCGCGGTCGGCCGTGAAGAATTCGAAAAGCTGCGCGTCGGACGACGACTCGACTCGCGAATCGGCGACCGCCAGCAACGTCGCGGCTGCGGCGAGGGCGGATAGTACAAGTTGTCCCTTGATTTTCATGTTGTTCTCCTTCCTTCTCTGCATGTGTTCCGTTTCTTGAAAGTCACTTGTCCTCCGCGGACTTCGCCTCCGGCGGATCCTTCTTGACCGCCGGAGCCGCCGCCTTTACAAAGAGGTTCGTGCCGTTCGGCCATTCGATGACGGCCTCCTTCATGATCAGGTCGCCGATCTTCTTCTGGAGGTCCTTATTCCTGAACTCACGAAGCTTCGCGACGATTTCCTCGCGATCCATGTCGGGCGGAGACTCGAAAAGGTTTCTCGAGACGCGCACAAGTTCCCATATTTCCCGTGGTATCTTAATGACTCCGGGCGGAATGTCCTCGTCGCGCCTCGAAACGACTTTTACGATCGCCCAACCATCATCAAGCTCGAGAATGCCCGAGACATCGCCGGCCTTGGCGCTCGAAGCCCACTTCATCAACGCAGGGCTCGACTCCATCTCGTCGAGGTAGCTCGTCTCCCACAGCGCACCCTGCTCCGGATCTCGCGAATACGCCTTCGCGACCTCCGCGAAATCCTTGCCCGCAGCGATTTCGGCGATTGCCTTCTCGAGAATCGCCTTCTCGACCGCGTTCGACGCCGCCGCGCGGGCCTGAAACCTGGCAATCCTGTTTGAAATGTTGATCACGTCGTCGTCCGTGATGTTCAAAGTTCCCTTGTCGTCCACAAACCGCCGCGCCGCCTGCTCGGTCGCGTCATCAAGAACATACTGGCGGAAAAGCTTCCCGTCCGCCTTGCCAAACTCCTTCTCGACAGCATCGAGCGTCGACTTCCCACGCTTGAGATTCATGAGAACGCGCATCGCGGACTCGTCGATCTCTTCCTGCGTCGGCGTGATGCCATTCTTCTTCGTATACTGGCGCATCAGCACCCGGCGAAAGGCATCGCTCAGCGTGCGGGGCCGCGCCCATCTTGAATACTCCTGAGCCGGCTTGTTCGGGCCCGTCAAAGGATCGCCCGCACACATCCGACGCATCTTGTCCGCCAGCGAAACAGCCGTCCGAAAATCGCGCTTGGTGTACTTCTCGCCATTTACGATGAAAACCACATCGCCATTCGACAACTCATCCATAAGAAGAGGGACGCCGCCAACATACTCGCCAGGTGCCCTTGAATGCTCATTCCGTCCGCAGCCAACAAGCAACGCCGCGAACAAAATAGACGAGAAACAAACCCTCACGCTAAATTTCATCAACTTATAACCCTTTAAGAGGACAACAGCAGGAGGCGTCTTGAGATACCCCCTGCTGTTGTCGCAGCATTTCTACTGCTTTCGAACCTTAGTGGATCGTCGCGTAAGACGGCTTGCTAGGATTCGTCGTCGCAACCTTCTTCGTGGCCGCGGCATCATACTTCATCGCCCACTTGCCGAACGCAACCGTGTTCGGGGTCTCGTCGCAGTTGACGGCCATCGTGCAGGGCTCCCAGACATGCGTCTGCTCGCAGACGTTGCCCTTGATGTACCAGGACGCGACAGGCGAGCCAGCGAAGTTGCCCGAGAAGGACGGGAAGTACGCCCAGCTGCCGTTCTTGACCGCGGTCTTTCCAAGGCCCGCGAAAACAAGGCCGTCGCCAAGCGACCACGTATAGTCCGCAGCGTACGTAACGGTACCAGTGAACTTACCAGCAGCCTCAGCATCCTTGCCCTTCTTGCCGATCACGTTGATGAGATCGAACGTAGCAGCGCCATCCGGAATGTCAGCCTTGTAGGGCTTCGTGGTCCAGTAGGCCTGGCTCTTCGGAGCGTTGAACACGTCGAGGATCGTGCCGCAGGTGATGTCGCAGAGAACAACCCAGCCCTCGATCTTGAGGTTCGCCGGGACGCGAACAACGCAGCCGTCCTGAACGTCGTCATCGCCGCAGAAGACGGGCGTGACAATATCCTTGCCCGGAACGCCGTCAGTCGTCTTGCCCGTGAAGGAGAGACGATAGACCTGGTTGACAGGATCCTGAACAACGACGGGATCGTCGTCACCGCAGCCACCCGCGAAAGCGCCGACGGTCGTAGCCGCAACAGCGCAAGCAATCATGAGCTTCTTCATTTTGTTTTTTTCCTTTTTTTGGAGTCGGGCTTGTTGGACCCTTCTCCGGTACCTTCCGCTTTCCAGAGCTCTTGCGATCACCCGACCGCCTTCACTCAAGTCCACTTCAGGTGGTTAACTTGTTGTCCTCTCGCAACTTCAGAGTCAACTTTCGTTGTGCCCCGGTCTGTTAACCAAGGCCCGGACACATCGTCCGAATCCTCCTTGTTGTTCGAGAACGCGGACATTATAGCATATCTTGTGTGCTGTGCGCAAGGGGGTATACAAAAAAAATTTCGTGGGTAAAATTACCCCGCAAAAACGCGCAAAACCCTTGATTTTATTGGGTCTGCTAATAAGCAATATGCACGCCGACGCTGGCGATGACAAAAAATTTTTTAATTTTTTTGTCTAGCGACGTCCGAAGGCTCCTCCTCAGGGGCCCTCGGCGAACACGCCGCATCCCCTCGCCCAGGCCTTCGCTCCGCCGCCAACTCCACTCCCCAACTCCAACTCTGGACTCCAACTACTGACTCTCCTTCTGTTTCTCCTGCTCTTTGTGGCTAAAATCGCAAAAGGCGACATACCCTAGAAACACGAAACCGAAGCGCTGAAGATGACGCTTCGGTTCGAGCAACAAGTTTAACCAAGTGAATGTATGCGCCCGATGACAGCCGATGACAAACTTTTTTTGATTTTTTACGTATCCTTATTTTACACAAGGATCCCTAGTGGCAAAACGCGGAAAATTTGATATAATGCGCGCATGAAGAAGATATCCATTTCTTGGACATCCTCGGCCATTGCAGTCGCAGCACTGTTTTTCCCGCCGGCCATCTCAAATGCCGCAGAAGTCTCGCTTGAGTCCGCGAAGACGGCAGCGCAGGCGTGGATAAACCTCGGCTACTCCATGGATGGTCTCCGCGGCAGATCCGCCGCGGACGGCGAGACCTTAGAGGCGGACAACGCGAAAATGCACGTCGTCTCGCTTGACGGCGGCGGTTTCGTCGTCATGGGCGCAGACGATCTTGTCCAGCCGGTCATTGCATTCTCGCCGACAGGCAATCTGCGCAAGGGCGACTGCAACAGCCCGCTCTTGGACATCCTCAAGGCCGATATCGCAATGCGCACCCGCGCAAACGAACCCGCGACTCCCGCTCGCAAGGTCCGGCTCCTGACTTCGACGGCCGAGGAACAGCAGCGCACGGCCACCCAAAGGCAGTGGGATCGGCTCCTTTCGGAAGGCGCAAGAACGTCATCTTCGGCCAAGGGATCAAGGAACATGCTGAAATCGGCCACCGACCCGGCCGAATCTGTTTCCGACGTCCGTGTCGAGCCGTTTGTAAAGTCAATGTGGGGGCAAGAGAACAACTCCATATACATCAACATGGGCACCAATTGCTACAACTACTACACCCCAAGCAACTATCCGTGCGGATGCGTTGCGACGACTCTTGCGCAAATCATGCGTTATCACGAGTACCCAAAGTCCGTCAAGGCAAAGACCAAGGGCTGCAAGGTTCGGACTAAAAACGCGTTCATGACGATGTTTGGCGGAGAATACGACTATGACAGCATGCCACTTATTCCCGAGGCATACGAATATGTGCCTTGGTACGCAGGAGGGGCGACCGAGACCCAGCTGGCCGCCATCGGGAAACTGACATACGACTGCGGTGTCGCAATGAGGATGTGGTGGGACGAGGAGGCCAGTTCTTCAGGCGGAGCAGGCTCGGCATCGGTGCTGATAGAAGACTTTGGATACAAAAACGCCATAGTATGCGCATGCGAGAAGGATCTAAAGGACGAGAGTTTCCGCAATCGCATCGTCTGCTCGAATCTTGACGCAGGACTGCCAGTGATCCTTGGATTTGTCGGGCACATCGCCTTCGCCGACGGCTACGGCTATTCAGACGGGACCCTCTATACGCATGTCAACCTCGGGTGGTCAGGTGAAGACAACGTATGGTATGCCTTGCCGTACATCACGACGGCCGACGGCCAATACGAGTCTACGATGGTGGAATCGGTCATATACAATATATTCCCCGAGACAAACGGGGAAATAGTGTCCGGGCGCGTTACCGATGAAGAGGGCACTCCCCTTCCCAACGTGGATGTCGCGATCTTCTCTGCCGATTCCGACGAGCCGATCGCCAGCACGGCGACAAGCGAATCGGGAATATATGCGTTTGTAGTCGACGCGGACAAGTCGTACACCGTGAAAGCGACTGGTTACAGTGTGTCGGCCAAGGCAACGACAACAAGGAGCGCTAGCTCGAGTGTGACTCTTGACGTTGGCATGTGCTGGATCAATGACGCGGGGAAAAGCGTGGCCTGTGGAAACTCCTGGGGATGCGACATGGTCATAAACGTCAAGTCTGCCGCGCCGCCGATGATTTCGCCCAACGGGGGAATCTTCTATCCAAACACACTTGTGACGATTTCGTGCGCCACGGACGGTGCCGTCATAAAGTATACGACGGACGGAACGGATCCGACGGAAGAAAGCGAAGAGTATTGCGGACCGTTCGAGATCTCTTCGAGCGTAACGGTGAAGGCCCGTGCCTTCAAGGAGGATCTTAACTGCTCAATCATATCAGAAGCCACGTTTGAACGCGATGCCTTTATTGGATTCGGACTCGGCAGCCCCTACACACTCTGGGCGGGGCTCGCGCCCGACCTGTCGGACATTATTGCGACCGTCGCGGAGAATGGCTGGACGTTGACCGTTTCGGGGTTGCCGCAGGGAATTGCATACGACGCCCCAAATAGGCGACTGAGCGGCATTGCCGCGAAAGAGGGGCGCACGACCGTAACATTCACCGCGAGAAAGGACGGCAAAAAGAAGGTCGTTACCGCCGGATTCAACGTGCTGTTCCCGAAATTGTCAGCCGACGTCGTCGACTGCGACGGAGCTTCTGCTCCGCAAATGGGCAAGGTCACGGGCGCCGGTTCCTATCCATACGGCAAGAAAGTCGCGCTGAAGGCAACGGCTAACGCCGGTTTCGCGTTCTGCGGCTATTATCTGGACGGGGAACTGGTGGATGAATCCCGAAATGCGGCGCTTT
This sequence comes from Kiritimatiellia bacterium, assembly GCA_017406465.1. Lineage (GTDB taxonomy): Bacteria > Verrucomicrobiota > Kiritimatiellia > RFP12 > UBA1067 > UBA1067. The sequence goes on along the minus strand of JAFQYM010000030.1, from coordinate 77,074 downwards.
CACTCGAGATGCCGGCAGAAGACCTGGCGCTCGAAGCGCGTTTTGCGACGCTCGCCGATGACGCAAAGGCGATTGCGCTTGAAATGGACGGCCATTCCTTCGAAAACCCCTCCGACACGCTCTTGACAAATGTAATGTGCGGCATCTCGCTCCAGTGGCCAGTCGCCGCGACGGCGCTCTCGGCGACAACGGTGAAAGTGGCGGGGCTTCCCTCGGGGCTCAAGTTTGCGGCAAAGGACGTTGTCGATTCAAAGACCAAGGAAGTGCTTGTCCCAGCAAATACGATCTACGGCGCTCCGTCCGCTGCGTCTAAGGTCGACGCAAAGACGGGACACATCACTCCGTCGGAGGTCAAGATCACGGTGACGACGGCAGGCAAGTCGACTAAGACCTATGTTGTCAGGATAACGGTCGACCCCCTTCCCTCATGGGCCGTCGGAAACTTCGAGGGATCCGTCGCCTCGCGCGGCGTGGCAACGATGAGCATCACGGCGGCAGGCAAGATATCGGGCAAAATCGCACTGGACGGCACGAACTGGACGTTCAAAGCCGATTCCTTCACCATTGAAAGCGAAACGACGGGGACAACGAACCTGCTGATCGGGCTGTCGGCGACCGCCGGCAAAATAACTCGCGATCTGGCGCTGGCGCTCACGGACTTCAAGGCGGAATACCTGTCCGTCGACTCCGCAACTGGCGCGGCCGCCGGTTCGTTCGGCAGCGACGACACGACGCTCTACCGCATCATCTGGTCGGACAAATCCGATGCATTTGCCGCAGGTCTTGTCGCCACATACGCGGGCGCCTATTCCTTCTCCGCAGGCTACGGCAATGCCTCCTGCGAGATTGCCTTTGCTCTTGACGAGAAAGGCGCCGTAAAAGGTTCGGCCGACATCCCCGACGGCGCGAAGTCGCGCAAAGCGTCGTTCTCGGCAAATGCGCTCGCAGAGCCAACAGGACTGCACGTAGTAGTTGCGATTCCCCCTGACGCGAAAAAAGGATATCCTGCCGTGTTCAAGGACGTCAATCTCGTCGCACACCATGGAGAGAACTACGGCGACAACGTCTACCGCGATCCCGGCATTGTCGCCACCATCGAATCGCTGACGCAGGACTCTGGCGCCACAGGCAAGATTTCTATGACCCCAAAGTACGGGCAGGTCGCGGCAGGCAAGGACGTTTCGCTGACGGCAAAGGCGGACAAGGGCTTTGTCTTCAGCCGCTGGGTCATCACCGGCGGAGACGCCAAAATACCGGATCCCTTCGCCGCGACAATCAAGCTGAGAATGGACGGCATGAACGACATATTCATCACGGCACAGTTCGTTACTGCGCAGGAAGACAAAGACGCGATTGGCCTCGAAGTGGACAGCTCAAATCTGAACGGCGCGGCGAGCGGCACGGCAAACGCGCCCGTCAACCGCTATTGCGGCGTCGCCCTTGACTGGCCGATTGTGCCGGACGGGCTTTCAAAGACAACGGTGAAGGTCGCGGGGCTTCCAGCCGGGCTAAAACTCGTCCAGAACAAGACGACTGGGGAATATTCGGTTACGGGCGTTCCGACGACGGCATCCAAGGTCGATGCCAAGACCGGCGCCGTAACGCCGTCAAAGGTAGTATTCACGGTGACGACGGCAGGCAAGTCATCAGAGACATTCTCGTTTGACTTCCAAGTCAATTCCCTTCCCGCATGGGCGGTTGGAAACTTTTACGGCACGGCATGGGACGCGGATGCCAACGCAGTCGGCGCCATCCAGGCGCTGACGGTGTCGCCGGCAGGCAAGATAAGCGGCAAGATGCTTGTCGACAACCTTACATGGGCGCTCACGGCGAGCTCCTATGACAGCACCGAGGACGGCATTTTCCTCGCGACCGTCATCGGCAAAAACGGCAAAGCCATGATAACCAATGTGATCACGGTCGCATCGAGCATTGTCGACACCGACCTTCCGGCGATAGGCGAAGTGTCGTGCGACGAGTGGTCTGCGTGGCAGAATCTCTGGAAGCGTGCGGATACCAAGACATCGATGCCGGTATTCAAGAGGGATTTCAAAGTGGAACAGGAAGACGGTCTTGTCCTGACCTTTAAGAAAGATGGCGTCGTTTCCTTCGCCAACGGCGCAACGAAAGTCAGCGGAACTTCGCAACTCGTAAAGACTGGCAAGGGATATCAGGTAATGACATTCGCTCCGCCAAAGGTTGGATCTGACGGTTTGCATAGGATGTTTTCTGTTGGGATAAAGGTGGACGAACAGAATTCCGTCACCGAATGCGAAGCTTTCCCTGTAGACCTTTAGCCCTCGCAGCATAAAAGAGGTTTTACAAATACCTCTTTTTCATAAAAACACGAAACCGAAGCGTTGAAGATGACGCTTCGGTTCGAGCAACAAGTTTAACCAAGTGAATGTATGCACCCAGTGACAGCCGATGACAAACTTTTTTGAAAAACCTTAAAATTGCGACATATTGACACACAAGAGACAATATGTCGCCATTTTTACCACATAAACCCAGTTTTCCTATATGGCACTCCGATTGCTCTATAATATAAGGAAATAAGGAGACAAAACTATGAACGCAAATTTTGAACCAGCAGAAGACAACGAGAAGTGCCTTGAGAAGTACGGCTCCGACTTGACCGCGCTCGCACGGACTGGCAAGCTCGATCCAGTCATCGGTCGCGATACCGAGATTCGCGACGTCATCCGCATACTCTCGCGCAAGACGAAGAACAACCCCGTGCTCATCGGCGAACCGGGCGTTGGCAAGACAGCCATCGTCGAGGGACTCGCGCAGCGCATCGTCCGAGGCGACGTGCCGGAAGGACTCAAGGACCGCACGGTCTTCGCCCTCGACATGACGGCCCTCATGGCAGGCGCAATGTACCGCGGCCAATTCGAGGAACGATTAAAGGCCGTATTAAAGAAGATAAAGGAATCTGAAGGAAAGATCATCCTCTTCATCGACGAAATCCACACCATCGTCGGCGCAGGCAAGACCGAAGGATCGTCCGACGCAGGCAATATGCTGAAGCCCCTTCTCGCCCGCGGCGAACTTCACTGCGTCGGCGCGACCACGCTCGACGAGTACCGCAAGTACATGGAGTCCGACAAGGCGCTCGAGCGCCGCTTCCAGCCGGTGCAGGTCGCCGCGCCCAGCGAGGAAGACGCAATCTCTATCCTGCGCGGAATCAAGGAGCGCTTCGAGAAGTACCACAACGTCCACATACGAGACGAAGCGCTCGTAAGCGCGGTCGTTCTCTCTTCACGCTATATCCAAGACCGATTCCTCCCCGACAAGGCGATTGACCTTCTCGACGAGGCGTGCGCAAGAATCCGAACCGAGATGGACTCGTGCCCTCAAGAGCTCGACGAGATTTCACGCCACGTTCGCCGTCTCGAGATCGAGGAAATCGCGCTAAAGAAGGAAAAGGACGAGAACTCCAAGAAGCGGCTAGAGGAACTGCAGTCTGAGCTCAAGGGGCTCAAGGAGAAATCCAACGCAATGACGGCGCAGTGGAAGCGCGAAAAGGCCGACCTTGAGGAAGTCCGCAAGGTGCGCACCCAGTTGCAGGAACTCAAGTCGCGAGCCGAGCGTGCCGAGACGGAGGGCAACTACAACGAGGCCGCGCGACTGAAGTACGGCGACATCCCCGCGCTCGAAAAGCGCCTCAAGGAACACGAGGACGCACTAAAGTCCAAGTCAGGCGCGACGCTTCTTCGTGAGGAGGTGACGGCCGACGAAATCGCCGAGGTCGTCTCGCGTTGGAGCGGCATTCCGGTAACGAAACTCGTGGAGGGCGAGCGCGAGAAGCTTATGCGTCTCGGCGCGATCTTGCACGAACGCGTGATCGGCCAGGACAAGGCGGTCGACGCTGTTGCAGACGCTGTACTCAGGTCTCGCGCCGGCATCAAGAACCGCAACCGGCCAGTCGGCGCGTTCCTCTTTCTCGGGCCCACTGGCGTCGGCAAGACGGAACTCGCAAAGGCGCTCGCCCAGGAACTCTTCGACGACGAGAACGCGATGGTCCGGCTCGACATGTCGGAGTACATGGAGAAGTTCGCCGTCTCTCGCCTCGTCGGCGCGCCGCCCGGATACGTCGGTTTCGACGAAGGCGGTCAGCTCACCGAAGCCGTGCGCAGAAAGCAGTTCTCGGTCGTCCTTCTCGACGAGATCGAGAAGGCGCACCCCGACGTCTTCAACGTGCTTCTTCAGGTGCTCGACGACGGACGGCTCACCGACAGCCACGGCCGCACGGTGTCGTTCAAGAACACGGTGATAATCATGACTTCGAACGCGCCGAAGGACGCGCTCAAGGACATCTTCCGCCCGGAGTTCCTGAACCGCCTCGACGAGATCCTCGAGTTCGACTCGCTGAACGAAACGCAAATAGCCGAAATCGTGAAGCTCCAGCTGAAGGACTTCGCAAAGCGTCTCGCGGAGCAGGACTTCAAGCTCGTTGTCGATGACAAGGCGCTTGCACAGCTCGCGAAGGACGGCTACGACCCAGCGTTCGGCGCGCGCCCTGTGAAGCGCGCGATCCAGCGCGAGCTCGAGAACCCGATTGCGAAGAACATCATCGCGGGGAAGTATCTCCCGGGAGCCGAGATCAAGGTCACGGCGAAAAACGGCGCGATTGTCGTGTAGTCAGATGCTCCAGCCGCCGATCTTGAGACACCGGCAGACCTCGGAGACGAGGATCGCCACAATCAGGATCGGCGCGACAAAGCGCACCATGACGACGTAGAAAAGCCGGAAGCCGACGCGCTCGCCGCTGCGCTGGCACTCGGCGAGAATGCGCTTGGGGCTTAAGATCCAGCCGACGAACACGCAAATAAGCGCGGCGACTATGGGCGTCAAGATGTTCATCGACGTGTCGAAGAAGTCGAGCGGCGGAAGAGAGAAGAACTTGAGCGAGCTCCACCGTCCGTACCCGAACGCAGAGAGCGCGCCAACCGCGATGGACCACGCGCCGATCACCGCGACGGATTTGCCTCGGCTCGTCTTGAAGAAGTCGCAGACCGCGGCGACGAGCGCCTCCGTCATCGAGATGGCGCTCGTAAGCGCCGCGAAGAGGACAAGCGTGAAGAAGACGAGCCCAATCCACGGCCCTGCCGCGCCAAGCGAGAGAAAGACCTTCGGAAGCGTCTCGAACATGAGCCCGGGGCCTGCGTCGATCACTACGCGGCCTCCTTCAGCCGCACCAGCCGAGGCGAACGCGACAACGACTGGGATTATCATGAAGCCGGAAAGGATTGCGACAAAGGTATCCGCAGCGACGATCCTCACCGCCGCCTTTGGCACGGAGTCGCGCCGCCGCATGTAGCTGCCGTAGGTGATCATGATCCCCATCGCAAGCGAAAGCGAGTAGAACATCTGCCCCATCGCGCCGAGCACGACCTTGCCGACGTTGTCGCATGACGAGAAGTCGGGAACGAGATAGTACCTGATTCCCGCGCCTGCGCCCGGGCGCGTCGCAACATACACGGAAAGCGCGATGGCCATCGCAAGAAGTGCCGGCACGAGGACGAGGTTCGCCTTTTCGATGCCGTTCTTGACGCCAAAGACGATCACGACAAGGGCTGCCGCCGTAAAGACGCACATCGTCACGAACGGCATCCACGGCGCGGCGACGAACACGTCGAAGAACGCCTTTGGGTCTGCGGCCGGCGCAATTCCCGCGAAGGCCGTTCCCGCATACGCCGCGAAGTAGCGGACTACCCACCCGCCGATGACGTTGTAATACGGCAGGATGAAGAGCGGCACGAGAGTCGCGAGGACGCCGAGGAAATTCCACTTCGGATGTCCGAGGACGCCAAACGCCGTAAGCTGGCTCTGCCGAGCGTAGCGCCCGATCGCGATCTCGGTGACGAGCAGGACAAAGCCGAGCGTGAGCGAAAGCGCAAGGTAGACCGCGATGAACACGCCGCCGCCATAGCGAGCCGCGAGATAGGGAAAGCGCCAAAGGTTGCCAAGCCCTATGGCAGACGCCGCCGCCGCGAGCACGAATGCAACCGATCCGGACCAGCTGGCGCGATTCTTCTTCATGGCGGCCGGGAACCGTCAGACGACGGGACGGATGTACTTAGACTTTAACGCGCGCCACAGCACGACGCAGAACGCCGAAAGCGGAATCGCAAGGAGAAGCCCGAGGACAGGACCGAGGACGATCCCCCAGAAGAAAAACGAGAAGATGACGCCCGCGTAGCCGAGCCCGGTCTTGTTGCCCTGGATCTTCGGCGTGATGAGATAGCCGTCGAGGACCTGGCCGATCGCCCACACGACGAGGACGAGGATGAGCCGCGTCATCGACCCGCCGACGCCAAAATAGGCGAGCGGCATCGCAACGGGAAGACACACGACAGTGCCGAAGAGCGGAACGAGATTGAGGACGCCGAGCATGAAGCCAATGAGAAAGCCGTAGGGAAGACCGACGAGCGCAAAGCCGAGTCCGTAGTACACGCCCTCAATGAGGCAGATGACCGTCTGGCGCTGGAAGAAGCTGACGAGAATCTCGACGAACGCGTCGATCTGCTCGGCGGCGAAGTCGCGCGTCTCGGGCTTTAGGAACGTGAGCTGCGAGACGATGTCGCTGCCGCGCCGCGGTTTGGACGTCAGGAAGAAGACGAAAAAGATCAGCGTCACAAGCGCGGAAAGAATGCCTCCGACGAACTTGAGCACGCCAGAACCCGCCTTAAGCGCAGCGCCGCCGTAGTTCGTGTAGAAATCTCCTAAGTTCTCATAGCGCACGCCGAGCTGGTCGAGAAGCGACACCGACTTCGGGAACGTCGCCTTGAACCACTCGACGACATGGTTGGCCATCGTCGGTCCCTGCCGTATAAGATTCGATATCTGGTCGATCGTGACAGCGCCAGCATACCAGAGGAAGAACCCAAGCGGAACGAATATCGTCAGCAGCATCGCGGCAAGCGCAAGCGTCGGGTTCCTTACCTGCTTCTGCCACCATTCGTAGTAGGGTTTGAAAAAGAGCGACAGGAAAAAGCCCAGCACTACGGGGATTATCGCGGACGACGCGAACGAAAGCACCTTGAAGACAACCCACAGCACAAAGGCAGTAAAGGCGAACACAAGCGACAAAGACAGGACCGTAATTCCCGCCGCTATCGTCTTCTTCTGGCTGTCGGTGAAGTCAATCATCGTTCAGGTTACGCTTGTTCCGCCGCCCGCGCATGATGCGGGCGAGACAACTCCTCCGCAGACACCCGGTTCGCCTGCGAAGAGAATCATGCCTTCGCTGACGCCGACCGACATCTTCCTCGGCGCGAGGTTCGCGACGAAGACGACTTCCTTCCCGACGAGCGCAGCTGGGTCGGGATACGCTCCGCGGATTCCCGAGAAGATGGTGCGCTTTCCGAGCGAGCCCGCATCGAGAACAAACTTGAGCAGCTTCGAGCTCTTCGGCACTATCTCGCAGCTCTCGACGACGCCGACCCGGAGGTCGAGCTTCTCGAAGTCCGGGAACGCGACCTCTGCCTTGAGCGGCGAGACCTCCTTGTTCCCCGTTCCCACCCCTCTAGCGACCTCTTGCGCGGCTCGCTTCGCTCGGGGGATACGTTCCCCGTTCCCCTTGTTCTTGCTCGCCCTCGACTCGTGGGCGACTTCGCCAGAGTCGGCGGGCTTCACCGTAGCCGCGGCAATCATCGCGTCAACCTGTTTTGAGTCGATGCGGCTCGCGAGATATTCGTATGGCCCAAGCGCGATGCCTTCAATGGCCGTGTCGCGGGAATCCCATGTCCACTCCGTCTCGCCAAAGAGCTTCATCGCCTTGTCGGCATAGACTGGAAGAATGGGCTTTAGGTAAATCGCCAGGATGCGGAACGCGTTGAGCGCGGCCGTGAGGACGACGCGAGTCGCCTCTGCATCTGTCTTGACCGTCTTCCACGGTTCCTTACGGTCAAAATACTCGTTCGCCGCGTCAGCGAGGCGGCAGATTTCGACGACCGCCAGGTTGAAGCGGCGATCCTCGTAGTAGCGTGCAATCGTCTCTCCGCCGTCGCGGAGCTTCTTCAAAAGCGCCAGCTCCTCGTCGTGCCCCGCGAGACTCGCAAGCGTGCCGTCGAGCTTCTTCTGGAGCATCTGCGCAGAGCGAGAGGCGATGTTAGTGATCTTGCCGACGAGATCGGAGTTCACGCGCTGGACAAAATCCGCGAGATTCAAGTCCATGTCGTCGGTCGTGCCGCCGAGCTTTGCCGCGTAGTAGTACCTAAGCGCCTCGGGCGGGAGATGGTCGAGGTATGTCCTCGCGTTGACGAAAGTGCCCTTCGACTTCGACATCTTCTCGCCGTTGACGGTGAGAAAGCCGTGGACGAAGATCTTGTTCGGCTGCTGGAAGCCGGCAACGTTCAGCATCCCAGGCCAGAAGAGGCAGTGGAACCTAATGATGTCCTTGCCGATGAAATGATAGCGCTCGGCGTCCGAGTTCTGCCACCAGTCCTCGAACTTCTCGCCGTTCTTCTCGCACCAATTCCTAAGCGAGGCAAGATAGCCGATCGGCGCATCGACCCAGACATAGAAGAACTTGTCCTTGTAGCCGGGGATCTCGAAGCCGAAGTACGGAGCGTCGCGCGAGATGCACCAGCCGCGAAGCGGCTCCTTGAACCACTCGAGGAGCTTGTTCGAGACGTCGCTCGTCGTATGTCCCGGAATCCACTTCTCGAGGAAGTCGTGCTGCGGCTCGAGCTCGAAGTAGAGGTGCTCAGACTCCTTCACGACGGGCGTTCCGCCGCAGGTCGTGCACTTTGGATTCCCAAGCTCCTCGGCGCCATAGGTAGAGCCGCACTTGTCGCAGCTGTCGCCATACTGCCCCTCTGCGCCGCACTTAGGGCACGCGCCCTTGACGAAGCGGTCGGGGAGGAACATCTTGCAATGCTCGCAGTAGAGCTGGGGCGAGGTCTTGCGCGTGATGCCGCCCGACTTCTCCATCGCAGCGAAGAACTGCTCGGAAAACTCCCTGTTCTCTGGCGAGTTCGTCGAGTAGTAGTTGTCGAAAGAGACCTGGAAGTCGGTGAAGTCCTTGAGATGTATCGCGTGCGTGCGCGCGATGAGGTCTTCTGGCGAGATTCCCTCCTTGCGGGCGCGGATCATCACGGGCGTGCCATGCGTGTCGTCCGCGCAGACATAGACGCAATCGTTCCCGCGCAGCTTCTGGAATCGCACCCAGAAGTCGGTCTGGATGTATTCCACAAGGTGCCCGAGGTGGATGTCACCGTTGGCGTATGGAAGCGCGCTCGTAACGACTATGCGTCTCTTCTTTTCCGGCATGGCTGGTCTCCGGCCCTTAAAAGGCGGCCTTACTTCGTCGAAGTGCGGTCGTTGTACTCGCCCGTCTCCGTATTGATGCGAATCACGTCGCCCTCGTTGATGAAGAGCGGGACGGCCAGCGTATAACCGCCCTCGACGGTCGCCGGCTTCGTCACCTTGCCGGACGCGGTGTTGCCCTTGACGCCGGGCTCGACCTTGACGACCTTGCGCTCGACGAGCTGCGGGAGGTCCACGCCGATGACCTTGTCGTTGAAGAACAGCGCCTTGACTTCCATCTCGTCCATGAGGAAGTACTTCTTGTCGCCCATGACGTCGTAGCTGACGCGGATCTCCTCGAAGTTGTCGTCAGTGAAGACGAACGCCGTGCCGTCGTCGTAGGAGTAGGTCACACTCATCTGCACGAGCTCGGGCTTCTCGAACTTGTCGCCCGAACGGTAGCTCTTTGTGCAGCCGCCGCCTGTCATCATGTTGCGCAGCTTGCAGTTGTATATCGCCTGGCCCTTGCCCGGCTTAGAGAACGAGAACTCCGTGATTTCCCACGGCTCTCCGTCGATAAGAAGCTTCACACCCTTGTGCAGCTCTCCGGCTCCGATGACTTCGCCCATTTCTTGACTCCTGTTTCCTTTAATGGTTAAAAACGAGAATAGTATATCAAAAATCGGGCTTTCATGAAATGGGCTTGCGCCACCAGGAGAGATACTCGACGTTCCCCATCTCGCGCCCTTTGATTGGAGATTCGGCAAGGCCGAGGAGCTCGAGTCCCAGTTCCTCCTTCGCAAAGCGGATGATTTCGTCGCGCGCGGCGAGCCGAAGGTTCTCGTCACGGACGAGCCCTCCGGGGGCGTTGCCCTTTCCGACCTCGAACTGCGGCTTTATAAGCGCGACGATTTCGCTACCGGGTGCGAGTACGCCGCATATCGGCGGGAGAATGAGCTTGAGCGAAATGAAGGAGACGTCCGTGACCGCGAGCGCCGGGACTTCAGGCAGGTCCTCGGGCTTCATGTAGCGGGCGTTGAAGTTCTCCCTGACCCACACGCGGGAATCGGTCCTGAGCTTGTAGGCGAGCTGGTTCGTGCCGACGTCGACTGACATTACGCGCCTTGCGCCATGCTGGAGAAGGCAGTCGGTGAACCCTCCCGTGGAAGAGCCAACGTCGAGGCATGTCTTCCCCTCGGCGCTCAAATCCATTCCCCGCTTGTCCTCCGTAGCCTTGGCGGAGGAGGATTCCCCATTCCCACCCCTGCTAGGGCATCGCCTTCGGCGACTCGCTTCGCTCGGGGGATACGCCCCCCACAGCTCGAACGCGCCCTCAAGCTTCTCGCCTCCGCGCGAAACGAAACGCGGCGGAGACTCTATCTCGACCGGCGTTTCGTCGTCTACCTGGCGCGAGGGCTTGTATTCGGTCTGCCCCGCGACGCGGACCTTGCCCTCCATAACGAGCGCCTGCGCCCGCGTGCGGCTCTCGGCAAGGCCGCGCTCCACAAGAAGGATGTCGAGACGGCGTTTCACCTACTTGATGAACTCGATCTTCCTGATCTCGTTATGCGGGAACGTGCGGTTTATGCCGAGCGAGACTTCCACCTCCACGCCGTTCGCCGTGTTGGAAATCAAAACGCCGCGGTGCACGCCGCCGTCTGTCGTGATCTCGACGTTCGGCGTGAAGACACGCTTGAGCCGGACGTTGACGGTCTGCGTCTTGCGGTTTTCGACGACTGGGTGCTTCGTCGCGTCCGCGTACCCTTCGCGCTTCAGCACGAGGGTATGCTCGCCCTCGCGCACGTTCTCTATCGCGAACACCTCGCTTGCGTCGCCATCGTCGCCCTTCGACTTCGTCGTGCCGACGCGGCTGCCGTCAAGCAGAACTTCGACGTCAGAAGGAATCGTCCTCACCTCTATGCGACCCATAACGTTGTCAAGCCGAAACTCCTCGACGATCACGCCGCCGTTCTCGAGCGTGACGGTCTTCGTCGCCGTGGCAAAGCCTTCCTTCTCGACGCGGATCGTGTAGGAGCCCGGCTTGAGACCCGTAAGCGATATCGGCCCCTTGCCCTCGGGCCTGTCGTTGACGTAGAACCTCGCCCCGTCGGGAACGGACGAGAGCGACATCGTGCCCGGAAGCCCGGTGAGCTTCACGAACAGCGTCTGGCTCTCGCCGGCAACGATCGCAAGCTCGCGCGATTCGTCTTCAAACCCCTTCTTCTTGATCTCGACCGTCGCGCGCCCCTTGGGAACACCCTCGACCTTCATGGGCGTACTGCCGCGCGGATGCCCGTTCACCGTTACTTCCGCACCGGCCGGCTCGCTCGTCACCTCAATAATGCCGGAATCGATGACGAGGGATTCGTTCTTCACGAGCGGCGTACGCCCGTTGAACTTCACTTCGACAGTACGCGGCTGGTAGCCGGGCTTCTGCACGAGAAGCCGATACGTGTCCTTTGCGTCGAGAGACGTGATGAGACGCGGCGTCTTGCCGAACGAAACGCCGTCAAGAGAGACGTCGCAGCCCGTTGGCTCGGTCAAAAGGAGCAGTATCCCCTTCACGGGGCTCAGCACGGCATTCTTGCTTACGGCCCCGCCTTCGCGGAGGAACATGAACTCGTCTATGCCTTCGTAGCTTGCCAGCTCGAACCTGACGTAGCGCGGCCCGGGGGCAAGATCATAGAGCGTAAGCGGCGTGACGCCGCGCGTCATGCCATCGACAATCACGGTGGCGCCTTCGGGCTGGCTCGTGAAGTCGCAGCGTATCGCCTTCGACTCGTCCGCGAACGCGGTGAGCGCGGCGAGCGCAATCGAAAGAATGATTCCCCTCATTTTCCACCCCTCGCCTTCTTCATGCGGTTTTCAACGTCGACGAGACGCGCGTTTGCCTCGGCATGGCGCGGGTCGTCTCTCTCGGGAACGAGCTCGCACAGTATCTTGAGCTCGGACTGCGCAACCTCCCAGTCGCCGAGGTTGATCGCCTTGTCGACGAGGAAGCGCTGGTCCTCGTAGCGCTGCTTGAGCTCCGCCTCGGAGCGCGCGAGACTTTCCTTCACGGTCGCGAAGCTCTCCGGCTTGGGATTTACAGTCTCAAGGTAGAAGAGAGCGTCCTTGTAGGCCTTGACGGAGGCGCTGAGGTTGCCGTACTCCACTTCGCGGTCCTCCCACTTGGTGTCGCCGACCTTCGCGCTCTCTTCGCTGAGCTCGATCAGCTTTTCCTTAGAGTACTGTATCGCCCAAATGCCAAGTTCGTTTCGAGAGAACGCCTCGAGCGCCTCCCGCACCTCGCGAAACGCGTCGGGCTCCTGGGTGTTCTCGACGAGGACGTCCTTTATGCTGTTCCAGCGGACGACGCGGATCCTGAAGCTCTTGAGCTCGTTCTCGTCCTCGACGGAGGCACCCGTGTACGCGTCGTCGAGCGCGGCGAACCCGGGCCTGTCTAAAACCTCGAGAATCCTCTTCATCGCCTTTTCCGAGAGCTTGGCCTTCTTGTCGACGTGGCGATTCTCGCCGGGCACGTCGTCGAACGCGACATGAAGGATGCCGGAGCTGTCGACGTCCATCCTGTAGCTGAACACACGCGCGACGTCGGCCTCGACCTTCTCGTAGCAAAGCGAGATTAGCTTCTTATCGGGCTTCTCGTCCGCCACGGGGGAGATGACGGGCTTTTCGGAGTCGCGCGGCGCGCAGAGGACGACGGCTATCGCGGCCGCCACGATCAGCGCGGCGACGACCCACAGCACATTGGCCAGCATCGCGCGAGGATGGCCGCTCGGCTTCCTCGCGGAAGGCCGAGACGCCGCCACGTCCTGCGAAGCGGCGGCCGGGGTCGTGCCGAGGCCGAGGTCTATCGACGCGCCCCTGGCGACAGGCGTGGCATGGTGCTGCGCTGGAGGCGGCTCTTCGCCGATGACGCTGATCGCAGTCGAGCCGACCTCGATTGAGTCGCCCGCCTTGAGCTCGCATGAATCAGAGCCAAGCTGCTCGCCATTGACGAACGTGCCGTTCGCGCTCGCGAGGTCCGTCACGCGTATGCCCGCTTCGCCAGACTGCTCGAAGAGGCAGTGGTTGCGGGAAAGCTCCTCGTCGGGTATGCACACGTCGTTAGAGGACGAGCGGCCGAGGCGCACGCCGCCGGCGCCGACCTCGAATCGCGTGCCGGCCATGGGCCCTGACGTTATCAGCAGTTCTGGACGTTTCGCCATTTCTTGCCTTTCCTCTTTTTACAGCATCCCCTTCATCGCCTGCGACAGGACTGGCCCGAGCAGGATTATGAACACTGCGGGGAAAATGCAGAGCATCAGGGGCCCGAGCATCTTCGTCGGCGCCTCGTGGGCCAGCTTCTCGGCGCGGTCGAAGCGGCGGCTTCGCAGCTGCTCGGACTGTATGCGCAATATCGCGCCTATCGACACGCCCAGCTCGTCGGCCTGGATGAGCGCGAACGCGACCGACCTCAAGTCGCTCTGGCGGACGCGTTCGGCCATGTTCCTGAGCGCCTCCTTGCGGGACGAGCCGACCTGAATCTCCTTCGTCATCCGGAGAAGCTCCTCGTTGAGCGCGTCGAGCTTGCGCGACTGGCAGTTGCGCTGGAGCGCGCTTATGAAATCCATTCCGGCCTCGACGGAGAGCGTGAGGATGTCGAGGACGAACGGCAGCGCCTTCATTATCGCGAGATGGCGCTTCTTGAGCGCGCCCCTGAGCCACATCATCGGCTGGAGGTAGAAAAGCGCGATGCCGAGGAGAGATATCGGCACGAAACCCGACGAAAACGGAGAGTCGGGAAGCGCCGCGCCGAGAAGCGCAATTAGAATGGTCCACGCCGCGCCGAGGACTATCGGACAGAGAATCTTGAGTGCCACGAACTCGCGACCCGAGAGAAGCCCCTCAAACCCCGCTGCTACAAGCATCCAGTCAGCCGTCTCGACCTGCTTTGCGAACATTGGGCGAGAGACGAGCCTGTCGAGGTTCCCCACGAAAGGAAGAAGCATCTTGAACACCATCGGTATCGACCGCTCCTGGCGACGACCGTCGGCGAGCGTGACGTAGGTCACGTCCTTCGCGACCTCTGAGGCGTACCACGCTATTCCGGCCGCGCAGAGCGCCCAGAACGTTATCGCCGCCATGCTGAAGACCGATTCCATGTCGACTTGCTCCAACGCGCCCCGCGACGATGCAGAAACGCGTTTTTTGTATTATACCATAAATGCCCTACTTGCGGCTGAAGGTCACGACCGCAGATCTCACCGACGGAGCCGACGCCGTGAGCTTGAGCGGAAGACCCGAGCCGCCGGTCCTGCGAACAATCACGAGCGCTCGCCCGTAGTAGAGCGGATGCGAAGAGGTGTCCGTGAACGAATCAAGCCCGTTGTGCGAGCCGTTGCCGACGGCGACGATCTCGCCGGGTCCTTCAAGTTTGAAGTTCACGCGGTCCTTCGCGAGAGGCAGGACCGTCCCGTCGTCATCCTCGAGCTCGACCTTCACGAAGCCGAGCTCGCCGTCCGCGAGCTCGGTCTGCTCTGGCGTAAGCTTCACCGCCGCCGCCTTGTACGCCGTCTTGCGGAAGTCCTCGCCGATGGGGCGTCCATTCCTAAACGCTATGACCTTGATTTCGCCCGGCTCGTATGGAACTTCCCAGACGAGGCGATAGCGCTCCGTCACCTTGTAGTAGTTCGGATCGCCCTTTTTGACAATGGAACCGGCATCCTTGACCTTCTTCCTGCGGCCCGCACTCTCACCGTTGACGAAAAGCTCCGCCTCGTCGCCGCTCGTGTAGCACACGACAGTGACCTTCTCGCCTTCGCGACCATCCCAGTTCCAGTGCGGCAGGAGATGGACCGTGTCCTTCCTATCGTTCCAGTACGATCGGTAGAGCCAGTAGCGGTCCTTCGGCATCGCGCAGAGGTCGCAGATTCCGAAAAACGAGCTGCGGCAGCGCTTGTAGCCGGGAGTAGGCTCGCCAAGGTAGTCAATGCCGGTCCAAACGAACTCTCCGGCGACAAACTTGTCGCGTTCCATTCTCGCAAACTCCATGTCGGGTATGTCCGCCCATTTCGCCGCGCAGCGGTCGTAGGCGTCGATCTCCACTACCGTCTCCCAATCGTAGTTCGTCGGGTTCGCAGACGGGGTCGGAGGGAAGCACCCCCAGCTCGAGAACGCAGATGCCGACTCGGAGTACACGATCGGCTTATCCGGGAACTTCTCCCTCATCGGCATGTAGCGCTCGCTGTAGTTCCACCCGGTCAGGTCAAGCGCGGCGTAATCGCCGCGGCCCGCAGACTCCGTGTGGCAGCAGCCGATGCCGACGGGACGCGTTGTGTCTTCGGAAAGGACGACTTCACGGAAGAGCTTGCAGCGCTCCTCGTACACTCCCGCCGGGTAGTCCTCGCGACGCGGCGAGATCTCGTTTCCGATCGACCAGCACACGACGCATGGATGGTTGCGGTCGCGGCGCACAAACTGCTTTAGGTTGCGCGAGACATATTCCTCGAGCGTGTCGCCCTCAGTGATGCCTGCAGTCCCGTCCCACTTGTCGAAGCATTCGTCCCACACGAGGATGCCCATCTCGTCGCAGAGGTCGAGAACTTCCTCCGCAGGCGCATTGTGCGACGTCCTGAGGGCGTTCACGCCCATGTCCTTCATCACCTCGAGCTGGCGACGCATCGCGCCCTTGTCGAACGCCATGCCAAGCGGCCCGAGGTCGGAATGGAGGTTCACGCCCTTGAGCTGCACGCGCCGACCGTTCAGGATGAAGCCGTCGTTCGCGGTGAACTTGGCGGTGCGGATGCCGTATTTGTACTTCTTCCCGCAGATCGTCGTCTCGTAGAGCTTCGGGTTCGCGACATCCCAGAGAACGGGACGCTCGACCTCGAACTCGTTGACAATCGGGCTCGCGCTCACTGGCGTAAGGTATTCGACGCGCACTTTCGCGCGCTCGGGCGTTATCTCGGGAGTCGTGATCTTGACCGACCCCCATATCGCGCGGTCTTCTGCATCTTCGACGACGAGCTTGACGTCGCGGTAGATGCCTGCGCCCGGGTACCAGCGGCTCCTCATCTTAGTCGTGTCAACCTTCACGAGAAGTTCGTTCTTCTCGCCGAACTTGATCTTTGCCGAGATGTCGACCTCGAACGACATGTAGCCATAGTCCCAGCTGCCCACCTTCTCGCCGTTCAGGAACACCTCCGGGCGCGCCATCACGCCACCGAACCTGAGCGCGACGAACTTGCCTGCGGAGTCCGCGGGGAGCTCTATCGTGCGGCGGTAGTATCCGACGCCCTGCCAGGGGAGCATCCCCGTGCCGTGGTCGAGCTTCTCGTCGAACGGCCCCGCGATCGCCCAGTCGTGCGGCACGCGAACGGCGGCCCACGTCTTCTGGTCGCGCGAGAACTCCCAGCCGTCGTGCAGCACGAACTCGCCTTCCGCCGGACCCTGCTCTGCCGCGAGCACGGCCTTGACCTCCTCTTCGATGGCGCCTTTCGTGCGCTTGTCGGGAGCGAGAACGTAGCCGCGCAGGTAGTACGGCATCCAGCCCTTCGTCCACGAAGTGTCCTTGAAAGGAGCGTCGTAGAGCGCGCGGTCGGGAAGAACGTCGTCAGTCGTTCCCGCCTTGCCGTCGGGACCCTTCGAGTAGAGCGTCGGATATTCGTTCTCGCCGTTGTTGACGTACACGTAGTCGTGCCCCCACGGGTCTTTCACGACATGGTTGACGTAGGGGCCGTTCCAGCCCTTCTTCCGCGGCGTAATTGCCGCGAGCGCCTCAAGGCCCTCCTCCGTCGACGGATAGCTGCCGACGTGGTAGCGGTAGCGGCCGAGCGCCACTGCGACGGAATCGACCGATTTCCTGACGAGGATCTGCGCGCGCGATATCTCCTTGGGGCCGCCCTTCCCGGTGACGGAGAGGATGAGCGAGCCGAGGATCATGAGGCCGAGGATGACGACGGCGTAGAAGACGACGCCCTTCTTCATCGTCGGCGCGCCGCCGCCGAGCGCCGCGCGCTTCGCGGCATACTCGCGCTTTATCGCCTTGATGGCGGCGACCTTCTTTTTCTTCTGGGGATCCTTCGTCGGGAACTTCTTCTTCAACGCATTGTAGTCGACCATACAATCTCCTCCTTGTGATGTAGGTATTATACCATATCCACCGCCGTTTCCGCGCGTTTTCACCTTGACACAAGGCTTTCGCGGAGTCGGTCCACAGCAGTTCACCACAGCAAAGCCATCAAGCCCCTAAAGCTAACGCCAATGGGACGACGGCATGAATGGGATTAGAGGATGAACTTTTCGAAGTCTGCCTCGACCTGGTCGTTTGTGGCGAAGCGGATGGCGTTCCAGCCGGCCGCGCGAGAGCCGTTGACGTTCTTCTCGACGTCGTCGATGAAGCAAAGCTCCTCGGCGGGAAGGCCAATGCGCGAGCGAAGGAGATCGTAGATCTCCCTCTGCGGCTTCACGATCCCCTCGTCGCCCGAGATTACCATCGCGTCGGCAAGCGCGATGAAGTCCGCGAAGCGTGACCTGAAATGCTCGCGAGCGAACTTGGGTGCCATGTTCGTGAGGATGCCGATCTTGAAGCCGCGCCCTTTAAGCGCCTTCATCCACTCAAGCGTCCTCTCGTTGCGGTAGCACCAGCTTTCGTCGTCCGCCTTCATGAACGCGGCAGTCGTCTCGTCCGGGACGGAAAGCCCCGCGTCGCCCCAGATAAGCGCATACATCTCGCCAAGCGTGATGTGCCCGGCGTCGTAGTCGAGGCGGTGCGCGTTGAACCCGTCGACAAACACGTTCCAGTCGATGCCCTTCTCCTTCGCCAGCGCGATCACGCGCTGCGGCATCGTCGAAGTCGTCATCACGCCGCCAAAGTCAAAGACCACTGCACTGATCTTCATCGTCGTCCTCCAGCCAAGTTCACAGGACCGCCTGAGCCGACTCGAGATGCGGAACCGCGCCGGATTTCGTGATAGAGACCTTCGCCGCGCGCACTTTCGCGTCGGAGAGACAGACGTCCTTCACAATCTTCGCCGCGCGCTCGATCATGCGGCACTTCGCAGACGCAAGCGCGGCGCGGATCCTCTCCGTCAGCGCCGCATAGTCCACGGTGTCGGCGAGCAAATCTGTCTCTGCCGCGTCGTCTGGGATCTCAAGCTCTACGTCGACGCGAAGCGTCTGAAGCCGGGTGCGCTCGTCGGGGCGTTCCCCGATAACGCAGTCGACGTCTATTCCGTTGAGCCTGAGCGTCATGTCGACACCTCGAAGCGGATTACAATGCCGAGCCGGGGAAGAATGTCCCTACGGGCTTCCCCGCGAGAAGCGGCGCAAGCACGCTCTTGCGCCCGTTTGCGACGTAAGTGTCGATCCCGGACGAGACTGCGGCCTTGACCGCCTTGAGCTTGGAGTCCATGCCGCCCTTGGAAAGCGAGCCCTTCTCGCCGGCACGCACAAGCCGCGCGATGTTGCGGAAGCTATCGACTCGCGGGATCTTCTTGCCCTGCGCGTCGAGAAGACCGTCGACGGTCGTAAGAAGGACAAGCGCATCGGCCTTGACGAGCCGCGCAATGAGGAACGACAGCCAGTCGTTGTCGCCGAAGGTCTTTCCCTTGAGTTCCTCGTCCGCGACGACGTCGTTCTCGTTTATGATCGGCACGATCCCCGAGCGCACGAGGTGGTCGAGAGACTTCCTGACGTTCTGCGCGCGGTGGTGGTTCTCGAAGTCGAAATGCGTGAGAAGCACCTGGCCGATCTTCACGCCGTGGCTGGCGAAAAGCCGCTCGTACTCGTAGATGAACCGCGCCTGCCCGACGGCCGCGCACATCTGGACATCGTTCACGTCCGCAGGCCTAGACTTGAGCCCGAGAGCTTCGACGCCTGCGGCGACTGCGCCCGACGAAACGAAGAACACCTCGTGCCCGGACTTCCTAAGGGAGCTCAACTGCGCGACAAGACGCTTAAGCGCCGCGTGGTCGGGCTTCCCGGCCTTGTTCGCAATCGCATGCGTGCCAACTTTCACTACGATTCTCATAAGTTGCGATATTATATCATATTCACTCGCCGCACATGACGGCGTGGATGTCGGTCTCGCCGAGCGCAAGCGCGACAAGCCGATCGATGCCAAGCGCAACGCCAGCCGCGCTTACGACGAGCGGCAGCAGATCAAGGAACTCTCCGTCTATCGGGTAGTCGCTTTCCCCGAGACGCCTCCTCTCGTCCTTCGCCGCGAGAAAGCGTTTCTTCTGCTCCTCTCCGTCGCAAAGTTCCGTGAAGCAGTTCGCGAGTTCGACGCCGCCGAAATAAAGCTCCCATCGTTCTGCGACATCGCCGCGAAGCCGCGCGAGCGATGCCGCCTCCTTCGGATAGTCCATGAGGAACACAAGCCCCTTAGGCAGATTCGGCTCTATCTTCGTCGCCATGTCGCAGTCGAAACGGTCCTGGTCCCATTCAACCCATGGATCCCATCCCGCCAAATTCAAGTACGCCTCGCGCACCGTAATCCGCTCCACCTTGCCGCATCCGGGCATAATCTCGCGAAACAGCGATTCCGCGTCGG
Source organism: Kiritimatiellia bacterium (assembly GCA_017406465.1). Lineage (GTDB taxonomy): Bacteria > Verrucomicrobiota > Kiritimatiellia > RFP12 > UBA1067 > UBA1067. Next base: position 57,279 of record JAFQYM010000030.1, on the reverse strand, counting down.
CGGCGATATCGAGATAAGTCGCGCCGAGGCGATACCACTCTATCATCGTGAACTCTGGGTTGTGCCTCGCGCCGAGCTCGCCGTCGCGGAAGCACGGCCCGATCTGGTATATCCTGGCCATCCCCGCTGCAAGAAGCTTCTTCATCTGGAGCTCTGGCGACGCGCGGAGATACCCCCTGCCGCACGGCGGACAGTCGATGTGCGGCTCGGGCGCGGGCGCGGAAATCAAGACAGGCGTCGATACTTCCGTGAAGCCGCGATTGTCGAAGAACGCGCGGACGGCTCGAATGATCTCCGCTCGGCGCTTCAGGTTCTCGACGAGGCCGCCCATCTCACTCGCGAATCCTGAATGCCTCTATCGATGCGGCCTTCTTAGTCGCCGGATCGAAGTCGACTATCGCGCCTTCGAGGACGCAAGGGCCTTCCGCGACTTCGAAGCGCGCGGGAATCCCCGTTATGAACTTCTTCGTGACGGGAGCGAGGTCGCGCCCTATCGAAGAAATATAGGGACCCGTCATGCCGAGGTCGGTGATGTACGCCGTCCCCTTCGGGAGAAGCCGCGCGTCCGACGTCTGGACATGCGTGTGCGTGCCGACGAGCGCAGTCACACGTCCGTCGACGTAGTGCGCCATCGTCATCTTCTCGCTCGTCGCCTCGGCGTGGAAGTCGACGAACACGGAAACGTTCTTCGGAATCTCGGCGAGGACTCGGTCGATCGCCTTGAACGGACAGTCGACGGCCTGCATGAAGACACGCCCCTGCACGTTGACGACGGCAAACTGGAACGTCGGCGCGGTTACGAGCGTCCATCCGCGGCCAGGACATTCGGGCGCGAAGTTCGCAGGTCTTACGACGCGCTCAAGAGAGCCGACCTGCCCGGCAAACTCCTTCTGCCCCCAGGTGTGGTCGCCTAGCGTGATCGCATCGGCGCCGGAATCGAGAATCTCCTTCGCGAGCGCCGCGGTAAGGCCCGAGCCCGCCGCGCAGTTCTCGGCGTTCACGACGACGGCGGCAAGGGAAAGCTCGCGCCTAAGGCGCTTGAGCTCCTTCGCGAGAATCCGCCGGCCGGGGCTGCCGACGACATCGCCTATCATCAAGATCTTCATTCCGGATCAATAGCCGTTCTGCTGGAGCCATGCCGCGGCGTTGCGGTCGCCGCGCGCGGCCATGCCGCGGACCTTCCAGGCAAGGCTCTCTTTTTCGTCCTTCCTGACGCCAGTGCCGAGGCTATAACACGACGAGAGGTTGTCCATCGCAGGCGCGAAGCCGCGGGCAGCGGAAGCGCGGTACCACTTGACGGCCTCCGCCGGATTCTTTTCTACGCCGTCACCAGTGTAAAAACACATGCCGTATGCATTCATCGCCTCGGCATTTCCGAGCTCGGAGGCCTCCTTCAGGAGCTCGATTGCCTTCGCGACGTCCTTCTCCACACCCTCGCCGCGCTGCAGCGCAAGAGCGTAGTTAAACATGCCGTACGCGTTGCCAAGCTCGGCGCTCTTCGAAAACCACTTTGCCGCGGTCTCGGGATTGGCCCTGACGACTATGCCGTCGCGGTAGAACCCGCCAATGTTGTTTATCGCCTCGGGATGGCCCGCCTCCGCGCTCGTGCGGAAGCATTTGTAGGCAAGGTCTTCGTCTGGCATGCAGCCGTATCCCTGCATGTAGCACATGCCGAGGTTGTAAAGCCCGTTCGCATCGCCCTTGTCTGCCGCTTTCTTGAAAAGTCCGAAACACTTCACGAGCGTGCGCGCGACTTCGTTCGTCTCCATCGACGGATCCCTAAGCGCGCTCGTGAGTGTGATGGTGCCCCACGCGTTCAGCGCCTGCACGTTGTCGCCGTCGGCTGCGCGCTTCAGAAACGACATGTCGTTTGTCTCGAGCGAAAGGAGATACCATGCGAGCGCGTTGTTCTTCTCCTCTGCGAGGCGACGTATCTTGTCCCTCGCCTGGTCGAGATACTCCTTGCGCGTCTCGGGCTTGAGCCGAAGCTTGCGCGGAAGGTCCCTGTCGTTGGTGACAAGCGCAATGACGTACTGCTGCAGCGGACGCCCCTCCTTCGCGCTCGCGGCGACAATCTTCGCGGCCTCCTTGAATTCGCTGCGGCTGCCGGACGCGCGCGAGTTGAGAAGCGTCACTATCGCCTCGGACGCCTTGTCCGCCGCCGTAGAGGCGCAGACAAGCGAGAATGCGCAAAGCATCGCTAAAAACATCTTCTTCATGGCGCGAGCGAGACCTCCTTTTCTTCGCGCGTCGAAAGATCCTTTACGCGCACGATGCCGCGCACGACGTCGTCTGGCCCGAGGAACACGGCCTCGGCGGCACCAGACTCGGACGCATGCGAAAAGAACTTCTTCGGCTTCTGGCTCCTGAGCGACAGGTTCACGCTCTCGCCCGCCTTGCGCAACTTCGCCGCAAAGGCCACGGCCGCGTCGCGCTGCTCGGGGAACATGAAGCCGACGGCGACCCATTTCCGCGCAGTCGCGGCACCCTCGCCGAGACGCGCCTTCAGGAGCTCGGTCACGACGACGTCGCCGAACCCGAGGCCCACCGCAGTCGCGGGCTCGCCGCCGATCGTCGTCAGGAGATTGTCGTACCGACCGCCACCGAAGATCGCGCGGAACTCGCCTTTAGTGTCAAAGCACTCAAAGACGACGCCAGTGTAGTAGCTAAGGCCGCGGATAACGGAAATGTCAAATTCAAGGCAGTCCGCGAAGCCGGCGATCCCGGCGAGACGGAAGAGCTCGACGAGTTCGGGGCAGGCAGAGTAGTCCTTTGTCTCCATGATGGCGAAGGTCGCCTCGATCTCGCCGTCGGAAAGGCCGCCGTCCTTCAGCATGGCGGCGATTTCGGCGTCCGGCATCTTGCCGCGCTTGTCGAGAGCGAGGAACACCTGAGCATGGCGGTCCGCGGCGATTCCGCTCTTCGCGAGAAGCTCGCCGAGGAACTTCCGGGACGAGACATGTACCTTGAAATCAGCGGACGAAAGCCCCATGCGGCGAAGAGCGTCGCAGGCGGCGCCGATGACCTCGACCTCGGCAAGCACCGAATCCTCGCCTATGATGTCGAGATTCCACTGGTAGTGCTCGCGCTTGCGGCCCTTCGTCATGCGCTCGTAGCGGAAGCACTGCGCGATCGTCGTCCACTTGAGTGGGAAGGAAAGCTCCTTCTGGCGCTGCGCGACCATGCGCGCGAGCGTCGGCGTCATCTCGGCCCTAAGGGCAAGATGGCGCTCGGACTTGTCAAGGAAGTGGTAAATCTGCTCGCCGACCTCCTCGCCCGCCTTGCGCGCGAGAAGTTCGTAGCTCTCCACGACACACGCGTCATACTGACTGAAGCCCGCCGCCTCGCCGGCGGCGCGAAACGCGTCGAACACGCGATTGCGCCAAGCCATGTCCTCGGGATAGAAGTCGCGCATCCCGCGAGGAGGCTCAAAACTGATCTTGTCTGCCATGTATGGTATTATCCTAAAAAACGCAGGCGAGGTCAAGGGGGCGTCACTTCATCCAAACGCCCATTCCGTTCTCGATGTGCGCCGGATCGATGGCGTCGCCCGGTATCACCTTGTTGCGGATGGTGTAGTAAGTGTCTTTCGAATTCCAGCGGCCACCCGCTATTTTGCTCGCAGTGACGCCCTTCGTGACCGACCCCTTGAACACATAGCCCCTGGACTTGAGCTCGGCTATTGACTTCGGCGGCGCTTGCGGTGGCACCGGCGCGACTGGCGCAGGGACAAGCTTCTTCTGCTCCGGCGGGTCCTTCGCCGATATCTGCGTCTTCCCTGCGTCGGGCTTTTTCGTATCTGGCTTCTTCGCATCACCGCGCAGCCATGCAAGCAGCCCGCCGCCTTCCTGCCCCCGCGACGGCGAAGGGGTCTTCGGGTAGGAGGACTTCATCGTGTCGACGTTCCCGTAGAGGACTCGCCTCAAGTAGTCATCTCCCACGACGAGCCGCTTCGCGCGCACGTCGGCGTCACTCGCAGGACGCCTCGCGAGATTGAGCTGCGCGCGCACCGACGGCATTGCGAAGAGCATCCCGCAGCGCTTCCGCCCGCGGTGGTTCTTCTTCTGCCACCTGTTCGGCGCGCCGTAGGCGACGTGGCTGTGGCACACGACGCGCTCGTCGGGAATCCTGTACATCCTCTGCAGCTCCTTGACGAGATCGCGTATCGCCCTGATCTGCACAATTCCCATCGCCTTGTCGTGATAGCCGACGCATTCTATGCCTATCGAGAATTCGTCTGCGTCCTCCTTTCCGTTCCACATCGAGCGGCCCGCGTGGAACGCTACGCGGTCACGGTCGACTATACGGTAGACCGTGCCGTCCTCTGTCACGCAGTAGTGCGCCTCGCCGCGCTCGCAAAGCTTGTTGAGCGAGCTTCTGGCCGGCGCCTCGGTCGTGTGGAGGACTATGAGCTCGGTGCTCTTTCGCACTCTCCGCTCGGCGTTGCGGGGGCTTCTGTAGCGATTGGAAAAGTCGATGGCCGATGCGCCACTCGCCAAAAACGCCAGGAAGAGAAGCGCGAAGACCCTCATCCCATTCCACCTACAGCGTAACGCCGTCCTTGAAGATTGCGATGCCTTGGGCACCGGAAAGCTCGTTCTTCGCCTTCTCGCCCGAGGCGACGGCGAGGACTTTCTTCGCGAACTCCTCGACATCGGGGTTCGACATGGCGTTCCAGTCGATCCAGTTGGGCTTGTTCTTTGCAAGCGTGTCGTTAGTCGCCACCTTCATCGTGGGAATGACACACCCGAAGGGAGTGCCGCGCCCCGTCGTGAATAGAATCAGGTGGCAGCCAGCCGCGGCGAGCACCGTAGACGCGACAAGGTCGTTCCCCGGCCCCGTCATCAGCGAAAGGCCGTGCGCCTTAACGCTCTCGCCGTAGAGCAAGACGTCCTCGACCGGCGACGAGCCGCCCTTCTGGACGCAGCCGAGCGACTTGTCCTCGAGGGTGGTGATTCCGCCCGCCTTGTTGCCTGGGCTCGGGTTCTCGTAGCACACCTGGTTGTGCGAAGCGTAGTAGTCCTTGAAGCCATTGATCATCTTGACGCACTTGTCGAAGACCGCCCTCGTGCGGCAGCGCTTCATCAAAAGCGTCTCCGCGCCAAACATCTCCGGCACCTCGGTGAGCACCGTTGCTCCGCCGCGCGCGGCAAGCCAGTCAGAAAAACGCCCGACGAGCGGATTTGCGGTAAGGCCCGAAAAACCGTCGGACCCGCCGCACTTAAGACCCACCACAAGCTCCCGCACCGAGACTTCGACGCGTTCCTTCGGACGCGCCGCGTCGAGCTCCTTTAGAAGCTCAAGCCCGCGCTCATATTCGTCGCCAGGGTCCTGAGCCCTCATAAAGCGGATGTTGAGCGACGAGTAGTCGCCAAGTCGCGCCTTGAACGACTCAAGCGTGTTGTTCTCGCAGCCGAGAGAGACGACCAGGACTCCGCCCGCGTTCGGGTGGTGGCAGAACTGCGCGAGCATGTTCGCCGTCGTCTCGTGGTCCTTGCCCATCTGCGAGCAGCCGTAGGGGTGCGTCAGCGCAAGACCGCCGCACGACTGCGCGAGGCGCTCGGCGAGGCGGTTCACGCAGCCGACGAGAGGGATCACCCAGATGTCGTTGCGAATACCGACGCAACCGTCGGCATGTCGGTAGCCGAGGAAAGTCTCCTTCGGCTCGACCGTCTTCCAGCCGTTGATCGCGGCCTCGTCCGGCTCGTATTTGTATTCGAGGACTTCGCCAAGGTTCGTCTTCACGTTATGGACGTGGACATGCTCGCCCTTCGCGATGGGCTTGGTCGCGTGGCCGATGGGCATGCCGTACTTGATGACGTTCTCGCCCTCCGCAATGTCGCGCAGTGCGTACTTGTGCCCATCCTCCCGTATCTCGACGTTGTCGCTCGGGTTGATTATCATGCGCCGAATCCAAAGTAGCGGTTCGCGTTATTGAACGCGATGTCCTCTACGATGCCGCCGAGCCACTTCAGGTCGTTCGGGATCTCACCCTTCTTGACTTCCTCGCCGAGCTTCTGGCAGAGGAGGCGGCGGAAGTACTCGTGGCGCGTGTAGCTGAGGAACGAGCGCGAGTCGGTGAGCATCCCGATGAAATTGCCAAGGCAGCCGAGCGTCGAGAGGACATCGAGCTGGCGGCGCATCCCGTCCTTCTGGTCGAGGAACCACCACGCCGCGCCGAGCTGGATCTTCCCGCGCACAGGGGCCTTCTGGAAGCATCCCATCAAGGTCGCGAGCATCTCGTTGTCCTTGGGGTTGAGAGAGTAGAGGATGCAGCGCGGGAGCGAATCTTCACGCTCGAGGCGGTCGAAGAGCTTCGAGAGGCTCTCGGTCACGGACCAGTCGCCGATGCAGTCGAAGCCGGTGTCGGGCCCGAGCTTCTCGAACATCGCCGTGTTGTTGTCCCTCAGGCAGTTGTAGTGGAGCTGGGTCGTCCAGTTCGACTTGGCGTCGGCCTTTAGCCCCTCGTAGAGCCACGCGCTCTTGAACTTGAGCGCCTCCGCCGCGGTGACCGACTTGCCCGCACGCGCCTTTTTGAAGATCGCCTTGAGCTCCGCCTCGGTGTAGGGCGCGGCGAAGATCTCGGTTATGCCGTAGTCGGAAACGACGCACCCCGCCTTCTCGAAGAACGTATGCCTCTTCGCCATCGCGTCGCGGAAGTCGTCCATCGTCTTGACCGGAGACTTCGCGGCCGCGGCGAGCTTGTCCATCCACGCGTTCCACGCCTTGACGTTCTCGATCTTGGACGCCTTGTCGCTGCGCCACGCGGGGCGGATCTGCGTCCAGAACGGCTTTTTCGCTATCGCGAGGTGGTGCTCCAGCGAGTCGACGGGATCGTCGGTCGTGCACACGACCTTGACGTTGGACTTCTTCATGAGTCCGCGCGCGGAAAAGCCCTTCCCCGCAAGCTTCGCGTTGCACTTCTTCCAGATGCGCTCCGCGCTCTTCGCGTTCAATATCTCCGTGACGCCGAAATAGCGGGCGAGCTCGAGGTGCGACCAGTCGAAGAGCGGGTTGCGGACGAGGCGCTCCATCGTCTCGGCGAACTTAACGAACTTGTCGTGCCAGGACGCGTCGCCGGTGCAGAAGCGCTCCTCGACTCCGTTGGAGCGCATCTGGCGCCACTTGTAGTGGTCACCGCCAAGCCAGACCTGCGCGATGTCGGTCCAGCGCTTGTCCTCCGCGATCTCCACCGGCGGGAGATGGCAGTGGTAGTCGATGATGGGCATCTTCTCCGCATGGCGGTGGTAGAGTTCCTTAGCCGCCTTTGTCGTGAGAAGGAAGTCGTCGTTTATGAACGTCTTTTTCGAGGCCATTGACCTTGTCCTTTCGTGATGTCGCGACAGGCCCTCTTCGGGCGGGCCGCCCTGCTACTGAAGCTTCTTCTGCGCGTCGGCAATCGCCTTGCAGACGGCGCGGGAGGTGATGGTGGCGGAAGTGATCGCCTCGATCTCTCCGCCGTCTTTCTTCACCTTGAGCGAGGTGCCGTCCTTGCCGGCGAACTGGCCTGCGAATTCGGGCGTCTTGAGCTTCATGCCGAGACCGGGGGTCTCAGTCGCCTGAAGCACCTTGTATGAAATGACGGTCTTCTTGTCCTTCTTGAAACCGACCATGAGGACTATGTCGCCGCCGTACCCTTCGCTGGAGCGCCCCTCCGCGGTGTATCCCTCCTCGCCGCAGAGGACGGCGAGCTTCGCCGCCTCCTTCGCCTTCTCGGCCGTCGCCGCGATCGGCTCTTTCGTGATGGAATTGACGTACGCAAGCACTGCGGCACATGCGCCGCTGATGATTGTTAAGCTGATTACAAGGCCGATGATTTTTTTCATTTGCTAAAGCTCCGGTAAGTAAGAGCAATTATACCATTTAATGCCCTTTTACGGCAAGAAGGCAGCGCAACTTTTCGCCTCTCAAGCGGAACGGTGCCGTCATTCCTGTGGCTGCTGCATTGCGAGCGACGCGCACTTCCTTGTCGTCGTGGCAAACTTCGCGAGCGCACGTGCAGGAGCAAGGATGTTCTGCCCGCCTTCTTCGCCCCCGAGCTTACGCATGGCCTCGTGATACTGGTCCTGCGCGACTCCAAGCGACTTTCCGACCTTTTCAAGAGCGGCGAACGCGGCGTCCATGCGCTCCAAGAGCTGTCTCGCGCGGTTGGCGATTTCCTGGTTGTTGCGGTCAACCTTCAGCCGGTCCATGCCGATCTTGAAGAGGACGAGATAACCAAAGAGCATCTGCGGCGAGGCGAGCACCACGGCGCGTTCGTTGGCAAATGCCACGAGCTGCGGGTCTGCGGAGATGGCCGCCGAATACGTCGCCTCGCTCGGCATGGCCATGATTACGACGGGCGAATACTCCGCTTCGGCGTCGGCATCGTGCGACTTGAGCCGTTCTGGGTACTTCTTGTCGGACAAGTTAACGACCTGCGCCCGCACCCTCTTCGCATGCTCGGCGCGGCACTTCGCCGCGTCCTCTGGGCGATTCTCCCTCTCCGCCTCGTCAGCGGCGAGAAAGGCGTCGATGTTCACCTTCGAGTCGATGAGTATCTTGCGGTGGATCCCGTCGAGGACGGTAAAGTCGGGCAACGCGTCGTTTGCACCCTGCTGCTCGATGAAGTCGGTGCCAGGCCTAAGGCCCGCGCTTTCGAGGACATTTCTCACGATTCCCTCGCCCCAGTTGCCCTGGCTCTTGTTGCCGCCCTTAAGCGCGGCGACAAATTCGTCCGCCTGGCGACCGAGCGACTGCGCCTTGAGACCAACTTCGTCGAGCTTGACCTTGAGACTTTCCCCGAGACGCAGGTTCGCCTCTCGCGCCTGCTCCGACGCCTGGCGAAGCTCGCCGAAGCGCGTGGTGAGCTGTTCAAAGAGCGGACGCACCTGCGCGGCGTTCTGCTCGGCAAGAGACTTGGCCTTGCCTTCGAGAGTCGCCGCCGCAAGAGACGCGAACTCGGCGCGAAGACCTTCCACGCTCCTGTCCGTCGCACGGGCCTCTGCTCTTGCCGCGGCAATTGCGCCGCGCATCAGGGCATAGACAACCACCGCCGCCACAAGCGCCGCGCCAACGCCAACGCTAACGAGAACTGTCATTGTCTGTCTCCCGTAGTAAGATTGATCTTCATGCCGATATTATAGCAAATTACCGCCTGACGGAAATGCGACTGGGGGCGCGGCGAGCGTGGAGGTCTGGATGGTACATCGCCTCGACGCTCGGGCCGGGGAGAATGTAGTCTCCAGCCGAGACAACGCGCACCGGATAGCGGAAGGTCGCCTCTTCGCCCTTAGCAAGCGTGAATTTCTTCGAGAAGACGAGCATCCTGTCGTCGCGAGCGTCCGACCTCATCACCCATTTCCCCTGATCTAGTGCATGGGCGCTCGCCCCTTCGTTCGCTCCGCGCGGATCCGATGGATCCGCACTCGCTCGCTTCGGGACGAGACCACCATGCACTGGCTCAAAACAAGCCGGGAGGAGGTCTTCGAGAACGAGATCGGAAAGCTCGCGCGTGTCGTCGACCTTGATCGCAAGCTCGGCTATGAGCATCTCGCCGAGCGAAAGTTTCGAGAGATCCGCCTCTCCGCCTTCGGGCGTAAGGTAGCGCCGCACAATGGAAATGCCGCGCGACTCGTCCCTTACGTCTCTTGGCTTGGGTAGCGAGAGCTTGTGCCAAACGACGAACTTCTCGCCTGTCTTCGCGGGATGATGGCGGTAGTATGCGCCTATCGCAAGAAGCGCATGCGCGTTGTCGCCCGTAGTCCCCCACGAAAACCGCTCGCGGTCGCGCTGCCTGTCGAGATAGGAGACGAGCGGAAGTATGCGCGAATCGTCAGGATCGACATCGAGAAGCGCGAGGACGGCGAACGAAGCGTCCTTCACCGACGACGGCGCGACATTTGCCGCAAGCAGCGTCTCGGCGCGGCGCCTGTCGCCTGTCAGGGCGAATGCGCGTGCGAGGCGGGAGCGCGAAAGAAGCGTCAGGTTGGTCGACGCGTCGTAGAGCCGCAGCATGCGGTCCTTCTCCGGCTTGCCGGCGAGCGCGAGCGTGTGGCAGGCGTAGGCCGACACAGTGTCGTTCGTCGACATCGCCCAGCGCTTCAGGAAGCTGAAGACGCGGTCGCGCGCAAGGCGGTTGAGCGCATAGCCGTTCTTCTCCGCTTCGACGAGGAAGTGCGCGGCGTAGAGCGACACTTCTGGGTCCCATGGCGCATAGTTGCAGTCTGGCCACATCACGAAGTCGGTAGACCTCACCATCGATTCGACGCGCCTGACGCCAGAAGATACGACATCAGGCCCCGCAGGCGAGACTGAGGCAAGAATTCCTCCTGCGCCGATAAGCGGGAACATGCGCGAGGAAGTCTGCTCAAGGCAACCATGCGGATATTCCGCGAGCCAGCGTAGCGCCGCCTCGTACCCACCGAGCGGAGTGTCGTATTCCTTCGTAAACAACTTCTCGAGACGCCCGACCTTGCCGACCGTGTCTGCCAATTTCTCGCTCGCCGTTATGCCGGAAGTCTCTACCCAGGCGACGGCAGGGCGAACGGGCAGGATTATTCTCTCATGATGCGCCTCACCCAAACCCTTCACGGAATATGCGACGCCCATCTCCCCCGGCTCTTCCGGAGCAGTCAACCTCACGACGATGTTTGTGTGGCCATCATTCTCAAGCATGACCTTGCCCTCAGCAACGACGACATTCCGTCCTACGCTGATTGAATACTCGATCACCCCATCTACACGTTCTACATGTTCTACACGGCTATTCCCATCTCTCCTGTATATCGGCAGCGTCGCCTCGAAAACATCTCCCGGCGCGACGAAGCGCGGCGCATCCGGCATCATGACAATCTTCGGCGTGACCTTCGCCTGAATTGCGTCAGAGCCAGACGCAGACGCGCTCCACGCTACGACTGTCGCGCGAATCTCGCCGACGAACTCGCCAAGCGGAAACTCGCACACGCCCTTCCCGTCTTCGCCGACTTTCACGCGGCCGCTCCAACGCGAAAGCGGCTTGAACCTGCGCGTCGGCACGGGGCTTACACGCCCGAGCATCTCCGCTCCCGCGCCGCCGCCCGTCTTGACGCCGCTCGCGCGGAGAAGGTCCTCGCCAAGCACGGGAAGCATGCGGTGGTAGATGTCGTAGAGCGGATGGCTCGCGTAGCGCGGCGCGGCAAAATGCGCCACAGGATCAGGCACCTGCTCGTCCGTAAGGATGTTGATCCCCTCGTCCACGATCGTGACGAGCGCGGCAGATGCGCCGCGCGCCTCGAAGGTGACGGTCGCGGACGAGCCCTTCTCGCTGCCGACGACAACATCGCATTTTTCAACCTTGACGGCGATCTCATCCTCGACCGGGCGCACCGATATCGTCGCCTGACCGTGGGCGCGAGCAGCCATGTGCTTTGCATTAGCCTCAACGCTCTGCACAACAGACACATAAACATCGAGGTTCGGCGCGTTCTCTAGCGTGACCGATCTAAGCGCAATTTCGCTTGTCGCGTTTGTGAGTGCGACGATGTCAGTGTATGCGTCCTTGTCACGCAGCACCGACACGAGTGCATAGCCGGCGAACGGTGCGCGAACCATCAGGCGCGGCGTTTCGCCTACGCGGTAGAACGGCTTGTCGGTAGTGAGCGTGACCGCCGTCGGGTCGGAGAGCGGCGCACGAACCGCCGAGTCGCCCCAGTCGCTCAAGTAGAAGGTCTTTGCAAACGAAACGCCCGTCTCGGAATCCGTCACTGTCAGCGCGTAGTCTCCGCAGGTGCCAGCGGGGATCTCGAATGTCGCGTCCTCGCCTGCAGGAACGACGATCTTTACGGACGACGCGACGATCTTGCGAATGCGCTCGCAATCCCACGTCTCCCATCCGTTCGACTGGCGGCGATAGGAGTATACGGAATCGATGCGCTCCAATGTCGCGGAGAGAGTGCGGGTTTCCCCGTGACGCGAGCCGTCCGGCTTCACGCAGGCAAAGCGGATCTTCGGCGCGAGCCCGTTATCGAGCCGCATCCACGACTCAAGCGTTGAGCCAATGTAGTATGGGTAGTAGTGGAGAACTGCGGAAGCGCGCGCCGTCGCAGGACGACCGCCGTCCTCGAACACTGTTCCCTGTGCCGTTGCGCGTACTGCGGCCTTCGGCAGCCCCGAATCGGCCCAGAGCGGCGCGGACATGACGCATTTGCCTTCGCGGTCGAGCGAAGTCTTCAATAGTGTCCGGAAATTCGGCTTGAGGCCGAGGTCGCAGTTCCCGAAAGACCACCCCTTCCATTGTGGCGGCGCGAAAGAGTAATCCTCGAACACGACTGCACCCTCGCAGGCGAGCGCGTGGGCAGGACCACCGAAAAGGTGTTCCGCGGAGACGAAGAACGCGAAGTTCGACGGGTGCGCCGAGGCGTCTGCCTCGACCTTGACGCGTATTTGCGGCGGCGCAAACTCCTCGACCTTTATCCCCGCCGTCCCGAGTATGCGGCCGTCCTTGCCGGGAATCTTCGCCTGGAACTTCCACGCGCCGCTCGGCTGGTCTGCGGGAACGGTAAATGTATCGCACAAAAGCGAGCCCTCGGCGTCGGTCGTCATCGTGAGGCGGAAGTATATGTCGCCTTTCGGGCTCACGAGACGCAGCTCAACTGGCATTGGACTCGGCGCTTGGCGGCGGCCGTTCCTCAGAAGCGCGTGAACCATAATCTTCTCGTCGTGGCGGTAGATGCCGCGGTCGGTCCAGAGGAACGCCTCCACGCCGTCGTCCGCGAGGTATTCTGGGCGGCATCCGTCTGGATACGTCTCGTCGACTTCCATTGAGTCGCGGAGAGCGAGGAACGTGCTGTCGGCGCCATCGGCGCTTGTGGCGACGACGGCAAACGGCTCGCCCTTCGCGACGCGCACGAGGCGGCTCCAGCCGTTCTCGTCGGTCTCGCCTTCCATCACCTTGATATTCGCCTTGGAATATACCGTCACCTTTGCGCCGTCGAGAGGCGTGCCCTTCATAAGCGAAGTCACCCAGACGCCGGGCGACTCGGTCCCGTTAAGGCGAACGGAAAGCCCGAGGTCGGAAAGGCAGACGAGGCGGTAGCGGTTGGGGTTCTGCTTTGGTTCGTCGACCCACCAGCCGTCTGCGCGCGGACGGTCGGCGCTTCTAACGGCGACGAGGAAGATTCCGTTGGCGCTGCCGCCGTCGTTCATCTTGACTGGCACGGCAACTGTCTCCTTTTCATTAGGCCTGTTCACGCAGGCGAAGTCGTGTTCCTCAATTTCGCCAGAAAGCTCCTCGGTCTCCTCGTTGTCTGCGGAGCCACCCCAACGATAGCGGCTGTACTCGCGCTCCTCACGGGCGAGAAGCTGGACGACATTTTCCGGCACCACGCGGCGAATCTCGGCGTGGATGTTCGTCACGTTGACGGACTCTACGCCAATCGCCCGCGCGCCGCCGGGCGGGAGATAGCGACCTGGGGCGGCGAACCTCACCATCGGCTTTGGCGGAGGAGGCGGGCCCTTCGGCTTATCGGCGGCGGGCTCGGGGCTCTGCTGCACGACAGCCGAGGCGGAGGCGGGAGCCGCGTTAGTCGCAGCTTCCTTTATCTTGGCCTTGATGATTTCGTCCATCTGCGCCTTGCTCAAGTTGGCGTAGACGCTACCTCCATGCTCGGCTTCGAAGGCGCGAACCTTGCGGCAGACCCAGAACAATGACGATGCAGTGGCGCAAAGCGCGACTGCGAGGGCAACAAACGCCCCAATTACGACGAGTTTTTTGAGTTTCATACACCCCTACTCGCCGCCAACGGGAAAATCTGACAAGAAAAATCAAAGTCTAAACGAGTGAATCGTCGACAACGGCGGCGAGCCGGATGTCATGCGGTTCAGTGGGAAGATCTTCGACAATCTGGAACGAATGGGCGACGCCGAGTTTCACGGCGTCCTTAGGCGCATCGGCAAGAAGTCGGTCGTACCAACCGCCGCCATAGCCAAGCCGTCGCCCATCTCGCGTAAAGGCAAGCCCTGGCACAATCCAGCCGTATACTTCCTTCGCCGGCACGATCTCAGCGTCGACAGGCTCCATAATCCCCATCGGACCGCGGCGCAAGTGCCGCGCATCGAGCCCTTTCAAGAAGGCAAGTTCGTAGGTCTCACCGTTCCAGCGAGGGGCAACGACCTTGCAGCGATACCACAGCAACCTCTCAATGTAGGCGCGAATGTCGATTTCGTCTGGAGAGGCGAGATAGACGGCGATGGGAAAGCCGAAATCGAGCGGGTCTGTTACGCCAAAGAGATCCGCGCGCCGTGCGAGCTTCGCGCAGATGATGGCAGACAACTCGGCGCGCTCGGCAGCGGACAATGCCTTTCGCCGAGCGCGCATCTCGCACCGAATCTCGTCCTTGCCGGACGGCATAACGGCTCAGTAGTTCTGCGGCTCTATCTGGAAGTAGGCCTTCGGATGAGCGCAGACAGGGCAGATCTCCGGGGCCTTCTCGCCCTCGACGATCGCGCCGCAATTGCGGCACTGCCAGCGGTTTGGCCCGATGCGAACCCAGACTTCGCCAGTTTCGATGTTCTTGGCGAGCTTGCGGTAGCGCTCTTCGTGGTGCTTCTCGATCTCCGCGACCTTGGCGAAGAGGAAGGCGAGACGGTCAAAACCCTCGGCCTTCGCCTCCTCGGAGAAGCGCTTGTACATGTCGGTCCATTCCTCGTGCTCACCGGCGGCGGCAGCAAGGAGATTGGCGGGCGTATCGCCGATGCCGCCGAGCTCCTTGAACCACATCTTGGCGTGCTCCTTCTCGTTGAGCGCGGTCTCCTGGAAGATAGCCGCAATCTGCTCGTAGCCGTCCTTCTTCGCGCGAGAGGCGAAGTAGTCGTACTTGTTGCGCGCCTGAGACTCGCCCGCAAAGGCCGTCATCAGGTTCTTTTCAGTCTTGCTTCCTTTAAGTTCCATGGCGAGGGTGTTGTTTTATTGTTGGTTGGGGGAATGTGGTTGGCGGAGAGAGAGGGATTCGAACCCCCGATACCCTTGCGGGTATGCATGATTTCGAGTCATGTGCATTCAACCAGGCTCTGCCATCTCTCCTGCAAGTGGGTGGATATGGTATCAAATGTGGCGTGGCGTGTCAATGCCCAGGAGCCCGAGCCCAGTCGAGAGCACCTTCCCGAACAGCGAGCAGAGTTTCAGACGCGCCGCGCGGACGGACGGCTCGCTCTTGAGTATCGGGGAACTCTGGTAGAAGCTCGAG
Organism: Kiritimatiellia bacterium; assembly: GCA_017406465.1. Lineage (GTDB taxonomy): Bacteria > Verrucomicrobiota > Kiritimatiellia > RFP12 > UBA1067 > UBA1067. The sequence continues at coordinate 42,076 of JAFQYM010000030.1, read as the reverse complement.
TAGAGCTGCGCCGTCTGGAAGAGATAGTCTGCGAGGACGCTCGGCTTGTAGGCCTCCGCCGCTCGGACGACTGCACCAGGAAACTCGAGGAGCTGGAGCGCAAGCCGCTTCTCGGCGGGAGTCTCGACTAGGAAGTTACCCTCCATGGGCAAGGGTGCGGGACCGCCCGAGATCCCGTCCGTTCCACCACCAGCCTTTTCAAGAAGCGAGCAGACGCGGGCGTAGGCATACTGGAGATAAGGGCCAGAATTGCCCTCGAGCGCCAGCGCCTTGTCCCAGCTGAAGTCGATGTCGGTAATCGGGTCGTGGGAGAGGTCGGAATACTTGACCGCGCCATAGCCGATCTGCTCGGCAAGAGTCTCATCGCCGCCGCGCTCCTTCACAATGTCGTAGGCGCGGCGCTTCGCCTCTGCAAGCAATTCGTCGAGCTTGATAAGGTTGCCCTCGCGCGTGGAAATCGCCTTTCCCTGATAGGACATGAGCCCAAAGGGAACATGGACGAGCTTCGTCGTGTAGCCCATCTTCGCAGCAATCGAAAACCACTGCTTGAAGTGGAGCTGCTGGCGGGCGTCGGTCACGTAGATGATGCGCTCGGGATCGTATTCCTCGACGCGAGTCTTTACGCAGGCGAGGTCGCTCGTCGTATAGTTGTAGCCACCGTCGGACTTGCGGACGATCGCGACGCCAAGCTTCTCGGCTTCGAGGTTGACCACGAGAGCGCCCTCCGACTCGACAGCGAGCCCCATCTCCTGGAGCTTTGCGACGACGCCGGGCATGGTGTCATTGTAGTACGACTCACCGCGATACGTGTCAAACTTCACGCCAAGCTTCGCGTACATGCGGTCAAACTCGCCGATGGAGATGTCGATGAAGCGCTTCCAGAGCGCGAGGTTGTCCTTGTCGCCCTGCTGGAGCTTCACGAGCTCGGCACGGCAGGCGTCCTTCCAGACACCGTCTTCTTCCTTTGCCTTCGCGGCGGAGAGGACATAGCACTTCTCGAGGTTGGCGACGGTGAGGTTCTCGCGCTCTTCGTCGGTGAGGAGCTCGCGGTAGCCCTTGATGAGGATGCCGAACTGCGTGCCCCAGTCGCCGAGGTGGTTGTCGGCTATCACGTCGTAGCCGAGCGAGCGGAAGATCCTGTCTATCGCGCAGCCGATGACGGTAGAGCGAATGTGGCCGATGTGCATCTGCTTCGCCGCGTTGGGCGAGGAGTAGTCGATGACGATCTTCTTGCCCGCGCCCTTCTGAGGGATGCCGCAAGCCGACTTGGAATCCAGAGTCGAAAGCTGAGAGTTGAGCCAGCCGCCGGAAACCGTCAGGTTGAGGAACCCGGGGCCAGCGATCTCGACCTTCTCGAACACGTCGTTGCCCTTGAGCGCCTCGGCCACTTTCGCGCCGACCTCGCGCGGGTTGGTGTGCGCCTTCTTCGCGAACTTGAGCGCGTCGTTGCACTGGTAGTCGCCAAACTTCGGATCGGTCGCGGGCAACACCCTGACGCCGCCGAAGTCCTCGCCGGGATACGCCTTCTCAAAGGCCGCCTTCACTATATCGCTGAGTTCCATAAGTTTTGATATTATACCAAAACGCCGCGCTCGCTGGCGAAGCGCGGACTCACAGGCGCGTTCAAAGCGAGTTTAAGTGCGTCTACGAGCGTATCGCCGGTAGGCGCGACGGCGCGAAGCCGCCAGGCGGCATGGCTCCCCTGTGCGCAGAGGATGCAGTCTATTCCAAGGGCGTCGGCTACTTCCTTGTCGTGCAGCGCGTCGCCTATCATGACGAATTTCGCCTCCGCGTCGCGCGATCGCAGCTCGGCGAGAAATGCGCGTGCGCGGACGACCTTCGACGCGCCGTGCAGGTTGTTTGAGCCGCAGATGCGCTTGAAGTATCCGTCGATGCCGTACTCCTTCGTCTGCGCGTCGAGGAGATCCTGCCTGAGCGCAGAAACTATCGACTGGCGGCACCCCGCCTCCTTCGCCATCTCAAGCGCGGTGACTGCGAGGGGGTTGAGTTTCTTCGGCTGCCGCCCGTACACTTCATGGTATTCGTGCGCTATTCCGTTCCACTCATCCTCGTCGTGCGCGACAATTCCTATCTTGTCGTAGAAAGGCCTCACTGGAAACGCAAAATGGTCGCGATAGAACTCCATCCCTATCGGCTGCCCGCCGCGCACCGTAATCATCTCGTTGAGCGTCGCAAGCGCCGCCTCGGTATCATCGAGGAGCGTTCCGTTCCAATCCCATAAAATGTAAGGTTTTGGACGCTGCATGGTTTTCAGGGGTCAGGGGTTAGGGGCCAGGAGTCAGTTGGAGATTGGCGTATTTCAATCCTGAGTCAAGGTCGGAAAAGGCGCCATCGAGCTGCGCGTCGTATAGCGCAGCGAGAATCTTGCCCATCGCGGGTCCCGGCTTTATGCCATGGGCAATCAAATCACGCCCCCTCACTATCGGCTTCGGCGCAGAATCCTCAACGGCAAGGCGCTTCGTCTGCTCTGCAAGCCATTTAAGCGGCTCTGGTTCCGACGGGAAAGGCGGCCTGCCAGCATCGTCAGCCGCTGCGACGCGCAGAAGCCGATCGATGCGAACGACTTTTGCAGCAAGGCGCCTTATCGCGCCATCCGAAGACTTGTCCTTCCACATCGCGAAAGGCCGCATGTGAAGCCGCACAAGCGGAGGAATCTCCTTGAGAAGTCGCTCTTCGTTCGTTAGACGCTTCAGGAACGTCAGCGTCGGCTCAACACCGCGTTCGTCGTGGCCGAGCGAGCGGATGCGCTTCTTCACTGGATCGTAGAAGGTGCAGTCGGGCTTGCCAAAGTCGTGGCAGAGGACGGCAAGCCCCACAAGCAAATCCTCTGCATCGTCGCCGATACGAGACGCGGCAAACGCGTCAAGGCAGCAGAGCGTGTGGTTCCACACATCGCCCTCGGGATGCCACTTTGGATCCTGCTTGCAGCCGATGAGGCGCTCGAGTTCCGGATAGTACTTCGTCCAGCCGACGGCGCGAAGGAACTCAAGACCCTTGGAAATCTTGACGCCCTTCAGGATAAGCTTCGACCACTCGCCGAAAAGACGCTCGCTCGCAAGGCCCTCCGGCGTCATGGCGCGGCAGACCTCGATCGTCTCTGGAGCGGGATCAAGATCAAATCGGGCGACGAACTGCATTCCTCGGAGGACGCGCAGCGGGTCTTCGCAGAAATGGTCGGAGACGTGGCGGAGGATGCGCTTCTCGAGGTCGGCGCGTCCATTCCACGGGTCGACGATTTCGTCCGTAAGCGGATCGCGGTATATGGCGTTGACGGTGAAGTCGCGCCTTGCGGACGCGTCGCGGACGGTCAGCGTCGGGTCGTACTCCATCTCGAACGCGCGATGCCCGAGGCCAAGCTTCGTCTCGCGGCGCGGAATCGCCACGTCGACGTCGAGATGCGCGAGCTTTATGACGCCAAAGCTCGCGCCAACGAGATCGAGGTCGAATTTCTTTGCGAGCGCGGCCTTGAGGTCGGCAGGCGCGATTCCAAAACACTCGACGTCAAAGTCCTTTGGGTCTCTGCCGAGAATGGAGTCGCGAACGCAGCCGCCGACGAGAAGCGCGCGGCCACCCGCCGCCTTCACGATCTGCGCGACTTCGCGCACCGCCTCCATACCCGATGTCGTATCCATGTCACATGCCATCGAGTGCGGAGATCCACGAAAGCTCACGGCGGCGCATCCGCGCATAGTCGCGAGACGAAAAATCGTCGGCGCCGGAAAGATGGTCTATGCCGTGGGCGATGTAGAGAAGAAGCTCCTTCGCGGGCGACCACCCCCTGCGTTTCGGCGCCGCCTTCAGCGCACGGTCGCAGTTTACATAGACTTCGCCGTAGACGCCAGGCGCCTCGCCCGGCATCGGATCGTAGCCCTGCGTAATCGCGTCTGTAGGTCCTTCTGCACCGTTGACGGCGAGATGCACCTCTGCGGACGATGCGTCGTCCTGAAGTATAACCGTGACCTCGCGAAACGGGATTCCGCTGCGAGCCAACGAACGGGCGACGAAGTTCTCGGCCGCGCGTTTGAGCTCCTGCCGCGAAAGGCCGAACGCCTTCGGAAGACGGCCGTCTATCGCAACCCTCGGCTTCACTTCGCGGCCTTTCCGCCCTGCGCGTTCGGAACACCGCAGAAGCGCGCTATCGGGCAGCCGTCGCACTTCGGGCGCAATGGCGCGCAGCGCGTCTGCCCGAACGAGACGAGATGGCTGTTCCACGTCTTCCAGTATTTTACAGGAAGGATCTTGCGAAGCGTCATCTCCGTCTCGAGCGGAGTCTTTGTCTTGATAAGCCTGAGTCGATTGCAGATACGGTGTACATGGACGTCGACGCAAATGGCGGGAAGGTCAAAGCCGACTGCGACGGTGAGGTTCGCGGTCTTGCGTCCGACGCCGGGGAGCTCGCAAAGTTCCTCGACGGTATTCGGCAGGACACCGCCGAATTTCTCCTTGAGAACTTTCGGAAGCGCCTTCAAATGCCTTGCCTTGTCGTGGTAGAAGCCGACGGGGAAGATCAGCTTTTCTATTTCCTTTGCCGTCAGCCGCTCAAGGTCTTCCGGGGCGAAGCAAGCGCCCTTCGCCTTTGCGAAGAGCCGCCGCACAGCACCTGCGGTACAAGCGTCCTTCGTGCGGGCGGAGAGAATAGTCCCGACGAGGACACAGAAAGGATCGTGAGTCTGCGCCTCGACAAGTTCGATGATCGGCGCAGAATGCGCCTTGAATTCCTTCTTCAGCGCACGGTCGACTTCTGGTATGTCGCCAACTTTCACATTATCCCCTAATCACTCCATCGCCGGTTACCGTGTACTTGTAGGTCGTGAGCTCCTCAAGTCCCATCGGGCCACGGGCGTGGAGCTTGTCGGTCGAGATGCCGATCTCAGCACCCATGCCGAACTCGCCGCCGTCGGTGAAGCGCGTAGAGACATTGTGATAGACCGCAGCAGAATCGACATCGCGCAGAAACTCCGCAGCCCTCGCCTCGTCGTTCGTCACGATGCAGTCGGAGTGGTGAGAGGAGTTTGCATTGATGAAGTCGATTGCGGCGCGGTAGTCGGCGACCGTCGCGACGTTGATGTCGAGCGAAAGATACTCCGTTCCCGCCTCGTTTTCGTGGAGCGTCACACCCTTGTCCTTCGCCCATGCCTGCACCATCGGCATAAAGAGCGGCGCAAGCTTCTCGTGGACGAGAAGACACTCGGCGGCGTTGCAGACACCAGGACGTTGGGTCTTTGCGTTGTCGAGGATCGAGAGCGCCATCGAAAGATCGGCCTTGTCGTCGACATAGATGTGGCATACGCCCTTGTAATGCTTGAGGACGGGAACAAGCGCTGCCTCGCACATAGCGCGGATGAGCCGTTCTCCGCCGCGCGGAATCGCGACGTCGATAAGCCCGACGGCGCGGACGAGCTCGGTTACCGCCGAGTGGTCAAGCGTCTCAACAAGTTGCACGGCATCGCCTACGCCAGCTTCGAGGACGGCGGCGGCGAGCGCCTTGTTCGACTCTATCGCCTCCTTGCCGCCGCGCAAGATCACGGCGTTGCCAGTCTTGAGGCAAAGCGCGGCCGTGTCGATGAAGACGTTCGGGCGCGACTCGAAGACGACCGCGATCACGCCAAGCGGCACGCGCACCTTGCGGATATTTATCCCGCTCGGGCGCTTGCGCGTCCAGATCGTCTCGCCTACGGGATCGGGCAAGGTCGAGACATGCCGGACACCGGCGACCATCGCGTCGAAGCGCGCGGGCGTGAGGGTAAGGCGGTCGAGCATCGCGGGAGAGATGCCCGCTTCCTTCGCATGCGCCAAGTCGATGTCGTTCGCGGCGACAATCGCCGCGCGGTTCTTCTCAAGGGAATCCGCTATGGCGAGAAGCGCGGCGTTTTTTTCGTCTGTCGTCTTCTTCGCAAGTCCGGCGGCGGCCGCACGGGCCTTCGTCGCCATTTCAAGTATGGTGTCGTGTACGTTCATTTGCGCGTGGGCCTCTCGAATTGCCTGATTGTGTCGAGGAGATACTCGGCAAGGTCGGGATCTACCTCAAAAATATTGTCTCTCTCGGAATAGGTGACGTTGTTGATGTTCGCCTTAACCGCTATGAAGCGCTTGTATTCCTTCTTGTTCTTCTCGGACTTACCCCACTTCTCGCGGTCGAGGACGCCGCGGTTAACAAGATCCTGGAAGATGTCGTTGATGTGATTGGGATCGATGTCCATGCGCTGCGTATGGATGTCGGCCCACTCGTCGTCCTTATACTTCTTCGCGAAGTCGTCGGATATCTGCGGGCTCGTCCCCTTCTTGATCTCGACATGCCCCGAACCCGCAAGCGACAGCGACACGCGACGAATCGGCTTGCGGTTCGTGTTGTAGTAATGAATCTCCATCCAGTTGAGATTGCTCTGCTCAACCGTGATATAGGGATTCACCCAGAACGGCCCGCAGCCGTCCACCGACAGCAACGCCACGCACATGGCGAGCGCGCCAAGACAATGCCAGAGTTTCTTCATGCCCTCGTCCTCTTTCGATTGACAAGGGTTATTATACCAAAAAGACGCCGCCCGCTAACAGTCTAGAACGTAAACCGAGTTCTTGACGAGGATCCTGGAGACCAGATTGCCGACGATGATTTCGTATTCGCCAGCGTCGACGCGCCACGAGTGCGTCACGACATCCCAATAGGCGAAGTCGCGGGGACCGAGCTCAAACTCGATCGTCGCCGCCTCGCCGGGAGCGAGAGCGACCTTGGCAAAATCCTTGAGCTCCTTGACGGGGCGCACGATCTTCGGGTTCACTGGAGCGACATAGAGCTGCACCGTCTCCTTGCCGGCCCTCTTGCCGGTGTTGGCGATTCCGACGTGCACCTTCACCGAGGGGCCGTCCGCGCACTCCAACACCGAGACCTCGGCCTTGTCATACGCGAACGTCGTATACGAGAGGCCGTAGCCGAACGGAAAGAGGGGCTTTATGCCCTTCGCGTCGTACCAGCGGTAGCCGACGAACACGCCCTCGTTGTACACGGAGCGCGCCGCGGTGTATGTGCCGCGCTGTTCGACAGGCGTATCAGCAAGCTTGCGCGGCCAAGTGCAGGGAAGGCGGCCCGACGGGTTAACGTCGCCGAAAAGAACTCTGGCAAACGCCCTTCCCGCTTCCTGTCCGAGATACGGCTGGTGGAGGATCGTCGCGGCGGCGTCCGCCCACGGCAACTCGAGCGGAGCGCCGGAGTGCGTGATGACGACGAGGTTGGGAATGTTCCACGAGAGGAGCGTAGCAATCGCCGCGTCATGTCCCTCGGGCAGCTTGAGGTTAGGCCTGTCGCCGCCCTCGCATTCAAGCGCCTGGCCGTGGCCGACTTCGGTGCCGGTGAAGACGAGAACGGCATCGGCTGTCTTCGCCGCCTCGCGCACATCCTCAAGACTTCCGGATTCGCTTGGGAGGCGCCAGCCGAACTTCATGCGGTGCACGCCGGTATCGCCCTCGTACGTAACAGAGAAATCGTAGACTTTGCCCGCCTCGAGGCGCTTCTGCGCCGTCACGGTGTCGCACTCGCTCGCCTTTCCAAGCACTTCGCCGTCGAGGACAATCGTCGTTCCGCCACGATGGTCCATGTCGACGGAGAACGTGTAGTCGCCCGACTCGGGCGCCGCGAGGCGCGTATGCCAGCGGACGGCGAAGTTGGCGGCGTTCATTCCCGCAAGGGGGGCCGCTTCGCCTATGTCGAGACCCGGCTGCCGCGCAAAGCCCGTCTTGACGGGCGTGCCGTCGGTCGACTTCGTATTGTCGAAATAGGAGACTTCCCACGCGCGGACACTCATCCCGGCGTCCTTAGCGGAAGTGTCGAATGTGCCTATCGACGACTCGATCACGTCATGCACGCGGTTCGCGTTGTCCGCGGCGACAAGTGGAAGCTGGACGATCTCGACGCCCCGCCCCTTCGCGAAATACTCCTTGAGCCCGCCGAGCGGCGTAATCTCGTAGGGTGGATTGCCCTCGGCGCTCCAGCCCTTCAGCGTGGCGCGCGTGTCGGCAAGCTTCCCGACGACGACGATCTTCGCTGTCTTGTTTGGATCGAGCGGCAGCACGCCATTGTCGTTCTTGAGGAGGACAATCGCCTCTTCGCCGATCTCGCGAGCTGTCTTCTGGTGCTCCGGCGTGTTGCAGCTTCCCTTCTCGCGCTCCTCCGGACTGAAGAACTTCGTCTTCGCCATCGTCCACAGCGTATGCAGCGCCATTTCGTCAAGCACCGCCTCCGGCACCTCGCCCTTGCGCACCGCGTCGGCAAGTGGGTACGTCTTGGCCTTGGGGTTCGTGAAGTAGCGGATGTCCTGGCCGCGGTTCATCTCGACGCCTCCGCCGTTCAACGCGCTCTTCACGGTCGTGTGCGCCCCGCCCCAGTCCGTGACGATCATTCCCGGGAAATGCCAGCGGTCGCGCAGGATGCCGCGCTGGAGAAAAGCGTTCTCGCTGCACCAGTCGCCGTCCACCTTGTTGTACGCCGTCATCACGCACCAGGCGCCGGCGTCCACGACGGCGGCCTCGAAGGCGGGGAGATAGATTTCGTTCAGCGTCCGTTCGTCGCAGATGGTGTCGACGTTGTTTCGGTCGAGTTCCTGGTTGTTGAGGCAGAAATGCTTGACGGTCGCGGCGACGCCGTGGCTCTGGATCGCCCTGATCTCGGGAACGATCAGCTTTGCCGCGAGGCACGGGTCCTCGGTGAGGTATTCCCAGTTGCGGCCACAGCGCGGATCACGCATGATGTTGACGCCGGGCCCGAGCATCTGGTCTTTGCCGCGCGCACGCGCCTCTTCGCCGATGACATGGCCGAAAGCGGCGGCAAGGTCGCGGTTCCAAGTCGCCGCGAGCGCGGAGAGCGTCGGAAGGACGGTCGCCGGATATCTCTTGCGCGTGTAGTCCCACGTCCAGCGCTCCATGTCCGTGCGGACAGTGTGCGAAGAATCGGAGAATATCCATTCGCGGTCGCACTTCGGAACGGCCATCGACATCGTGCCGCTCCCGCCTGTCAGCATCGCCTTCTCCTCTATCGTGAGAGTGGCAAGAATCTTCCTCGCCTCGTCAAGCGCCGCATCGTCTGAGACGGTGTCCGCAAACACCACTGCGGCGAGAGATATCGCACAAACAAGAACTTCAATTTTCATCTGTCTATCCTTTCGCTGTAGATTATATCACTTTTTTGCGAGGCCGGCGCCACAGGGCGGCAAGCAGATGCCGCCCACCTGTTCAACGACGCTTCTTGTAGTAGTTCGGCGCAACGTCGGCCTTGCCGTCAGAGTAGCGGTAGACGCGCTGGATGGCATAGCCGCCGCCAGAGCCCTTCCCGGTCTTGATGGCGTGGCCCTGGCCGTTGACGATTGCGTTGATGCCGACGAGCGGCCCGTCTCCGTTCGCGATCTCTACGGTGCAGGCGTTCTCGATCACGACGCCGGGCGAATCGGGAACCTCGACCGCATCGTCGAGGAAGACGCTGTTCCCGTTAGTGTTGATGAAAACGTCGTAGACACCTAAGCCCACGGCATAGTGGCGCTTCACTCCGTCCGAGACCTTGTAGGCCGCATATCCCTTCTTCTTCCCACCGTGCGACATCCACGTCGCATTGCCCGGCGGATCGTAGCATTTCTCGTTCTGCAGGAAGAAAACTTTGCCGTCCTCGCCGTTCCAGAGGACGTCATGCTCCTGGAAGTGCTCGACGAAAAGCCCATAGCATGACACGCCGTCGCCGTTCACGACAATCCCGTTTTTCGACGTGTTGGCCGTCCAGCCGGTGTGGTCTCCGTGATCGGCGCGCCATATCCACGTGTGGTCAACGACGACGTCGTTCGCATTGACCTCGAGGCAGACATCCGTCTTGCCGGGTTTGCCAGTCCCGCCTACGCGGTAGACGAGATCGACGAGGAAGATCGGATCGTCGACATGACGCCGTTCGGACTTCTTCCCCCCAACGACGACAAAGCGCTTCGACGCACGCTCCGCATCGAAGATGAGCCCCGCGATCACGATTCCGTCAGCGTCCGCGCATTTAAGCGCCGCATCGCCGCTCTCCGGGACTATCGTCGCCTCGCCAATGCCAAGGACGATTGTGCCTGGCTTCGCCACCTTTATGGGTTCGGCGACGCGGTAGATGCCAGGAGTGAAGAGGACGTTCTTTCCTGCGGCAAGCGCGGCGTTTATCGTCTTCGCCGTGTCCTTGCCTTCCTTCGCCACATGGAAGTCGCGCGCGAGGTCGAGTATCTTCCCCTCGCCCATGCCGCCGTTGGCGCGTCCTTCGCCCCAGCTTACGCCCTTCGCTCCGCGGCGAATCGCCGGCACGAACACCTTGAACGCGCCATCCTCGAAAAAGAGGAACGGCTTCTCCCTCGCGACAGGAGTGGCGTCGACCATGGTGGTGCAGCCGCCGAAGCGCCAGTTGGACCTCGCCCCTTCGCCCGCGATCGGCTCGCAGCGGGAGAGCGCCGTGCCGGTGTTGTCCTTCGCGTCGCCGCCCGTCGCGCCTTCGCATCCCACGATCACCTGATTCCAGTTGATTCCGTATATCCCGCCTCCGAAGATGCTGTTGCGGTAAAAATACTGCTGCTGCGAGTAGGAGCCCGCGGGCTTCTCGAACACGCAGTCCGCCACGAACCCGCCGGAAGCCCAGCCATAGTACCAGTCGAACACCGACTTGCGGAAGACATGGAGCCGCCGTGCGGGAGCCGCCTGCGAAACAGCCCACTGGAAGTTGAAGTACGGATCGGCGTTGTTGTCGGTGTCTGCGATAGAGACGTTCTCGATCCCCACCCAGAAGTTGCACGTCGCGTTGTTCTTGTCGAGCGCGGCAGGCGTCTTGACGTTGGCGAGCTTCACCTTGTCTGGCGTACGCCCGAGCCCGAGAACCTGGGTGTAGTAGCCGACGTTGAGCGTGCCCGCCTTCGTGTAGTCTCCGGGAAGGAAGAGGAACGCGTAGCGCTCAGGCCCGAACTGGCGCTTATGCTGACGCTTGAATACGTCTTCCGTCACACGGTGGATATTTTCAAGTCCGTCTTCCGGAGAGAACACGCGAACATTCTCGCCAAGGTCTGGTTTTGGCATGGCGGCTCCTGCAATAAGCGGCATCACCGCAAGCGCTGCAAATGACATGGTCGCTTTTTTCATGGCTACACCTTCGGCTGACGTTTCGGCCATTGTGTCCGAAACAAGGTTGATTTATGCCCTGGGATCGGAGCTTCCGCTACCTCACGACGATAGAGAAGCCAGGTCCACCTACTACGAGACCGCCTTCGCCAGTCAATATCGAAAGATTGGCCGCTGTAAACTCGCCCTTCTTCTTCTCGCCATTTACGAAGAGCGACGCGACTTTCAGATCATGCCCGTTAAGGTCGATCTTGACGTCCGTTGCGTCGGCAACCGTCAACTCCCCGATCCGCGTATCCTTTGTGAGCTTGACGCGAGCCCCCGGCAGGACGGTCCAATCTGCCTTGGGAACGCCGGTCCACACAGGCTCCCAATATGTAACGGTGAGATTGTACGGCGTCGCCTCATTGCCGGTGGTTCCGTTTTCAACAAGCTTGAAATTCGACTCATACGTCGCCTGATCGACCTTTATGCCGCCGAGGTGGATACGCTCTGCATCGAACAACAGTCCGTAGACGTTGTTTGACCAACTCTCCGTGGCATTGAACGTGTACGAGCAGGCCGGATAGATGACGCCATTGCCACTCAACGAGGCGAAATTCATGTAAGTGGAGCCGTTCCAAGTTCCGCATTCGGCGCCAGTATCACCAAGCTTTGCATTGACGATTGACGACGAATATACCTGCATCGTCCCCGACCCAACCAAGGTTCCAGTCCTGAGCGAGGCGTTTGAAACGACCGTATTGGCGACTGCGACATCGGCCGCGCCATTGTCGTATGGGCTCATGATCAGCACGGAATCAGACGTGTTGAGCGTAGACGGGGTGCTGCCCTGCCAGGCGCCATTCATGTACACATAGTCAAAGTCACTTGCGAAGAACAATCCAGACTTGAACGCCTTGACGACATTGTCCTGAACAATCGCGAAAGCGTAGTTGTAGACATTGCCCGAAACCAGCGTAGTGACAGACTTCGTCGCGACGCCTTCGTTCACGGCAACGGCCTCACCCTTGGCAATGACATTCTCCTCGGTAATCGCGGCCGTGTCGCAGGCGACAATGACGCTCGCGCCGTCTGCGATGGAGAAAATTGTTGCTGTCAGCGTCGCCGAAGTCGCCGTCACTTCGGACGAGGCGACAGACGATATCTTGTTTTCGTCAATGGAGGGATTGTAGGTTATCGAAACCGTCTTCCCTGAGACGTCAACCGAGAAGAACGACTCCCAGTCGGCATCAGCTATTGCCGCGCCGCCAAGCTTCAGATATCCAGGCTCGACAAGAACCGTCTTTGCCGAATCTGCGTCCGAGATGTTGATGTTATTGTCGGTAAAGGTAAAGGATGAAACCTTGCCGGGCAAAAAATTTATGAATGTCTTGTCAGTAGCGCTCGGGTATGTGCTGGGAGGATAGACGCCAAGCCACTGGTCATTGCGCGTCGTCGTCAGATCCGAGCCGCAGAGCGAGAATACGACGGGATTAGAGAGGACGATCGTGTAGATCGAAACAACCGAATTGGAAAACACAACGTCGGAGGAAACGTTGCAGTCACCAGAAATCGCAAGCGTCGCACCGTCAAAGTAGTCTTTCTCCGTAATGGAAAGCACACCAGAATAGTTCGCATTTTTGCCGAACCAGCGAATGTCGGTTCCCGCAGTCGGGGCGGCATCGGCAGGCGCCACCTTGTCCTTCGCCCAACTCGCCGCGCTGCCAAGGTTATTATCCTCACCAATGTATTCGTAGACATCCGTAAGTTCGCCGTAATCGCCATAGGGCGCCATGATGCGCCTCGTCACAGCGGCAGTCGCCGTGTATTCGCCGTTGTAGAAAAGGAACGCCCGGATGAAATTGTATCCGACTTCGAGCGTGAGTGTATCGTCTACCACGCCGGTAGAGGAAACGACTTCACCGTCCGTCTCCGTAGGCCAGCTAGCGAAGGTCGCGCCATAGTCGCGTGTTCCACGGACGAAATAGACCGTCGCGTCACTGCCGGAATACTTGGTCGCCGTCACGGAAACCGCCACCTGTCCGTCCTGAACCTCCCCGACGTTGAAATCACCAAGCTCCCAGCCGTATACGGACTTCATGGAAAGCGTCGTCGTGCCGTCGCCGTTGTCGCCGTACGTGAAGTGTTTGTTAAACGTCGCCTCGTCTATCACCGCGTCATTATAGCGAATGTACGGGGTTGTTGCAGAATTCGAAAAGAAGAACCAGGGATTTGCCGCGATACTGGTCCGGTACGTGAAAGTCGCCGCACGGCTGTCGCCGTCGACAAAGTTAAGATAGCTTCCCGTATTCTGCCAGAAACCATTAAAGTTATCGCCGGTGTCAATGATCGACGCATCCGAAATCGTAAGCGTCGCACCTGCATATTGCGCGGCGACAAGTGTGCCGCTAACCGTTCCGCCGTAAATGACCGGATGCTCGACGCCAGTGTTGCCGAACTGGATTTCGCCGGAGAACCCAAGCGAAGCCCCGTTTTGGAGCGTGAGAGACGACGGGATGCGGCCACTCCCATTGTATGTGACGGCAGCGCCGTCAATAATGACGTCGTCGGATTCGCCCGGCGCATACTGAGCCGGAGTCCCGCTTTCGCTCCAGTTGGAGACGGTCGACCAGAGGTTATCCTGTCCATCGCCAGTCCACGTGTAGGTCCCGGCGTTGAGAAGCGTGATTGCTGCGGCGATTGTCGCGATTGTCAGAAGTGGCTTTTTCATGGTGTTTACCTCTTGCTGGTGTTTACGCCCGATATTATACTAGATTTTCGCCAAACTTAAGTATCTTTACGCGACAGAAAAATATGCCCTTTTGCGTCTTGGCATTTTGCACTTTTGTGAGCAGACGCATAGTTTGCAGACGCGTGTCCATGCCAAATAAAACAAAGTGGCGATGGATTGTCGCCATCGCCACATGTCTCCAAGAAGACGAGGTGTCTGCTACTTTACGATAAGAACAAAGCCGCCGCCGCTGACTGTTACGGAACCGCTGCCAGCAACCCACGAAGACCCTGCCTCTGTGTAGACGCCGGTGCGAAGTCTTGCGCCGTTCACTACGAGGCTCCTCGTCGTAAGAACGTGTCCGTCGGTGTAGACCTTCTGCGTGCCATCGTCTGCCGCAAGCGAAAGCGCAGCGATACCAACATCCGCGGTAAGGCGAATTGCACCGTTCCCGCTTAGCTCCCACGACGTCTTCTTCAACGCCGGCAATGAGTCTCCGGCCTGCTTCGCAGGCAGGTGCGTCGCGGAGGGAACGGCATCCGGATCGGTCGCCACGCGCCATGCAGCGATACTGTTTCCATAGCGCCAGACGTTGTAGACCTTCACGACGGGATCGGCGCCAGCGGTCTGCAGGCACACGGTTCCGGCAGCAGCTGGAGAGATGTCCCACGTGTCGGCTTGCGTCGCGTTTTGCATGGAACCGCCAAGCGCTTCGATGGTTCCCGAGAAATTGGAGAAATCCTCTCCTACACCGGTGAGAGCAACCTTCACGCGCCCACCGGAGCCAGGGCCGTAAAGGCCATTGTTGCCGCCGTTGGCGTCTATTGCCCCTGAACCTGAAAGCGCACCTGCAGTGATGTTCACCGAACCGCCAGAGCCTGCGCCGCCAATCGTCTCCTCGCCGTCAAGCGGATATCCAAAGCCGCGCGCGGCAATGATGCCGTCGTTAGTAAGCGTTCCGCCAACGACGAGTTTGACTACACCGCCGCCAGCATATGCGTTGCCGTCGCCCCAGCCACCTGACCCCCAGAGGACAGGGTCGAGAATCTTGCCGTAGGAAACGAGCGAAGCGACATCCGCAGTCGGGATATGCCCGCCGTCTCCAGCGTGAGTGCCACCAGCATTGCGGTTGTAGCCCGGCCCACAACCGCGCGTCCAGCCGCGCGACTGCCGGCCAGCGGCGTCGCTTATAGTGCCGGCCTGGATCACGCTGTCGGCAGATAGCGTCAAGTTGCCGCCAACCGCAACGTTGACGATCGTCTCAGGCGTTTCGGACGGGCCAAGATGCGTCCAGTTGGCACCACCGGAAAGAGATATGTCACCAGTAACTGTAAGCACATTGGACGTTGTCGTGTTGAAGTTCACGCGCTCGCCGATCTGAATCCATCCGGCAACAGTCATATTCTCCAGGTCCCACTGCATCGTGCCGCGTCTCGCTACGTCCGCGATGACATAAACGATATCCGAGGGCGAGGGAACAGTACCCTTCGACCAGTTGCGCGGGTCATTCGCATGTTCGTTCGCATCACCGGTAAAGAGGTTGCCAGACACAGACGCGAAGAAAGTCTGCGGAGTGGCGGTGTCTACGATGGCCTCCGGATCGTCGGCCTCGCCGAGGCGGAACTGGAAGTGGTAGAGCGTTCCTTCAACGCCGTTAGTCGTAAAGGTGTAGGTTGTAGCATCAGCCGCTTCCGCAACTACAAGCGTCTCAGCCATATTCGCCGCGTCAGTCCCAAAAAGGAGATAGAGGGGCTTCGCGCCACCAATCTCTACTGGGGCGGAAAACGTTGCGGAAAGGCCGTTGACGCTCGCCGAAGCGGCACTGGCGAACGCTGCATTCACTGTCGTCTCGAGCAGTGTCAATGTCACGGTATGATCAGTCGTGTTTGTCGAATACGAGACACGTCCAATGTCTGCAGCCGTAAGCGCCGCTCCATCCACAAGAATCTTGCCGCCGACGAAAATGGCGTTGAACTCCGTCTCGAAATCCGGCGGATCGTTTTCAGGGTTGTAGGCATACGTGTAGGAGCACGGTGCGCCAGAGCGGAAATCGAAATGCGGATCGGCACCGTAGAAGCTACGCGGCGCCTGGCCGAGGTTAGTCGAGCGCGTGGCGACAACGGACGAGCCACGCACGACGAGCGCGTTGCCCGCACCGCCCGCGATAAAAGTGGTAGCCGTAATCGAGCCGTTCAAGACCGTGCGAGGACCGGGGTTTAGCTCGCCCGTCGCGATGAACGACGCGCCGTTCACGGTGACGTTCCAGTCCTGCAGGTTGATGCTGCCACTGCGCGTGCAGTCCGCGTCTATGCGGATCGTGTCCGACTGCGTCGGCACGACACCGTCGCGCCAATTGCCGGCCGACTCCCATAGACCGTCACCCGCGGCCCCGGTGAAGACGGCGGAGTATGCGCTCGGCGTGAAGGACTTCACCGCGGTCGCGGCAGCGACCGCACCGTTCGTGACGATGGCGAAGGCGTAATAGACCGACTTCTCTTCTGTGAGCCCCGTGAGCGACTTCGAAAAAGTTTCATTCGCAACGGCCGAGCCGAGATTTTCCGAGTGATCCCATGAGGAGAGGTCGTCCGTCGCCGCATCTGACGCCCCCCAAAGCGCATAAACACTAGCATCTTCAGCCGTCTTAGACACGAGCGCGGAAATGGTAGCAGAGGTCTCGTCGACATTTGAGGCAGAGGGCGACGTGATGCCATAGGGCGACACAGCGGCAAGGCGGAATGTTGAATACGCCGAACCTGTGCCGTTCGTCGGAGTCGCAGCGGCCTCCACGACGATCTGCTCCGCGAATTCAGCGGCGGAGAGCGTTGCGCCGGCGACCGTAAACTTGCCGTTCGAGAAATACCTTGTATAGACCTCGTCTGTTGCGCGAGGGACCGTCACCGTCGCGCTGGATCCGGCGGGTATATCCGCATGCACGCCTGACATCTGGTAGAAGCCGTCGTTGCTGGTATGGAACAGCGTGAGCGAACCCCCTGAGAGGACGGGCACGCCGTTGGCGCGAGGAGAGATCATACGGACGATCCAGTCCACACCGCCGAGGTCGAACCGCGTGTCCGCCGGCGGCTGGAACTCGCCGGACGAGACGAAAATCGTGCCGCCCGTGTATTCGTCGTTAGCGTTCGGATTCGAGAACGTGCCCTGGCACTCGAACCAGCCACCGCGCATGATAAGCGGGAGAGCACCGCCCCAGGTGCCCGTACGCACGACGGTGCCACCTGTTTCGATGACAAGCGAACCGGCCCCGGAGGTGTTCACCGTGTTCTTAAAGGTCGCAGAACCTCCGTTGCGGACCGTGATTGTCGCGTTGACGCGGATCTGGCCGGCAGAACCCGAGTCGTAGTGGCCGCCGTCTAGGATAAGGGCACCTTGGATATTTGGCCATGCGCCCCCCGAGACCTGCACAAGCGTCGAACCGCCGGAGATCGTCGTCATGCCAGTCGGCATCCAGTCGCCACCGGGGCTGTAGGTTACGGTGTCGCCGTTGGCGATCACCACGTCGTCCGAGGGAGTGTTGCCAGGCGAATTCGCGGCGGGCGAGGTAACGTTTCCGCTTCCATCGTCGTAGTCCCAGTTGCCTGCGGTGAACCAGAGGCCGTCTCCAGCCTTGCCGGTCCAGGTGTAGGTTCCGGCATTGAGAAGATTTATCGCTGCGGCGATCGCCACGATTGTCAGCAGTGCTTTTTTCATAATCCCCACCTTGTTTGATTTGTGCCTATGTATACAGGTTTCCTGATGAAATGAAATAATCTACAAAAGACAAATTTTACTGGTTCACGTACTCAATGTCGTCGAGGTAGAATGTCTTGGCAGGGCCGCCGAGCGTGAAGGCAAAGCCCGTCTTCATGCGCGAGAGGTCCTGTCCATCGAGCGCGATGCGATAGCGCGTCCAGCCCTTCTTGAGCTCAATCTCGACCTCGCCCTTGCCCGTGTCGGGAAATGCGCAGTCCTTGAGTCCGCCGCAGAAGAACTTGACCTTCTCGCCGCCCTTCTCGCCGCGGGCCCAGAAGACAAGCGTGTTCGCGGCCGTAAGGTTGAACCCGCCGTCCGCCTTGCCCCAGTCGTTCGCCGGGCTCTGCCACATGATGCCCGCCCAGTTGTCATTTGCGGTGTAGGAGACCTTCATGCAAGCCGTGCCGGAATGCGGCTTTTCCGCGCATCCGTCCTCTACCTTGAGCGCCCCCGTGTTGCCCATGTAGCCCGAGACAAACCAGTGCTGCGACTCGTCGCGATACACTGCGAACGGCACCTTCTCCGCGCGCCTTTCCTTCTTCGGCTTCGGGCCCTTCCCAATCATCGGCCAGTTCGCATACGCGGCGTTGCCCTTGCCGTCGAAGCAGTACGCATAGAGACGGTAATTGCCGCCGCCGGGGAGCTTCACCTTAACCTTGTTCGTGCCCTGACCCTCGACAATCGACTCGTCCCAACCCTCGGGCATCGCGAGCCCAAGCCCCGCCTCGCCGTAGTACGACGCCTCGTCGATGAGAGTCCACTGCCACTTGAGCTTGTCGCCGTCGAGATCCTTCGCAGCGACGGAAGCTTCGATCACCTCGCCCTCGACCGGCGCGTCCTTCGAGACCTTCACCTCCTCGATGCGCGGGCAGCGGTTCGCGACCTTGCCGCCCCAGAACTTAGCGAGCGTCGCGACCACTTCGAGCTTAGTGCCGTCGGGAAGCATCGTGCCGAACCACGTCGGCGAAACCTCGTTCTTGTGACCCCAGGTAAATACGTATCCACCAAGGCACCACTTGTCCTTCTCATCGAGGATCGTCTTCTGGTAGACGTCTCGGTACCACTCCGCCTTGCGCGTCGAGGTCCATTCGAGCGGAAGCCCATTCGGTGCCTTGCCGCACTCGCCCGCGCCCATCGGACCGTACTCTGTGAGGATGTACGGGATCTTGCCGCCGAGCTCGCGCCAGCGCTTGCCCACGGTGAGCGCTCCGCCGTAGCTGTTGAGCCCCATGTACTGCAATTCCGGCGCATACTGGTTGATCGCGTCGGCCTTGTCCTTCCACATGTCCGCGACGACAGTTCCGACAGGATGGTTTGGATCTGCCGCCTTCACCTTCTTCGCAAGGCGGTTGATGAACTGCCACATCTCCTTCGGGTTCGGCTCGCCGAGTTCCATCTCGTTGCCGAGCGCATAGCAGAGAAGCGCGGGATGGTCCTTGATCTGCGCTACCGTCTCGAGCACCTCGCGCTCCGTGCGCTCGAGCGCCGCCTTGTCGAGATAGCTGAACCCGTGGTTGTGGTGCCCGAGCCAGAAGCCAAGCATCACGGTCTGCCCGTATTTCTTCGCCTCGTCGAGCTCGGCCTTTGCCCTGCCCGCACCCCAGGTGCGGAAGGAGTTGCCGCCAATCTCCTTGAGGAGCGCCTTGGATCCACCACCGCCGCCGCCCTTTATGAAATAGGGCTTACCGTTCAGCGTGAGGCGCCACGAGCCTTCGCCGCCCTCGATCTTGACGACCGATCCCGCCCCATAAAGCGCAGTCGCGGCGCATACGGAAAACAAAAATGCCATGAGTGGTTTGTTCATGCCTCCATTATACAATATCCTGCGCAGATTGACAGCCACAATTGCGTCATTAAAATATAGCCGATTGCGTCACGCCGTCTTTTCTGGTAAAATTACGGCATGAAGACGGTCCTATTCATCACCGACCTCCATGTCGGGTCGCACGTTCCGGAGTTCGCCGGAGTCTACGAACGCGCGGCGGCACACCACTGGCGCGTCATCGAGCTCGAGCTCTCGCGCTCCGTGCGACCCCTGCACGAACTTGTCGCGCAGTGGAAACCAGCGGGATGCATACTAGAGGGGTGCACTGTCAAGGCCGCGGATGCGAAGCGGGCGTTCAAAGGCATACCAGTCGTGAACCTCGACCCCGACGCCAAAACATCGGCCACCGCCCCTTATGTCGTGGAAAGTGACCCGAGGACGATTGCGGACTGGGCGGCGAAGGAGCTTCTGCGCACGAAGCCCGCCTCGTGCGCATACTTCGGGTGGTGCACAAAGACGGTCTGGAGCGCAGAACGCGGACTCATCTTCAAGAAGGCCGTGCAGCGCGAATCGAACCTCCCCTTTGCCGACTTCAAGGACGGTTGGGAAATCGGAGACACGCTCGGTGTGCAGAAAAAGCTCGCGAAGTTCCTCATACCGCTGCCAAAGCCAATCGGCATCTTCGCTGTCAACGACTACGCCGCCGTGCAAGTCGCAGAAGCATGCCGCCAGTCGGGGCTCGAGTGCCCAAGTGATTTCACCCTCGTCGGAGTCGACAACGAGGAGATGCACTGCGAATGCGCAGACCCGACCATCACTTCGATAGAGCTGGACTTCCACGAGGCAGGCCGCCTTGCCGCCGATCTTCTCGCTGAGCTGATGGAAAATCCGAAGCTTCCCCCGAAGCATCTCAAGTTCGGGCCTGTGCGCCTCGTCCGCAGACAATCGACGCGCGCGCTGAGGCTCAACGATCCGCGCATTACACGAGCGGTAGAAAAGATACGGCGCGACGCCACCGCAGGGCTCACGGCCGCCAACGTCCTCGCGGAGCTTCCCTTCTCGCGGCGCGTCGCCGAGAAGCGTTTCCGCGCGGCTACCGGCAAGACAATACTTGAAGAGATACAGGACGTCCGCTTCGAGAAGATCTGCGAGCTTCTGGCGACCGACATCCCGATCGGCCACATCGCCGGGAGGTGCGGAATGCAGTCAGATTCGTTCCTTAAGCGCTTTTTCAAGGCGCGTACGGGCATGACCCTGCGGGAATGGAGAAACCGCCAGACGCGATAAGCCCGGCGCCGTAGAGCGTGAGGGTCGGGTCGATGGTGAAAGGAAGGTCGAGGTCCTTTAGGACCCACTTAGCAAAGCCACCTGTCGCGACGAGATGGAAGTCCGTCTTGAAGTTCTTTTTCAGTTCGGCTACGATCTCGCGCACCATGCCGCGATAGCCGACGAGCGCACCAAAACGCATCGCCTCCTCGGTCGAGCGGCCGATCTTTGGCGCGCGCCCTGAGCCAATCTTCATGCGGGGGAGTTTTGCCGTCCGCTCGAAAAGGTAGTCGCGCATCAGTGGGAACCCAGGTGCAATCACGCCGCCGCGCCAGACGCGGTCGGAAGTGACAACGGCAGCGGTAAGTGCCGTTCCGAAGTCCATCACGAGAACTGGCGCGCCATAGCGCGACACCGCGCCGGCGGCATCTGCGAGACGGTCCGCGCCGATCGTCTCGGGCTTCGGGTAGTCGATCTTGAGCATCAACTGTCTGCCAGTCGTTGCTTCGAAGCACTTATGCGTGACCTGGCGGAAGGCAAGGCCGTGCGCCTTCGCAAACGCGCGCCATGCGCGGTCGACTTTCGGCACAACCGAGACGTAGGCGAGGGCAAGGGTTTGAGGGTTTGAGGGCTTGAGGGTTTTGGCCAGCGATTCGACAACTCGAGATGCCTCGGCGAAGCCGCCGTCACAATGGGCCACATGACTCACACGGCCGTCGGACCAGAGTCCCACGGCCGTGGAGGTGTTTCCTACGTCTACGACGACGAGTCTCATTTGCAGAGGCGTAGCTGCTGGTCGCAGAACGTCTTGACGTAGCCGTCGTCCGTTGCGGCCCGCGCGCGCTCGAGTGCGGCGACCCAGACCTTGCGGCAGGCAGGCGCCTTGGGGCACTTCGGGCACATGACGAGCTGCGTCACGGCGGCAATCTGGGTAAGTGCAACCGGGTCACCGTCGTAGGACGTGCCGATCTTGGCGAGCAGCGCATCGGCCGCGGCGGGCGTCTCGACGAACTTCTTGAGCACCTCTGGCTTCGTCGCGTCCTCGACGAGCTTCGGATTTGCGCGCTGCCACTCGTAGGCCATCTGGTAGCCGTCGACGTGGGCCATCGCGGCACCATACGAAGCATAGGCGGTCGCATTGGGCTGGCCAAGCTCGCCCTTGGGCTCGAACTCACCGTACTTCTGCGTGGCGCAGCCGGCCGCGAGAAGAAGGACGAGAGACGCAAGCCCCGACACACGAACAAGTTTTTCCTTCGCAATCATCTTAAAAACTCCTTTCATTTTGCAACAGCGCTGACATCTCTGCGCCTCTGCGTTAAAATCAACCGAACATTTCCTTGCGCCACGGCTCGCGCATCATGTCGTCCTGGTACAGGAAGCGCTCGGCCGCCTCGTCGTTCTTCGCATGAAGCGTGACGGGGTCGAACTCAAAGCCGCGTCCGAGACGCCAGGCGACGATCGCGAGGTTGAACATCGTCGACGAGCGGAAGCCGTTCGACTCGTTAAGCGCGAACGTCTTGCGGTTGACACACGAATCGATGAAATCCGTCTGCTGCGGTGCAGGCTTCGGGAGTTCGGCAAGCGTCTTGAGGACCTTCTCCTCGGGCCACCACGTGCCGTCCGCCTCGCGGATGCGGAGCGTCTTGCCACCCTGCTTCTTGTAGACGCAAAGGCCGTTCGACCCGCGCAGAAGCGGCTCTTCCTTAAGCGACACGTCGCCGTCGAGGATCACTTCCGTGCCGTCGGCATAGGTCAGCGTGAAGCGGTCGAAGCTGCCAACCGCCTCAGGATGCTGCTTGAGCCCCTTGTAGTCGATCTTAACGGGCGAGGTCTCGTCCTTGCAGAGAAGGTACTGCAGCGGATCGAGGTAGTGCTGCGCCATGTCGCCAAGCCCGCCCGAATCATAGTCCCAGTAACCGCGGAAGGACGTGCCGAAGCGGTGGTCGCTATAGGGTTTCCACGGCGCAGGACCGAGCCACATGTCCCAGTCGAGCCCTTCAGGAATCATCTGCGCCTTGTCCTGAACGCGCCCGGACCAGCCGAACTTCCACGTGAAGCCCTGGCCCTCGCCGAAGACGCACTTGAGGGGGCCGTTGCCGAGAAGCCCGTTCTCGACAATCTGGCGGATCGGCTCGACGGGAGTGCCGAAGCCGTAGAACGTGTCCTTGAAGCGGAACCACGTGTTGAGGCGGAACATGCGCTTCTGGGCCTGGATGACCTCCTTCACTCGCTTGCCTTCGCCGACGGTGCGCGTCATCGGCTTTTCGCACCAGACGTCCTTGCCGGCCTTCGCGGCCATCACGCTCTGGACGCCGTGCCAGTGCGGCGGCGTGCAGATGTGGACGATGTCGACACCTGGGTCGTTAATGAGCTCAATGAAGTTCTTGTAGCCCTTGATCTTGCCCCAGCCGCACTTTTCGGCGGCGGCAAGACCCGCCGTTACGCGCGGAGCGTAGCAGTCGGTGAGACCGACGAGCCGCGAGTCCTTGAACGGCAGGTGGTTGGCACTGTGCGCAATCTCGCCAAAGCCGATCAGTGCGCGCGTGAGCTGGTTTGAAGGCGCAGTCGCGCCCCAAAGGACCTTCGCCGGAACGATGTTGAACGCCCCGAGCGCGGCCGCACCTTTAAGGAATTCTCTTCTTTTCATTCTCTGTCCGACTCCCTTTTCGTGTATTTAGTGTATTTCGTGATTTAAAGTGTATTTCGTGGTCTTGCAATCGCCTGTGTCAGACCTTGCGCCATTCAAGCGAGAGGTCTACCGATCCCGCCGAGTGTGTTAGGCAACCGAGCGAAATCGCGGTGACGCCAGTCGCTGCAACCTCCTTCGCGCGCCCAAGCGTAATGCCGCCGGAGGCCTCGGTCTTCGAAATCCCCTTGCACATCTTCACGCACTTCTTCATGTCGGCGCAGGACATGTTGTCGAGCATGATCCACTCTGGCTTCGCCTTCAGCGCGCTCGCGCACTCCCGCAAGCTTTCGACCTCGACCTCTACGGCGAGCTTCGGGAACTTCTTGCGCGCCGCAATAACGGCCTGGTCGAGCTCGTCGGGATTGCCGCCCTTCCAAAGACGGCGGTGGTTGTCCTTCATGAGGACGCGGTCGTACATTCCAAGCCGGTGGTTCGTGCCGCCGCCGCAGAGGACGGCGTACTTCTCGAACACCCTGAGCCCGGGCGTCGTCTTGCGAGTGTCGAGGATGAGAGTGCCGTAGCGCTTCGTCGCGTCGACGAACTTCCGCGCGAGCGTCGCAGTCGCGCACATGCGCTGCATGAAGTTGAGGGCCGTGCGCTCGGCGGCGAGAATCGACCGCGCCTTGCCGCGGAAAGAAAGGATCGGCTCCTTCGGCTTGACGACGGAACCGTCGGGCCTGTGGATCACGACCTTGATCTTCGGGTCAACCGCCTTCATGACGGCCTTTGCGACAGTCGCACCGGCGACTACGCAGCCGGTGCCCTTCGCGTATATCTCGCCAGTGGCGACGGCCTTTGGGTCGACAAGCGCTTCGCTCGTCGCGTCGCACCATTTCGACTTGCGCGCATCGAGCGCGTCGGCGAGATCCTCGTCCAGCGCAAGCCGTACGGCTGCGCGGGCCCTCGTGGAAAGCATGACGTCCTTCATGGAAGAGACGTCCCTTAGGCAAATCTCAAGAAATCCCAATGCTTGTAGATCATCACCGTAAGCGTAACGGTAACGGCAAGGGCTATGAGGCCAAAGACAAGCGCAGTCGTGGCCGCGTTCTTGCTGATGTAGCCGTTGCGCGGCGCAGTGGTGTCGACCGGCTCAAGCTTGAACCTGTCGGCAATCGCAGCCCCGCCAGCACCCTCGCCGCCGGGAGTCTTCATCGGCTTGGTCTTTTTGATTTTCATGCCGACAATTATACCTCAAACCCTCCCTCGAAGTCAAGAGCGCGGCAACGACTACACGCCGTGGTCAACTAGTAAAGCACTATTTTGCACAACGCGTCGAAAACACATTGCCCGAAAACTTCTCGCCAAGCGCAGTCAAAAGGCCCTCGTCATAGACGCGCTCTGCCGGCTTCCCCTGGTTGAGGACGCCGAAACGCTGGCCCTTCGTTCCGACAAAAACGTTGCCCTCAACCTTCGGCATCGATTCGCTGCCGTCGGGATTGCAAAGCCCAGACGATATCTCCACAAGCATCTCGGGACCGCAGGCAAAGAGATTCCCGCGAATGACATACCCCGTCGCCCTGTTGCAGTTGTTGCGCCAGCTCTTGATATGCGCCGCCTGGCGCCTGTCGGGGCGTTGCTGGCAGAAACCGACACCTGCATTCCACATGAGATTGTCCTCGATGACGAAGTCCTCCATGCGGCTTGGATTGTCTTGGAAGGACCCAAGCGCAAGAAAGTACTCGATCGAGTAGTTGCAGTTCTCGATGACGTTGCGCGAGTACCTGACCCCCTTCTGGTCGCGAAGCTCCTCCAGCTTGCCCACGTTGATCTGCTGCGTAAGCCCCGCGTCGTACACCTGGTAGACGTAGCAGTTCTCGACCGTGAAGCCCTCGCAGCCGCCGTAGATCTCCACCGCATTGCCGTAGCGCGTCGCCCACTTGCGGCCGAAAATGCGCTCCGACTGGATTGAACCCCCTATCCAGCCGAACTCGCAGTTCGTTACGCGAAGCCCATTGACCGTGCCCGCGCCGATTCCGTGGGAGCCGACATACTTTATGCAGAGATTGTCTACGTGCACGTCGTTTGCTCCGCCCACTGCGATGCCGTGCTTCCTCACGTTGAACTCAATGGACTTGAACCTCTTGCCGGGATTCTCCTTGGAATAGAGGTACAGGTATCCGCTTCCCGTGGCGAACGGCTTGAAGTCTGTCTTCGCAGAGTAGTCATGCCAGAAATGCAGGTCTTCCGCGAGGTCCTTGTAGCCGTTGTTGAAGGAGCGCCCACCATACTGCTGCGTGAAAGTTCCGTCGTCATTGTAGATGGGAAGTATCTTTATCGCATGCGCTTCGCCGTCGTTGAAGACGAGCGTGCCGACGTCGGCCATGCCAATGTGGTAGCGCCACACGTTTTCGGCGTCCGTCTTCTCCCACTTTGCTGGATCGGCGCCGTTCTCCGGCGACGAGTAGATGCGCGGCTTCGCGCCCTTCCCGTAGGCGGTGTAAGTGACGCCTGCCGATGCCTTGAGCCCGCCGCGGAAAAGCCCGCCGCGCTCAAAGAGGACAAAAGCGCCACTTGGCAGCTTCTCGCGGTCGAGGCGCGCAGTCGTGCGCCACGCCGTCGCGGGTGTCTTGCCGTCTAAGTTGTCGTCGCCCGTCTCGGAAAGATAACGACATTCCGCGCCGGCAGGGATCTCCATGTTCGGCGTAGCGCGTATCTCGGCAATTCTCCTGTCGGTGAGATGCCTGAAGTCAGCGAACGCCTTTTCGGGCAAGGCAACGAGCCGACCCGTCTCGCATCCCGACATTTCGACGACGGTCTGCTTCATGAAATACGGCAAGCGTGAAAGTGGTGCAGTGACCTCGATTGTCGCAGGACCATCGTAGACCTGTCCGTCGTCGGCGCTCCACTTTCCGGGCGGCAGCACTACTTTGCGGGATGTCGCGCCTTTCTTCAACACGGGAGCGACAAGCATATCGTCACCCATCATAAACTCGTCGATGATTCCTGCGTAGCCCAGGCCGGGATAATTGTACTCGAGATTGCGCAGAATCGGTTCGCCGTCCTTACCGGCCTTTTCGGCGAGAGCGGCGATGCGCGGCGCAAACTTCTGACGCAAGGCAAGTGTCTTGGAGAAAATCACCTGATGCTCCGCGTCCAAGACGCGCCAGGGCGAGGCGGAGATCTGCATCATCGGGCAAAGGGCGTGAATCTGCGCAGAGCGAATGAAGAGCTCCTGCTCGAACGGCGAGCCCGGTATGAACGCAACCCAGTCGCCGCCGCCAACCATGTCGGGGCAGATGAACGGCTGCCCGAGGAGCCCTGCGCCGATCATGTCGGCGACGATCCTGTCGAGCGCGCTCCATTCGTGCATCTTGTCATGGAGCCGTACAACGACTGGAACTTGCTGCATGCGCCAAGTGTTCCTGATTTCGCTAAATGGATACTTGAGCGCGTAGGCGCAGTATCCGTTGTTCAGAGAGCCGCTTGTGGCCTTCGGATCGAACGCACGGCGGTCGCTAAGGTTGTACGCGCCGAGATCTGCGCCGTCCAGCTTGAAGCCATCCACGCCAAAGTCCTTCACAAGTCCGTCCAGCGTCTCCGTGAACCAGGCGTTCGCGTTTGGATGGGAGAAGTCGAGGAAGGCAGAGCAACCGTTCCACCAGCCACACGCCTTGGGTTTCGCCTTGATGTCATACTCCCCTTCCCCGGGAACGGCTTCGCTGACATCGGTGAGGAAGCCGCCTTTGGTCGGATATCCGCGCACGTCGTCCGGATTCTGCCCCCACGCAATCCGCCGAAACGCCGGGGTGTCCATGCCGACATAAGGACACATCCACAGCATAACCTTGAATCCCATCCGGTGAAGTTCGTCGACCATCCCCTTCGGATTGGGGAAGCGATCTGCGTCGAACTTCCACACGCCATACCCACTCTGCCATGTGTCGTCGATCATGATGACGCCGGGCGGGATGCCGTGCGCGACCATCGACCGCGCGTATTCGAGAATGTCCTTCTGGTTCTGGTGGTACGTAAGTTCAATCCACGTGTTGAGCTGGGGAGATGTGAAGAACCGCGCGTCTGGAGAGCGACCTGACGGCGGAAACCAGCGGCGCATCGCGTGACGATATGCGCCCGCAAGAGTCTGTTCGCTTGCCGTCTCGACAATCACTGGCGAATCCGCATCCATCGTGATCGACCCGCCTTTGACGACAATCTCGGACTGTTCATCCGCCCATATCACGCGCCCCTTGTCGGAAATAAGCATCGACGCACACTGGTTTGAATAGTTCCGCCTCCGAAGGTCGATCTTCAAATCCGTCTTCGCCGCAAAAGGCATGTTCGTACCGAAGAAGTTCGCAGCCCCCCACCAATTCTCGCCAGGGGTCATCTCCACTGTGCGCATGTCGGCGAAAGCCGCCATCGAAACGACGGCCGTGGCAAAAGTAATCGCAATAGTGTTTTTCATCATGATTCTCCGTTTGACTGCAATATCTTATCATATTCTTGCAGCCGAAGCGCGGCCGCCGTTAACTTTTCCTATACCTTTTGCCTTTCTGCGAGGCAAGGAAGACCGCGCGTCTGCCAATAAAAAGAGCCGCGCATCGGAAGATGCACGGCCCCTTTGCTTTCGCGTTGGATTCCGCGAGGAGCTTTAGTTGAGCTCCATGCGGCCGCGGCGCGAACGGTTGCGGATGCGGGCGCGCTGGGATTTCTTGCGCGCCTTGACGCACGGCTTCTCGAAGTAGCGCTGGTCGCGGATGGTCTTGAGAAGGCCCTCCTTGTCGAGGATCTTCTTCATGCGCTTCAGCCCGCGTTCAACGGACTCGCCCTTCTTGAGCTTGAGCACGATAGCCATTATTTCACCTCCTTCGCCTGCTCTTCGGCAGCGGCCGGGGCGGCGAGTTCCGCCGCGCAGGTCCACTGGAGGATGCACATCTCAGCCGCGTCGCCCTTGCGGGTGCCGAGCTTGATGATGCGGGTGTAGCCGCCCTTGCGATCCTTCATCGCGGGGGCGATCTTGTCGAAGAGCTTCTTGACGGCCTTCGGCTGGAGGAGGCGGCTCGCGGCGAGGCGGCGGGCCGCGAGATCGCCCTTCTTGGCGATCGTCACGATCTTGTCCGCGTCCTTGCGGGCTTCCTTGGCCTTAGGCAGGGTCGTCTTGATCGACTCGGCGAGGATAAGGTTGGTGACGAGACTCTTCATGAGCATCGCGCGATGCTCGGAGGAGCGTCCGAACTTCTTCATTACTCTCTGGTGACGCATTTCTTTAAACCTTCCTGATTACTTCTTGGACTCGAGGAGGTCGGCGTCGAACTTGTAGCCGAGGCTCAGGCCCAGCTGGACGAGCTTCTCCTTGATCTCCGTGAGCGACTTCTTGCCGAAGTTGCGGTACTTGAGCATGTCGGCCTCAGTCTTCGAGGCGAGCTCGCCGACGGTCGAGATGTTGGCGTTGTTGAGGCAGTTCGCCGCGCGGACGCTGAGCTCGATCTCGTTGACGGACATGTTGAGGAGCTTGCGGAGGCGTTCGCGCTCGTCGGCGTCCTTCTTCTCGGTATCCTCGAACTCGAGGGTCTCCTCGCCAGCGTAGTCGACGAACACGTCGAGGTGGCGGCGGAGGACGGCGCCAGCAGTCTTGAGGGCGTCCTCGGGGTCGATGCGACCATCGGTCCAGATGTCGAGCACGAGCTTTTCGTAGTCGGTACGCTGACCGACGCGGGTGTTCTCGACGAGGAAGTTGACGCGCGTGACCGGCGAGAAGATCGAGTCGATCGCGATCTTGCCGATCTCCTGGTCGGGCTTCTTGTTGCCGTCAGCAAGGCAAAAGCCGCGGCCCGTGCGGACGTCGCACTCCATCTCGATGGAACCGTCGACGTCGAGCGTGCAGATCTCCTGGCGGGGATTGAGCACCTGGACGTTGTTCTCGGTCGCGAAGTCGCCGGCCGTCACGGTGCATGGCCCCTTGGCCTTGAGCGTGATGGTCTGGGCGTCGCGGGTGTAGGTCTTGAGCAGGACGCGCTTGAGGTTGAGGACGATGTCGGTGACATCCTCGGCGCAACCCTTGATCGTGCTGAACTCGTGATCCACGCCCTTGATCTTGACCGCCGAAATGGCGGCGCCCTCGATGGACGAGAGCAGGACGCGACGAAGCGAGTTGCCGATCGTGCGCGCATAGCCGATTTCGAAAGGTTCCGCCGTGAAACGGGTGTACGTCGCGGTGGCCGTGGATTCGTCCTTCTGGACGCCCTTCGGCATTTCGAAGCGGCTCAAACGGATAGGCATTTGTTACCTCCCTGTGAAGTGGTTGGAACGGACGATTAGCGAGAGTAGAGTTCGACGATGGCCTGCTCGTCGACGATCGGAGCGATCTGCTCGCGAGTCGGAACGGCGAGGACCTCGGCTCTGAGGTTGGCCCTGTCGAACTGCATCCACACGGGGAGCTGGGCCCCGGTGGCGGCCTCGACGGAACGGTTCGCGGCATCCTTGGACTTGGCGGTATCCTTCACCGAGATGAAATCACCGACCTTGACGACCATCGACGGGACGGCCGCCTTGCGGTCGTTGACGAGGATGTGGCCGTGCAGCACGAACTGGCGGGCGGCGCGGCGGCTCGGCGCGAGGCCGAGGCGGTAGACGATGTTGTCGAGACGCATCTCGAGCATCTGGAGAAGGATTTCGCCGGTGATGCCCTCCTTGCGGAGCGCTTCCTCGAAGAAGCGGTGGAACTGGAGCTCGCCCATGCCGTACTGGCGGCGGAGCGCCTGCTTCTGGCGAAGCTGGGTTCCGTATTCGGACATCTTCTTGGCGCGGCGGCCGACGTGCATGCCGGGAGCGCCGGTGCCCTTCTCGACCGGGCACTTGGACATGTAGCAGCGAGCCCCCTTGAGGAAGAGCTTGCGCCCTTCGCGGCGGCACTGACGACAGACTGGACCTGTATAGCGACCCATGATTAGACCCTCCTGCGCTTGCGGGCACGGCAGCCGTTGTGGGGAACGGGCGTGGTGTCCGTGATCTGGGTTACGCGGATGCCCGCGGCCTGGATGGCGCGGACGGCGCTCTCGCGGCCGGCTCCCGCCCCCTGCATGCGGACTTCGCACTCGTGCATGCCCTTCGCTACCGCGACGCGTGCCGCGTCCTGCGCGACCATCGTCGCGGCGAACGCGGTGGACTTGCGGCTGCCCTTGAAGCCCGCCTTGCCGGCCGAGCTCCAGGAGATCACGCCGCCGCGCGCGTCGGCGATCGAAACCTGCGTGTTGTTGAAAGTGGAGCGGATGAACGCGATTCCCGCGGGAATCGACTTGCCGCTCTTCTTGGCCTTGGCCTCGCCCTCCGCCGCGGGTGCCGCGGCGTCCGCGGCCGGAGCGGCCGGGGCGACCTCGTTCTTGACTTCTTCGCTCATTTCTTAAAGCTCCTTAGCGGCCGGCCTGCTTCGGCATGGCGATCGAGACGCGCTTGCCGCCCTTGCGGGTGCGGGCGTTCGTCTTGGTGCGCTGCCCGCGGACGGGGAGGCCCTTCTTGTGGCGGAGACCGCGGTAGGACCCGATCTGGATCAGACGGCGGATGTTCTGGGAGACCTCGCGGCGGAGGTCGCCCTCAACGCGGTAGTGGTCCTGGATGAAAGTCGTGATCGCGTGGATCTCGTCCTGCGTTACGTCGTCGGCCTTCTTCATCGGGTCGACCTTGACCGCCGCAAGCACGTCATCGGCGCGCTTGGGCCCAATACCGTGGATATACCTGAGGGCGAAGCGAATGTGCTTCTTGCCCGGGATATCCACACCCATCATTCTTGGCATATGTGTTTTACCTCGTTTCTTAGCCCTGGCGCTGCTTGTGGCGCGGGTTCGTGCAGATCACGCGCACGACGCCTTTACGGCGTATCACGCGACAGTTCTCGCAAATGCGACGAACAGAACTACGTACTTTCATTGTTGTTGTTTACTCTTTAGAGTGGTCGAATGAACGGATATTATATCATATTTTGCCGTTAGCGCGCAAGGGGGTAAATTAAGAAAATTTTTTGCCCACTCAGGGCAGGCTCCGGGGTGGGCGAAGCAGGCATATAAATGGTAAAATAGAAACATGGCGCAGGCCAACGACTTCAACTATCCTAAAGAGCTCCCGATTTGCGAACATCGGGAGGAGATTCTCGCTCTACTCGAGAAGAATCCCGTCGTAATCGTCTGTGGCGACACGGGCTCAGGCAAGACAACGCAGCTCCCGAAGATGGCAATGGAACTCGGCCGCGGGAAGAACGGCAGTCGCATAGCTTGCACGCAGCCGCGCCGCCTCGCCGCCGTCACGGTTGCAGAGCGCGTTGCGGAGGAACTGAAGTCGCCCGTCGGCGGCATCATCGGCTACCAGCACCGCTTCGGGAGAAAAATCTCCGACTTGACGCGCATCAAGTTCATGACGGACGGCGTCCTTCTCGCGGAGACTCGCTCCGACCCTCTTCTTCGCGCCTACGACACGATCATCGTCGACGAGGCGCACGAGCGTTCGCTCAACGTCGACTTCCTTCTCGGGATTCTCAAGCGCATTTTGGAAAAGCGGCGCGACCTCAAGGTAATAGTCTCGTCCGCGACCTTGGACACAGAGCGCTTCTCGCAGTTCTTCGGCGGCGCACCGACGCTTTCCATCCCCGGGCGTCTCTTCCCGATAGAGATACAGTACCGCGAACCGCCAGACGGCGAAGAAGCAGATCTCCCACGCGAAATCTCCGCCGCGATACGAACGCTCCCGCCGAATGACGACGTGCTCGTGTTCCTCCCGGGGGAGCGCGACATACGCGAGACGGCGGACTATCTCCAGCGAAGCCAGTTCCACCGCGACGACGAAACGATTCCCCTTCTCGCGTCGCTTCCAGCAGCCGAGCAGCAGCGGGCGTTCCGCCTCTCCGAGAAGCGCCGCGTGATACTCGCGACGAACGTAGCCGAGACTTCTGTGACGATTCCCGGCATCCGCGCCGTTGTTGATTCGGGGCTTGCGCGAATCTCGCGCTATGTCCACAGGACGCAGGTGCAGCGACTCCAGATCGAACCCGTCTCGCAGGCATCGGCTAGGCAGCGCGCGGGGCGTTGCGGACGTCTCGGGCCTGGCACTTGCATACGGCTCTACTCCGAAAAGGACTTCGAATCACGCGAAGCGTACACGCCGCCAGAAGTGCTGCGGTCGTCGCTCGCAGGCGTGATACTTACTATGCTCGACCTGCGGCTCGGGAACATCGAGAACTTCCCCTTCATCGACCCGCCGAGGCCGACGATGATACGCGAGGGGCTGAGGGAACTTCTCGAACTCGGCGCGATACGCCACGATGCAGACCACGACATCGCGCTCACCGCGATAGGCCACAAGCTAGCGCGGATTCCGGTAGAGCCACGCCTTGCGAGGATGCTGCTCGCGGCGTCGCAGTTCGCAACTCTTCCTTCGGCGCTCCCGATTGTCGCGGCGATGAGCTGCGACGACCCGAAGCGTCGCCCCGTCGACGAGAAGGAGAAGGCGGACCAGGCGCACGCGCAATTCCGCGTTCCTGGATCAGACTTCCTCGGCACGCTGAAGCTCTGGAAGTGGTGGGACGAGAAGTCGAAGGAGCTTTCGCAAACGCAGCTGAGAAAACTCGCGCCAAAGACATACCTCTCGTATCCGAAGATGCGCGAATGGCGCGATCTCGTAAGACAACTCACGGACCTTTCAAAGCACCTCGGCCTCGACATCGAAAGCGACAACGGCGGTCCTGATGCGCTGCACCGCGCGCTTCTAACAGGGCTACTCGCCCGCATCGGACATCTCGACCCCGAGACGAACGACTACCGAGGCGCACACGCGCTCAGGTTTGCGCTCCACCCTTCCTCTGTTCTTGGAAAGAAAGGACATTGGGCGAGGGACGCAAAACGCGAGACTGGCAGATCAAACAATCAAGCAATCAAACAATCGAACAATTCTCCCGAGTGGATCGTCGCAGGCGAACTTGTCGACACCTCTCGCCTCTTCGCGCGAAACGCCGCCGAAATAGACGTCCGCTGGATAGAGCCGCTTGCTGGCGACATCGCGAAGCACAGCTACCGTTCGCCCGAATGGGACGCGGAGAACGGCTTTGTCCGCGCGACCGAGCAAGTCACGCTCTACGGTCTCGTGATCGTTCCCGCAAGGCGCCGCGACTACAGCCGCATCGATCCTGCACTGTCGCGGCAGATGTTCCTTCTCCACGGGCTTGTGATGGGAGAGTTCCCGCACCCGCCGCCTTTAGTCCGCGAGAACGCCGCGCTGATAGGCGAGATAAAGAAGCGCGCCGAACGGTTGCGCCGCCCAGAGCTTTTCGACGCAAACGCGCTCGCACACCACTTCGACGAGGCGATTCCGCACGAGATCGTATCGACGCGCGATCTCGCAAAGTGGCTTCGCGTGGCGACGGACGAGGAGAAGGCGCGTTTCCGTCTCGACAAGCGGCAGTGGCTTCCGAAGGTTGGCATCTCGTCCGCGGCGTTCCCCGACTCGATACGCATAGGCGGCGTCAGGCTTGCGCTGTCCTACCGTCACACGCCGGACGATCCGGAGCGCGACGGCATAACATGCACGGTCAGGAAGTCCGACGCGGCGGTGCTGAAACTCTGGAGCGCCGACTGGCTTGTGCCGGGGGCACTTCCAGAAAAACTCGCGTTCCTTCTCGGCGTCCTTCCGTCCTCGTTGCGGCGCGTCGTCTCGCCCATCTCCGACACGGTGGCAATAATAGCCCCGCTTCTCTCGCCGGGGGAAAAACCGCTCGTCGACGCCGTGCGAGAAGTCCTGAAAGTCCACAACGGCATCGCGATTCCCGCGACCGCGTGGGAGAACGTGAAATATCCGCCGCATCTGCTCGTCCGATACCGCATCAAGGACGAGGACGGAAGAATCGTCGCGGAGACGCGCGACCTCGAAGCGGCCCTTGCCGCCGCGGGCGTCGGCGGGCGAGGCGCAAGCGCATCGTCACCGCAAGACGACGAGAAGCACGTCAGCTGGGACTTCGGAACTCTCGACGAAAGGCAGACTGCTTCGTCTGCGGGATGGACGCTCATCCACTATCCAGCGCTTTCAGACGAGGGCGACGGCGTGAGAATCAAGCTCTTCAAGTCGGCGGATGATGCCGCGCGTGCGCACGAAGCGGGAGTAGTCCGTCTCTTCTTCCTGCGACTCACGCAGCATGCGCGTCCTTCTTTCGCGACGAACCGCCTGCCGCTTTCGGCAGGACTCTATCTCGGCACGATTGGCTACGAGCGATCGCGCATCGCAGACGACCTTCTCTGGGCGGCTATACACATGGGCGCAGTCGCGGGCTTCGCGCCGATACGCACGAAAGAAGATTTCGAAACGCGCTTGAAGGAGCGGCGCGGCGCAATCGACGCGGCAAAGGCGGAACTCTCAACCCTTTTCTCGTCCATCCTCGAATCGGCCGCGGAGTGCGCGGAGCGGCTTGAAACGGCCGCGCCCGCCGAGGACATCTATGACGCGGTGGAAACGCAGCTTGCATGGCTTGTGTTCCCGGGTTTTCTCAAAGCCGTTCCACCAGAACGGCTGAAGCACTACGAACGCTACCTTCGCGGCGTTCGCGTCCGCATCGACCGCGCGAGGTCTAATCCATCGGGAGACAGGACGAAGGAATCGCGCGTCGCACCCTACTGGGAGCGATACCACGAGGCGATTCTCGGCAAGGGGCCAAAGATCGCAAACCGCGACGCGCTCGCGGAGTATCGCTGGATGGTCGAGGAGTTTCGCATCTCCGTCTTCGCGCCCGAGGTGCGCGCGGCAATCCCCGTAAGCGAAAAGCGCCTCGACGCAAAATGGGCCGAGGCGCTTGGCGAGTGACGGGCTACCGCCTGTAGACTATGTTCGCGTAGCCGTCTCGCTGAACGCGCAGTCTCTCACGCATGCCCCGCATTTCAGGCACTTCGCCGCATTGACTTCAAATAATTCGCTCATGCAACACAGTATATCTAAAAACCTCCGCCCCCGTCAAACCACCGTCCCCATTGCTCCACCATCGGTCAAATCCCTACTGAACCTCAGCGGGGACAGACCCCACCCTCTACAGCCTACGGGGCAAGAAACGCACCCTTCCAAGACCAATTCTTCCAAAAGACCGAAAGCCGCTTGTCGTGGAAAGCGTCGGCATTGATGAAATCTATGGCTTTGTCGATTTTGTCGGGCGAGGATATGGAATCTGGTTTTGGCGTATCTCTGTCATAGCGGTCGGAGCCCTGCCCCAGGATAATCCCCTTTCGCCTATGGATCAATCAAACGGGGCGTGACGAAGATAAAGACAAACTTGTCCTCGTCGCCTTTGCGCCTGTCAGCGCCACCGCCGAAGACATATGTAGCGCCAGGCCTCATGCAGACCTTCGCGTCGGTGGTCGCGCGAACAGGGAAGAACGGCTGTTCCATCGGAAGATCGTATGTCGCAGCACCCTTCCACTTCGCCTTCGCGCCGTAGTCCTTCCACTCGGGCTCGCCCACAAGGTATGTATACAATTCGATATCGATAAAATTGCCGTCAGCCGTCAATGACGGTGTTATTTGCACGATCGTCCCTGTCTCGCGCATCGTAAACGACTGCGGCTCTGCGGCCGCGCCCGCGGAGTCGACTCCATAGACGGTGTTTGAGCCGTCCGTCTGGCTTGAGACTGCATGATTTACATAGTAGTCGGTCGGATAGATGTATTCCGTGAGCCCCTTGAGAACCGTCTCCTCCCCTGGGCGCGTGACAAGGCGCGGCGACTCAAGAAGCCTGGCGCCGTCCTGCGCCATCAGCCGATTCTGCAAGACCGCCGCATTGATACGGCTCGTGCCGAAGTAGCCGACTTCCGAAAGAGTCTTCCTGTCCGCCGACATATATCGAATGTCAAACTCGATATTTCTGCAATAGCCATCGTTATGGATATTCGTCCAGAGTTTCGCAACCTTGGCAAGGTTCTCGGGTGTGTTCTTTATCCAGAGGCGATTGAGCGACCTGAGTTTGTGGAGAGACGAACCCTCCGGCCATTCGACACCAGCGGCCTCAGTGAACCATTCCTTAATTCCGCGCTCGTCTTCTGCGACTTCGGCGGCCTTTTCCTCTTTCGTCTTTGGCTTTGCGTCTGGATCGGGATATGCACGCATCATGCAGCAATCAAATGACAGCTGATAGAAGAATGTCCACGACTCCATTCCGTCGGACTCGAACTTGCGACGGACCTCAGGGTCACTCAAACGCCGACTCGGCGGCACGAACTCGCTGTCAGCGCAATCAACAAGCCGCGCCGTGACAAAGACGAGGACGAACTTGTCTTCGTTTGCCCTGCGGGAATCCGTCACGCCGCCGAAGACGAGGGTGCGACCAGGGCGAACGCTGACCTGTGTGTCGACGCTCGCCCTGACAGGGATTAATGGCTGTTCCATAGCGAGGTCATATGTCGCCGCGCCTTCCCACTTCGCCTTTGCGCCATAGTCTTTCCATTCGGGCTCGCCCACAAGATCAGCACGAAATTCAAGATCGATCAAATCCGCCGTATCCGACACTGTCGGCGTCACCTGAACAATCGACCCGATCTCGCGCATAGTAAACGACTGCGGCTCTACTGTAGCGGACAAAAGCGCCGCCGCGTTCGTTGAGGATGCTATATTATGCTTCAGCTGCACATCGAAGTCAGTCGGATAGATAATCTCCTTCACATGCTTGCCGACGGCATCTTCACCCGGACGCGTAACGACGCGCACCGACTCAAGGAGCTTGGCGTCTGGACGCGCCATCAGCCGTTCCTGCAAAACCGCCGCGTCGACGCGGTTTGTGTCGAAGTAGCCAACCGCTTCAAGCGCCGCACGGCCAGTCTCAACGAAGCGAGTGTCGATTTCGACATTAAATGACTTCAGCGCGAACTCGTCGAGAATCTTCTCGAACTTCGCAAGGTTCTCGGGAGTGTTCCGCACGTTCAAAGTTCCCACAGTCTTCACATAGACTATGCTTGAACCTTCCGGCCAGTCGACGCCCAGCACATTGAGTGCGCTTGCAAAGTAATCCTCGTAATCCCCCTTCTTAAGCCAGATCTCCGCATCATCATCCAGCGACATACGCTCGACACAGGCAGGCACAACCGGATACACCCGCAGTTCCATCGGCTCGGCGGCCGACACTTCGCCAAGGCAGGTTATCCCCTCCACAAGCAACATCGCAAAACAGATTTTCTTCATATGCTAATTCCTTTCACATCAAATATTATACCACACCCTATACGACGATCAACGATCAGTTATGACGCGAGATTGATCCGTTGGCGAGAAGCGGGTCGGGGGCGGACGGCGAACCAAGGAAAACACGCGCCGCCTCGCGGCAGCCGCCCAGGCACTTCGCCGCGCGCGCGCAGCCCGCGCACATCTCGGGCAGGTAGTCGTGGCGAATGAAATGCATCCATTCCTCGCTCTCGGGAAGCCGCTTCCACTCGTCGACGGACATTTCGGCACTCGGCTTTATCATGCCCGCGAACCACGGACACGAGCAGAACCGGCAGGCGTGGTTGCAGCGGTATGTCAGCTCCAGCGCCGCAACAGGCGGAAGAACGGTCGTCACTTCTTCGGCTCTCCCAGCAGCTCGCGCAGACGAGGGAGTTGCGACTTCATAGAAATCGAATCGCCATCAGATCCATCACGAAGATACACATTGCCCTTCATGAATTTCTCCAAAAGCTCGACGTCTGACCTGTCGGCAAGTATGCGTTTGCCGTTGATGACCCACGCCAGCGACTCTATGCGCTGAAGATGCGCGTCCTCGCCTTCTTCATACACACGGTTGCCAACCATGGTCAATTCTACAGAATAGGCATTGGGCGAGCCCGTCAGGATCCTCAGCGGTGCTTCTACCCGCACCCAACCCGCAGGATCGCCTGGCCTTGCGTCCAAACGAGTCAGCACATCGCCCTTCTTTGCAAAGAAGGCGCCACGACCCTTGACGAGCGGCAGATAGCGCACATTCACTTCGTCGCCCGTCACATGCCCGTCTTTGTCGATGAACTTTTCCGAAATCCAGTATTCAGGATTGCGAGGCAACACACTGCAATAACGGCGCCCCCATTCTTTCACCGTTACCGAATCTCCAACCTGAAGTCCAAAGCTCTTGTATATCCATTCGTTGTCCTTAGTTCGCCTCGGCTCGGCAACAATCACTCCAGCGGTCGGAATGCCCAAGTCCTTCAACGAGGCACAATGTCGACAAAGCGCCGACTCGTCAAGCTTGATGTCAAGCCCCATTCCCCGCAACTTCACGGCGCTGTCACGATAAAAGGCAAGCTGAGACTCCAAGCCCTCGTAGTTCTCAGGGTAATGCGTGCGCGTTCCGCACTTCTTGCAGAGATAGTCAAAAGACTTCCTTTCGGGAAGTGCCATTGAATAGCACATCGCTGTAGGCCCGTGCTTGACCTTCGGCTCGGGCGAGGCGGCGAGCTTGTCGAGCATTGCGTTAAGCTCGTCGCGGTCAAAGTTCTTGCCCTCGGCCGCAAGTGCCGACAGCACCGCAACCCCAACTCCTATCTGCGTCTTCATGCAGACATTATACCACAACCAAAGACGGATTTCTGCAACTTCGCGCTCTCTAGAGCGGATGGCACATTCTACGTCGACTTCTTCAGGCGGTCGCGCAGATCCTTGTCGCGGAGGTGCCGGTGGTAGGTGATCGCAAAGCGATGCGCCTCGTCGCGGAGTCGAGTGCAGACGAAGAGCGCCTCGGAATCGCGCGGCAAGAGAAGGTTCTCCCGCCCGTCGTCAAAGACGATTTCCTCCTGGCGCTCGGCAAGCCCTACCGTAGGCACGTCGATGCCAAGCTCCGCGAGCGCGACACGCGTCGCGCGGAGCTGCGTGATGCCACCGTCGCAGATGAAGAGGTCTGGCTTCTGGAGCCCAAGCGACTTCGCGCCCGGCGTAGCATCGTGCGTGAAGCGGCGGCGAACGACCTCAGCCATAGAGCGCGGATCGTCCGCTCCTTTGATCGTCTTAATCCTGAAGTGCCTGTAGTAGCGCTTGTCTGGCATTCCGTCGCGCGCCACGACGAGCGAGGCGACGGAATGTGTCCCGAAGAGGTTTGAGATGTCGCAGCACTCGATCCAGTGCGGCGGCGCCTTCAGCCCTACCGCCTCGGCAAGTTCCTTGAGACCCTGTTCGACGTTGCGCCGCCGCATCTCGGGCGGAGTCCTAACAAAGTGCGCCTTCGTCATCTCCTTTAAGGCGAAGAGCGTGTCCCTAAGCCGTGCAGCCGTTTCGTATCTCCCCTTCTCCGCCGATTCGCGCATCTCGGCCTCGACTTCCGAGAGAACGCCTGGACGGTGTCCAGAAAGAAACTCGCACGCTTCCTCAAACCGCGCGCGGTACTCCGCGTTAGATATCCTACCGAGACACGGCGCAGAGCAAGTGCGTATCACGTCTGCGAGGCAGTGCCTGTGATCTTCCTCGCAGGGGCATTCCGACTTGCACTCGCGAATGCCATACCGCTTCTCGACAAAGTCCTTCGCCGTCCGGACGACTGGGCTCGACGGGAAGGGACCGAAATACTTCGCGCCGTCGTCCTTCACCGTGCGCACGCACGAGAAGCGCGGCCATTCCGCGGCGGAATCGCCGCGGAGCGCAAGATACCGCTTGTCGTCGCGCATCAGTATGTTGAAATGCGGCTTATGGCGTTTGATTAGCTCGGCCTCGGTTAGCAGCGCCTCTGCGTCGTTCTTCACCGTCATCCACTCGAAGTCGAAGACGGTGTCGACCATGGAGCGGACCTTCGGCGCGTGGTTCGCGCGAGGGCGAAAGTAGGACGAGACGCGCCGCCTCAAATCCTTCGCCTTGCCGACATAGATGATGACGCCCCGGCGATCTCGCATGAGATAACAGCCGGGGCGACTTGGGACTTCCTTGAGTCGCTCGCGTATCAGCTCGCTGACCACTTACGCCTTCTCAAGCTCCTTGGCGGGCTTTCCCTCCGCCTCGGCCTCTTCCTTCTCGCCTTCCGCGAGGCCCTTCTTGAACTCGCCCTTCGCCTTGCCGAGCGAACGCGCGAGCTCGGGGATCTTGCTGCCACCGAAAAGCAACGCTATGACCGCGACGACGATGAGCAGCTGCCACGGGCCGATGTTCTGAAGAAATCCGAATACCATGATTGACTCCTTTCCCTTTTGAAATTGTCTGCTAATAGAATACCGAATTTTCCGCGCAAAATCAAGACTGACCGCAAAAATCATTCCACTTGGGTGCAGCGGGACTTTTATGCACGAAGACGCGATATGCCAGCATCGCCGCGATTACACATATACGGTTCCATATGTGCTGGCAAATCCGATTTGCGCTACGCGCGACCACGAATACGCCTGCCTCGGAACCTACAGGGTCAGACCTGATTGCCACAGTAGATTGCCACAGTAGGTTTTCCTTGTCATAGCGGCGCAACCCTTCCGATTCGCCGCTTGCCCCCTTCAAACGCACGGTGTGCCACTCGGCTCGGCTGATCAGGCGCTGGCACCGATTTGGAAGATTTATCATGCACCGTCTCATGCCGAACAGTATATCACAAACTCCCGCTACTGTAGTAACCATGTCTGTTTGGTATTATATTGCTCGCCGCTGGACAAGGCGGCAATATTCGGGGTTGAAAGACTGCCGCGTATTGGAGTATGATACGGGACAGCAGGTGTCTGGTAAACACTTGCTGTGACGCATGGGAGACGCCCCTGGGGACAGTGAGTCAAGCTGCAGCGCGAGCCGCGGCCCACACTCGAGGGTCTGTTTGGGCGCCGGCGGAAACCACCTGCTTGGGGCGAGAGACCCCGAATACTTGTTTGCAACCTTGCAGCACCGCCTGCTCCAATACGTGGCAGCACATGAAAGGATAGCACAATGCGTGCTAAAATGCAAATGCGTTCGCGCAGCGTCGTCGACGAACCGAGGTTCGTGGTCGGCATGGACGCGCACGCCCACAAGCTGGCGGTCTCGATATGGGACTGGTCGGACAGGTTCAACGCCTGCCTCCACAGGGAGATCAAGTGCGTTGACGTCGACGCGATGGTCAAGACGTACGAGCGGCACGTCGACCTCGACTCGATCACGGTCATCGAGGCGTCGACGAACTCGGAAATCCTCAAGCGCAGGCTAGAGGACGCGGGGTACCGGGCGGAGGTCGTCCGCTCCGACACGATAGCAGACAAGGAGAGGAAGCGAAAGGTGTGCGACATCCAGGACGCGAGGAACCTCGCGCTCGCGTACATCAAGGGCGACATCAGGGACTTCGTGTGGACGCCTTCGGACGAGTACTCGGAGCACAGGGACGTCATGTTCGCCTACCGCGACACGGTCAAGGAGCTGACGCGCACGTCGAACAGGATCTGGAGCGTCTGCAGCCGGAAGGGATATGCCCTGCCCGCCAGGAGCCCCGGCGCGAAGGTGGGATCCCTGCGCAAGGCGATCGAGGAGACCGGAATCGGCGGGTTCGCCAGGGAGCAGCTGGAGATGCTTCTCGAAGACTACGAACGGCTGCTCGCGCGCAAGGACACGCTTTCGCGCAGGATGGCGGAGACGGTCCTCTCGAAGCCAGGCATGCTGAAGCTCATGCAGCTGCAGGGCGTGAACTACAAGGGGGCATTCGCCATGTCGGCGGCGGTCGAGGACGTCAGGCGCTTCCCCGAGGCCTCGAAACTCGCGGCCTACTGCGGCTTCTCCCCGGTCGTCGACACCAGCGGC
This sequence comes from Kiritimatiellia bacterium, assembly GCA_017406465.1. GTDB lineage: Bacteria > Verrucomicrobiota > Kiritimatiellia > RFP12 > UBA1067 > UBA1067. The sequence goes on along the minus strand of JAFQYM010000030.1, from coordinate 124 downwards.
AGCGAGGAAGAGGCGGCAAGGCGGCGCGGCGGGACCGGCAAGCCTCTCGACGGAGAGGGGCGCGACGACGTCAAGCACTTCTTCACGGAGGCCGGGCAGACTGTTCTCGCGAGCTGCGCGGACT
>JAFQYM010000029.1 GCA_017406465.1 Kiritimatiellia bacterium | reverse complement strand
CTATCTCGCTCGTCCTCAACAAACCGGACTTGTCGACCACTCCACAGGTGGTCTTCACGACCAATCCGAGGGTGAAAAGAGGCTGAAGTCCATTCCGCTTTTGCTAACTACAAATTTTCCGCTTTTGAAAACTACGCGACATGGCGTGAAATTATGCTATACTATCTTGCAAATGGGTAAGCTATTTATAATCGACTTGATGCCTTTTCTCTACAAAGGCCATTTCGTGTTTCTTAGAAATCCGCGGATGACTTCGACAGGAATAAACACGTCCGCGCTGTTAGGGCTCGCGTCTGGGCTTCAGTCAATCCTTAAGCGCGAACAGCCGACTCATGCCGTCCTCGCTATGGACCCAGGCGGGCCGACTTTCCGCCACGAGGCGTATCCGCAGTACAAGGCGCAGCGCGAGAAGATGCCAGAGGATCTCGCGGCGTCCATCCCCTACGCGTTTGAGCTTGCCGAAGCGCTTAGGATCCCCGTCGTGCGCGTCGAGGGCTTCGAGGCGGACGACGTAATGGGCACGCTCGCCGTGAAGGGCGCAGCCGCTGGTTTCGACGTCTATATGGCGACGCCCGACAAGGACGCCGCGCAGCTCGTGAGGCCGGGCGTTCGTCTCTACCGCCCCGCGCACGCCGGCGACTCCGCTGAAATCTACGACGAGCAAAAAGTCTGCGAGCATTGGCATCTCCGCGATCCCAAGCAGATGATCGACTACCTCGCGCTCGCAGGCGACTCTTCCGACAACATCCCCGGCATTCGCGGCGTCGGCGAGAAGACGGCGACGGATCTTCTCTCGAAGTTCGGAGACGTCGAGGGCATCATCGCCAACGTCGACAAGATAAAAGGCAAACTCGCTGAGAAAGTGTTCGCTGGGCGCGACGACGCTACGATGTCGAAGTTCCTTACGACGATTCGCACGGACGTTCCGATAGAGCCCGACTGGGACGCCTACAAGCTCGATGGCATCGACCGCGGCAAACTTGCCGCGGTGTGCGAGAAGTTCGAGCTTCGCCGTCTTGCGAAGGAGCTTTTGGGGGAAACGGGGAATGGGGAACGTAACCGCCCCTTGTGGGTGGGCGCGACCCATGGGGAAGCGACCAAGCCGAGCGAAGCGAGTGCCGAGGGAACGGGGAATGGGGAACGGGACTCGGCAACTTCAAACCCCACGCTTTTGACCATTACAACTGCGCCGCACGACTACCATCTCGTGACGGATGAGGCCGCCGCGCAGGCACTTCTTGCGGAGCTTATGGCCGCGCCTCGCGTCGCGTTCGACATCGAGACTGCTGCGCGAGAACCGGGCTTAAGCGCGACTGATGCGAAGACTTGCCGCCTGCTAGGGCTCTCGTTCTCTACCGCTCCAGGGGAGGCGTGGTACGTCATAGCCGATCTCGTCGACGTGTTCCGCCCGCTTTTCGCGGAGAAGTCAAAGATTCTCGTTGCGCACAACGGCAAGTATGATCGCACTGTCCTTCATCGCTACGGAATCGGCTTTGCGCCGACGCCACATGATACGATGCTTGAGCATTATTGCCTCGATGCCGCGGCGCGCCACGGGCTCAAGGAACTTTCTGAGCAGTTGCTCGGCTACCGCATGATCCGTTTTGAGGATGTCGCTGGAGAGCCCGGGCGCGGCAAGCCCGAGCCGACGCTCGCTGGGAAGGACTTGAATCTAGTCTGTGATTATGCTGCGGAAGACGCTGATTTTACGCTGCGGCTCGACGACATCCTGCGTCCGCAGGTGCCTGTCGCGCCGTCGCCGCTTCCGAACGTGCTTTCCGATGTCGAAGAGCCGCTTGTGAAGATTTTAATCGACATGGAACGCGAGGGCGTGAAGATCGACGTTGAAGCGCTCAAGGCATACGGCCGCGAACTAGACCGCGAGATACTTTCTTTAACGCAGCAGATTCTCTCCTACGCCGACCCCGGTTTCAATCCCGATAGCCCCAAGCAGCTTGGTGCGCTTCTCTTTGGGAAGCTTGGCCTCGCCGGCGGCAAGAAGACGGCGAGTGGACAGTTCTCGACTGATGAAAAGACGCTATCGAAGCTCGTTGGCGAGCATCCGATAATCCCGCTAATCCTCGAATACCGCGCGTGCTCGAAGCTCAAGTCGACATATGTCGACAAGCTGCCGACGCTCATTGACGAGAATGGACGCGTCCATACGACATACGCGCAGGCGTTTACCGAGACGGGGCGTCTAAGTTCGTCCGACCCGAATCTCCAGAACATCCCGATCCGCACAGAGCGCGGCAAGCTCATCAGAAAGGCGTTCGTCGCGCGCGACGAAAAACACGTGCTCATCTCGGCCGACTACTCGCAGATCGAGCTGCGGCTTATGGCCGCGATGTCGGGCGACGATGCGATGCTCGCTGCGTTCAGGAACGGCGAAGACATTCACCGCGACACGGCGAGCCGCGTCTACGACGTGATGCCGGCGTTCGTCACGCCAGAGCAGCGCTCGAAGTGCAAGATGGTGAACTTCGGCATTATCTACGGAATTTCCGCGTTCGGGCTCTCGCAGCGGCTTAAAGTGCCTCGCAAGGAGGCGGCGGACTTGATTGAGACCTACTTCAAGCTCTATCCGAAGGTGAAGGTCTACATGGAGTCCGCGATCGCCAAGGCGCGCGAAAAAGGGTATGCGGAGACGATTCTCGGCCGCCGCAGAACCTTGCGCGATATCAACTCGCGCAACGCGACGGCGCGTCAGGCCGCGGAGCGCGACGCGATAAACACGCCGATCCAGGGCTCAGCCGCAGATCTCATCAAGGTCGCCATGGTAAAGGTCGACAGGGCGCTCAAGGCGGAGAACCTTCGCACGAAGATGGTCCTGCAGATACACGATGAACTTGTCTTTGATGTTCCCTTGGACGAGGTGGAGAAGGTCAAGGAAATCGTGACGCGCGAGATGACGACGGCGCTCGACTTTGGCGTTCCCCTAGACGTTGGCATAGGCGTCGGTAGCAACTGGCTTGATGCACACTGACGGAAAAAATGGTACAATTTCACCGGAGACACAGAAATGAAGAACTACCTGGCAATAGACATTGGAGCGAGTTCGGGGCGTCATATCATCGGGCGCGTCGTTGACGGGAAGATTACGCTTGAGGAAGTCTACCGTTTCGTGAACTCGCAGGTTCGCAAGGACGGCCACGACTGCTGGGACATCGAGAAGCTCGTTGCGTCCGTGAAAGCCGGCATAGACGAGGCGATGAAGAAGGGACCCGTCGAGTCGATCGGCATAGACACGTGGGGCGTCGATTTCGTCCTGCTCGACGAGAAGGGCGAACTTTGCAGCGATTCCGTCGCCTACCGCGACGCGCGCACGACCGGTGCGGACAAAGAAATCGAGTCGCAGGTGATGTCCTTCGAGGAACTTTATTCGCGCTGCGGTATCCAGAAGGCGCCGTTCAACACTATTTACCAGCTTTGGGCTTTGAAGAAGGAACATCCCGAGCAGCTAGAGAAGGCGGCGAGTTTCCTCACCGTTCCGGAATACCTCAACTATCGATTGACTGGTAACATCGTCCACGAATACACCGACTCGTCGACGACTTCGCTTCTCGACGCGGCGAAGAAGGACTGGGACTTTGACCTCATCGAAAAGCTGGGACTTCCGAAGCGCATCTTTGGAAAGCTCGAGATGCCCGGCGCGATCGTTGGCGAATACAAGGGCGTCAAGGTCGTCCTTCCTGCGATGCACGACACGGGCTCCGCGTATCTCGCCGTTCCAGCGCGAGACGACAGGGCAGTATACCTTTCTTCCGGCACCTGGTCGCTTCTCGGCGTCGAGAACGAGAAGCCGATCACCACGAAGGCGTCTTGCGCGGCGAACTTCACGAACGAGGGCGGCGCATGGGGTCGCTACCGCTACCTCAAGAACATCATGGGCCTCTGGATGATCCAGTCGATCCGCCGCGAGCTCAACGGCGTGGAGTACGTCGAGGGCAAGGGCGGCGATGCGACCAAGGAGGCGCTTGCGACGCTCACCGACTACGAGAAGGGGCGCGAGTATTCCTTTGCCGATCTTTCAATGATCGCCCGTGGGCAGAACTACAACACGACTGTCGACGTGAACGACTCGCGCTTCCTCAACCCGGCGTCGATGATAGGCGAAGTCGCGAAGGCCGCGTCCGAGTCTGGCAAGCCGCCGACGACCGTCGGCGAGCTCATGCAGTGCGTCTACCTCTCGCTCGCGGAATGTTACGCGAATGCGATACGCAATCTTTCCGAGATCACGGGCAAGGTCTACACCTCGATCAACATCGTCGGCGGCGGTTCTCAGGACAAGTACCTGAACGCCCTTACCGCCGAAGCGACGGGGCTTGAGGTCTTCACTGGCCCGATCGAGGGAACGGCTATCGGCAACCTCATCGTCCAGATGATCGCCGGCGGGGAATTCGCTGACCTCGCCGCAGCTCGCGCCGCCATAGTGCGATAATTGTGTGATTGCGTTTTGCGGGAGGAAATGAGATAATATCTCCCATGAAACGCATACTATTCTCTTTCATTGCGGCGGTCGTTTCGTCCGTCGCTTTCTCCGCCGAGTTCGATCTCGCTGGAACATGGAAACTCGTCCAGGCAGATGACGCAAAAGTCTCCTGCCCCATAGCCGTTCCGGGAGGCGTGCATACCGCGCTCCTGAAGGCGGGCCTTATGAAGGATGCGTTCTGGGGCCAGAACGAAAAGGACATGCAGTGGGTCGGGAAGAGCGACTGGAACATCTCGCGCGAGTTCGAGGTTTCAAAGGACTTCCTTGCGAAGAAGGAGATTGTCCTCCGCCTCGAAGACTGCGATGCCTTTGCGACGATCTTCGTCAATGGCCAGAAAGTCGGAGAGACGACTGACCGCTTCCAGCGCTACACCTTTGACGTGAAGCCGTTCCTCAAGGCGGGAGCGAACACAATTGAAGGGCGCTTCAGGAGCCCCGAGAATGAAGCCGACAAGCGCCGCGCCGCGAAGGGCCGCGAGTTCCCGATGTCCAATGTAATGTGGGCGAAGAACCAGGCGTTCGTGCGCAAGGCCGCGTGTCACGCCGGCTGGGACTGGGGTCCCGCCGTGCAGGTCACCGGCTTCTGCGGCACGACCAAGCTGATTGCCACGGACGGGCCCCGCGTCGAGTACGTCTATTCGACCCAGGACTTCAACGACAGCTTCACTCACTGCACGCTTACGGTTACTGCTGAACTCTCCGACGGCTCGAAGGTTGAGAAGAAGCTCGAGATAGACAACCCGCCGCTCTGGTGGCCGAATGGCGCGGGCGAGCAGAAGTTCTATACCGCGGAGTTTGACGTGAACGGCGAGAAGATCGTCAAGAAGATCGGCCTCAGGAAAGTCGAGGTTCTGAACGAGAAGACCGTAAGCTCGAAGGGCAAGGAAGAGCTCTCGCTCGTCTTCCGCGTCAACGGCAGGCGGATTTTCATGAAGGGCGCGAACTGGATTCCCTGCTCCGCGTACGAAAACGAGCAGACGCCGGCCCGCTACCGCGATCTTCTTGAGAGCGCGAAGGCCGCGAACATGAACATGATCCGCCTCTGGGGCGGCGGCCAGTACGAAAAGGACGTTTTCTACGACACGTGCGACGAGCTTGGAATCATGATCTGGCACGACATGATGTGCTCTTGCGCTGTGTACCCCGGCGACGATGCTTTCCTCGGCGAGATCAAGGCCGAGCTCGAGCACCAGCTAAGGCGCCTTCGCGACCACGCATGCATTGCCATGTGGTGCGGCGACAACGAATGTCTTGGCGCGATCAAGTGGTACGAAGTTTCGCGCAAGGATCCCGACTTCTACCGCGGCGAGTGGATCAAGCGCTCGAAGATGCAGGGCGAGCTCGTAGAGAAGTACGACCCCGCACGCACCTACTGGCCGTCGTCGCCTTGCTGCGGCCCTGGCGACTTTGGTGATGGCTGGAAGGAGGACTCTAAGGGCGACATGCACAACTGGGATGTCTGGCACGAGAACCAGCCGTTTGCTAAGTACTACGAGTACCACCCGCGCTTCTGCTCGGAGTTCGGTTTCCAGTCCTTCCCGTCGATGGAGATTGCCGAGACTTTCGCCTCCAAGGAGCAGATTCTCGCGCGCGGCCCCGACTTCGAGTGGCACCAGAAGAACCCTGGTGGCAACGAGCGTATACGTAAGACTTTCGCCCGCTACTTCCCCGAGCCGAAGGATGTCCCGTCTGAACTTCTCCTTTCGCAGTTCCAGCAGGCGATGGCGATCCAGACTGCCGTCGACGCCTGGCGCGGCGAGCAGCCGCGCTGCATGGGCACGCTCTTCTGGCAGCTGAACGACAACTGGCCGGTTGCGTCGTGGAGCTCGATCGAGTACGGCGGCAAGTGGAAGCCGCTCCAGTATCTCGCGCGCCGCTTCTTCGAGCCGGTCCATGTGACGCTTTCGCCAGACGGGAGTGTCAATGTGATCAACGACACCGACAAGCCGGTTTCAGGCAAGGTCGTCGCCGTGCGTCATTCATTCGACGGCACGAAGAAGATTATGTCTGAGACCGGCGGCGAGGTTACGGTGCCCGCATGCTCCGCCGCCGTGTTCGGCAAGCCAACGGTGCGCGCTGACGAGGTCCTCGAGCTTAGGTTCTGTGATTCCGTAAACTTCCCAGTTCGTGCCGACTATAAGGGCGACTTGCCGAAGGCGAATGTCAAGGCGGAGATCGACGGCTTCAAGGTGACGCTCACGACCGACAAGCCGGCGTTCTGGGTGTGGATGAACGCGAAGGGTATCCGCGGCGAATTTGACGACAATGCCGTCACGCTTGTTCCTGGGGATCCTCGCACGTTCACTTTCAAGGCGAAGGACTCGATCACTCCTGAACTCTTCAAGAAGTCGTTCAGCGTTACGCATCTCGCTGAACTCGGTAAATGACCTTACTCGCTTCTATAAGTACTATCTATCTTTCGAGCGCCTTGACGGCGGGCGGCGCCGATTTCGTGTGCTCGGAATCGCTTGCGGTCAACGAGGACGAAAAAAGCGGAGAAGTCCATTTCGTGTCAGACTGGCCAGCCGACGTGCACTGGTTTGGCGCATACTTAAGGAAGGGCGACGACAGATACTCGATTCATCCAGAACCCTTCGTGCCCGGCGGCTACTTTGTTCCGGGGAAACCGGACAAAGACGGAAGGAGCAACTTTACTTTCGTCGTGAAGCCCGGTTTTGTCGACGAAAGCATGAGCCAGATTCGGTTTCGTGCTCGCCATGCGAAGAACCCGACGCCGCCAGATGCCGCCGCAGTCGCCGCGCTTGGGAAGAAGGCGCATCCCCGCCTTATCCTAAAGCCGAATGACGACGTGTTTGCGAGAATTAAGCAGGCGACGGCTACGAACGAACTACTCGCCGCTGCCGTTCGCCATATGCGTGAATACGCCGACATGACGCTTGCCGCCAAGCCGGATCCATATAAGCTCGACGGACGCCGCCTCTGGTCGCAGCCCTGCACTGCGCGGACCTTCTCGCTTGCGCAGATGTGGAAGATGACAGGCGACCGCCGCTATCTGGACCGCCTTGAGACGGAACTGCGCGCCATAGCCGCGTATCCCGACTGGAATCCGTCGCACTTTATCGACACCGCGCTTTTCGCGTTCGACTTCGCAATTGCCTACGACTGGCTCTATGACGACTGGTCGCCTGAGATGCGCGATGTTCTCGCAAAGGCGCTCATTGAAAAGGCCCTCCGAGCCGCAGAGCCAGACGCATTCTGGATTCACAACGGCAACAACTGGAGCCAGGCCTGCCTTTGCGGAATGCTCGCAGCCGCCATTGCGATTGCCGAGCGCGAGCCGGAGCTTGCCCGCGTGCATATCGACAACGCCGTGAGCTTTCTGCACGAGCCAGTAGAGGCGTATGCGCCGTGCGGTGCATTTCCAGAAGGCGTCGGCTACTGGATCTTTGCGACCACGTACCAGATCTTTGCCATCGAGTCACTACGGTCCGCATTTGGGACGGACTTTGGTCTCGTAGACGAGCCTGGCTTTCGCGCGACAGCGATGTTCCCTGACATGATGACTGGCCCGTCGGGTCTTCTCTTCAACCATTCCGATTCTGGCAAGGTTCGCTCGAAAAGCGCGCCGCTCTGGTGGTTCGCCCGCGAGCTCGGCCGTCCCGATGTCACGACTGTCGAGCGCAAGATCGCCCTTGCTTCATACGCCGCTGTGCCTGGCGAAACCGCAGGGCACCGATGCGACAACTGCTTCTTGCCGCTTATATGGATGGTCGACGTGCCAAAAGCCGAGAAGAACAGATTGCCGCTGTCGTGGTGGTCGGGCAGTACCGTTCCAGTTGCAATGCATACTTCGACGCGCGATGACCCTGACGCAATCTGGGTTGCGATGAAGGGCGGTACGGCCCAGGCGAGCCATGCTCACGCGGACCAGGGTTCGTTCGTCCTCGACGCGCTCGGCGAGCGCTGGGCGGAGGATCTTGGCGGCGAATCGTACGGAATCGGCGAGGCGGAGCACGGGATGAAGTTCTGGGACTCTTCAAACGAGTCTCCGCGCTGGAAATACTTCCGCCTCGGCCTTGAAGGGCACAACGTCGTCACGATCGAAGGCGAGAAGCCAAATGTCGGTGGTTTCGCCACGATCTCGTTTAGGCGCACTGGCCCCGCCCGTGCAGGCAAGGAGATTGCCTGCGACTTGTCATCCATCCATCCTGCTGCGAAGTCGGCGAAACGGATTGGAAGTCTCGCGGACGGCGGGAAGATCTATGCGATCCACGATGCCTTCAGCGGCGTCAAGCCCGGCACCGTTCTCGTCTGGCGCATGAACACGTACGCGAAGCCGACGATAGACGGCAAGGTCGTAGTCCTCGAACGCGATGGACGCAAACTGCGCCTCGAGGCGTCCCAAGGTGAATGGTCCATTTTCGTTCCACCTCTTCCCGCCACCACTCCGGATCCAAATGTCGTCCAGCTGCATCTACGAGTAGTTGCCGAGTCTGGCGATGCCGCTTGGTCGGTAACTTTTACCCCTGTCGGAAAGGACAGCTCCAAATGATAATCATATTGAAGAAAGAGGCCGCAGAGAGCCAAGTCAACGGACTCCTTGCTCTGCTTCAGTCGAAGAACATCCAGCCGCATGTCTCTCGCGGTTCGCTGCAGACGATAGTCGGCTGCGTCGGCGACGTAAGCCATCTCGACCCTGGGATCCTCGAGGCGCTCGACGGCGTTGAGTCGGTCCAGCGCATCCAGGAGCCGTTCAAGGCTGCAAACCGCAAGTTCCATCCCGAGGATACCATCATCGACTGTGCCGGCGTGAAAGTCGGCGGCGGGAATTTCTCCGTTATCGCGGGACCGTGCAGCGTCGAATCCGAGGAACAGATCGTCGGCATCGCAAAGGCCGTGAAGGCATCTGGCGCGACAATGCTACGCGGCGGCGCGTTCAAGCCGCGCACCTCCCCGTACGCGTTCCAGGGCCTCGGCAAGGCCGGTCTCGACATGCTCCTCACCGCGAAGCGCGAGACGGGGCTTCCGATCGTCACCGAGCTTATGGACTTCAAGGACATAGACCTCTTCAACGACGTCGACGTGATCCAGATTGGCGCGAGGAACATGCAGAACTTCAATCTCCTCAAGGAAGTTGGTTCCTACACGAAGAAGCCAGTTCTCCTGAAGCGTGGCATGTCCGCGACGTTGCAGGAGCTCCTTATGAGCGCCGAATATGTCATGGCGAGCGGCAACGAGAACGTCATCCTCTGCGAGCGCGGCATCCGCACGTTCGAGACGGCGATGCGCAACACGCTCGACCTCGCCGTGGTGCCCTACCTCCGCGGGCGCACGCACCTGCCGATCGTCGTCGACCCGTCGCACGCGACGGGGCACGCGTATCTCGTCGAGCCGGTTTCCGTCGCGGCGGCCGCAATCGGCGCGGACGGCCTCATCATCGAGGTACACAACGACCCGCCTCACGCGAAGTGCGACGGCGCACAGAGCCAGACGCCAGAGATGTTCGAATCGACGATGAAAAAAATACGCGCAATCCGCAGTGTGTCGTAAAATTTGATACAATATATGTTCATCTCTCAGCTTTAAAACCTTATGGGCATCAAAATATTAGGAACTGGCAGCTACTTGCCGCCGAAGGTCGTCTCCAACGATGACATCGCGGCAGCTCTCGACACTTCCGACGAGTGGATATACTCGCACACGGGCATCCACGCGCGCCATGTCGCCGAGGAAGGCGAGACGACTTCGACGATGGCCGCCAAGGCCGCCAAGGCCGCGCTCGAGATGGCGGGCGTCGCACCTGAGGAAATCGGTCTTATCGTCCTCGCGACATCGACGCCGGACTACGCGCCATTTCCCTCGACTGCCTGCATCGTGCAGGACATGCTTGGCTGCGTGAATGCAGGCGCGTTCGACCTTCAAGCTGCATGCGCCGGGTTCATCTACGCGCTTGAGCAGGCGCGCGGATTCGTAAATTTCTATCCCGACAAGAAGGCGCTTGTCATCGGCGCAGAGTGCCTGACGCGCATTCTCGACTGGTCTGACCGCTCGTCCTGCATCCTTTTCGGCGACGGTGCGGGCGCGGTTGTTCTCGGCAACGACGAGGCGCCCGGCGTCGCGTCCACAAAGACGCTCGCGCACACGATTCTCGGCGCGGACGGCAAGGGGCAGGACTTCATCAAGCGCACAGGCGGCACGCGCGAGGCGCTGCCGCTTGATCCCAAGACCGGGATTCCGCTTAAGCCGGAGCCGATGCTTTCGCAGCTGACGCTTCAGGGCCACGATGTCTTCGCTTTTGCAGTCCGCAAGCTCTCAAAGGTCGTCGGCGATCTCTGCGAGCGGCTTGGCACGACGCCTGGAGACCTCGACCGCGTCTTCGCGCACCAGGCGAACGGGCGCATCATCGAGGCGACGGCCAGGCGCATGAAGCTTCCGCTCGACAAGTTCTGGCTCAACCTCGAAACTACGGCGAACACTTCCGCAGCGTCCGTGCCGATTTCGCTCGATCAGGCCGTTCGCGCTGGCGAGCTCAAGGATGAAATGAAGATCGTTATGGTGGGCTTTGGTGCAGGACTCACTTTTGCTGGCACATACTGCGTGTGGCCGGAGCTGTAAGATTTAAAAGGGGATACGACATGAAGAAAGTGATGATTACCGGTATTGGCATGCTTACCGCCGTTGGAAACGGACGTGAGGCGTCGTGGGAGAACATCAAGGCTGGAAAGCCCGGCATCGGCAAGATAACCAAGTTCGACGCTTCGCGCTGCACCTGCCAGGTCGCAGCCGAAGTCAAGGGTTTCGATCAGTGGGCGATTGGAGGCGGTCTTCTCGACAAGCGCGAGGCACGTCACATGGCGCTCTTCTCCCAGTACGCCGTTGCGACGGCCAAGGAGGCGTGGCAGGACGCAGGATTCGGAATCAAGGGAACCGAGGGGGCGAATCTTCCCGACATGGACCGCGTAGGCACGATTCTCGGCGTCGGCATCGGCGGGCTCGAAATCACCGACGAGTCGTTCAGGACGCTCTTCGACAAGGGCCCTGACCGTCTTTCTCCGCTTGCGATTCCCGAACTCATCGCGAACGAAGGCGCCGGAAACATCGCCATCGCGCTCGGCGCGAAAGGGCCGTGCCAGGTCGTCACGACGGCATGCGCATCCTCTACCGACGCGCTTGGCTTCGCGATGGACTTGATCCGCGCGGGCCGCGCCGATGTCGTCATTGCCGGCGGCAGCGAGGCCGTCATCATCGAATTCACGGTCGGCGGCTTCATGAAGGAGAAGGCGCTCTCCACCCACTTCAACGACACGCCCGAGAAGGCGTGCCGTCCGTTCAACCAGGACCGCGACGGCTTCGTCATGGGCGAGGGCGCGGCGATTCTGATACTCGAGTCCGAGGAGCACGCAAAGGCGCGCGGCGCGAAGGTCTACGCCGAGCTCGCCGGTTATGGCGCCACGTGCGACGCCTACCACATCACGGCTCCCGATCCTTCCGCCGACGGCGCCGTGAAGGCGATAGAGGTTGCGCTAAAGGACGCCGGCGTGACGGACAAGTCGACAGTCGGCTACATCAACGCTCATGGCACCTCTACCCACCTCAACGACCAAATGGAGACGAATGCGTTCAAGCGCGTCTTCGGCGTCGAGGAGGCGAAGAAGATAAATATTTCGTCCACCAAGCCGTGCCACGGACACTGCCTTGGCGCGACGGGCGCGATCGAGGCCGCGATCACCGCACTTGCGATCAAGGACGGGTTCGTCCCCCCGACGATCAACTACGAAAAGCCCGACCTCGAGGTCGATGCCTCTAAGGGCGAGACGCCTCTTGACCTCAACTACACGCCGAACGTCGGCGTGAAGCGCGACATAGACGTTGCGCTCTCCACTTCGCTTGGCTTTGGCGGGCACAATGGAGTGTTGGTGCTTAGGAAAGTTTGAAGTTTGAAGTTTAAAGTTTGAAGTTTAAAGTTGAGGTTTCAAGATGGAGTTGCCAAAGTTCAAACAGGAATTCAACCGCCCCGGCATCGAGCTTCTGCCGCACCGCGATCCGTTTCTCTTTGTCGATACGCTTCTTTCGGCCGACGAGACGGGCGCTATCGGCGAATACACTTTCACTGCCGAGAGGAACGAATTCTTCAAGGGTCATTTCCCCGACTATCCCGTCGTTCCCGGCGTTGTGCTCGTCGAGGCGATGAGCCAGGTCGCTGGTGCGTCCGTGGTCGCCCGCGGAGTCCTTGGCGAGCAGGCGGCGTTTGCGTTCGCCGCGATCGAGGAGGCGCGTTTCAAAAGGCCCGTTCGTCCCGGCGACAAGCTCGTAACCGTCGTCAAGATCGTGCGCGAGCGCGTTCCGCTTGGCGTCTACGAGGTGACTGGCTATGTCGGCGACGAACTCGCCGCGAGCGCCAAGGTCAAGTGCATGCTGATGAACGGACGCAAATGATCAGGATCGTCAAGACAGGCGACAGGCGCATCGCGAAGTTCAACGCGCGCCCTGCGTTTCCCGAAGAGGCCGAGAAGGCCGCGGCCGCGGCGCTCGCCGAGATCAAGGCGCGCGGCGACGCTGCTGTTCTCGATCTTGTCGCGAAGTTCGAGGGCTTCAAGGCGAAGAGCGCAAAGGCGCTGAAGGTCGATCTCTCGAAAGTCTCGGAGAAGGGCATCGACCCGAAAACAGTCCGCGCCGTGAAGGACGCGCATCGCCGCGTGCTCAAGTTCTCAAAGGCGTCTTTGCGCAGTCCATGGTCGATGAAGTCGCCCCGCGGCGGCTCCTTAGGCGAGTTCTACTCTCCGATGGACCGCGTCGGCGTCTATATCCCGGGAGGAACGGCTCCTCTCGCCTCGACTTCCGTAATGACGGTGACGCTCGCCAAGGCCGCGGGCGTTAAGGAAATCGTCGCATGCACTCCTGCGGGCGCGACGGGAGAAGTGAATCCTGTGCTTCTTTATGCGCTCAAGCTCGCCGGTGCGACCGAAGTCTACCGCGTCGGCGGCATACAGGCCATCGGCATGATGGCGTTCGGCACGAAGACTTGCAAGAAGGTGCAGAAGATCGCCGGTCCCGGCAATGCGTTCGTAACGGCCGCAAAGCGCCAGGTGTACGGATATGTGGCGATAGACCAAGTTGCGGGACCGAGCGAAATCGCAGTTCTTACAGACGGTTCTGTCGACGTTCGCTGGATCGCGGCAGACCTTCTTTCGCAGGCCGAGCACGGCAGCGGCTGGGAAAAGTCGCTTTGTGTCTGTACTTCAACGAAGTTCGCGGAGAAGATTCGAGCCGAGGTTCTTCGCCAGACCGAGTCGCTTTCGAGAAAGGCGCTCGTCAAGCGCGTAATTGACAGAGACGGAATCCTCATCGTCGTCGCGAAGAGCGTCGCCGAGGGGCTTGAAGTTGTCAACCGTTTCGCGCCCGAGCACTTCGAGATTATGACGAAGGACGCCACAAAGGTGATGAAGGGCGTAAGGAGCGCTGGCGCGGTGTTCGCAGGACCGTGGACCCCCGAGTCTGCGGGAGATTTTGTCGCAGGGCCGAGCCACGTGCTTCCGACCGGTGGCGCCGCGAACATGTTCAACGGCCTCACGCCTGACGACTTCCGCCGTCGTCACAGCTTCGTCGCGTTTACGAAGGGCGATCTCGCCGAGACGAAGGCGACGATCGAATCTTTCGCCGCCGTCGAAGGGCTTGACGGCCACGGCCGCGCGGCGACGATACGATTCAACGCTTGATTCGTCCTTTGGACCGCCTCGGTTCCGTGCCGTGGAAATTCATGAGGGTGATGATGGAAAGTCATGCCATTGACATGCGCAACAGTGTTTTTGGCCACGCGTTTGCGCTGGCCGTGTTGCCCGTCGCGTGTGTGGGGACGCTCAGGGCAGACACTCCCACGCCCGCGGCGGAAGTAGCCGAGTTTCGTCTCGCTCCCAATCTCGCCTGGCGATACGGCGCCTGGGTGGCGAAGGGACCGCGCATCGTCTCGGACTCGGGCGAGCCGCTTGCGGCAGCCCGCGTCGTTGAGCTTGACCGTCATGGACGGAACTCCGTTGAGCTGCCGTTGGACGAGGACGGGCGCATTGTCCTGAATTGCTATGTGAATGACGGCAAGAGAATCAAGGTGTCTTGCGAGGGATACTATTCGCGGCAGGTCACCTTGTCGTCCGACTGCGGGGAAACTGAGATCGTGCTGCGGCGAAAGCGCCGGCCGCATCGGATGCTGAACCACGAGGTCGACGTCACGCTGCCTATGTCGGCGACGAACGCCGTGGTTCAGATCGACCTCGTCGAAGGCGATCTGCTCGCGCCGTATGGATACGGCATCCATGCCGACGCGGAGTTCAGGTTCGACGGTCTCGCCGAACCTCTTTTCGGACGCATCCTACCTTCACGGTCCACGAACGGCGTGTCGGGCGTCATGCGCATGAGCGAGGGCGACTTTGCGCGCCAGAGGAACGACGTCATGGTCTTTTTAAACGAGGGCGACGGGACGGGTCAGATGGAGAGGACCTTTGACGACGATTTCGGCATGCCGTACGAAGCGGATGACGCGATTTGCACGAATCGCATCATTCGCTGCGACATGTTCGGCCGCAACTTCGCCTTTTGCTTCCGCGTGCGCGGACATTATGGCTACACGAAAGGCACGCCGATTGTCGGCAAGTCGCAGAGGTACGTGCATGTCCGTCGGCAGAACGTCGACCGAAAGTCCATGACGTTCACGAGCGAGCCGGAGGACTGTTTCCAGATAAGGCTCAAGTGGTGCGTCAACGCCGAGCCGGGCGACCGCGGGCTCGAGCCAGACGAGCGGCGCCCGGTTCTTCCGCCTCCGCCGGAGCGGTTCGCCCCGTCCGACACGAACCTCCTGGCGTTCGGCGTCTCGCCCGACGGACGCTCGGCGCTCTGCTTTGGATGCGTCTCGCCGTCCGTGCGCGTGCCCGACGTCTTCCCGCGCGCCGTCTACACCTCGAATCCCGCGAAGGACCTGCCCGCGCTCGAGACGCTCTACATCGACCAGCCGTCCGCCGAGATTGGCGCGGGCGCGTTCGCGGGGCACGCCGGGCTGCGCTCGGTCGTCCTGCTCGGCGGTTCCCTCGCCCGCATTCAGGAGAAGGCGTTTGCGAACTGCCCTCAGCTGAACGCATTCGTCGTCCTGCGTCCGAACGACCGGCTCGTCGTCGCCGAGGACGCCTTCGCCGGCTGCGCGGAAGACTTTGCGGCAGTCTTCGTCGGACAGCATCGGTTTGCGGAAGATGATTCGAGTCTGGAGAACCGTGGCAAATGGACCTCCATCCCCTGCACGAACGTCTTTCCGCGGCAGGTCAACGTTCCGCTGGATTTTATGCGGGCCGCGGAATCGTTCGGGCCCTCGGTCGACCTGGATTTGGGAAGGGTTGAGCTGCCGATCCTGCGCTTCGACGGCACGCGCCTTGAGCGCGAGACTTCCAACGGCAAGGTCTTCTCCCTCGACAGCAGCGGACGGGAGACGAAGCGGAGGGTTGCAAGATGACGGCGTCCGTGCTTCTTGCCGCGTTCGCGCTCGTCCGTCCGGCGGAATATCCGTTTCGTTCCGCCGACTATGTGCCCCCGCCTCCGCCCGTCCGCTACTTCGTGGTGACGGCGACGGCTGCGCCGAGGCTCATAGAGGAGCCGCGCATGCCCCCTCGGCCGGATCCCGAGCGTGTGCACGAGCATGTAATTGAGGGTCGCGAGTTGCGGGCGTTCTGGCAGACGCCAGATCCTGAGCCATGGGAGCTGCCCGACCCGCCCGCCGACTACAACGCCTGGCTAAAGCGGCATGTCGAAGAGATGGGGAAAAGCCGGGAAGGGGCGAGACTGTGCGCCGACGAGCTCGTGTCGGAATTCGTGAAGACGCGCAGCGGCGATCTCGCGTTCGAGATATTCCTGCTGCTGACGGCGGAGGGGAACAAGCGAAATCCCTACACGAAGTGGACGCCCGAGGAGGCCGACTATTTCCTTCGCTTCGCGGCGAACCACGGCAGCGTGCGGGCTCGGCAGTTCTTCGACGGCGAGGGGGAGATCAAGACAGGACGGGCCTACGAGTATGTCTTTGCCGAATACTCTCCAAACTACCGCGTCCGCCGTCCGTATCCGTACGACCTCGCCGGTGCGCCCGGCAGCGGGATGCCAGGCGCGTTCCGCCTGTACGACGCGGACGATGCGCTCAAGGACCTGATGTCGCGCCATTCGCTCGTCGCGATGTGGTTCGACCTCGGGATGCCGAAGCCGCCGGACCCGAACGCGGAAGAGTATGTCCGTGCGGTTGCGTGCCATCGACGGCCCGTGGATCGGAGTTGCGACCACGCTCTGCCGCCGAGCCTGCCGTTTCTCGCGTACCGTCCGAAAACGGACTCGGACGATTCCGTGCCGCTCGTCGTCTACATGCCCGGGAGCGGCGAGCAGGGCGAGGACCTGAAGCTCCAGTTCCGGCAGACGGCCTGTCTCGCGAAGGTGACGTCCAGCGCGTTTCAGGCGCGGCATCCTGCGTATTTCCTCGTGATCGCGCCGCCGGAATACGGCAACGTCAACTGCGGGTACGGCTATCCGTTCGAAGCGGCGAACCGCGTGAACGAGGCGTACAACGATCTCGTGCTCGCGTATGCCCGTGCGGCAAATGCGCCGCGCATCGACCCCAACCGCATCTACTTGACGGGACTTGGCTCCGGTGCGGCCATCGCGATGGGCATGGCGCTGGACCACCCTGGGCGATTCGCCGCCGTCGCGCCGGTGTGGGCCCATCCGTACTCGCCGATCGTCCATCCCGAGAATCCCGGGAACTGGCGGTTCTACAACCTACCGCGGAAGTCCGACGACGCGCGCGCCAAAGCCCGCGAGTATTGGGGCAAGCTCAAGTCCGAATTCACGGCGAACGTCCGCGCGGGCGGCGGGGACTGTGCGTTCGTCGAGGTGCCGCGTCGCGACGATGCGGACGGGGTCTGGTGGGATCGCGTGTGGACGTCCGACGAGTTGTGGGATTGGATGTTCTCAAAGCGCGCCGGTTCGCTAGGCCAGCGCGAACAGTGACTTGGTGTCGCGCTGGCGCACGGCATAATTTGGTATAATACATATAATGAATTTTGTCCATAGGCATGCATACGACGTCGGGGCCGGTCTTGCGGCCTGCGTGTGGCCGTTCATGCCAAAGCGTCGCAGAATTGCCGTAGAGAATGTCATGAAGTGCGGCGTCGCGTCTGACGAGAAGGAGGCACGGCGAATCGCGAAGAAGTCGTTCTGCCATCTCGCCGGGCATATTGCAGAGGCGCTTTTCGTTCCAGGCGTGGTGACGAAGGAAAACTTCCGCGAGCACCTCGACTTCTCTGCTGCCGATCCGGAAACCGTCAAGCTTCTTCTCGACACTCCTGACACGCCGATCATACTCGTAAGCTCCCACCATGGCGTATGGGAAGCGGCGACGAACGTCCTTTCTTTCGCGCGTCCGATGATCGCGATTGCGCGCGTCATGAACAACAAGCTCGCCGCGAAGTGGATGGCGAAGCACCATTTCCGCGGGCCTGTCACCGTGATCGACAAGAAGAAGGGATTTAAGCCGGAGATCATGCGCCAGTGGAAGGACACGAACGCGGCGATGACGATCCTCATGGACCAGCACACCTCTGGTGGTGCAATGCTCAAATTCTTCGGCCGTCCCGCAAAGACTTTCACTTCTGCGACGCGGCTTGCGATGAGGACTGGATATCCGATAGTCGTCGGCTCTTTTGTCCGCATCGCGCCGTTCAAATACCGGCTCGTCGGCGACAAGCCGCTCGTGTTCTCGAAGTCGAGCGACATGAACGCGTCGACGCAGCTTCTCAACGACCGTCTCGAAAGCGCCATAAGGCAGTACCCCGAGCAGTATCTCTGGGCGCACCGCCGCTGGAGGAACGACTGATGGCGGTTGAACGGACGCCGGAGGAATACCGCGCCTTTTTCGCAGAGGTGTTCGCCGCGCTCGATGCAACGCCGCGCTCGATGAAGGTCAAGGTTTTTGCCGAAGGGCTCACGATTGACCTCGTCGAAGGAAATCCCGTGTTCAAGACGGCAGGCGGCTCCGCAAAGGCCGACTTCCGGCTTCGCTGGCTTGCGGAACATCCAGTGCCCATTACGCTTGGGAAAAAGTCGGTGTTCACTTTTGTTCCGACGACGGGCAATCGCGTGAAAGTGAGGGTAAAATGAGCTGCAGAGGACTTTCCCTGATGAGCGGCGGGCTTGATAGCCAGCTTGCCGTGCGTGTTCTTCAGAGAGCGGGCGCCGAGGTGGAGGGCGTGTGCTTTGAGACTCCGTTCTTCTCGTCTGCGAACGCGCGCAAGGCCGCCGCTGCCCTTGGCGTGAAGCTTCACGTCCTTGATTTCACGGAAGACGAGGTGTCTCTTGTTGAAAATCCTCCTCACGGCTTTGGTGGCGCGATGAACCCATGCATCGACTGCCACGCGACGATGATACGCCGCGCAGGCGAGCTGATGACATCGCTCGGCTTCGACTTCGTTTCGACAGGCGAGGTGATGGGGCAGAGGCCGATGTCGCAGAACAAGCAGTCGCTCTGCACGGTCGAGAAATCCTCTGGACTTAAAGGACGACTCATCCGTCCGATGTCTGCAAAGTTGCTCGAGCCCACTATTCCTGAAATAGAGGGCAAGCTTGACCGCGAGAAGCTTCTCGACATCCACGGCCGTTCGCGCGAGCGTCAGATCGCTCTCGCAAAGGAATTCGGAATAACAGACTACCCGTCGCCCGCCGGCGGCTGCAAGCTGACCGAGGATGCATACGGCCGCAAGCTCCGTGACCTCATGGAGCACGAGGGCCTTCGCGATAAGGCGACTGGCGCAGTCAATCGCACGCTCCTCGATCTCCTCGTTGTCGGGCGGCGCTTTCGTCTGCCAGGTGGTAGCTCCGTGATACTCGGCCGCGACGCCAATGAAAACGCTTTGCTTGAGAATGGCTCATTTGCCGCGATATTGAAGCCGACGAACGGAATCCCCGGGCCGACGGCGGCGATTCCCGTCCTCGTCTCTGAATCGGATATCCCGCTTGCGCAGTCTCTCGTAAACGCCTATGTGCGCGGTACTACGCCAGCCGACAGGGCGTCATTCAAGCCATATCAGCTCACTTGACCACCGTACTCATTTGCGTCACATAAGCGGCGGAAAATTTGGTATAATATCTACCTACATTGCCGGGGTGGTACAGTGGTTGACTACGCCTGATTTGTAATCAGGATCCGCAAGGACGCATCGGTTCGAATCCGATCCCCGGCTCCATTTTCGAAAGGATACTCTTAAGATGGTTCTGCTGCTTGGTTCGGAGGCGTATTCACCGTTCAGGTTGGATGCAATAAAGGAAGCTGTTGCAAAGATTGATCCCTCGCTTGGCCCGCTCAACATTGACGCGAAATGGGTTTACGCACTTGAACTTGCAGACGAGGCATTCGACGTCACCGAACTCGAGCGCGCGGCCTCTCTTCTCAACGCCGAAGGCGACTGCGACGGCGCCGATTTCTATGTGACTCCCCGCAAGGGCACGATCAGCCCGTGGAGCTCCAAGGCGACCGACATCTTCCGCAACTGCGGGCTCAAGTCGATCAAGCGCGTCGAGCGCGGAATTCGCTACAACGTTTCGCTCGCCAACCCCTGGTCGCCGATCACTCAGGATGACTTCAAGAAGTCGCTCCCGCGCGCCAAGTGGCTCACCGCGCTCTACGACAAGATGACCGAGGGCGTTTACGACGACCTTTCCGACCTCTTCGATGTCGCAGACCCGAAGCCGGGACGCACTTACGACGTGATGACGAAGGGCGTGGAGGCGATTCGCGAGGCAAACGCCGAAATTGGGCTTGCGATCTCCGAGCCGGAAATGGAGTATCTCGCCAAGAGCTTTGCCGCTGCCGGGCGCAATCCGACCGACACCGAGCTCGTGATGTTCGGCCAGGTCAACTCCGAGCACTGCCGCCACAAGATCTTCGGCGCCGAGTTCATAATCAACGGCAAAAAACAGCCGAAGTCGCTCTTTGAGATGATCAAGAACACGCACAAGAAGCGTCCGCAGGACACCTTGAGCGCGTACAAGGACAACTCCGCCGTCGTAACTGGCTTCAGGACCGACATTTTCGCGATCGACCCCAAGACGAACGAGTACGGTTTCAAGAAGGACACTCTCGACCAGCTGATGAAGGTCGAGACCCACAACCACCCGACGGCGATCTCGCCGTTCCCCGGTGCCGCTACCGGCGTCGGCGGCGAAATCCGCGACGAGGCGGCGACGGGCCAGGGCTCGCGCACGGTCGCGGGCATCTGCGGCTTCATGGTGTCGAACCTCCGCATCCCCGGCTTCCCCCAGCCCTGGGAGCGCGAGTTCGCGTCCTTCCCGACGCGCCTTGCAACGCCTCTCCAGATAATGGTCGACGGGCCGATTGGCGGCGCGGCGTTCGGCAACGAGTTCGGCCGTCCGCAGCTCTGCGGCTTTTTCAGGACTTACGAAGGCGAGATCGCGGGCGAGCTTCGCGGCTACCACAAGCCGATCATGCTCGCGGGCGGCATGGGCGTCATCCGCCACAGCCAGGTGCAGAAGAAGCCGGTCAAGGTCGGTGCGCTCATCGTGCAGATCGGCGGCCCTGCGATGCGCATCGGACTCGGCGGCGGCGCGGCGTCTTCGATGATGACGGGCACCAACTCCGAAGCTCTCGACTTCAACTCCGTCCAGCGCGGAAACGCCGAGATGCAGCGCCGCTGCCAGGGCGTGATCGATGCGTGCTCCTATCTCGGGAAGGCCAACCCGATAATGTCGATCCACGACATCGGCGCGGGCGGTCTTTCGAACGGCTGCCCAGAGCTCGTCGAGGCGACAGGCGGCAAGTTCCAGCTGCGCGAGGTCCACAACGAAGAGATGTCGATGAACCCGATGGAGATCTGGTGCTGCGAGGCCCAGGAGCGATATGTTCTTGCGCTCCGCCCCGAGGCGCGGTTCTTCTTCGAGGAACTCTGCCGCCGCGAGCGCTGCCCCGTCGCGTTCATCGGCGTCGCGACCGGCGACGGACAGCTCGTTCTCGAGGACTCGCATTTCGGCGACTCTCCGATCGACATGGACATCAAGGTCCTGCTCGGGAAGCCCCCCCGCATGGTCCGCAAGGTGAAGCGTGTCGCCAAGAAGCACGCTGGCACGAACTTCGAGGGCGTGAAGCCGTTTGACGCCTTTAAGCGCGTCCTCCATCTCCCTGCCGTCGCGGACAAGACGTTCCTTATCACGATCACCGACCGCACGGTCACTGGACGCGTTGCGCGCGACCAGATGGTCGGCCGCTACCAGCTTCCCGCCGCCGACTGCGCCGTCACGACGATGGGCTACAAGACTTACGAAGGCCAGTCGATGGCGACTGGCGAGCGTTCTCCCATCGCGCTTCTCGACGGCCCCGCGTCGGGCCGCATGGCGATTGCCGAGGCGATTACGAACCTTGCCGCCGCCGATGTCGGCGACATTTCGCAGATCCGCCTTTCCGCGAACTGGATGGCTCCCTGCGGCGAGCCGGGCGAAGATGCGATTCTCTACGATACCGTCAAGGAAGTTGGCTTGAACTTCTGCCCGAAGATGGGCGTGTCGATTCCTGTCGGCAAGGACTCCTGCTCGATGCACACCGTGTGGAACGATCCTGACGGCACGCCTAGAAAGCAGGTCGCGCCGCTCTCGCTCGTCGTGAGTTCCTTCGCGCCTGTGAAGGACGTTCGCCTCACGCTCACGCCCGACCTCAAGCCCGACCCGGAAGGGCAGTCGACGTTCCTCGTCTACGTCGATCTTTCGAAGGGTGCGTATCCTCTTGGCGCGACTGCGCTTGCACAGGTCTACGGACAGCTTGGCAACACCCACGCAGACGCCGACCCTGTTCTTCTCAAGCGTTTCTTCAACGCGATGCAGAAGATCGTCAAGGCGAAGAAGGCGCTTGCCTACCACGACCGCTCTGACGGCGGTATCGCGGTTACGCTCGCGGAAATGGCGATCACCGGCGGTCGCGGCATCATCGCGAAACTTCCCGACGGCGATGCGCTCGAACAGCTTTTCAACGAGCAGCCCGGTGCGATCTTGCAGGTCGCCGAGAAGAACGTCGCCGACGTTCTCGCAGTGTTCAAGGCGGCCCGCGTTCCGGCGTCGGTTGCAGGCGCGGTCACGCGCGCCTCTCGCACTTTCGAGGTGTTTGTCGGCGAGCGTCTTGCGCTCAAGACCGACTTGACGCTCATCCGCCGCGCGTGGAGCGAGACGACGTACAGGATGCAGGCGCTTCGCGACAATCCCGTGTCGGCCCGCGAGGAATACGACAACGGCCTCGACGAGGCGGATCCCGGGCTGACATACAAGCTCACCTTCGACCCGGATAAAGGGTCAGAAGAAATAGGGGCCAAGCCCCGCATGGCGATACTTCGCGAGCAGGGTGTCAACGGACATATCGAGATGGCAGCGGCGTTTGCGCTTGCTGGCTTCGACTGCGTCGACGTTCACATGAGCGATCTTATCGAGGGCAAAGTCGATCTCGCGGACTTCAAGGGGCTCGTCGCGTGCGGCGGCTTCTCCTACGGCGACGTTCTTGGCGCAGGCTCAGGCTGGGCCCGCTCGATTCTCTACAACGATCGCCTCAGGGAGATGTTCAAGACGTTCTTCCACCGTCCCGACACGTTCTCGCTTGGCGTGTGCAACGGCTGCCAGATGCTTTCGCAGCTCAAGGATCTTATCCCGGGCGCGGAAGGGTGGCCGAAGTTCGTCAAGAACGTCTCCGAGCAGTTCGAGGCGCGTCTTTCCACGATCGAGATAGAGCCAAGCCCGTCGATCTTCTTCCGCGGCATGGCGGGCTCTCGTCTTCCGATTCCCGTCGCCCACGGCGAGGGCCGCGTCTGGACAGACGGCTTTACGCCGTCGATCTGCGCTGCGCACTTTGTCGATGGCCGCGGCCAGGCGACGATGCGCTATCCGTACAACCCGAACGGTTCCTATGGCGGGCAGACGGCGTTCACGAGCGCCGATGGTCGTGCGACTATCATGATGCCGCACCCCGAGCGCGCCTTCCGTGCGTGCCAGCTTAGCTACAATGACGGTTCGTTCAAGGTGGCAGGGCCTTGGATGAAGATGTTCCGCAACGCCTACGCATTTGCAACAAGGGGGCTGTAAAATGAATGGTGCCGTACTTCTTCTCATCGCTTCGGCTGCGTTTCTCGCAGGGTACTTCATCTACGCGAAGCTAATAGAGCGCAAGCTCGGGGTTGACCCGTCGATCCCGACTCCCGCTCACACGAAGAAAGACGGCGTCGACTTCATTCCCGCCCATCCGACGGTGCTCTTCGGGCACCATTTCGCGGCAATCGCAGGTGCCGGACCGATCGTGGGTCCGGTCCTTGCGGCCGAATTCGGATGGGCATCTGTAGCTCTCTGGATCATCCTCGGCTGCATTTTCATAGGCGCTGCGCATGACATGATCTCGCTCTTCCTCTCCGTGAGGCATGGAGGCGAGTCTATTGGCTCCGTCATAGGGACGATTCTCGGCAAGCCCGGCAAGATACTGTTCCTCCTGTTCAGCTGGTCGGCTCTCGTCCTCGTCGTCTCGGAGTTCAACCGCCAGATCGCCGGAACGTTCGTCGCGGACCCTGCGATCGCGACGGCGTCGCTCCTCTTCATCGCCGAGGCGATTGTCTTCGGGCTCTGCGTGAACAAGTGGAAGATGTCCGTGCTCTGGACCTCTGTCGTTTTCGTCCCCGTGATGTTCGCGTTCGTGTGGATCGGCAACCTCTATCCGCTCGACCTCACCAAGTGGGGCTTCGCGCCCGAGACCGTCAGGATGATATGGACGGTTGTCCTTCTCGTCTACTGCTTCTTCGCCTCGACCTGCCCCGTCTGGATCCTCCTCCAGCCGCGCGACTACCTGAACGCCTATCTCCTCTACGCGATGATGGGGCTCGGGTTCCTCGGCGTCTTCATCGCACACCCGACGCTGCAGCTCGACGCCTTTACCGGCCTCGTCGGCGAAGGGCGCTTCGGCGAGCAGCTTCTCTTCCCGCTCCTCTTCGTCACCGTTGCCTGCGGAGCATGCTCCGGCTTCCATGCGCTTGTCGCGTCCGGCACGAGCGCAAAGCAGCTCGACAACGAGCGAGGCGTGAGGCCCATCGCATATGGCGGCATGCTTCTCGAGGGCGTCCTCGCGATCATCGCGCTCATTGGCGTAGCAGGCGCATACGCCTCTCAGCAGGAATATGTCACGGCGATCAAGGGCATGGAGCCCGTTCAGATGTTCGCCTCGACTGTCGCGGGAATGTGCGTGAAGCTCTTCTCGGCGCTCGGTCTCGAGCCTGCGACAGGCAAGCGCATCGCCGAGAGCTTCATGCTCCTGTCGGTTTCCGCGTTCCTGATGACGTCCGTCGACGCCGGTACGCGTCTTGCGCGCTTCAGCTGGCAGGAGCTCGTCGGCAAGCCCGACGAGAAGGCGGGCCCCGCCAAGAAGGTCGCATACAACATGTACTTTGGAACGCTCGTCGTGGTGGGGCTCGCGGCGGGGCTTCTCCTCGGCGCGCCCGAGACGGCGAAGCAGCTCTGGACGATCTTTGCGTCCGCAAACCAGCTTCTCGCCGCGCTCACGCTTCTTTCTGCGACTCTTTGGTTCGTGAAGAACAAGAAGCCCGCTTGGATGACGGGTGTCCCGATGGTGTTCATGCTGTCGGTATCTTCCATCGCGCTCGGCATGCTCTGCTGGAAGAGCTTCTCGGGGGAAAAGCTCGACTTCGTGAAGGGCGGCGCGACGGGCTTCCTCCTGACGCTCGCTGTCATCCTCGTCGTTTTCGCCGTTCGCGCCGCCGCGAAACGCCGCGATTAACCGCCTTTGGTGGCGGACAATTATGGTATAATATCCGCCAATCATGACTGATGGCGTTGGAGTTGTAGAATTGAAGAAAATGAAGCTGAACCTGCCGGACGGCGGGCTCAAGCTTGCTTATGGCGGCGTTTTGAAGGAAATCGAGGTCGCATACGAAGAGTGCGGCGCGCCGCTTAACGACTCCAACGCAATCTACATCTGCCACGCGCTTACAGGCGACGCGCATGTCGCGGGCATAAAGCCCGGCGAGGAAAAGCCAAGCGGCTGGTGGGAGGAGATGGTAGGTCCTGGCCGAGCGTTCGACACGAACAAATTCCACATCATCTGCGCGAACGTGCTCGGCGGCTGCACTGGGACAACGGGCCCCATGTCGATCAATCCTGACACCGGGAAGCCCTATGGCTCTTCGTTCCCGCAGTACAACTTCGACGACGCCGTTGACGTCTTCAGAATGTTCTTGAAGCAGCTTGGCGTGAAGAAGCTTGCCGCGCTCGTCGGCGGGAGCTATGGCGGCCTTCAGGTCGTCAACTGGATGACGCGCTTCCCCGACGACATGGAGAAATCGTGCCTCATCGCGACGAGCGCGAGCCTAAACACCCAGGCGATCGCCCTGAGCGTCATGAGCCGCAACTCCATTACGGACGATCCCAACTGGAAGGGCGGCGACTACTATCTCGAAGGTGACGGCAAGGGCCCGAAGGCGGGTCTCGCCGCGGCGCGTCAGCTTGCGCACATAACGTATCTTTCGCGCGAGCTCTTGCAGCAGAAGTTCGGAAGAAAGCTTCAGAACAACTTCGTGAACGCCCCCGCAGAAGAACGCGCCGAGCGCGACCGCCTCTTCAAGACGTATTTCCAGATCGAGAGCTACCTCGACTACCAGGCGATGAAGTTCCTGCGTCGCTTCGACGCGAACTCCTACCTTCACATAACGCGTTCGATGGATCTTTCCGATCCCTGCGACCGCTACGGGTCGCTTGATGCTGCTTTTTCCCGTGTTAACTCGAAGGTGCTCGTCGTCTCGTATGAAAACGACATTCTCTTCCCGTGGTGGCAGTCGAAGGAGATCGTCGCGTCGCTTCTCAGGAACAAGAAGTCCGTGAGCTACTGCCACCTCGAAAGCGGCACGGGACACGACTCGTTCCTTACGGACATCGAGCATCTTTCCAAGGTCGTCGGCGGTTTTCTCTCCGAGCGTCCAGTCAAGGTGATGAAGTGGCAGGAGCGTTTGCACAAAAACGTCCTTGCGATGGTGAAGGAGGGGTCTCACGTAATCGACATCGGTTGCGGCGACGGGACTCTTCTCGACGTTCTCCGTGACAAGAAAGGCGCGAAGGGCGACGGCGTGGAAATCGACGTAGATCGCTACGAGGAAGCGATTGCCGACGGACACGATGTCTTCTGGGAGGACGTCGACGAAGGGCTTACGCTTGTTCCAGACGGATACTACGACACGGCAATCGTCTCCGATACGCTCCAGGAGGTGAGAAACCCGCGCGGGCTCTTGAGCGAGGCGCTCAGGATCGCGAACGAGGCGATAGTCTCGTTCCCGAACTTCGCCGCGTACAGGATTCGCCTTACGCTCGCGCTCACGGGGCGGCTCCCCGTCTCGAAGCAGCTTCCATTCCAGTGGTACGACACGCCGAACATCCACTGCATTACGCTTAAGGACTTCAAGTCGCTTTGCGACAAGGAGGGGATCGAAATCCTCGAGGTTAAGGCCGAGAGCCGCCACCTCATCGGCAAGGTCCTCATGTTGCTTGGCTTCAAAAACCTCGGCGCGTCGCGTATCGTGGCACGCATAGGAAGGAGGCGTCAGTGACACTTCCGCAGAGAATAGCGCATATCGTAAACCACGGACTCGCGGCGTTGCATCCGTGCGTCTACGGCGACTTGACCGCGCGCGGAGCGGTCGGAGAGATCGCGGCCGACCTCCAGAAGGAGATTGCGCTCCTTTGCCCCAACCGCGACGCGAAGGAGATCGTCGACGAATTTCTCGCAGCGCTTCCCGAAGTGCGCCGTCTCGTCGAGACGGACGTACAGGCCGCGTACGACGGTGATCCTGCGGCCACGAGCCGCATGGAAGTCGTAATGGCGTACCCTGGGCTCTATGCGGTGACGATTCACCGCCTCGCGCATGTCCTATACAAACTTAAGGTCCCGATCATCCCGCGCGTCATGAGCGAGCTTGCGCACTCCAAGACGGGCATCGACATCCATCCGGGCGCGACGATAGGCGAGAGGTTCTTCATCGACCACGGAACCGGCGTCGTAATAGGCGAGACTACGGTGATTGGGCGAAACGTCCGTCTCTACCAGGGCGTCACGCTTGGCGGCCTTTCCTTCGACAAGGACTCTACCGGCGCGCTGGTGAAGGGGCTTAAGCGCCATCCCAACATCGAAGACAACGTCGTGATCTACGCGAACGCGACGATCCTCGGCGGCGACACCACGATAGGCCACGATTCCGAGATAGGCGGCAACGTCTGGATCAAGGAGTCGGTTCCCCCGTATTCCCGCGTCTACAACAAACCGCCAGCGCCGGTGATAAAGAAAATCGGGTGATGCTCGCAAGTTCGCTCCTTCTCGCGCTTGTAGTCGGAACTTGGAACGGCGAGTGGTTCCCGTCTGGGCGCGCAGAGCACAGGGCGAACGAGCAGGTGGAGCGCGCGGCGATTCGCGCCGCAGGCCAGATGCTCAGCGAAGGGATTTCCGCTGCCGATCCGTCAGGAAGAGACGACGTTGTCCTCTGCCTTAACGAAATACGCGACCTCGAAACGGCGCAGGCGCTATGTTCCGCGATAGGACGCACGAATCTCACCGTCGCCATCGTCACGGCATACCGCAGGCGCGACAGGTTTGACCAGCAGCAGGACGTCATCATGACGACACTTCCCGTTGCAAAAGCCAATTGGAGCACCTGGAAGACGCACAAGGAGGCGATTCCGCCGCGTGGATACGCACGTGCCGAAGTCATAGTTTCGCCCGCCGTTACCACCACGGTGTATGCGGTTCATCTCAAATCCAACTACGGCCAGACGTCGGAAGCCATCGCGGCAACAAATCGGCTCAAGCGCGCCTTTGCAATTGATCAGCTTGTAGATCAGGAGAAGCCAAAACGTGGCAAATTTCGCTCTCCGGTGATAATTGCTGGCGATTTCAATGCAGACCGGTTTGCCAAGTCTTTCGACAAGGAAACAATCTTTCAATCGCTTGAAAAGGCGGGGTTTGTCGATGCGTTCGAGGGCGTACCACAAGATGGGCGCCTGACGCATCCTGGGAAAGGCCGTTTTACAGGCAGTACGCTCGATTACATTTATATGCGCGGCTGCCGCGTCGAAAGCCCGCCAAAGGTGATTCCTGCGCTCAGGATATCAGACCATGACGCTGTCTTTGTCAGACTGCAATTTTAACCTCGCCACTCCCTTGCCAAACGGCATGTTTTGGAGTATAATTATTGCATGATGATCAAAACAGCCGGAGCTGTAGTCACGTTCCTTTCATTTGTGCTTTTGGGCCTTTCGGCGGTAGCCGAATGCAAAGTCATTGGCGAGGATGTCTGGCATGGCTACAAGCGCACGCTTCTGGACTTCGACGGCTACAGCGCGTGGATCGTCGAGCCGAAGGTCGCGCCGGCGGAAGGGCGGCCTTGGACTTGGACGATGCAGTGGGCGGATGCCTTTGTCGACAGGACTGGCGTTCTCGACCTTCTCGCTAAAGGATGGCACCACGTCACCATTGACACATTTAAGCACAGGATGAACGACGAGGGTGTGCGCGTCAGCCGCAGCTTTCAGAAATATCTCGTGGAGCAGCGTTCTTTTGCGCCAAAGGCATGTCTTGTCGGCATGAGCTGGGGAGGATTCTTCTCAATGCGCTATGCCGCGGCCCATCCGGATTGCGTTGCAAAGGTGTGGCTCGACGGCCCTCTGCTTACCTTTGACGGTTTCGATGTTGCGCGAATAGGCCCCTGGGCGAACGAGAAGCCGCACGGCGGTAGCTGGGCGACAGACGAGCGGATGCCGATAAATCTTGCGGGGAAGATACTTGAGGCAAAGATTCCTATTCTCCTCTACTACGGCGGCCAGGACAAGACCGTTGCGCCGCAGAAAAACGCCGAGGCGCTTTGGGATTTCTACAAGAAGGCAGGCGAGGTCAACAAACTTCTCGGCGTGAAGCCGCGACCGTTCTTCGGTCACCATCCCCACGGCGACGATCCGGACAAGACCACGCCAATTGTCAATTTCTTCGAGAAGAAGTAAGTCAGTCAAGGAAAGCAGGCCAACGATTTAGCGATTTCGACAAAGGGAAATAGCGATGAAAGCAAGGGTAAAGCTCACAATGAAAAATATCGTCGCGCTGGCATCTGTCATGCTTGCGTGTTTTGTGTCTATCGCGGATGATGATCTTCCGTGGACAGTCAAGTACACCGTGAACGGCTATGCCGGTGACCGGATCAAGGCCGAATACGACTCCATGGCGAGCGGCGACTTCCTTACGGCCGGCCCGAGCACGGCCGGTCGCGCCAAGTGTGCGATGATTATTGTCTGGTAAAATCAGATAGGGCATTCGTGAAAAGCGTGAAACTCACCCTTGTTGCTGCGTTTGCGGCGGTGTTCGCCGCTAGCGCGGCGACAAACACGCTGACCATTATTCAGACGACGGACATCCACGCCGACCCAGACTTCGCCCGCCTGGCGACGCACATCGCGCGCGAGCGTGCGGCGAACGGCGACGTCCTGCTCGTCGACTGCGGCGACCTCACGCGCAACACCGGCAACTTTGCCGCCACTATCGACGGTGGCGCGGCCGAGGTCGCCACGCTCAACGCCCTGCGCTACGACGTCTGGGTGCCGGGTAACCACGAGTTCCGCGCCGGGCAGACCAACTTCCGCCGCGTCTTGGAGATGTTCCGCTCTGGCGACGTTCTCGCGGCGAATCTCTCCTTTCCTCAGGCCCCCGCCCCGCGCCGCAAGATCCTGCCATGGAAGCTCTACGAGAGGTCCGGGCTCCGCGTTGCCGTCATCGGGCTCGTTTCTCCAGACCGCGAACGCTGGTACGGCGGCATCCTCTACCGGGGAATCGCGACGCAGTCTGCGGCGAAGGCGTTGGATGAAGTCCTTCTGGACGTTCGCAGGGCCAAGCCGGACATCGTCGTCGTTGCCGCCCACTTGAGCGGACGCTCCTCTTCCGGCGCCGACGACGCGGCACTTGCCAAGCTATCGGATTTCCTCGCAGCCCGCCCGGACGTAACTCTGCTCCTTGCCGGCCACACGCACCAGACGATTCCGCTGCAACGGCTTTCCGACAGTTGCTGGATGGTCCAGCCGCCCTATCAGGCAAAGGCCGCCGCCCGCGTCACGCTTTCCTTCGACACCGACCGCCGCTCGGTCGTCTCTGTGACGAACGTATTTCTCTATGCGCGCGACGCCGAGCCCTGGCCGAAGATGCCCCGAGAGTGGACGGCACGTTCCGAGCGGGCGAAGACCGCCGGCGACGAGGTCGTCGCCGTCCTCCCCGAAGGCGTGTGGCTTTGCCCTGCGAGCAAAGACCCCGCTGCCGAGAATCCGCTTCCTGGCTTCTGCGCCCAGGCGATGGCCGAGGCGACGCATGCGGACGCCGCCCTCGCCGAAGTAGGCCGGCGTGTCGCGCTGCCGACGGGCGTCGTGACACGTGTGCGGGTCTACCGCCTCGCGCCGCGCGAGGACTATCTTTCCGTCATCGCCGTCTCGCCGGACGACCTGCGCCGAATCGTCGACGAGCAGAAGGCGAAGGGCTGCCGCCTCGTTCCCCACGCCCTCGACTACGACAATCTTCCGGACCATCCAATACGCCTGGCACTCGGGGCCTACGCAGCAGACGGTTCCGACGGCGCATATCCGGTCCTGCGCGAAATCGCGAATGCCGCTTCCGCCGCGCGTGAGGACACTGAAATCTCCTTGCGCGGATGCGTCGAGCTTCTTCTCAGGCGGCTCTATCCGCCGCCTGCGAAACCTTGAAGGAAATAACCCACAGACCGTGAAAGACGAAAAGGAAGAAAAGACAATGAATGCAACGCACATGTCGGACAGGAGGGGGTTCCTCAAGGGGGCGGCGTGGATGGGCGCGGCGGCGGTCGCTGCAGGATGCCGTCTTGACCGCCTTGGTTTCGGCGATGGCGGAGTCATGCAGGATTACCGCTACACGAAGCTCGCAGGCCGTGACATCCGCGTCGGATTTGTTGGAATCGGCTCACGCGGCAGGGGGGCGGTCCACCGCGTGTCGATGATCCCCGGCGTCAAGATCGTCGCGCTTTGCGACCGCATGCGCGAGCGCGTCGACGAAAACCTGAAATGGCTCGCCGACAGGAAATATCCCGTCGTGCCGAAATCATACGTGGGCGACGAGGCGTACAAGGACCTCTGCGACTTCGGCGACTGCGACGTCATCTACTGCGCAACGCCGTGGCATCTCCACCAGCCCGTGGCGCTGCGTGCGCTGTACGGCGGCAAGCTTCCGCTCGTCGAGGTCACGAGCGCGCTGACGGTGGACGAGTGCTGGGAACTTGTCGAGGCGAGCGAAAAGTTCCGCATTCCATGCATGCAGCTCGAGAACTGCGTCTACGGCGAAATCGAGCTTCTCGAACTCAATCTGGCGCGTCTCGGGATGTTTGGCGAAATCGTCCACGCCGAGGGCGCCTACATCCACGACCTGCGCGGACTCGTCCCCTCGACTACGCACCATCCGTCGGAGGCGCATTGGCGCTACGGAGAGAACATGCGCCACAAGGGCAACCGCTATCCGACGCATGGCCTTGTGCCGATTTGCCAGACGATGGGCATTAACCGCGGCGACAGGTTCGACTATCTTGTCTCGCTTGAGAACGGCCCGCACAACGTCAACTACGAACGCATGAAGAAGGAGATCCTAAAGGACGACGATCCGCGCAAGTTCGATCCGCCGGCGGAGATGGGCGACATGAACACGACGCTCATCAAGACCGTCAATGGCAAGTCGATAATGGTTCAGCACGATGTGTCTTCGCCGCGGCCCTATTCGCGCATCTGCCTGATTTCCGGGACGAAAGGCATCGTCCGCGACTATCCGTTCCAGTGCGCGTTCGAGGACAAGTACTACGACCAGAAGGCGCACGAGTGGTTTGGCGAGGACGCGGCGAACGAAATCCGCAGGAAGTACATGCATCCACTCTGGCGCACCGCCTCGGACGTGGCGAAGAAGGTGGGCGGACACGGCGGCATGGACTTCATCATGGATCTCCGGTGGGCCTACTGCCTGCAGAACGGCTTCCCTCTCGACATGGACGTGTACGATCTCGCGGCGACGAGCTGCCTCTGCGAGCTCACGGAGAAGTCGGTCCGCAGCGGATCAAAACCGGTTCGCGTGCCCGATTTCACGCGCGGGAATTGGCGGAATGTCGCGCCGTGGGGCGTGGTGAATGTCGACCTCAAGAAGATGGGTCTTGACGCGGGCGGCGTCGACAAAGACGCCGCGGCGCTCAACGTGTAGGCGTCCGGAGGGCGGTGGGAATTGAAACGTATAAAAAGGGGGAGCCAAGAAAATGAACGTTAAAAAACTGATGACAGCCGCTTTGGCGGTTACGGTCACCGCGCATGCGCTCGCGCTGTCCGCACGGGCCGCGATCTCGAACCTTGAGGCGATCAAGCCCGATGGGTTCTCCCGCGGCACAGTGCTGACCGTCACGAACTATACTGGTTCTGCGGCGCTCGAGAACTTCCCAGTCCTCGTGCGAATCTCCGAAAGCGGAATCGACGGATTCCAATACTCGGATATGATGTTCTCGGGAACGGATCTTCAGGACTCCGTCCGCGACATCGCCTTTGTGGATGAGAACGGAACGCCGCTCGCATACGATATCGACACGTGGAAT
Organism: Kiritimatiellia bacterium; assembly: GCA_017406465.1. GTDB lineage: Bacteria > Verrucomicrobiota > Kiritimatiellia > RFP12 > UBA1067 > UBA1067. The sequence goes on along the minus strand of JAFQYM010000029.1, from coordinate 44,500 downwards.
CCCAATGGAACATCGCTCGTCTGGGTCTCTCTCCCGTCGCTTGAGAACAATACCGAGTTTGCAATGTTCTACCGCTCGTCCAAGTCCGGCAAGGAGGTTTGCGACGGCAACGCCTTCACGAACTATGTTGGTGTCTGGCACTTGAATGAGACTGCTTATGGAACATCTGCCAGCATTAGCGACTCTACGACAAACGCTTTGAATGGCCTTTCGGGTCCAGAGGGCGACACGAAGGATGGCGTTGTCGGAACCTCGCGCAGAATCACCAGTACGGAGAACCAGAAAAGCGATACTTCAATCAAGATCAACAATTCATCTGCGGCACTGTCCGCACTCGACACGCTCGGCACAAATTTTGTCGTATCGTTCTGGATGCGCCCGGTCGGCACGATTACGACGACACAGAATAAGGGCGTTCGTTACAACGTTCTTATCGGGCGCAAAACAGCCACGACCGATCCTGCTTGGCATCTCCAGTTGGCAGCCAACAGCACCGATATGCGAATCTGGGGAAATGACACAACCGACAAAACGATGCCAACGACAGCCAAAGGAACAGTCCCGCTTGTCCAGAATCAATGGACCAAGATAGATGTCATTTATGCTTACGGGAACGCAGCTTATCCAAAAAAAGGAACTGGAGATGTTAGTAACTATGTCCTTTATACGAATGGCGTTCAAAGCACGAAAGGCGATTTTGGCTACAAGCAGGTTACAGGAACTGGTATTTTGTATATCGGCGGTGGTTTCGCGGGAGGCGAGCGGACCTTCTTTGGCGACATGGACGAGGTGCGTGTTGGTCCTTTTACGCCAAGCGCGGACTGGATGAAGGCCTCCTATGTGCAGGAGAAGGCCGATGCCTTCATCGACTATGGAGCTGTGCAGACTTTCGCGGAGGCAGCCAATCCTGTTGCGTCGCTTGCACTTGCCGACTCCGGTGCGGCGTTCGCGCAATTCTCGGGATCTATTTCGGTCTGCGGTGGCACGTCGACGGCGTGCCGCGTTCTCGCCAAGGTGTGGCCAGATGGCGCCACTGAAACGAACCTTTGGACGGAAATTGCAGGCGGTTTGGCCGCGAACGATACCTTTTCTGCCTCCCTCGTGGGGCTTCTTCCCAATACGCCCTACCAGTTCAAGATTAAAGCAGTGAACAATCTTCCAGAGCCGCTCGACTCCACTGTCGTGGAAGGCACGTTCACGACGAGCGGCGCGGGCGAAATCGGTTCGGGCGGCGATGTAAAGCGCGACGGTGACAGCATTGTGCACACGTTCACCATCGCGCGAGACGGAACGGACACGTTCGAATTCGTTCCGCCATCCTACGCAACCAGCGTTGAGGCGCTTGTCGTTGCGGGCGGTGGCCCCGGCGGCTACAACGGCGGCGGCGGTGGCGGAGCGGGCGGCCTGCTCTACTACGATGCATTTCCCGTGACGGGCGGCGCGACCTATCAGGTGACGGTCGGTGCGGGAGGCATTGCTTCCGCGTCCTCCGCTCAGTATGGTGAGAATGGCGGTGATTCCTTCGTTACTTTGGCTGGCGGTTCAATAATCAACAACGCCCACGCATTCGGCGGCGGTGCTGGCGGAAATGGCGCTGTCTCTGGAAATGATGCTTGCCGCGCGGGTGTGGATGGCGGAAGTGGCGGTGGCGGCGCCTCCCATATGAATAATCCCGCGGGTTCTGGAAGAACAGGACAGGGCAATGACGGCGGCTTGGGTAGCCAAGATGGTAATAAGAAAGTTAGTGGCGGCGGCGGCGGCGCTTCGGCGACTGGCGGCTCGATCTCCATTGGCTCTATGATTTCTGGCGGCGGCGGCGGCGATGGCATCCAATCTTCCATTTCCGGCACTTCGACCCATTACGCAGGCGGTGGCGGCGGTGGCGGCGACAAAAGCGGTGGTGGCACCGGCGGCGGCGGTGGTCTTGGCGGTGGTGGTTCTGGTGGTATGGAGAACACCGATATCCCGGGCTCTGAATACGCTAACAGCGGTGAAAACGGCAAGGGCGGTGGTGGCGGTGGCGGCAGCACGAAATCGGGCTGCCAGCAGGGTGGCAACGGCGGCAACGGTGTCGTGATTTTCCGCTACGATGTGCAAGGTAATGGGCAGGGTATGTACGAGCCGGCCGTCGCGTTTGAAAGCCTCAGTCGAGTCGATGATCCAGATGGTCCGAATCATGGGCTCACGACCGTCGGCTATCGTGTTGCGTGGGCTGGCGATGGCTACGATTACGCGGATGTTCTTGTGGTCTGGGGCTTCCGGAAGGGAGATCTTGACCATACGAATGCCCTGTCGTCCGCTACGGGCGTGATCGGCCGCGGGACGGGTACGTTCATGTTGTCCGATCAGGACCGGACGGTCTATCTTCGGGTCCTCGCTACGAATGCAGTGGTGAGCGCGCTCTCGCCTAAGATTGAAACGATCCCATTTGTCAACCCCAAGGCGCCGGAGGCGACCGTCTCTGTGACAGCCACCGAGCAACACACTGCGACCTTTGCCGCGAACGTGACGGGGCTTGGTGAAGGCGCGACGAGTGTGTTGGGCGTCTTCCAAGTCTGCGACGACGAGGACTTCGAGGAGGGGACCTACTGGACATTCCATGCCAGCGGAACACTCACGGAGGCCGGAACGCTTACTGGCTCTGCGTCCGCCCTGACGTTCAACACGGCCTACTTCGTCCGCGCGTCGCTCACGAACAACCTAGCGCCCCCAGTATATTTCGAAACTGACCCGGTTGAGTTCCGGACAAAAGTTCCCGGTGCACCTTCTGGCCATATCGTCACAAATGATTTGTCTCGTCCGGTCCAGGTTGGCACCACGATGATTACCGCTACGGGGTATCTTCATTCCCCTGGCACTGGTGCGACTACCGCGACAATCCGACTGGAGGCGTCGGCTGACAATTTCGAGACTTTTCTGTCTTCGGATAGTGTCGAGAACCAGGGGACACAATGGTACGCCCCTCTCACAATCTCTGGGCTGGAGTCCGAGACGGAATATTACCTCCGTCTGCGCATGGAGAACGAAGGACATGTGGTTCATCGCTCGAACGTTGTCGGTCCATTCACCACCTTGCGCCCGACCGTGAACTTGACGATTCCAGACCTCACGTCCTACCACATGACGCTCGTCTCGGTGACGACCAACGACGTGGCGGTTGTTGGCAACGCTGGTGTCTACACGGTCTTCAGCAATGCCACCGTCGTAGCGACCTTCGCCGCCGAATCCAGCTACCGTCTTACGGGCGAAGCGACAGTCTCTATCGTCATGGATGGGGACAAGACGCTAACTACCACTGACATGCCGAGTGCGGAATTCATTTCCGAAGCGTCAGCGCCGGACGTCCACCCGACCGCAACGAAGGTTTCTGTCAGAAAGACGGTCACGCTCACGGCGTCCGCGGATGGCGCGACGTCATACTACTGGCTGAAGAACGGCGTGGTGATCGAAGGAGGCGCAGACGGAACGCTGATTGTGAATTGGCGCAGGCCGGGGGACAATCCGACTGACACCTATCAGGCCGTAGCCGTCTATACCATCGCCGGTTTGCCGGTGGAAAGCGAACCTTCGGTGGAAATGACCGTTGAGAACCGCCCGATGGGTACAGTAATCTTGATTATGGGGATGGCGCATACAATACCACCTGTGGAACATGACTACAGCGCCGACTACCTTACATTCAGAGTGCTCACACCTGGAACAATCAGTTGGAAAGCGTTTGGCAACGCGACCAAGACCATCGATTACAGCATCGACAACGGCGCATGGACTTCCCTAACCGCCACGTCTGAAGGGGCGACCATTTTCGTGGCACAGGGCAACTTGGTCAGATTCAGGGGGAGCAACACGACATACGCCACGGACAAAAATAATTATTCCGGATTCGAGGGAGGAACCGCGACATACGACATCGAAGGTAACATCATGAGTCTTCTGGATGGCGACAACTTTGCCGAAAGCACGACCTTCCAGGGCGGCAGCTACATATTCTGCTCGTTGTTCAAAAAAGCTCCGGTGATTTCGGCGGAAAACCTCGTTCTCCCGGCAACGACGCTAAAGGACTACTGTTACCGCGCCCTATTTAGCTATTGCACATCATTGACAAAGGCCCCCGAACTTCCAGCCACTACGCTTGCCAAGGGATGCTACTGGTACATGTTCGAACAATGTGCCATCACAGAGGCTCCTGTCCTCAACGCCACGACCTTGGTGGCTGAGTGTTATGGACACATGTTCGAGGGATGCGGACTCCTAAGTCAAATCACATGCCTTGCCACAAGTGGGTTCAACAACTCCAAGTGCTTGGAAGGATGGGTTAAAAATGTGGCTGGCGACGGCGCATTCGTCAAGGCCGCAGACGTAACTTCCTGGACGACAGGCGTCAATGGCATACCTACGGGATGGCTCGTGTGCGAGGATGTTTTGCTGCTGCCGCCCGAAGTATCGTTTTTCGGCGATACGATTGAACTGGAATGCCCAACGGAAGGTGCCGAAATCTACTATAGACTTGGGCAGACAGGCGATTTCGCCCTGTACACGGGACCAATTTCCATCAATGAGGACACTATCGTCGAGGCGTATTCCACCTATCAGGACCATACGAGCCCGACAGTAAGCCAGACTTGCGTGTACGTGCATGAGACTCCGTTCCAGAAGTCGAACAAGGACCTCACGACATGGAGATACAACGGCAACACCATCACTACGCCGTATTCCGTCAACGGAATAAACGGACACTCGTCCAGCTACTCCAAAGGAACGTTCTCGTTCGACACCTCCATAACGCTCAGCGCGGCTCAGCCAACCTACCTGTGGTTCCAGCACGCCGACCAGAGCGCGGACATTTACGTCGACGACGTGAATGTCGGGACGCACTGGGGCGGCTACAACGCGTTCTTCGTTGATATAAGCGAATACGTCCACCGTGGAATTAACAACATCCGCGTGGCACTGTGCAACACCACGAGGAACTCCTTGGCTCCGGCGGCCGGCGACTTCAACTTCAACGCCACGCTCGGCAACGTCAAGCTGTTCACGAGCCCGGTCCTTCCTGCGATGAAATACGGCTACGACGGATTCCACATCACCTCGACGGTGTCCGCTTCCTCCGCGACGACCAACGCAACGATCAATGTCGAGACCGAGGTCCCGGCCGGCGCGTCCCTCAAGTGCATCATCTCCGATGATTCGTACGCCTGGACAAACACGGTGGCAAGCGAGGGAAGAGCGCAGACCTTCACGACCACCATCGCAGGAAGCGACTTGAAATTGTGGAACGGAACGAAAAACCCGCATCTCTACACGGTGACCCTTGAAATCTACAAGGACGGGGAACTTTACCACAGGTATCAGCGCCCATACGGATTCCGGTACTACGAATACGTCATCAATGAGACGGTAAATGGCGAGACCTACACCGGCTTCCTGCTCAACGGGGAACCCTACCTCCTGAGGGGCGTCTGCATGCACGACGACGTGGAGGGGAAGGCCAACGCGCTCACCGACAGCGACTACGACCAGGAGTTCGCCATTATACGGGAGCTGGGGTGTAACTTCATCCGCCTCGCGCACTATCCGCACCCGAAGGAGGTGTACGACCGGTGCGACCAGCTCGGAATCATCGTCCAGACCGAAGTGCCATGCGTCAACAAGCTCCAGTCGACGATGCCCTCGGACTACTACACGCACCTCGAAACACAATACATTGAAATGGTCGAACAGCACTTTAACCACCCATGCATCATGTTCTGGGGACTCAGCAACGAGACAACTACGGATGACAAGGCCTTTGGCAAGGAGAAGATAGAGGGATACTACGACCTCATCAAGTCTATGGACACGGAGCGCATGGTCGGCTATGTCATGTCGCACAGCTACAGCGACCCCTCTGGGTACTACAACAACCCTGATGTGGATTGGTTCGGCTGCAACCTCTATGTCGGATGGTACATCGACAAGACGATCAACGACCCTTCATCTCAGTTGAACAAGCGCATAAAGAGCACCATAACAGACCGCAGCAAGCCGCTTGCGCTCTCGGAGTATGGATGCGGCGGAACGCAGCATTGCCATTCCACGAACTTCCTGAGCACGACGACCTCCGGCAACAACCCAAGGCACGACATCGAGTACCAGATGTGGTTGCATGAAGGACACATCGCCGCAATCCGAAACTACCCGCAACTTCTCTTCACTGGTCAGTGGCAGTTGTTCGACATCGCGGTGTCAAGCAGAAAAGAGGGCTACACGGAGTGCCTTGATGGCGAAAACGCGACAACCAACGACGAATTGAAATATCTGAACAACAAGGGTCTCGTGGAACGCGACCACGTCACGAAAAAGGACACGTTCTACATCTACAAGGCGGAATGGAATTCGAAGGATAAGTTCGTCCATATCTGTGGCAAGGACTACACGAAGACGACCGATAGAAAGATCAAGTGCTACACCAACGACGCCAAAGACGGCACCTTGTCAATGTACATTGGAGATAGTCAGACTCCAGCCGAGACGGTGGCTGTCGTCGACCATATCGCGGTATTTACGGCAAGGGACTTCACGCCCGGGGTTGAAATCAGAGTGCAGGGCAAGGACACTTCGGACACTGTGACTTTCTAGTAATCATACCCGGGGACTTAACACGAGAATGCGCTGTTTGCTTGTTGCCCTGAAGCAGGGATTTGGCATACAATGTCGTAGAAAATGAAATGAAGATGAGGAGAGGAAAGGGGATGGCAAGAGAGTATCAGGGGACGGTGGCGGTCTGCACCGCGCTTGTGTTTTTCGCGCCTGCGGAGCCGATTTTGAGATAGCATTCCATTCTGTGCAATGGTGTTGCAATGTGACGGCGTAATTGGTATACTTTATCTTAAGAAATTGAAAGGAATCATGGAAATGACAAGAGGGTATCATTGGACAGTGGCGGTCTGCGCCACGCTTTTCTCCGCAGCGGCTTTCGCCACGGACTATACCTGGACCGGCGAGGGCGGTGACGACCACGGCTGGCGCACGCCCGCCAACTGGGGCCAGACGACGAAGTATCCCCAAGGCGGCGACCGGGCGATTTTCCCGGCGGACTGCACCGCCGAGGTGGAGCTTGGCGCGACCAACAACTACGAGGCAGTGAATCAGCTGAAAGTCCTCGCGGGTGCGAACGTCCGATTCTACGCGGCCGACCCGACCGCCGAGACGCGGCTCGACCTCAAGAACGCGTGGGAAGTCGACAACGAGAACAACACTATCGAGTTCGACCATATCCGCGTCGATGGCGGAAAGGCCATGGTGCTCGGCAGCGGCGCCGTGCTGACAGTGAAGAACAACTCCGACCTGCGCCTTGGGAATACCACCGTCAAGAAGGCGGCAAGGGTCTCCATTTTGAGCGGTTCGGTCGTTTCCTCCGGCTGGATTGACGCCGACAGCAGTGTCGGCACCCTCCTTGCCGTTGACAACGCGACATGGACCGCCAGCGGCGAATTCGCGTTCAAGAACACGGCGACGAACCTGCTTTCGAACGGCGCAACGATGAAGATCAGCACCAATCTCAGCATCAACGGTCCGAACACGCTCCTTTCCATCGACAACGCGGCGCTGCTGGTGAAGGGCGCTGCCAACCTTGGAACTGCCACGCCTGGCGGCGGGCGCATCATTTTCAAGGGCGGCAACCCCATGCTGAAGGGTTCTGGGACAGGCGAGTTCAAGGACAGCGTCAACAACGCGAACATGACGAGCCACTTCGATTTCGACTTCGTCGTCCCGGAGGGCGGCTTCGCCGCGCCGCCGATCCAGTGGATGGGCCAGCAGGCCTTCCGCTCCAATGGCAACTCGCCCAACGGCTACTTCCGCTTCAACGTCCTCCAGTCCTCGCCCGCGCTCTCCGCCGGAACGCAGACCGACTGCATGCTCTTCTACTCGCTCAACGGCATAACCTCCGTGAAGGCGACGAACGGCGACGACACGACATCGACGCAGCGCCTTTCGGACGAAACGGGAACGGACACGTCATCGTCCGTCGCGCTCTGGGCGACAATCGGCTCCGGCACTGCGGCCACGCCTACGGCGACCGGTCCCGGCTGCCTCCTGAACCAGAAGGCTACGACGGTCGCCCGCAACGTCATCACGGCGACCGGAACCGTGACGGCGCTCGCCTCCAACGGCGACGCGACGCACGTCGAACTCTGGTGCGGCACAGCGAACAACGCCGCGACGATGGAGAATGTCGCGACGGTCGTTCCCGACTCCGCGCCCTCGAAGATCTCCGCGTCCTTCTCCACCCCTGAGGACAACGGCGAGGTGACCTACTATTTCCAGTGGCGGCTCTTCGACATCGGTGAAGGCGGCGTCACGAACTACACCGACGCCACGGACATCTTCAACGCCGCCACCAAGGACACCACGACCTACACCTGGCAGGCGGTGAACGGCGACTGGGACGGCGACTGGCACGACACGGCGCACTGGGCGAGCGATCTCCCCTCCGCGTACGGCTATCCCCGCACCGGCAATTCCACGGCCGTCTTCCCTGCCGGGACGAACATCACTGTCACGATCTCAGACAACGAAAAAGTCGGTACCCTCGACCTCCACGCGACGAAGAACCTGACGGACGCCGCGAACGCCTGCGGCGTCGATGTAACCTTCAAGGGCGCGACGGCGACCGGCACGAACAAGGTGCTGACGGCGACCTCGATAAATATCAATGGGCCGCTTGGCTCCCTCACGCTTGACAACGCCGCGCTCAAAAACGGTTCCACGGCTCTGGAATTCGGTCAGGGGTTCGTATTCTCCCTTGTCAACGGCTCCGACTACTACCAGAGCGGCAGCGACTTCAGACTCTATCGGAAAGGGGCCCGGTTCGAACTTCACGACAACTCGACGGCGAGTGCGCATTTCTTCTACATCGGCGGCAGTGGTGTTTTCGTAATCGACAATTCCACTTACGTGGCGCGCTCCTGGGTCGGACTCAACGCCAACGGTTCGGGCGGCACCTTTGAATTCTTCGGCGACCATCCGTTGATCGACACCGCCCAGAACAACGTGAGTTTCATGCCATACGGGAGCGCGGCGTCCGCAGCCGTGCTGACATTCCACGTCCCGGCCGGCGGATATTCGTCGGCGCCGATCCGTTGCGGCAGCAAGGAGGCGACCAATCTCTTCAAGACGAACGGCAAAGGCGGCTCGATTACGCTGTCCGTTGCGGACGACAGCCCGATCTATTCGACGGTCGGGACGTTCGCGGACATCCCGCTTGCCGATTGGAGCGCTGGGTCGGCTTCGATAGATACTACGCTTCTCGCATACGGAGCGCTTCCCGACGGCGGGGCATTCACGACTGCGGCAAAGACGATTGGCGTTACGGTTGTCTCCGTTGCGCACGACGGACGGCTCACCGTCGCGAGCGACGCGGCGGAAGCGCTTGACGGCTATTCGCCCGCGCTCGGCGACAGCGACGGCTACGCGGCGGACGATCCCGTGACGCTGACCGCGCCGACGGACGTAACCTCGAACGGTATCCATTTCACCTGCACGGGCTACACGCTCACGGAATACGCGGCGGGCGACGCGGCGACGGTCGTCTCCACCACGACCGTGACGGACGGCACAAGTTCCTTCAACTACACCTTCCCGGCGGGCCGCGCCGAGATCACCTGGCACTACGCGGAGAGCTATCCGGTAACGGCGACGGCTGTGAACGATGCGGGCGCGACCATCGCGAAGTCGGCGGACTACACGACTGCGACCTCGCCGGTCACGCTGACGGCTTCGACGACGACGCCGGGCATGGAGTTCCAGTACTGGTACGGCGACGTGGCCTGGTCGAACCGCTACGACAACCCGCTCACCGTCTCCGGCGACGCGGCGAAAAACATCTGCGCCTTCTTTGGCGCGACGGCGGCGAACGGCGCGACGCGCACGCTTTCCTACAATGGCAATGTCGGCAAGGAGTGGTTCGACGCCTCCGCCTGGGCAGACGGCGTCATTCCCGGCACGAACGACACGGCGGTGCTGCTGAACACCTCCACCTACAACCTCCACCAATCCCAGAACAAGGGCCGCGTCATCGCGCCGTCCTTCGCCGCCGTTGGGAACCTCGTCGTCTCGAACGCAGTCCTCCTCGTCGGCGCCCGCTACGCCAGATACGACGGCGGCACCCAGAACAACAACAACCCCGCCGGATACTGGGACCCCGACCAGAACGGCAACTACGCATACTACCTTTCTGTGTCATACGACGAGACGCGCACGGAGCCCGTCGGCCTCGACGTCTTTGGCGACGTGGTCCTCGACAGCTACAACCGCAGCTACGCGAACGGCAACAGCGGCGGCGCGGTCTTCGTGGGCGGCACGGCGGCGCGCTGCCCGACGCGCGTGAACGTCGCCGGCGACCTCGACATCGTCAACGGCGCCTTCCAGGTCATCGCTGGCTACCCGTTCGACTTCGTCCCCGACGCCTCGCAGGCCGTTGACGGCGGCGTCATCGAGTTCGACAACCCGCAGGAGTTCTTCAGGGGCTCCAACTTCCTCAAGGTCGACGGCACGACCCGCGTCCGCGCGCCGACGGCGACCAAGGTCCACAACTTCCTCCAGGTCGGCAACGACTTCCGCACCGGCGTCGCCGTCTGGCTCGACCTCAATGACGTCGAAGTGGGCGAAGGCGGCTGCATCACCTCGTTCTTCGGCGGATACGGGAGCTTCAACGCACAGGGCGTCTCCGGCGACCGCACCTACTCCTGCTGCCCCGGCGGTCACCAGACGGGCGACAGCTACGACGGCGGCAGCCACGGCGGCCTCGGCGGCGCGGGCAACGGGAACGCCAACAATGTTGACGTATACGGCACGCCGACAAAGACGACGAGGGTTTACGACTACGCGCTCACGCCGATGTTCCCCGGAAGCCGCAAGGGCGGCGACGGCGGGAACCGCGGCTCCGGCTCCATCCGCCTCGACTGCGCCACGCTCGACCTCGAGGGCGGCCTCATCGCCACCGGACAGGACGCCAACAGCAAGGGCGGCGCGGCCGGTGGCTCGATCTGGGTTGTCTGCGACGCCTTCAACGCTGGCGACAACTGCCAAGTCTTAGCGGACGGCGGCAACAGGAAATGCGGCGGCGGCGGCGGGCGCATCGCCATCTGCGAGGGGCTGACGCCCGAGCAGGTCGATGAACTCTTCGCGACGCACGAGGCCCCGGCCGACGTGACCGTCACGGAACTTTCTGACAAGCTCGGCGCGCGCGTCTCCGTCGAGGGCGGCACGGGCGTCGTCGGCACATACACCAGGGGCTGGCCGGGCACGGCCTACTACCTCATCAACACCGCCGGGAAGAGGACGCTCACCGTCGCCGGCGACCCCGCGAACCTCGGCTCGCCCACGCCCGCCTACGGCCCGCAGGTATTCGACGACGGCGAAGTGATTCCCATCGCCGCCCCGGAGACCGCCTACGTGACGGACGACAACCGCTCGCGCCGCGTCGCCGTCGGCTACACGCTCACGGACACCGGAACGGGTGATGTGGTCGCCGATTCTTCGGCGACATCCGATATTCTTACGATTGACGGCGACTACACGCTGACGTGGAAACTCACGACGCTCCAGCACTCGGTCGATGTCGGCGTCGAGACTGCGGGCGGCACGATCACGACAAACGCGATCGGCGCGGCCGGCGGCGACTGGCAGGCCGACGGCTCGGCGCTGAGCGTTACGGCGACGCCCGCCTCCGGCTACCGCTTCGCGGGATGGACTGGCGAGATCGACGAGGCCGTCCAGTACGACGCCACGCTCTCGACGAACGTCACGGGCGCGCTACGCGTCGCGGCGGTATTCGTCTCGGACGACGCCGGCACGGCCACCTGGACCGGGGAAGGCGACGGCGCAAGCTTCCTCGACGACGCGAACTGGTCAACGGGCAAGGTCCCGGGACCGAAGAGCGACGTGGTCATCGGCACTGGAGCCTCCGTCAGCGTCTCGGCGGGTCTTGTCTTCAACGTGAAGTCGCTATCCGTCGCCTCCGGGGCCTCGCTCTCCATCCTGCCAGAGGGCTCGTATGCCACGACCTCGTGGGATCCGCGTCTCTATCCAGAATCGGTTTCGCTCTACGACTGGCACGACTGCGGCGTCGTGGCGTCGGGCGACATAACCGTCGCCGGGACGCTTGTGGCGGGTCGCCGCGACTCGGCGGCCGATGCCAAGGCTGTCGCGGGTGGTGCCTTCACAATCGCCGAGGGCGCGTCCGTGACGGTCAATGGCGGCTATCGCCTTGACCTAACTGCGCCTGGTGCGAAGGCGTCGCCTGCGCTTTGGCGCATCCCGTCGGCGCTTGTTTCGGCCGGCGGCGCGATGACGGTGGACGGCGAGCTCGCCATCTACGGTGAACGGCTCTCCGGTTCGCCATGCAAGGTCGCGGCGGGGACGCTCACAGTCGGCGCGACGGGCGTTCTCCACTCCGACTGCGGTGGATGGGGACGTTCGTCGATCGGCGGCGTGAATGTCTATTACTCCTACAATGACATGGGCGGCTCCTACAACGGCGGCGCCTACGGCGGCTTCGGCGGCGGCTACAACGGCAAACCCGCCCTTGTGACCGACTACGGCAACAAGAATACTTACGGCGATGCGCTGCGGCCCTATCTGCCGGGCAGCCCCGGCGGCAACTGGGACGGCTCGTTCGGCGGCGGCGCACTTCGCATCGATGTCACGGGGCAGATTTCGAACGCCGGACGGATCAGCGCCAACGGCACGCAGGCGGGAGGCTCGTGTGGCGGCGGTTCAGGCGGCGGAATTTGGATCAGCTGCTCGAAGTTCGTCAATGCCGCGGGCGCGGCGGTCAGCGCGGATGGTGGCAACAACACGAACAACGGCGGCGGTGGTGGTGGCGGGCGTATCCTCGTCTGCGAAAAGCTCGACGCGGCGAAGATTGACGCGCTCTATGCGACGGGCGTCGTCCCCGCGAAGGTGACGGCGACCGAGATTACGGACGCGAACCGCGCCGAATTCTCGGCAGGGGCGATTTCGGCTGACGGTGGCACTAACATCAACAACAGCGCGACCTACCCGTGCTGGAGCGGCACGGCTGGAAGCATCTGGTGGTTGCGTGGCAGGGGATTGGGAACATTTATAATGGTACGATAGGTGTCACAAAAACTGAAGATGAAAGGAACCATTGAAATGGTAAGATGGTATCAATGGATGGTGGCGGTCTGCGCCACGCTTTTCGCGGTTGCGGCCTTTGCCGAGTTGCCCGACCGGTTCGTCGAATACGTCGAATCGACGAACAAGACCACATACGTCGATACGGGTGTGGTAGGGACGCCGGCGAACACGCGGATGCTCGTCCGCCTTGCCGTCACCGCGCAGACCGACACCCAATCCGGTGTTTTCGGCGCGGCGACGGGCGACGGCGACAGCAACTCCTCCGAGAGCATCTCGTATGTGAACAAGAAGTTCCGCGCAGACTGGACGGGGGGGTCCACCGACACGGGCATCGCGCCTGCCGTTGGCGACATCTACGACATCGAGTGCCTCTACAGTTTCGTCACAGTCGGCGATAGGACGTTCGTGCCTATCAAGGGTAATGCGAACCACCAGAAGGGCGGCGCGAACGCTAACAGCCTGTATCTGTTCAACTACAACATGAACGGCACCCCCTACTCGAAAGGCGGCGTCCTCCAGCGCGTATATGGCTGCCGCATCTGGGCGGACGGCAAGGCTCTTTCCGCCAACCTCATCCCATGCGAGAAGGACGGCGTGGCCGGCCTTTGGGACAGCGTGACTGGTGCCATCCTGTATCCGCGGAACTTCCCGCTTGTGGCGTCGGCCTCCGACAACCCGGGCGTAAAAGTCGAGAACGGCGCCGTCTATGCGCTTCTTACGCAGACTAGCGACAGCGACGGCGGCACACTCGCTACGGCGGGTTCGTCGTGGGTCATGGCCGGGGCGACGGCGGCGGTGGCCCCGGCGCCCAACGCCGGCCTCCAGTCCGAATACACGACGAACCACGAGGGGTTCGGGAACAGGCGCACATACGCCGGGGCGACGTTCCAGTTCGCGATGCCGGCCTGGCCGGTCGATGTCGCTGTGGCGTATTCCGACGCCGCCTGCCTGCCGCGCGTCCACGACCTCAACCCCTACATCGAGGCGGCCGCGCCGGGTTCCACGCTGCGCCTCGCTTCCGGGACCTACACGCTTTCCGCGCAGGTGTGCCTCACCAACGGCGTCTCGCTCTCCGGGCAGGGCATGGACGCTACAATCCTTACGCCGGAACCCGGCCTTGCGAACCGCCTCATCTACATGACGGCGGCCGCCTCCAAGCTCGGCGACCTCGCAGTCCTCGGCTGCACAAACAACCTCGAAAGCGGCAACAGCGTCTATATGACCGCCGGAACACTCGATGGTGTCCGCGTGGGGCAGGGCTTCAGCTACAAGAACAACGGTTGGAAGGGCGTTGGGATCTACATGGCCGGCGGCACAGTGACCAACTGCCTTGTCGATTCCAATGTGGCAATGAATTCCGGCAGCGGTTCTGCGGACGGGATTGGGATATACATCGCCGGCAATGCGCTTGTCACCGACTGCGCCATAACCGGCAACGGGCGCGACAACGGCGAAGTCAAGGGTTGCGGCGTCTATGTTGGCGGCGCGGGAACCGTCCGCGACTGCCGCATCGCCGGCAACTGGTCGAAAGGCCAGTCGTATGGCGGCTGCGGCGGCTGCGGCCTCTACCTGAACAACAACAGCGGGGTGGCTGAGCGCTGCGTCATCGCCGGCAACGCCGTGTCGGGCGTGATAGTCAACAGCGGGACCGTCCGCAACTGCCTCGTCCATGGCCACGCCACGACAAAGAGCGGATTCGAGTCTGGCGTGTATCTGTCCGGCAACAATGCGAAATTCTACAACAACACTGTCGTGGGCAATACATCAGCGACGGCCTTTTCGGGGCTGAGGATGACTGGCGGCACGGCAGCGAACAACATAATCTACGGCAACGGGACCGACGGCGACATCCTGGTTGCCGGCGGGACCTTCAGGAACAACATAGTCGGCGCCGCGACCTACACCGGCGGCACGGTGGCCGGCAATCTCGCAACCGACCCGCGCTTCGCGGATGCGGCCAACGAGGACTACACGGTAGGGTTCGACTCCCCGGCGGTGGACGCCGGCGAGACGATAGCCGGAGTGGCGGACGACATCGGCGGCACGGCGCGCCCGCAGGGCGGCGCGTTCGACATCGGCGCATACGAATACGTGGCGGACGCCTCCACTCTTCAAGCGGCGGTGATTGTCGAACAGGGCGAATGCGGCACGTCTGGAACCGTCGCGGCAACCGCCCGCGCCGCCGGCGGAAGCGGCTCCTACACCTACGCCTGGCATCTCGATGGAGTCCTGCTCGAAGGCGAGACCGGGGCGACGCTCTCCGTCGCGGCATCCTCGATCGGCACCGGACGCCATACGGTCCGCCTCGTCGTCACCGACGCCGTGGACGATTCCCTGACCGCGGAATACACCTACGCCGGGGCCTGGACCGTCAAGCCCGCGAAGGTCTATGTCTCGAAGTCCGGTTCGGACACCTATCCATACGACACGGCCGGCAAGGCGGCGCGTTCCTTCGAAGACGCCATTGGCGCGCTTTACGTCGCGCCTTCCGTCGAAAGCGAAGTCTCCATCGGGGAAGGCACCTTCGACTGCGCGGCGGCGGTTTCGATGGCGACGCCGATCACGATTCGCGGCGCCGGACGCGATGCGACAGTCCTGAACTTCTCGGGGCTTCCGTCGAACCGCCGAGCTTTCGAGCTAAGCCACTCCTCGGCCGTCCTCAGGGACCTGACCGTCACCGGATGCACCAACGCCCTTGCGGGCTCCGCCATCTACATGACGGCGAACGCCCGCGTGGAAAACGTGCGCTCCACGCGCAACGCCTTCCTCACGACAGGCAGCGGCAATGGAAACCAGGGCACCGGCCTCTACATGACGGCCGGCGTCGCGACGAACTGCGTCCTCGACTCCAACGCCCACATGTCGAACTCAGGCTCCGGCGATGGGGTCGGGCTCTACATATCCGGCGGTCTGGCCGTCGATTGCGAAATCTACGGGAATGTCCGCCTGAACAACAAGGGCGGCAATCGCAACGAGGCGAAAGGCGTTGGCGCATACGTGGAAGGAACCGGGAAGATACTGCGCTGCAGCATCCACGAGAACGGATTGAAGATCAGCAGCGAGACGGCCTACGACAACTACGGAATGGGGCTGTATCTCAACAAGGCATCGGCCTCGGCGGACAACTGCGCAATCTGGTCCAATGGCGTCCAGGGCGTCTGGATTTTGGTGGGTGCGCTCCGCAACAGCCTCGTCTGGGGCCACAGGACCTCGCACGCTGACTATCCCGCCGGAATCAGGCTCAATGGATCTTCGGCCAGTCTCTACAACTGCACGGCCGCCGGCAACACGGCCGCCGCCGCCGCGCGAGCCGACCTCTACATGACAGCTGGAACGGCGAAGAACAACATTGCCGTCGCGGCGACGGTTTCGGGCGGCACGAGCGCGAACAACCTTTTCAATGTCAATCCGAACTTCAAGAACGCGTTGGCGGGCAACTTTAGGCTTTCGGCAGGTTCGCCAGCCATAGACGCGGGTGACAACGATGCCTGGAGTGGACTGGCCGCCTCGTGCGACCTTGACGGCAATGATCGCATCAAGCGTAAGGTCGTCGACATCGGTTGCTATGAATACAATGGTACTGGACTTTTGATTTTCGTGCGCTGATATCGGTAGAAGAGGGACAAGAAGGCCAGCTGAATGAAGACTTTTGTATGCGGACATAGGAATCCTGACGTCGACTCGGTCATGAGCGCGTATGCGCTTGCCGACCTGAGGCGGCGCACCGGGATGAGCGACGTCGAGGCGATATGCGCTGGACGTCTGCCGCCGCGCGCAAAGTGGGTGTTCGAGCACTTCCACCTTAAGGGCGTCCGTCCAAAGCGCGACGTCTATGTGCGCGTCAGGGATCTCGTCGATGCGTCTGTTCCGATGATCGATGCGGACATGTCTCTTGTTGATGCGCTAAGAGAGCTTGAGAAGTCGGGTGAGTCGTCGCTTCCAGTGAAGGACGCGGCTGGAAAGTTTGTCGGGATGCTCTCGCCAGCGAAGCTACTCTCGCTTTTTATTGAAAAAGCCAATCTTTCTATCCCCGTAGGCAAGGCGCCGCTTCACCACTGCGCACAGGTGCTTTCCGAGAACGACCGCGTTCATGACATACGCGCCGCCGCCGTCCGCAATGCGCACAACCACTTCCCAGTGGTGGACGACAAGGGTGTTCTCGTGGGCACCGTCCTTAAGCGCGCGTTCGCAGAGCCGCCGCCGGCGAGGATGATACTCGTCGACCACAACGAGACGGAGCAGGGCATCCCGGGACTTGAGGAAATTCCCGTAGTGGAAGTCGTCGACCATCACAGGATTTCATTCGCCGCGACGAAGGACCCGATCAAGTACACGGCGGACGTCGTGGGCTCTACTTGCACGCTCGTCGCGCGGATGTTCCGCGGCGCGGGAGAGCGGCCGACGAAGGAAGTCGCGGGAGTTCTCATTGCGGGTATCGTTTCTGATACGCTCCTTTTCCAGTCGCCCACGACGACCGACGACGACCGCGCGATGTGCGCATGGCTCGAAAAGCTCTGCGGCGAATCCGCCGCGTCGATAATGGAAGGGCTCATGTCAGTCGCCTCTCCGCTCACTTCGATGTCCGCCGACGAAGCCGTCGCGGCGGACGCGAAGCTCTACAGCGAGGCTGGGAAGAAGTTTATCCTCGCTCAGATAGAGGAGTCGCATCTCGCCGTCTTCCACCGTCACATGGCGGAGCTTGCCGCGGCGCTTGAGAAGACGAAGAAGGGCAACGGGCTCGACTTTGCGGCGCTTATGGTGACAGATCCGGTGCGCGGCAATTCCGAGCTTCTCTTCAAGGGCGACGAGGCAGTTCGTAGAGCGCTTCCATACCGTCGCGCGGAGTCTGGCGTCCTCCTGATGCCAGGCGTCCTCTCGCGCAAGAAACAGCTTCTGCCTGAAGTGCTTGCCGCGCTGGCATAATATGTGGAGGTTTATTTGCAAAACTTTTTGTTGAGCCGTGTAGAACATGTAGATCGTGTAGAATTTCTGCATGTTCTACACGTTCTACATGGTTAATTCGTTGAAAATAAGAAACTATAGGAGACAAAAATGAGATCATGCAAGGAAATGCGTCAAGATGCCTGGAACATTTTGACTGGCTCGAAGTGGGGATGGAAGATACTTCTCAACGGCATAGTGTTGTATGCAATCCTGGTCGCCGTCTTGATCGGGCTCGAATTTATCTTCGAGTCAGTTGGAATCCAGACATGGTCGTCGTTTAGGGAGGCGCAGCTTGCGGCCAAGCGTTCTGGTGTTGATCTCACCATCGCTTCTGGCCATGAAGCACTGCGAATGACATTCGCGAGCGGATTCTCGACGTTTGTCGAGTATCTCTTTCAGAGTATTGTCGTCTTCGGCCTCGTCACAACGCTTGTCAAGTGCATAAAGGACGATTCCAATGGATGGTTCGCCAGTGCTTTCGGCGGTTTCAAGCGCCCGTTCGATCTTTTGTGGCTTACCGCCCTGATAATGATCAAGGTTGTCGTCTGGGCGCTCGCCTTCGCCTTTATCGGTGGTTTTATTGGCGGCATCGTGTCGGCCGTCCTTCGGGTGTGTGGCATGGTGACAGAAAAACAGATGGGAGTGTTGGTTGGATTATTGTGCGGCATCCCCGCCTGCATCGCCGCCATCATCGTAAGTTTGCGCTATGTGCTTACATGGTATGTCAAGTCAGAGAACGTTGAAATTGGAGCAAATGCCTGCATCAAGCGGAGCTGTGAATTAATGCGCGGGCGCAAGTGGAAGCTTTTCCTCTTCTGGCTGTCCTACATCGGGTGGTTCATTCTTGTAATTCTGCCTTTTGCCCTTACAGCAAGCGTTGTGGGCGCTTTGTCGGCGGCGAGCGCTGGTGCACAAGCGGACGCGATACCGGATGAGTGCTCCATCGTCATGATCGGCGCGTTTGTCGTGTCGATCTTAATTGGAATCTTTGTTGTTCTTTACACTGCAATCGGTCAGGCCGTGTTCTACCGTGACGCTAAGGCCGAAGTCGATGCAACGAAAGAAGCCGAGCCGTCGGAAGGCGTGACTGCATGAGCGGTTGCGTCAATAGGCGGACGGTCGTCCTTGCGACGATGATGTTCCTCGAGTATATGGCCATGCCCGTGTGGTTTGTGCCAATGCTCCCCTATGTCAAGTCGCTGCAGGGCGGCGAGAACTGGACTCTCTGGTGCGGGCTCATAATGGGCATAGGCACTTTCGCATCTCCTCTCGTCGGTATGTTCGCAGACCGTCGCCTCAACGCGGAGAGGGTTCTCGCAATCTGCTACTTTTCGTCTGCGGCCCTGCTTTCGGGCGCATTCTTCGTAACTTCGCCTGCGCTGCTATTCATCGTACTTCTCACGACAATGCTTTTCTACATGCCGACATGGGCGCTCACGGCGACTGTCGCAATGGCTCATGCGAGCAAGGACGCATTTCCCCGCATCCGCGTCTTTGGAACGATCGGCTGGATTTGCTCGTGCGTGTTCTCGCTCGCGGCAGCGGCAGGGGGCTTTAAGGGATTTGACTCGTCGCCGTGGATATTCGCTGGTGGCGCGGCGGTCACGGCTGCGGCAGGACTTTTCTCGCTTGCCTTGCCGAAGACGCCGCCGCAGGCGAAGGGAACGCCGATATCGGTTGGCGACGCGCTTGGGCTCGGCGCTCTCGTGCTGCTTCGCGACAAGTCGTTTCGCTCATTCGCGATTTTGCTTCTCCTTGCCATGATTCCGTTTCAGTGGTACAACGTCTATTGTGCCGCGTACTTGAAGGAATCCGGCTACCAGTATCTCACAACGACGATGAACATCGGGCAGGCGGGTGAGATATTCTTTATGCTTCTCGTTCCGCTGATCTTCCGGCGCATCGGCTACAGGCGCGCCCTCGTCCTCGCGCTCGCCGTCCTAGCGCTTCGCAACATATTCTTCGCTGTTTCCTCCGCCTACGGCTTTGCTGCGCTTGACTTCTGCGGGATCGTCGTGCACGGGCTCATCTTCGGGCTACTCGTAGTCGGCGCACAGATGTTCGTCGACGAGGTCGCGCCGCCCGAACTGCGCAACCAGGCGCAGGGGCTCGTAAACCTCATCCTCGCAGGCGTTGGCGTCTTCGCTTCGAACTTCCTCTTCGACGCTATTCTCAAGTCGTCTTCGCCTACTCCGTGGACGACTGCCTACGTCGTCGCCATAGCGATCTCGCTCGTCACCGCGGTCTACGGACTTGCGTCTGCGAATCGGAAGTCATAACCACTTCGGCCTGTCTCCACAACCACGGTGGTGGCCCTATTTCTGCAGGTCGGCGCTGGGCGGGTGGCCGTAGTAGGCGGTGTAGGCGCGGGTGAAGTAGCTTTGCGTCGAGAAGCCGGTTCTTGCGGCAAGCTCCTTTACGCTGTAGCCGCCGAGGTCTACGAGTCGCTTCGCCTCGCGCATCTTGACCGAGAGGATGTACTTGTTAGCGCTCATGCCGAACGTCTTGTGGATTGCGTTCTGCAGCGCCGATTGCGAGATGTTCGCGGCGGCGGCGAGGTCTTCAAGCGTGACGCGCCGGTTTATGTTGTCGTCTACGAGCGAGAGGGCTTTCGCGAGCCACGGCGGGTCGACTGGATAGACGTTCGTTGATTCGCGCTCGACGACGCCGAGCGGGGGAATGAGTATGGACTTCTTCTCTTTCGCACTGTCCGGATTGTCGATCATCTCCTCCAGGAGCTGCAAGGCGGTGTAGGTCTGCAGGCGGAAGTTCGGGTCGATGCTGGTAATGGCCATTGGCGAGCACGCGCAGATCGCTACGTCGTTGTGCCGGCCCATTACGGCTATGTCGCCCGGAACGGCCCGTCCGAGGCGCAGACACGATTCAATCACAAGCGACGCCCTGCGGTCGTGTATACAGAAGACCGCAGTTCTCGGCGGCAGCGTCGGAATCCATTTGTCCAGATATGACGGAACGGAGACTGCACGCGTCCGGAGCGCCGTCTCGTTGATTTTTTTGCGGTCGCAAGTGATGCAGTCGAAGCCCGCATTTCTCAAAGTCGTCGAAAAAGCCTCCCCAAGCCGGTCGTAGAACAGGTTGCCGTAAGTTCCGCAGAACGCGAAACTTGTGAATCGGCGTTGCAGGAACCATTCCGCCGCCATTGCTCCGGTTGCTTCAGGGGAGAAGTCTACGCATGCGATGTCAGGATCGCCAAGAATCGTGGTTGCCACTATCGGCAATCCCGTCGCCTTGAGCAATTCAATGGTGGCTGGCTTGTAGACGTCCGCAAGGATGCCGTCGCAGCCGGCGAAAATGCCTTGCCGGCTCAACAGTTTCTCAAGCACAAGCCGTATGGAGCAGCTTCGGTTCCCCTGTGCGTAGGCCGCCGCACAGTCGAGCATCCTGCCGACCTGCGTCGGAAGGATGCTTTCCGAGACGAACGCAATGGTCTTCGCCTTCCGTCCGTCCAGTCTTCTGTTCTGTCCCTTTATCACGTCGACATTAGACATTATACAACAGCATCGTGCCGCAGTCAACCAGCTTGCTCCGCAAGGACAGGTTTACGCACTACATGGCTATGTTCCTTGTTCCTGCGCATTCTACAGCCTTCCTGAATCGGCGACCTCCGGAGAATTGGGGACGGAGTGTTGGATTTTGAACAGGATTGACTGCGAAGTGTTGGATTTTGAATGTGATTGCGGGTTGACAGCGGGCGGATAAATTGCTACAATGTAGAAAAATCAAGTTATAGGCAAGTTCAGTATTTACAAGGAGGCACGATAATGAAAGCGATAATTGCAAATATTGTCAGGGGGGGGGGTAAAACTCTAGGTTATCTCCTCGCCGTCCTTTTCGCGGTCGCGACAAGCGCGGCCCTCCCGGCACTGGCGGATGAAGTCGTTGATCTGAACGGCGAAACGATTTCCGCCGACAAGACGGCTTTCAGTGCCTACAAGGACAAGATCATCCAGAACGGCACAATCAACCTCTCCAACAGTCCGTCCGATAGTACGGCCGGCAAATACACCATCGGGAGCGGCGCGACAGTCACTTACGCCGCGGGGCCTGGTTTCAATGGCGATTGGGATTGGAACATCGTCGACGGAGGCGTCCTCCATCAGACGCGGACGAGCGACGGCAGAACCCTGTTGCCGTTCCATTACGGCGACTGCAAGTTCACGCTCGACAACGGAACGTTTATCACAGACGATGGCAGCTCCAGTACCGGTGCCGTGGCGCTCAATTTCGCCATGTTCTGGAACAACAATGCTAATGCGAATGGCAAGGATTCGTCGGTGGCCGTCGTCGTCAAGAACGGCAGCACGCTTTCTGTTCCTAACGGCAAGCTCAGAATCAGCGGCGGACGGGAAAACGAAAGCCAGGCAAAGTACCCGGCAAAGACGGCAAAGGTCGATTTCGCCGTCACGAACTCGACCATTACCGTGAAGGATCAAATCTACATCGGTTCAAACATTTCAAGTTCGAAATGGGTCACCGATGCGGGCAACAGCTATGTGCATGTCGTGTTCGGGCCTGGCGCGGACATCACGTGCAACAACATCTACGCCTATAAGTCATTGGTGCCGGAAGTGCTGTTCGATGGCGCGACAGTCCACAAGTCCGGCAGCGACGCCAATTTCATAGGGCAGCACACCGGCGTTTCCGGCGACATCTATACACTTGGAACTGGCGGTCTCACAATTGATATTCCGTCCGACCAGTCGTTCACCGCAGGATCGAACATGTCCGTCCTGAAGGGCGCGGGCGGCCTTACCAAGATCGGTGACGGGTCGATTACCGTAAACAGTATTGTATCGTCCTCCTCGGCCAAGACGATGACGTTTACCGGCCCGCTTGTCGTTTCCAACGGAACCTATTCGTCTTCGCTTACATACGCGGCAACGAAGTTCGCGGTGGATGGCGCGGATAGCACGCTCGCGCTTTCTGGATCGCTGACGGCCACCGCACCCGATATGGCCGCGACGGACGGCGGAACGCTGAACCTGCGCACCGGCTCGGTCGTCTCGCGCACGGTCGGGGCGATGACATTGGGCGAGGGCGCGACGCTTGCCATCACCGGCGGCGAACTTGGCGTCGATTCATTTTCCGCCGCTTCGCTTGCGCTGACTGCGACTGCGGCGAAGCCCGTAAAGATCAAATTCGACGATGCGGGTAGCATTGCAAGCGGCACATATCCGCTCATCACCATTACCGGCGGCGGCGAGTTCGCAGCGGGCGACAAGGCGAAATTCGCTCTTGACGAAAACGCGCCCGAAGGCGCAGCGCTTTCCGTTTCCGGCGCGTCGCTCGTCCTGACGGTTCCCGCCACGAATCCCGCCACTTGGACGGGCGGAGCGAACGACGGCAAGTTTTCGTCCGTGGACAACTGGCTCGGCAAGGCTGTGCCGGGTGCGGACGATGATGTCGTCATCAGCGTTTCCGCCGAAACGACGCTCGACTGCGACGTTGCGCTGAGCGTCAACTCGATGACATTCCCCGTCACCTCCGCGAGGGTGACGATTGACGGCACGGGCACCATCACGTGCGCGGCGACGATCAAGAACTACGCCGAAGAGCGGCACGTCATCCGCGTCCCGGTCGAGTTCTACGCCTCCGACGCCTACGCGCCGATCGACGTGACGGGCGAGGTGGAGTTTTCCGGCGGCGTGAAGGGGTCTCTCCCCGCCAACCACTCGACTTTCTACGGCAACTACACGCTGACGCAAGGGACGTGGAGCCTTTCGTCGGCCATCACTCTTGCCGCCAACGCGACCGTGACGGCGACAGGGACGAAAATCGAGACCTCCGGCACAAGTCTCCTCAATGCCGAGGCGGGCTCAACGCTTGCAATCAAGCAGCTGACGCTCAATGTGAGCGGGAACATCTTCGGCACGTACGCCGGCAACCTCACAGTCGACAGAATCTATCAGTACAACCATGGCGGAGTCACCTTCAATAGCGGATTTTCGGGTGTTCTCCGCGTCAATGGAATCCACCACCATTCCGGCAACTTCGTGCGTGACTTCGCCTTCACGCCGGCCAAGACCGCGACGATAATTTTCGGCAGCGGCGATTGCGGCATCGAGATGCAGCGCGGCTACTTCCAGGTCAACGGCTACGTCTTCCATAGCACCGGCAACTGGCAGTTTGACATCACGAACAGCAATTACGGCGGCGAGGACGGCGCGGGCCGCACGGTCATCGGCGCGAACGGGCTCGTGGTCGATACGGCGGACTATGACGACCCGACGGCTCCGGGACATACTGTCTCGGTGAACAACACGGGGAGCAAATCGACAAACGTCCTGACCGGCTCCGGCGGTCTGGGCGTGGCCGGCAACGGCACGTTTGCGTTCAACAAGCAGGGCAAGTTCACCGGCGGGCTGGTTGCGTCCAACAGCGTGACCGTCGCCGTCAAGTCTGGCGTCTATCCTGGCAAGGGCAATGTGACGCTCAGGGACACGGCGACGTTCTACCTCGTTCAGTCCGGCTCCGGCACGGTTCCCGTCACGGGGACGCTGACGATGGCGGGCGGGACAACGCTCCGAGTCCCGACGTTCACGGCCGGCGTCCTGCCGCTTTCCGTGAATGCGCTTGCGTTCGACGGCGTGACGGCGGAAAACAAGGTCGCGCTCAACATCGAGGGCGGTGCGCTAGTCGAGGGCTACAACGCGATTATCCAGTCTGCGACCGCTGTTTCCGCCGATGCGTGGGACAACTTCGATGTCACGCTCAATGCGACCGTACCGGCGGGCATGACGCCAGTGTACGTCGCGCAGGGCGGCACGCTCTACATTGTCTTGAAGGGTGCTAACGACGCCATCTGGACGGGCGGCGGCGAGAACACGAATTTCAGCAACGGCGACAACTGGATGGGCGGTCAGGTTCCCGCGAACGGCTCGTGCGTGCATATCGCGGCGGCGGGCGAGGCGACGCTCGTCTGCGACATTCCGGACTTCTCCCCCGCGTCCATCACCTTTGCGGCCGGTTCTGCGGCGGTGACGATCAACGGCACCGAGGCGATTTTTGGCGTTGTGGCGATTACGAACCTCTCTACGATCATTTCGCACACGATCAACGTGCCAGTCTATTTCGCGGGCGACATACAGGTGAAGCAGGCCGCGATGGCGGAGACGGGCGATCTCACCAAGGCGCATGTCACATTCGCGGGCGGCGCACATGCCGCACAGGGATATGCGATAGAGAACGGCGACACCGCCGCCGTCTATTCGCGCTGCATGTTCGGCGACTACTATCTTTATCCTGAAGCGGGCAGTCCATGGACGGCTTCGTATCAGGGCAGCACCAGGCGCAACTGCCTTGCGGACAATTCTGTGCTCCACATCACGTATGCAGGTGATTTGACGGAGCTCTACATCGGCACGGGCGCCGCCGTGACAAATGGCGTTGTGGCCCTGCCTGAGGACAAGCGGCTCTCCTACCAAAACAAGGGCGAGTATGTCATAACCGACGAGTTCACGGTGTCCGGTTCGAACAAGAAGGACGGATACGTGAGCTACAACGCCGGCACTGGCTCCGCGAACGTGTTCAAGATCGAGAAAGCCACGTGCAACAAGACGGACGGCTACACGTTCTACTTTGGAGATGGCAACGGCGCAAGCCACGGAACCTACTACTTCGGCGCTGGCGGCATCAACTTCGGCGGCGGCAAGGGGTATTTCGGCGTCGGAAGGAATGTCGACGACGATGCCCAGACGATACGTCCGTGGTATGGTGACTTCACCATCGGGACCGGCGTAGGCAATGCCGACGGCTTCGACATGTGGATGTTCCGCAGCATCACGTTCAACACGGACGACGAGAACGGCGTCGGGCGCAAGATTACGCTGAATGCCCGTCCGAGGTTCAACTATACGCCGTCGTTCACGGTGGCCGGCTCCGGCACGGTTCTGGTGAACAGCGTGGCAAGCAACACCGACCAGCCGCCGGTGACGGTGACGGATACGGCGACATTGGCGTTCGCGCCCGGCGCGTTGCTCACGACGGACACCACAACCGTGGCGAGCGGCGCGACGCTGGCTGTCGCCGGGTCGGGCACGGTGGCGATAGGCGGCGATTTGACGCTTGCCGACGGCGCGTGTCTCGGCTTCAACTATTCTACACGCAACGCGCCGGTGCTGGATTTGACGAACAAGAACGTGACGCTTGGCGATAACAAGAATATCGTTGTCAAGATTACTTCGGAAAACGGCAAGCGCGCCAAGAGCGGCAAGAACGTTCTCACCTCCGGCGGCAATTTTGCCGGCGCCAATGTAACGCTTGCCGAAGGTGCGCCGGACTGGGTGGATGGCATTTCGGTTGACGAAACAACCGGCAATATCGTTCTTGATGTCAAGCCCAAGGGTCTTGTGTTCATAATCAACTGAAGCGTCGGAAATATGCAACAGGATTTCATGTCCTTGCATTTGCCATACGGTATGCCAGGGTATGCCAGTGTTTTATAATAGAGCCGTATTCATAATTCACAGAGAAAAGTGAAATGAAAAGAAAAGCTCTTGTCTTTGTGTTGGCTGCGCTTGTGTGCGTGGCAATTGCCGGCGGGGGACGTGCCGTCGCTGGTGAATCCGGTCGCGGGGTGCTTCAACGCGGCGTGGCGGCGCAGGAAGTCGTCGATGTCGTAAACTTCACCGCCGAGCCGCTTTTCGTCGTCGGCGAGACGCGGATAACCGGTGCGGGCGGGTTGCTCGGCAAGAAGTCCAACTGGGTCGCAGATGGCGAAGTGCCGGATTTCGTAACGATGCTCATCGGCACGAACGACATCAACCACAAGAAGCGCGACATCAAGGACAAGGGCAAGTCGTCCGAGAAGGCGGTGTCCGAGATATACGAGTCCTGGAAGAAGCTTGTGGACGCTGTTGCCGCGCGCTGGCCAGACGCGAAGATCGTCTGCGGGACGATTCTCGACCGCGACTTCTACGGCGAGGGGCCAATCGGCCACGAGCTTGCCGTGGCGGTAAACGACCTGATCCGCGCGGACTGCAAGGCCGGCCGCCTCCCGAAGAACTTCGTCCTCGTCGATCTGTACGAGAAGTGCCCGCTCGCGGAGGAAGGCGTCTTCTTCAAGGACAAGCTTCATCCGAACTGGAAGGGCCACATGCTGATGGCCGAGGCGTTCTTCGATGCCATCCGCAGCTCGCCGGGCAATGCCGCGTCGGATTTGAAAAAATAGCCAAGGATTCGCTGGCATCGCACATTTGACACTGTAGATGAACGATGACAACGAGATATTGCGTGAATTGCGCGAGCGCCCAGACAAAGGGGCGCGTCTGCGAAGAACTGCCGGAAGCGGAATGTCCGTCCCCGCGATAGCGAAGTCGCTGGGAGAGCCTGAGGGGACGATATATTTCCGGCGGAAATGACAAATGCAATCTGGAAAGGAGCGAAAATGAAATCTCGTGGTGTCTGTCCCCAAAATTTCGAGATTTGGGCGCGAAATGTGTGAATGAGCGATTTTAGTGCCCGAATTCTTTACGTGAAATTTAGGCACGAAATATATATCGCAGTTGATTTCGTGCCCAAAGTGTGATACAATACCGTCAGAAATCATCTAGAGAGGTCGTGTATATGTTTGTTGGCAGGACAGAAGCTTTGGATAGACTTGGTGGGCTTTGGCAAAAGTCGACGCCATCGCTTGTGACTGTGCGCGGACGGCGACGGATAGGCAAGTCGACTCTCATAGCCGAATTTGCAAGACGCACCGCCGACCATTTCATTTCCATAGACGGTCAGGCTCCGGGCGATGGCGTCAACAACAGAGTTCAGCTCAAAAGCTTTATGGAGCAACTTGCAATGCAGACGGAGGTGCCTGACGTTGCCGTCAAAAACTGGCTTCAGGCTTTTAGTATGCTTGGCAGCTCGTTGCCGAGGACTGGACGGGTCGTGGTGCTCTTGGATGAGATTTCGTGGATGGGCGGGTACGACAAGTCTTTTGCGGGAACGCTCAAGATTGTCTGGGACAAAATGCTCAAGAAGAGGGATAATCTCGTTTTGGTGCTTTGCGGAAGTGTCTCGAGCTGGATTGCAGACAACATTCTGAACGGAACCGGTTTTGTCGGAAGGGATTCGCTTGACCTCGTTGTGAACGAACTGCCTCTGTCTGTGTGCAGGGCGTTCTGGGGTGCGGCGGCAGAGCGCACGTCGATATCGGAAATGCTTGACGTGCTTTCCGTTACAGGCGGGGTGCCCAAATACCTTGAGGAGATTAATCCTAGCCTGTCATCCGGCGAGAACATCCGCCAACTGTGCTTTACGCGCGAGGGAATCCTTTTCCGTGATTTCAATCAGATATTCAACCAGATATTCGGGAAAAAGGCCATGGAGCGGAAGTCTCTTCTACGCGCCATTGCATACGGGTCGAAGTCTGCCGCGGAAATTGCCGAGGCCATGGGGTCGGAGCGCAACGGGCATCTTGTGGAATATCTCACCGAACTTGAACTTGCCGGGTTTGTTTCAAAGGACAGCGGGGTAAATCCAAGTACGGGACTGCCTGGCCGCACCGTGCGCTATCGGCTCAAGGACAACTACACCAGGTTCTATCTGCATCATGTGGAGCCAAATGCGAAGGAGATAGAGTCAGGACTTTTCAAATATGACTCCCTTTCGGCGTTAAAAGGATGGGATTCGGTGAAGGGACTTCAGTTCGAAAATCTTGTCGTATCCAACTTTCGTTCTTTGCTTCCCGTGCTCGGCATAGACGGTGCGTCGCTGCTTTCGGCTACACCATATCGCCGTGCAAAGGAAGGTGCAACTTGCGGTGTGCAGGTCGATTTGCTGATTCAGACGAAGACAACGGCGTATGTCGTGGAGATAAAGCGCCGTGACAGCATTGGAGCCGAGATTGCGGCGGAGATAAACGACAAGGTCAAGGCCGTCGGTTTCCGCTCCGGTGTGTCCGTCCGTACGGTTCTTGTCTATGACGGCATGCTTGCTCCGTCGATCCGCACAGAACACATGCTCGATTTTGTCATCCCCGCCGACCGCCTTTTCTAGTGAAACGGCGGACACAGACCCCAGAACGCCTAACAATGGAGGTTGCACGGTTGAAAAAAGCATATATGATGATGGTACTGGTTGCGGCGCTGCGTCGCGCGGCCAAGGTGCAGCCTCTCGGCGACCCGCTGGACTGGATGGAGAACGTCTGCGGTGGAGTTCAAGCCCTCGACGGACAAGAAATCGCTCGTCGTCTATCGGCGTAAATGACAATAGTTTAAGGAAAAACAGGAATGAAAATAGCATATACGATAATGGTGCTCGCGGCGGCGTTCGTCGCGCGGGCGGAGATTAATGTCGTGCCGTATCCGTCATCGGTCGTCGAGAAGCCCGGTGTGTTCAAATGCCCTGCTGGCAAAGAACTCCGGAAAGTCGTGAAGCTCTCCAAGGATGCGTCCATTCCACACGAGGGCTATAGGCTTTCGGTGACGGCGAATGGAATCAATGTCGCCGCGAGCGACAAGGCGGGGGCGTTCTACGCGCTTAAGACGCTTGAGCAGCTAAAGGACGCGACAAGCGCGTCCCTCCCGTGCTGCGAGATTGAGGACGCGCCGCGCTACTCGTGGCGCGGACTTCACCTTGACGAGAGCCGCCACTTCTTTGGCAAGGACGCGGTCAAGGCGACGCTCGACCAAATGGCGCGATTCAAGCTCAATCGCTTCCACTGGCACCTAACCGACGACCAGGGCTGGCGCATCGACGTGCCGGGACACCCCGAGCTTATTGAGTATGGCTCGTGGCGTCCGTACAGCCCCAAGCGTCCACCAGAAGGCGGCGAGTGCAACAAGAAGAAGCAGGTCAGCGATGGGAAGAAATACGGTCCGTTCTTCTACATGGAAGCCGATATCAAGGAGGTGATTGCGTATGCCAAGGAGCGTCACATTGAGGTATTGCCGGAAATCGAGTTTCCGGGACACTTCCGGGCGGCGCTCGCCGCATATCCCGCCTACGCTTGCTTCCCCGAACGGATCAAGAGCCGCTGCGGACGCGGCACCTGGGGCATCGAGCCGGAGGTGATGTGCGCGGGCAACGACGAAGCCATCAAGTTTGTCGAGGAAGTCCTTGACTACGTTTGCAAGCTGTTTCCGTTCGAATGCGTCCACATTGGCGGCGACGAATGTCCCAAAGGACGCTGGAAGGAGTGCTCCAAGTGCCAGGCGCGCATCAAGGCCGAGGGACTCAAGGACGAACACGCGCTCCAGGCGTGGCTGACGCGCCACATGGTCGAGTTCCTCGCCAAGCGCGGCAAGCGCACGATCGGCTGGGCGGAGTACTTAGGCGCGGGCGTCCCCGCCGAGGCGATGGGCATGGTCTGGATGGGCCAGAACGTTCCTCGCGTAGTGTCGAGGGGTGCGTCGGAAGGGCACGACATGATCGTGACGCCCTCGCCATTCTGCTATCTCAACCATAGTCAGGAGCTCAAGGACGACCCGTATCCCTACGGTGGCGGCGGCCGCACGCTTGAGAAGTGCTATTCGTTCGATCCGTGCCATGGCGTCACCGGCGATGCGGTAAAGCACGTGATCGGCGGGCAGGGATGCCAGTGGACGGAGTATTCGTGGGACCAGAAGGATCTCGAATGGAAATACTGGCCGCGCATGATGGCGCTCTCGGAAGTCTTCTGGATGGGCGAGAAGAAGCCGGGACTGGACGACTTCAAGCGCCGCGCCACTGTTCAGCGCGAGGCGCTGATCAAAGACGGCGTAAATGCCGCGCCGCTCCCTTGACACAATATATGCGATTTGCACTGACAGCGTTTGTGGCCATGCTCGTGGTCTCCGCGGCGGCGTTGAATGTCAGCTACGACGGACGAACGCCCGAGTCGCACCGCGAGTGGGGTGACAAAAACTGCCTGCGCGAGCACATGGAAGTCGCCGCAAAAAGGATATGCGAAGCGCTCTACGGCGACAACGAACGTTCTCGCCACCACGAGAACTTCGACATGCTTCTCTATCTTGCCCCGGTCAAGGGCGGCAACCCCGCGTTTGCGGTAGGCCGGAGGGTTACGTGGAAGGTGGGCGAACACCCGAGCGGCGAGATTTGGGGCTGCCCGGGCATTCTCATACATGAGATGACCCATGTCCTCGACATGGGGTCGGACAGGGTCTTCACCGAGGCGATGGCGGACTGGGTGCGCTACTATAGGTGCACCAATCCCCCCGAAGTCCTTCGGTGGCGCTGGAAGGCCCTTCGCGGTGGGCGCGGCTACGGCAAGTACATGGCAGGCGCGAACTTTGTCGATTTCATGACGCAGAACTACGGCGAGGGAACAATCTACAAGATACTCATGGGCTACAAGCAGCACGGCAAAGACCCGTGGGAAAAGCTATTCGGCAAGAACTTCGACGGACTGATCGCCGAATGGCGGCAGATGGAGACGATATACGATCCGATATTCGAGTGGACGTACAACGGCGATGCATCGGGCGTCGTGCGCCATGACAAGAAACACTGCCGGATTTCCGGCTTGTCCGTGAGCGACGCAAAGGACAAGTCCGGCGCGTGGATAGAGGGCGCGACGGCAGGCGAAGCCACGACCGTGAAGGACGGCAGCATTGCAATCGCTCTGCACGGATGGTTCCCGAATGGCGGCACACAGACGGCCATCGCCTCTCTTGGTGCGCCGGGGGAGGGCTCGGGCAAGGCGATTTTGCTCGCTACGTCGGGAAAGTCAAACCTCCTGTCGGCGCATGTCATCGCGCATTGCCCTGGTTCCTCGTGCCAGATAGTCTCGACGACGAAGATTCCCGTAAAGGACATGGCGGAAAGTCCTCATTCCGTGGTTCTCTCGGTCGATGGCGGCGATACTGCGCTTGTCGTCCTCGACGGCGGGCCGGCCGTGAAGATCGACATGAGTTCAAAGTGCAAAGGTTGCAGCTTTGAGCCGAAGTTCGCGATAGGCGGTGTCAGCGGCGGTTTCGGCATCAGCGGGTTTTCGGAGCCGAAGGGCGAGGCAGGAGTGCGGATAGACGACGTGCGTGTGTTCAACAGGGCCTTCCGTCCGCGCGAGACGAAGTCATACGCCGACACCTTCGGCGCCGACTACCGTCCGGCGGTCGCGGTGACGGCTGAATGGATTGGCGCACCGGGAGGCAAGGATCTTGACTCTCCGCAAAACTGGTTTTGCGTCAACGCGATAGGCGAGAGGATTGCCGCAATTCCGACGAAGGACACGGCCGTCAAGGTGTACGGGAAGAAGATTCCGAACATACAGCCAGGCGCGAAGTTCCAGTGCAAGTCCTTCACAATCGCGGGGCTCGCCATACTTGACGACAGCATCGACCTGCGGGGCGTCAATGTCGTCGACATAGAGGACAATTCGCGGATAATATCGAGGGGCGACAATGCGCTCGCCGTGTCGAAGCTGCGCGGGGAGCGCGTGCGGCTCGACGGGAAACTCGCCGTGACGACGGCCATGAAGGTGGCGGGGAAGCTCGACATGAAGGGCGGGAGCGTCCTGCGGCTTCCAGAGAACCCGGCGGCCGCGCTCGTCGGAGAACTTGCGTTTTCTGGGGAGGGGAGCGTTTCGATCAAGCCCGGCGTCATGCCGCAGAAGGGCAAGACGTGCAAGGTGTTGCGCGTTGACAAGCTTCCCGAAGACCTTTCGCGTCTTGCGCTGCACGGCACGGACGATCCGTCTGCCGCCGAGTTCAAGCCCTCGACGGACAAGAAATCCCTTACTGTCTATCGACGAAAATGACAATCTGAAATCATGCTTTTAAGGCGAAATTAGGAGGAAACAATTATGATGCTGTCAAGGACGTTTAAATTTCTCTTGCCAATGGCGCTCGCTGCTGGCTGTGCGTTCGCAGACGGGCCGAAGGCGTCGGACTTCAAGCTAAAGGTGACGGGTGTCGCAGTGGCCAACGATACGGGAAAGAACTACAAGCTCGTCGGCAAGGTCGCCTCCCCGGAGACTCGCGTCGTGGTCAAGTCCGAGAAGCAGCTGGCGATGTTCTTCATCGACTACGCCTTGCCCGACAACGTGTCCGCTCGCATCTGGCTTGAGCCGAACTGCACGCACAGCGGCGCAGGCGGTCGCTTCGGCTCCAGTCCGTCCGGCCTGCATTCCGGGAAGGGCAAGACCGAGAGAATACTCCATCTTGGCGACGACTGCCACGGCAAGCATGTGCATCTCAAGTCGGTGCGCCTGTCGGTGACGCTCGAAGACGACAAAGGCGAGGATTGCGGCAGCTTTTACATCGGCGACGTGCCGGTCAACGTCGTGTATGCGCACGGAGAGCTGAAGGAAGGCGATGAGTTCGACGTCCTCGAACCGCTGTCGCCGCCGCCCGCCGTCACCACCACGCTCCTCCCGGGGTGGACCGAGGACTTTGAAGCGGCGAAGGCCAAGGCGAAGGCAGAGGGCAAACTTGTCCTCGCCTACTTCCTCAACTCGCGCAAGCGTGGCAAGGGCGAACCGGGCATCCTCGACGGCGACGTGCTTGGTTCAAAGGAGTTCGTCGAGCGGGCGGGCAAGTCGTTCGTCCTCTACATGTGCGAACTCGACGACACCAAGCAGTCGTGGGCGGCGAAGGACAACGTCATGGTTGCGCTTAAGTACGCTTCCCGCGGCGGTTCCTTCCGACCGCCGGAAGTTGCGATAGTCGATCCCGACGGCAAGCGCGTCGCGCTTCTCGAAAAGAAGGATAGGGAAGGCGGTGTGGACGGTTTTCTCGCGAAGATAGAGGAGGCCCGCAAGACAGGCATGGAGAAGGTCGAGGCCGAGCGCAAGGCGCGTGCAGAGGCCATGAAGAAGGTGCCAGCGAAGACCGACGGCACGTCGACCCCTGCTGGCTTCACCGACAACTTGGGCGAGGCGCTTGCAAAGGCAAAGCAAGAGGGCAAGCTTGTCTACGCCTGCTTCTCCGGCAGCGACTGGTGCGGATGGTGCAAGAGACTGGAGGAGGAAGTTCTCTCCGATCCGCTGTTCGTTGCGGGAGCTATGGATGACTACGTCCTCGTGTTTATCGACTCGCCGAGCGACAAGAACCTTCTCTCCGACCATGCGAAGGCCGAGAACGACAAGCTCGTCAAGAAATACGAAATCAAGGGCTTCCCCACCGCGCTCATCCTCGACGGCGACGGCAAGAAGGTCGGCAAGACCGGCTACAGGGACGGCGGCGCGGCCAAGTACGTGGAGCATCTGAAGGAGCTGAAGAAATCGGCGCCGTTTGCCGAAAAGGCCGATCCCGCGCCGTTCAGCGCAGTCTCACCGAACGGGCTCAACGAAGTGCGGCTTGAAGTCGGCGATAAGGGAATGTCGTATTCTGTGTGGCGGCGCGGCAAGGCGCTCGTCGAGCCGACGGCGATTTCACTTGTGACGAGTGAGCACGGGAGAATGAACGGCGAGAACGCAGACCCCAATACCACTACGCGAAAGGTCGAGGGCAAGGTCGCTACGCCGATCTACAAGAAGAGCGAGGTCGATCTCGCGGCGAACGAGACGCGCGTAGACTTCGGCGACTGGGCGGTCGTGCTTCACGCGCGCAACGACGGCGTGGCATGGCGGTTCGAGACGAAGTACGAAGGCGAAGCGACAGTCACCGCAGAGAACACGAACGTCCGCTTCCCGAAGGGCGCGATGCTTTGCTACGGGCAGGTCGGCGGCTTTGCGACAAGCTTCGAGAAGCCGGCGACGATCGGCCCGGTGGAGAGCGTCAAGAGCGGCCATCCGCAGATCGTCATAACTCCGCTTACGGCAAGCGTCCCCGGAGCGGGCGTCGTGTGCATAACGGAGTCGAACCTCCTGGACTATCCCGGGCTCAACTTCTACCGCCGGGACGGCGAGACGGACATGCTGCGCTCGTGGCAGGCCGGCGTTCCTTCTGAAACCGAGCGGAAGGGACGCTGGATCCGCGTCAAGAACCGTCATTCATATCTCGCGAAGACGTCGGGCACGCGCGTCTATCCGTGGCGCGTGTTCGTGCTGGGCGACACGCCGTCCGACCTCGTCTCGTCCGATGCCGTGTATGCGCTCGCGGAGCCGTGCCGCCTCGCGGACACTTCGTGGGTCAAGCCGGGGCTTGTGCAGTGGGACTGGTGGCACGGCTTCAAGATCACCGACGTTCCGGGGCTCAAGAGCGGCTGCAACTACGAGACTTACAGGGCGTACATCGACTATGCTTCCGCGAGCGGCATACCGTACATCATCATGGACGAAGGGTGGTCGGAGCGCCTGAACCTCGACAAGCCGCGCGACGCGGTGAATGTAGAGGGCGTGATCAACTACGGCAAGGAGAAGGGCGTTGGCGTGATCCTCTGGGCCGCGTGGGCGATGCTTTACGATCCCGCGGACCGTGCGCGTGTCTTCGACCGCTACGCCGCCATGGGCGCGAAGGGCTTCAAGATCGACTTCATGGACCGCGACGACCAGGACATCGAGAGGTTCCTCGAGAACACGGCCTCAGACGCCGCAAAGCGCAAGCTCGTCGTCATGTACCACGGCGTCCACAAGCCGACGGGGCTCTGCCGCACATTCCCGAACGTCCTCAACTACGAGGGCGTCTACGGGCTTGAGCAGGGGCACAGCAGGGGCGGTCAGCAGGTCGTCGTCGCGAACGACGTCAACCTTCCCTATACGCGCATGGTTGCAGGCGCGATGGACTACACTCCCGGCGCGATGAGGAACCGCGCCTTCAATGCGCCGGAGTTCCAGAAGGGGATTGACGCGCCTTCCTGCTACGGCACGCGCTGCCACCAGCTTGCGCTTTTCCCGATTTTCGAGGCGCCTGTGCAGATGCTCTGCGACTCGCCGACGCAGTACCGCACGGCGGGCGAGTGTTTTGCGTTCCTGAGCAAGGTCCCGACTGTCTGGGACGAGACTGTTGGCGTCGCGGGCGAGATCGGCGCGTTCGCGTCCGTTGCGCGGCGGAAGGGCCGCGACTGGTGGCTCGGTGCGATCACGAACTGGGAGAAGCGCGAGCTCGAGCTTTCGACGAAGTTCCTCGGCGATGGCGAGTGGAAGGTCGAGGCGTTCGAGGACGCGGCCGATGCCGACGTCAACGCCGAACATTATGTCCGCCGCGAGTTTACCATAAAGGCCGGCGATTGCATCAAGGTGCGTCTCGCCCCGGGCGGCGGATTTGCCGCGAGGTTTACGCCGGCATCCAAGGCGAGTGCGCCCATTAACAAGGGCTGCGAGTCGATGAAGGTGATGACCTACAACATCCGCTATTCGGCGGGCGACAGAAATTCTGCCGACAACAACTGGGAGGCGCGGCGCGACGATCTTGGCAACCTCGTCGAGTCGGCGAATCCCGATGTCGCCGGTTTTCAGGAAGTCCTGCCCGACCAGCGCAAGTGGTTGGAGACGAGGTTCCCGGGATATGTTTTCGTTGGCGACGGCCGCAACGCCGACCGCATCAACGGCGAGGCGTCGCCCATCGCGTTCAGGAAAGACCGCTTCGAGCCAGTGAAGAGCGGCACGTTCTGGCTCTCCGAAACGCCCGACGAGCCGGGTTCGAAGAGCTGGAAGGCGGCGCTTCCGCGGATCTGCTCCTACGCGGTCCTCAAGGACAAGGCGACAGGCAAGACGCTTGCGTTTGCCAACACCCACACCGACCACGCGAGCGAAGAGGCGCGGGAGAAGGGGATGCTGCTCGTGATCGAGCGGATGAAGGAGTTTTCCGGCGATGCGCCAGTCGTGTTCGTAGGCGACCACAACTGCCTTGAGTACGAAAAGCCCGCGAAAGCGGTCGCGAAGCTATTGAAGGACGCGCTATACATTTCGGAGACGCCGCCCGAAGGGTCGTGGCGCACGTTCAACTACTGGAGCTACAAGGAGAAGGAGCAGACGATTGCAGAGGCGCTTGCGAAACCGGTTCGCGAGCGTAGCATACCTGGCAGCAAGTCCGATTCAAAGCGCATCGACTACATCTACGTCTCGCCCGGCACGAGGGTTCTTGGCTACCGTACAATCGCGGCCACCCGCCCCGGCAAGAATCTCTATCCGTCCGACCATTTCCCGTCGGTCGCGGAAGTTGTCCTCGGCGCGACGCCGGCGACGCCCTATGAGGTCCAGGCGCCGGGTTCGGCGAAGCTCGTGTTCGACACGTCGAACGCACCGGACCTGAGGAAGTGGACCGAGGAGAAGTTCGCGCCCGCGATGTGCGAATGGGTCGTGAAACTCACGGACATCATGGCGTCCGACGGCTGGGAGCCGCCGAAGGACATTCTCTTCAAGTTCGTCGTGGAGCCGTTGCAGTGGGACACAAACGCGCCGGCGTGGGCTTCTTCGACTGAAGGGCGGGTCAGCCTTCGGGTCGACTGGTTCAGGGCGAACTTGAACGGCGAGGCGTTGGGTGCGACGATTCACGAACTCACCCATATCATGCAGGCCTATTGGTCGAAGGGGCAGAACAAGGATAACTGTCCTGACTGGGCGGTCGAGGGCTATGCGGACTATATTCGTTGGATACTTTTTGAGCCGGAGTCAGACGGCTGCGGCTACGTGCGCAAGAATCCCGCGAAATACCACTACAACGACTCCTACCGCGTCACTGCGCTTTTCTTCGGCTTCGTCGAGAGCCGTTACCCAGGGACCATGAAGAAGCTCAACTCCGCGCTCCGTGACCACACCTTCGACAATGACAAGTTCTGGCAGGAGACTACCGGCAAGTCGGCGGAGGATCTTGAGGCCGGCTGGAAGGCCGCGATTTGGTATAATATCCGCCGATGAAGAAATTCTGTGTTTTTGTCGCGTCGGGGTTCGGGATAGGGCTCTTCGCTCCGTTTGCGCCTGGGACATTTGGCTCGATCCCGGGAGTGGCGCTCGCATACGCCGTCTCGGCGCTTCCGCTTTGGCTTCAGATGCCCGTCTGCCTCGGCTTCACGCTTCTCGCGATTCCATTTTGCGACGTTGCGGAGAAGGCGTTTGGAATAAAAGACGACGGGCGCATCGTTGCGGATGAATGGATGCTTTATCCGATCGCCTTCGTCGGAATCCCGCTCCTTGAACTGCCATGGTGGACGATGATCGTCTTCTTCTGCATCGTCCGTTTCGTCGACATCGTAAAACCGTGGCCGTGCCGCGGGCTTCAGTCGATCCCAGGCGGCCGCGGCATTGTCATCGACGACTTCTTCGCGAACCTTTATTCACTCGCGATCAACTGGATCGTGTACATTCTCTTTTTCGCCAAGCTATGCACCGCGAATTGATCGGCGAAGCGCCAGGGGCGCACATAATCCGCGTAACGGATCCTTGCAAGCCACTTGAAATCGACCTCTCGCGGCCTCTTGAAATCGAGGTCGGCTGCGGCAAGGGCCAGTTCCTGACGCGCCGCGCAGCAGAAAACCCAGACTGCGATTTCCTCGGCATCGAGCGCATGCTCGAACGCGTGCGGCTTTTCGACGGCAAGTGCCGCAGGGCGAATCTCGCAAACGCGAAGGTGCTGCGGCTTGAAGCGCTTTACACTTTCCACTATCTCCTGCCCGCGCACCACGCGCGCACCGTATACGTGTTCTTCCCCGATCCGTGGCCGAAGAAGAAGCACCATTCGCACCGGCTTTTCGGGCCGCTCTTCCGCACCGCGCTTTGGAAGCGCCTTGAAATCGGCGGCAAGCTCGAATTCGCGACAGACCACAAGGAGTATTTCGACGAAGTGTGCGAGGGCTTCGCGCCAGACCAGCGTTTCGAGCGCGTAGAGCCGATGCCGCGCCCGAAGGAAGTGTGGACCGAGTTCGAGACGATGTTCCGTGAGCAAGGGCTCCCCATTTATTCTGCCGCGTGGAAGTCGCTTCCCGGCGACGACGCACCGCTCACTCCGCTGACAATCCCGCCCGAAGCAGAACCGCGCGAAGGAATCGTTCGTCGCTTGTAATCTCTCTGCGCACTCCGCGTCTCTGCGACTCTGCGTTAACAACAAGCCGATAAAAACAGACCAAGAATTTAAAATGAACGCTGAAATACTAAACCGAATGGTAACGGAGGTCGGGGCGAACGCTCGCCAGATCTCCGCAGTCGAAAAGCTTCTTGCCGAAGGAAACACGATCCCGTTCATCGCGCGATACCGCAAGGAAGCCCATGGAAACCTCGATGAAGTCGCGATAGGAAAGATCAAGGATCGGCTCGAATACTACACCGAGCTCGAAGCCCGCAAGGAGACTGTTCTCAAGTCAATCGACGAGCAAGGCAAGCTCACCGACGAGCTTCGCGCCGCAATCGCCGGTTGCTTTGTTAAGTCTCGCCTCGAAGACATCTACCAGCCCTACAAGCCGAAGCGCCGCACTCGTGCACAGGTCGCAAAAGAGAAGGGATACGAACCGCTTGCGGACGCAATCTGGGAAGGGCGCTCGCTCGAGTGGAACGGCGGCGAGCCGACTGACGAGGACTTGCAGTTCGCGCGCGATATAATCGCGGAACGAATCGCCGACAATGCCGACGTGCGCGGTTTCGTGCGCAACGAATTCGCCCGCCGTTCGCGCGTCAAGAGCGAAGTCGCGAGCCCAGCGCCCAAAGAGCCGACGAAGTACGAGCAATACTACGATTTCGAGGAACCGATAGCGACGATTCCCTCGCATCGCTATCTCGCTATTCGCCGCGGACAGAAGGAAGGGGTGCTCTGGGTTAAGCTCGTCCTCGATGAAGATCCTGTCGTCGAACGCATTGTTGAGATCTTGTCGGCATTGCGCGGAGCGCGGCACAACGATACATGCGACGAACAGCTTGAGCTCGCAGCTCACGACGCCTACAGGCGGCTTCTCGCGCCGTCATGCGAAATCGACGTGACGGTGGACAAGAAGGCCGAGGCAGACCGCGCAGCAGTCGAGGTGTTCGCTGAAAACCTGCGCCATCTCCTTCTTGCCTCGCCGCTCGGCGAAAAGGCGGTCCTCGCAATCGACCCTGGCATCCGCACCGGCTGCAAGGTCGCGATGCTCGACTCGACCGGCAAGTATCTCGGCAAGACAGTAATCTTCCCGCAGCAGAATCCACTTGAGGCGGCGAAGGCCGTAGCGATGATCGTCGCTAAATACCATGTCGAGGCAGTCGCCGTCGGCAATGGAACGGCAGGGCGCGAGACGGAGTCGTTTGTGCGCGACACGCTGAAGAAGCTTCACGCACAGCACCCCGAGATTCCGACGCCGATCGTCGTCTCCGTAAGCGAGGCAGGCGCGTCCGTTTACTCCGCGAGTGAAATCGCCCGCAAGGAATTCCCCGACCTCGATCTCACTGTGCGCGGCGCGATCTCGATTGGCCGCCGCCTGCAAGACCCTCTCTCGGAACTTGTGAAGGTCGACCCGAAGGCGATTGGCGTAGGCCAGTACCAGCACGACGTCTCGCAGCCGATGCTTGGCGCAAAGCTCGACGAAGTCGTAGTCTCCTGCGTGAACGGCGTTGGCGTCGAGCTCAATACGGCGTCCGCGCCGCTCTTGGAGCGCGTCTCCGGAATCACGCCTACGCTTGCAAAGAGCATCGTAGAATGGCGCAACGAAAACGGAAAGTTCTCTTCTCGCAACGACCTCAAGAAAGTGAAGGGGCTTGGCGACAAGGCGTTCGAGCAGTGCGCGGGCTTCTTGCGAATCCGTGGCGCGGCGAATCCGCTTGACTCGTCTGCTGTGCACCCCGAGCGTTACGCGCTTGTCGGAAAGATGGCCGAGGACGCCGGGCTTTCGGTGAGCGAACTCGTCGGCAATTCCGCCGCGGCGAAGAAGATAGACGTCAGGCGCTACATAACGAACGACGTCGGAGAGCCGACATTGAAGGACATCGTGTCGGAACTCGTGAAGCCGGGGCGCGACCCCCGTGCGACATTCGAGCCGCCAAAGTTCCGCGATGACGTAACCAAGATCGAAGACGTCAAGGAGGGGATGAAGCTCGAAGGCGTCGTCACGAACGTGACAGCTTTTGGCGCATTCGTAGACATTGGCGTCCATCAAGACGGACTTATCCACATCTCTGAGCTCTCGGACAATTTCGTCTCCGATCCCGCGTCCGTCGTAAAGGCGGGCGACCGTCTTCAGGTCACCGTGATCGGCGTCGACCGCGCGAGAGGGCGCATTTCCCTTT
Source organism: Kiritimatiellia bacterium (assembly GCA_017406465.1). Lineage (GTDB taxonomy): Bacteria > Verrucomicrobiota > Kiritimatiellia > RFP12 > UBA1067 > UBA1067. The sequence goes on along the minus strand of JAFQYM010000029.1, from coordinate 3,396 downwards.
CCGCGAAATCGAAGCCGACGATAGGCGGCGCGGCAACGCCTGGCGCACCGCGTGCGAAGCGCGAGCCGCGCACGACGTTCGGGCCTTCTTCTGGCTCTGGCGGCTTCTCCTGCAACCCCTTTGCCAACCTCTGACGCGGCGGACGGCGGCGAAATGTGGTATAATTCCAGTATGAAAAAATCGAATGCACTGCGTCTTGCGGGCGTTTCGGTGCGCACCGTTGCGTCAATGTCGGTCCTTGCCGCCGCTTTCAGTCTTTTCGCGACTGTGCCAGAACGTCAGGATCCACGTGTCCGCACATTTGTGTCGCCAGTTCGGGTTGTTTGGACCTCTGGCGACACGGTCTATGGAAACAGGTCGGTTGTGAAAAACGCCGATAGTCTCCTGCTGCCACGCCACGGACAGATTCCCGAGGAGCGCTGGAGGGGCGTCTGCGGCTGCGCGATGGAGAACAACGGCGAGAACGCCTCGGTACTCCTGGATTTCGGGCGCGAACTGCACGGCGGACTTCAGATCGGGAGCATGTGTCCGCGCGGCATGAAGATGCGCGTGCGGTTTGGCGAGAGCGTCGGCGAGGTGATGGCGGATGTCGGAACGAAGTCGGCAAGTAACGATCACGCGATACGCGACGGTGTGCACGACATACCGTTCATGGGCGTTGTCGAAATCGGCAACACGGGTTTCCGGTTCGTGCGTCTTGATCTCGTCACCGCGGGGAAGGTCAACCTCGAGTGCGTACGCGCCGTTTCGCTCATGCGGCCGATGCCGCGTCTCGGCGAGTTCAGGTGTTCAAACGAGCGCCTGAACCGCATTTTCGATACGGCCGTGCGCACCGTCCACCTCTGCTGCCAGGATTATCTTTGGGACGGCATCAAGCGCGACCGGCTCGTCTGGCTCGGCGACATGCATCCCGAGGCGCGCGCGATACTGTCCGTCTTCGGCGCGACTGAAGTCCTCTCCGATTCAATCGACTACGCGATTGCCACGACTCCGGCCGACGGCTGGATGAACAACATGCCGAACTACACGCTTTGGTTCCTCCGCGTCGTGCGCGAATGGCATCGCTACACCGGCGACGCCGAATGGGTACGCGCACGCGGCGAATACTTAAAAGCGACCGTCGCGCACGTGTTGGAGAACGTACGCGGCGAATCCGCCGCGTACGGAGACGGTCCGCTCTCCAACGTGTTTCTCGACTGGCCAACGCAGCACAACAAGCCCGCCGTCCATGCCGGAACGCGCGGACTTCTCGCGCTCACGCTTGACGACGCGGCGGAGCTGATGGACGTTGCGGGCGACTCTGCGCTTGCCGCGAAATGCCGCGATGAGGCCGCGAAGGTGCGCACGGAAAGACCCGATCCAGCTGGGGCGAAGTCCGCCGCCGCGCTTCTTGCGCTTAGCGGTCTTTCGGACGCGAAGGAAATGTTCCGCGACGTCATAGGGAAGAACGGCAACGACGGAGTTTCCACCTTCTATGGCTATTACATGCTGGAGGCGATGAGCGCGGCCGGAGAGAATCAGCGCGCTATTGACACCGTGCGCGACTACTGGGGCGGCATGCTCGACATGGGCGCTACAAGCTTCTGGGAGGACTTTAGTCTTTCGTGGACAAACAACGCCACTCGTCTCGATGAAATGCCTGTCCAGGGCAAGAAGGACATCCACGGCGATTTCGGCGAGTTCTGCTATCCCGGCTATCGCCATTCCTTCTGCCATGGATGGAGCGCGGGGCCTGCGGCATGGTGCATCGCGCACGTCCTGGGGTTGGAGGCGCTTGATGTCGGTGGAAAAACCGTTCGCGTCCGTCCGTTCCTTGGTGATCTCGATTGGGCGGAAGGTGCGCTACCGACAGCGCAGGGTGTCGTGCGCGTTCGCCACACGAAGCGTCCTGACGGGTCCATCGACACCAAGATCGAAGCCCCCCAGGGCGTTACGATAGTCAGGTAGGCGCAAAGCCGTAACTTTTGTTTTTCCGAAAACGCAACGTCTTGATTTGACGGCGTGGCGTGGTTTTTGATATGTTTTGGGCATTACGTTCAACAGCCCAAGAAGGAAGAAAGCCATGGTGCGCCAAGTAAAGCTTGGCTGAACTTGTAGAATGAAAGGAATCTACTCAACGAAGAGAATGGCACGTTGATAGGACGGCTGGCTGTGCGGAGGGCGACCGAAGCGCAGAAGCCCAGCCCGACGAACGAATGAGCCAAACGAAAGTGAAGTCCCGTATGTACGCCTCGATACTTCCAACCGAAAGGCATCCCGTGGCCAAGCGGATCATAATAGCCGAAGCCGAAACGGACGCACCGAAACCATTACGCGGTGCGCCCGACGGGACGGGGTATAGGGACATGGCGCGTTCGGAAAGTTCAGCACAGGAACTTGGGAGACCTGCCGACGGGAAACCGACGGCAGGAGTCGGAGGAGTCCGTAGTAGCGGGGAAGCGGGTAACGACCGTGGAGCAAAGGGGCTCTGCCCGAAGGGCGTCTCGAAGGGAAGCGGCGCGGAGCGACTGCGTAAACGGCACTTGACGGAGAGGGAGATTCGGGAGATAGGCGCGAAGCGCAACCTCGCGAAGTACCCCGACCTCGCGCTGATGACGGAGAGACTGGCAAGAAAGGCGGAAGCAGAGCCGAAGTCCCGCTTCCACAATCTGTACAGGTGGGTTCTCCATGACGAGACGATGCGTTGCGCGTGGGAGCGCGTAAAGGCCAACGGCGGCGCACCAGGCGTGGACGGAATCACCTTCCAGATGATAGAGCGGGGCGAAGGCGGAGCGGAAGGGTTCATCAAGGGGATTCAGAAGGAACTCCACGAGAAGACCTACCGCGCAAGCCCGTTGCGGCGCAAGTACATCGAGAAGGCCAACGGCAAGATGAGACCCCTCGGCATCCCCACCATCAAGGACAGGGTGGTGCAGTGCGCGGTCAAGATTATTATCGAGCCAATCTTCGAGAAGGACTTTCACGACTGCTCGTTCGGCTTCCGCCCCAATCGAAGCGCGCAAGACGCCGTGGAAAGGATTGCGGGAGAGGTCAAGAAAGGCGAGGTGCTTGTGTATGACGCAGACCTCTCGTCCTACTTCGACACGATACCGCACGACAAACTCATGGCGGCGTTGCAGATGCGCATAACCGACGGCAGCGTGCTGAAACTGATTCGGCATTGGCTGAAGGCGTGCGTACAGGAACCGAACGGAGTGAGGATAAGCCCCAAGGGGAGGGGTACGCCGCAAGGAGGTGTCATATCCCCGCTTCTGGCGAACATCTACCTGCATTGGTTCGAGACGATTGTTTCGCTGACCGCCAAGGCCTGCGGTCAGGTCATGTCGATCGTGCGCTACGCGGACGACTTCGTGATTCTCGCGCGGGCATGGGTGGACGGATTCCTAAAGAAGGTCG
>JAFQYM010000028.1 GCA_017406465.1 Kiritimatiellia bacterium | reverse complement strand
GGGGGTGCGGGGGGGGCGGGTGGGGCCGCGGCAATCGGCGGCTACGGAGGCGGCGGCGGCGCGCGCGGCCAGAGCGCCCAATACGGCATCGGCGGCGGCGGTTCCGGTGGGGGTGGTGGCGGTGGTGGTGGCGGCGGCGGCACCAGCTGCGAGGATGACAGGACCGACTACAGCCATGTCCCATGGGGCCAGGGCGGCGGCGGCGGTAACGGCGGTGCCGGCAACGGCGGCAATGGTTCCAGTGGAGGAGACCAGTGGGCGCATGCCTCCTACTCCGGCTGGACCAGTGGCGGCTCCGGCGGCTCCGGCGGGTCGAGCGGGTCACGCGGCGGCGACGGTACGCTAGAGGCGGTGAGTACTGCCACGCTGTCGATTTCGGGAGGACGCACGGCCTCGGCGGTGACGCCGCTTTCAGGCTCCGGAAATCAAGTGGTCAATACCACTGTCACTTTCGTGTCGAATGGAAATATTGTTGATACACGGACGGCGTCGCTCGCGTTTGCTCCGCCGTCCGCGCCATCACCGAGCAGAAGCGGCTATGTCTTCCTCGGCTACTTTACGGAAGCGTCGGGTGGAACGAAAATCTACGATGCGAACCTCAACTGTGTCGCCTTTAGCGTTTGGCCGTACGCCGAGAACGTGGTGACGCTCTTTGCGCATTGGCTGAGGCTTTCCAATATCACGTTCCGCTCGAACGGTGAGGTCGTCAATACGATAACCGCGCAGCAGGGGAATGCGACTCCGAATGCACCGGAGGCGACAAGGGAGTATTACAGCTTCCTCGGCTACTTTACGGAAGAAACGGGCGGCACGAAGGTCTATAACGCAGACCGCACCCCCGTCCAGAGCACCTGGAATTCCACTGCGGACGTGACATACTACGCGCATTGGGAGCCGGTGAGCGTGCCTTTCGTCGTGACGCTCGTTTCCGACGGCGTCACAGTGAGCAATGTCAACGCCCGGCAAAGCTACGCGATAGAACCGGTTTTGGTGCCGACCAAGGAGAACAGCAATTTCCTCGGATACTGGACGCAGTTGTATGAGGGAGACATGGTCTTCAAGCCGGACGGCACACCTGTCGCCAGCACGTGGACGCGCTGGGAGGATTTGACGCTGTATGCGCGTTGGGACGCGCTTCACTCGGTCACTTTCTTCTCGGATGGCGCTACGCAAGGAACGGATATCTACGCGAACAGCTCTACGGCTAAGGCGCCGATTCCGAGCCGCACAGGAGATGACACGTTCATCGGCTACTTCACCGAGGATGGCGAGATTGTCTTCGACGGAACCGGCTCGCCTGTTCCGGGCGCCTTGTCGTGGCTGAATTACGACGTGACGCTCTACGCGCGGTGGATACCTCCTGCGGGCAGCCTCGCGAAGCTCGTCTATCGCGGGCAGCTGACCGCGCTCGGGACGGACGATCCGCCTGCAAGCGACGGCAAATACGAAAAGACGATGCACTTCAGGGTGTACGACGACGAGTCGGCGGAGACGCCGCTCTGGAAGATCGACAACCAGACGGTGACCGTCAACAAAGACGGCAGCTTCGTTGCGACATTCGGCGACGATACGCTCGCGGAGCTCATCGCGACGGGCACGGTGACGCACGTCGGCGTCGCGATCGGCTCCAGCGCGATCGAGCTGAAGCCGCGCCGCGCGCTAAGGCCTGTCGCAGTGGTCAACCGTGCGTTGGTGGCGGAGGGCGCGGGGAAGGATCCTCGCATCGGGAATCTTGTCACGGAAAACGCGCTCGCGGCGAACAACGTGACGATTTCGCGGCTGGAAGTCTACGACACCGTCACGGCGCCCGGCGCAGGCAAGGTGGACGTCTCGCCGGTCGTCGTGGGCGAGCGCGAGACGATGACGCTCCTTCGCGGCGACGGCGTGAAGGTGTTTTCGAAAAACAGGATCGATCTCGGGACGACGGACAACGTGCAGCGCGGGCAGAAGATCGGCTCCAGAGCGGTGCCGTCCGACGGCATCGCGCTGATCTCGTCCCGCAAGGAGGGAACGCGCGGGCTGCGCATTCCGGGCGTGATCCAGTACTGCCGGAAGGGCGATTGGGTCAGAGCCCCCGCGTCAGAGCCGGACGGGGTGAAGGTGACGTTCTTCCCGTTTGTCGGAAAGGAGGTCAGGTAAGATGAAGGAATTTTGTCTAACGCAGAGGCGCAGAGGCGCAGAGGGCGTTTGGGGGAAATTGAGTACCTGCCTGCTGGTTGCCGGAGCTGCTTCCTGGGTGGCGTTCGCGGTGCCGGAGGATACGAGCGTCGGGCTCGGCGAGGTGGGGCTGCCTGTTTACGGCGCCACCGGCGCCAACAGCGGCTATTCGCAGCCGGATGCGGCATACCCGATTTCCGCAGCGTGTGCTCCGGTTCTGTCTGGCGAGCAGGTGACCGGGAGTTCCACCAAGGACTCGCAGATCACCTGGACTCTCGCGGCGTGGACGGTCGGGCGTACGCTCTCGGAGCAGATGCCGGATGCGAAAATCGGCGACTACTGCAAGGACATTCCCGCGGAGGATACCATCGACTGGGGCAAGACCATTGCGGCGAACTCCGGTCTGGTCGCCGACGGCCATCTGGTCTTCGACACCGGGGCGAAGGATCCGCTGGAGAGGGTTCTCTTCGTCTCGAGCGGCGCCGTGACGGTGAAGTGGGTGAAGAAGGACAATACGCAAACGGAGCAGACCTACAAGATCGGCGCGTCGTCGTCGTCGCGTCCGTACAGGATCTTCGCGACGCGCGCGGACGAGGAGAACACGGCCGCGTTCGTCGATCTGTCCGGGAAGTACGTCAGGTTCTTCGGCGACGCCAATCTCCTTTCGAGCGAGCTCGGGGAAACGTCGAAGGGCGTGTCCAACATCGTCTATGGTCTCGACTTCAATCCTTCCGGTGCGAAGATGCTGACGTTCCGCTACACGGTCGACGAGAAGAGCGGGACGATCACAAGATGTCCGCAGGGGCAGTTCGTGCTCGCGTACTACGACACGGAGACGAAGGACCACATGGTCGCGCACATCGTAGTCGAGGTGTGCCCGCCCGCCGTCAACACGCTGTACGCCGAAGTCGGCGACTCGCTGAAGCCTGCCGGAGGCGGTTATGGCACCGAGAATCTCTATGCGGTCGTGTCCGCAGGACTCGCGCGTGAAGGCAACGACACGTACTCGCCGTACTTGGAGCAGTACAAGGCCGCCGAGGGCGAGGAGGCGACCGATCCCGACCACGGCAAGATCTTCGCAATCGCGCCGACGGACGTCACCACCAGCTCCGAAGGCATCGCCATGCCGTGGAAGGCCGACATCTACTGGCAGACGGCCGACCCGATGAAGACGCGCTGGACCTTCGAGCACGACTGGTATCTCGTCAGCTGGCCGCAGAAACCGATACGCGTCGTGGTGGCGCCGTCGGACGCGGAGTCCGGCTGCCCGTTCCTCGTGCCGACGAATTACGTCGTCGAGGCGAAGTTCCGCATGCCTGAGACAGTCTCGGCCCCCGTCAGCCAGAGCACGGGCGAAGTAACGCTCCGCGGCGGAAACGGCGGCAAGATACTTCTGCGGCTGACGAATGCCGACGGCGCCGGCTGCCCGTGGTACATGCCGGTCGAGATGACCGACTACCGCGAGAGCGTTGTCGCGACGCCGTGGACCTTCGACTGGCCGGTAGGCATCGAGATCAAGCCGCGCCTCGGAGTCGAGGCCGGAGAGGCGGCGCGGGCGATGTCCGAGCGTGTGGACGACAAGCTTGCGGGCTTTATCTACGAGAAGGAATCGTCTGGGCGCAACTGGAATCCGCGCCTCTACCACCGTCCGGCGGGAACAAGCGGCGCGCCGGACCTTTCCGCGGCGCTGGACGCGGACGGCTCGGCGACGGCGAACGCCGATCCGTACGCCTCGCTCGAGTCGTCGATCTACGCCGTAAACGAATCGAGCGGCGTCATACAGGTTTGGTGGCGCGCGAACTTCCAGGACGAAAGGATGCCCGCGCCCGTCACCTATCCGGCGCTGGTGCAGAACTACCGCGCCAACTGGGAGACGACGATGGCCAAGGGACTCCTGCCCGAAATCGCCCTGTCGTCAGGACTCGGCTCGCTCGATCCCGCGATGAAGGCGTGTGGCGGCCGTTCGCTCATGCTGTCGGAGGAAGGATCCACGGCATCTGTGAACGCAGGCGGAGCAACGGTTGCGCAGGGCGACGAGACGGTTTATGCGGGCTTTTCGGTCTATGTGCCGACTGACGTGCCGGCGACGCCCGGACGTCTCGTGCGGTTGGTCTTCGGAGACAAGCGCAATCCAGATGCGGCCGTAGTCGAAACGCGTCTCGAGCGCACAGGCGAGGACGGATGGCAGGTGGTGTTCACGACCAGCGAGACGAACATGGCGGTGTCCGTCGTGGCTGGCCGGTGGAACGCCGTGTCCGTGAAGGTCCCCGACTCGGCGAAGGGCTTCGGCATTGCGGCGACAGTCGGTGCAGTCGAGGACGAGACGGGCGTTTCGGCGACATACGTTGCGCTCGACAAGCTTGCGCTCTGGTACGGCGACGGCGAAGGGCCGTCCGAGGAGGAAGACTCGGTGTTCGACTTCAGCTTCACCGACAACGACCTCGCGACGCTCGGCACCAACGGGACCATCAGGACCGCGATGGACGCCAAGGGCAACACGCTGCGCTGCCGCAACTGCGCGATGCTCGGCGCAGGCGCGCCCAAGGCTTTCAGCCTCAGGTTCCTGGCGGAAGGAGACGTCGCGCCGGAACTCTATTACGAAAACGATCTTTCCGCCGTTGGCTTCAATCCTAATGAGGAACATGCGTTCCTCGAGGTGGACACTAGCGGCGAGCGCATTGCCTGGGCGCTCAGAAACGACCTCAACCAGTACGGGCTGTCGGAGCCGGTCGTGATGGTGATGTATCCGCGCAACGGCAAGGGCGCCATGCAGGCATACCTGGTCGTATCGTGCAATAGCGCACATCAAAAATTCGAGAACTCGGTCATCGTGGGCAATCCTATGCTCCCGCCGGCGCCAATCGTCAAGGTGCCGGGTTGGGGCACCGACAGCGACTACGCCGTCTCGGTCTCGACGCTGGACGACAGCGCGGTGGTGTACAAGGACCGCAAGAACCAGATGTGGGCGAGGCGCGACGGCATGGCGCTCGTCAGGTACTCCTACCCGATGCAACCGGGATTCTACTGTCCCTCGCTCGGAGACAACCAGCTGGCGTCGGATACCGTCGTCGGCTGGATGAACTGCGAAAAAATACCATCGCCTTCGGCTGATGACATCAAGAACATCAAAAACTCGCTGGACTGGACCTGGAAGGCCGACTGGCCGTCCACCAACTCGGTGCCGACTATGCGCGTCGGCCAGGTGTTGACCGTCGCCGAGAACGGACTCCCCGAAGTCTGGAACGCCGCGTCGATGGCAGTCGCCTACCCGATGCCGGCGGACGGCATCCACACAGTCGTAAGCCTCATCGACCCGACGGTCGTGCAGACATCCGAGGAGGAGCTGCCGATAGACTCCAACTTCGCGAGCGAGTACGGGTTCGAGGTCGGTCCCTCCGGCACGGCGACGTTGCGCAAGGGCAAGTACTACTTCACGGGGCTGCCGCCGTCCATCAGCGACCGCTTCTACATCGACACTAACGCGGATCCCTCGGATCGCATGTGCCTCATTGGCCGCCGCGTCGAGAAGGAGTCGGGCGGCTCGTATCTGCAGCTCAATGTGCTGACCGACGTCGAACGCCAGGCTATCAAGGATATCTGCACGCTCGATGCCGAAAACACTAAGAAGAAGGCGTGGGACGCGGCGGTGGATACTCTTGCGACAGCTGAATCACCGGCGTTCGTTCCGCAAGACGCTCCTATCCGCGAGGAGGATCACGTCGTGCGCAGGCTCTACAGCTTCCCTTCGATGAATGCTTTTACTGTGTGGACCAACAAGCTCGACAAGGAGAACTTCGAGATCTCGAAGTTCAAGACCGTGCTTGAGCTTGGCGAATACAAACTCGTCACCGGGCCGATGCCCGCCAATAACGACGGCACTTGCGTCACTTGCTCCTGGGAGATTGTCAGCACCACATGGCAGGACTTGACGGACATGGCGAGTCCCAGCGACCTGAGGAAGGAGTGGGAGTCGTCGGGGCTCAGGAAATTCACAGGCCTCGAATGGGACAACGAGAGGAACTTCCTGCATTACCTGCTATTCGCCGGCGAACTGCTGGTCGACGTGAAGTTCACGGCCAGAATCGCCGAGCGCATGCCTATGGGAACCTATCTGCCGGTCGATCACTACGCGCTCGTCGCGAACGGCGCGGGCAGCGGATGGGTGACGCTCATCGAAAACGACAACCCGGATCCGCAGCAGGTCAAGCCAGGTCTGCCGATCTCGATGAAGGTGCTGCGCGTCATCCCCGAGCTCTACGTGGACGGTATCGCGGTCCTGAAGGATCCGCTGAACAAGCTCTCCGAGCAGCTGACGCTGCAGTATCGTACGCCGCTCGGCAGCGCCTCCGGCGATTATGAATTCGAGTGGCGTCGCGCGACGCCATCGACCGACGGCACGCTCGCCACCGCAAACTACGAACTCCCGCCATGGGAATACTACCGCGCCGACTCCGGTCTCTACTCGATTCTACTCGGCGCGAAGGGCGCAAGGCCCGACGAGTACGTGAACACCTACTACACGCTCCGTTACCGCGCAAAGCCCGGCACCATCCCCTATTACACGGTCGGCGGCGAGTGGAGCGAATGGGCTCCCGAGCAGCTCGCCGAAGGGTGGCTGCAGCGCGTACTCAACGAGGTCACGCCGTTCGCCCAGCGCGTGGAGGACTTCTACGAACAGAAGGCTGATTCCTGGATCTCCATGATGGAGGAAATCGGACGTCCCTACCAGGGCGACGTCGCCCTCAACAACGACAACCTCACCGAGGTCGGCCTCCTGGAGCTCTACCAGACTCTCTTCAACCGTGCCGAAATGGTTCTTCAGGCGTCGGGTTCGCCGAACGTGGACCTCTCGAAGCAGCTTATGCTGGCGCAGACGCGCATGGGCGAGTTCTACTCGCTCCTCGGCGCGGAGGCGTATTCCGACGCGAAGAACCCGCTCGTCTCCCAGCGCACGCTTGACGACATGGAGGAGAGTACGCTCAATCTGCCGAGTTCGGTGTTCTGCTTCGCGAACCAGGTTCCGTCGCTCCTCGACGAGGAACTCGCGCTATTGCGCGGACGTTCTGCATCAACCGCCTATCCGCGCATGACGGAGGCGCCTTGCTACAACCGTCTCGCCTGGAACTTCACGAAGGGTCTCACCGAGGGCGAGACCGCATATGTCGCCAACTACGGCATCCGCGCACGCGACGGCGCACTTGACGTAAACTGCGCGGCGGCGCAGTATCCGCAGGGTCACGGCGACGCCTGGGGACACTACCTTTCCGTGCTCTCCGGCTACTACCGCCTCCTGAGAAATCCGCTCTTCGACTGGACTGCCGCCATGGGCGAGATGCTCATGGACCAGAAGCTCGCGAACGTCGATTACCAGGACGAAGAGAAATTCGCCGATGCGGTCGCGAAACTCGCTCAGATCGGTCTTGACGCGATGGATCTCACGGTGCGCAAGCAATACCGCGACAACGACGGCGTGGCCGGCGGATACCGCGACGAGAACGAAGAGCAGGCGTTCGGCTACGGCGAGTGGGCGACGCGCACAGGCTTGATGGCCGCATACGGCTGGATGACGGCGAACGCGCTCCTGCCGACCAACGATGCGCCGTACCAGGCGTTCACGGACAGGGGAATCGCGAAGATCGACCGCACCACCGCCGCGCAGCTGCCCGTCATCTGCGACGCCGTGCGCGCCGTCGAAAACCGCCTCGCCGCGACAGAGGCCGGACTCAATCCCCTCGGACTTTCCGACAACACGATTCCGTTCGACATCGACCCCGACAGGCTCGACGAGAAGGACTCGCACTTCGAGCAGATACTTGAGCGCGCCGAAAGGGCCCTCGCCAACTGCAAGACGGCGCTCGACTACGCCAACTTGTACGGCAACAGGCTTGTCCAGCTCTCCAAGGAGGAGACGGATATCATCGACGAGATCTCCGAGCAGGAACTCGCCTACAACAACCAGCTCATCGCCATCTACGGCACGCCGTTCTCGGGCGACATCGGCCCGGGAGGCACCTATCCGCAGGGCTACGAGGGTCCGGACCTCTACAACTACAACTACATGGATCTCGCTCCGTATGGAATCAGCGACGAGCTCGTCACGCAGTTCACCAACTCCTGGAAGCTTTTGTGGGGCAACGCCGCCGGCTACAGCGACCTGACCATATCCAAGGACGCGCAAGGCAATCTATCCCTCCAGGGCTTCGATCTTGGCACGAGTGTCGGCGAGCTTGGGACCGATGACGAAATCGGCACGGTTGCTCCGTATCTGCCGGCCAACATCCGCAAGCTGCTGATGGGTTCCGGCAAGCAGTCGGCGCCGATCGAATACTCGCTTGAGTACACCGTCAGCCCCGGCGGCATCCGCATAAAGCCGGTACTCGTAACCGGCGAGCGCGCCACCGAGGGCAGCATCCAGACGGCATACCGCAACTTCTTGCTCGCCTACAAGGAACTGCAGGACGCAATCTTCGAGATCGACATCAAGCGCATGGTGATGGACATAACGTGGAAGGAGGTCCAACTCAAACTGAAGAAAGACCTGCCCCGTATGCTCGCGCAGTCGGTTGTCTCCGAGGCGATACTCGGCACCGTAATCACCGTCAAGCAATCCGTGATCGAGGGACTTGAGTCTGAGTACGAGCACGTTTACAAAATTCAGTCGCTGACTGCGGCATCCGTGCCCAAGGTGACGGGCGCGGGCACGACCGTAGTCACCGACCCGCAGGCCGTAGCCAACGCCGCCACAACTCCGGCCACAGTGACTGCGCTCACGACGGCGAAGACGGCGATCGATGTCGCTTCTGCGGCCAAGGACAGGGCCGAGGGCATCAAGACGGCGCTCGATGTCATACTTGGCCTCTGGGAGGTCGGCAACAGCATCTACGACACAGTCGTGGAGATGCGCGACACGATGCTCATGTCCGCGCTCGAGTTCGACGGCGCCGCCATGATGGTTTCCGAGAAGTTCGGAGCGCTTTCCGCAGCCGAGGCCGAGTACCGCGCCGAGGTCTACAAGGGCGAGATGCTTCAGGACGAGCGCGCAGCCTGGCGCCGCAAGATCGCGAACAAGGCGACCGCGCGCCGCTACCTCGACATGTACAACCGCGTCCAGCGCAACGCCGTGCTCGCTAAGTACTCCACCGCCTTCGACACCGCCCAGCGCTACGTCTGGGAGCTTGCGAAGGTCTACGACTACGAGACGGGACTTCTCTCCACCGATCCGCAGAGCGGAAAGAAGTTCCTCTCCGAGATCATCGCCACGCGCTCTCTCGGACAGGAAGACGTCACCATCGGCTCCGCGACGACGGACGGCGGACTCTATGACATCGTCCATAGGATGAAGGAGAACTGGAATGTTCTCAAGGGACGCTACGGCATCAACAATCCGGACAAGCCGGAGAAGTGGTTCTCGCTCAGGTACGAACTCTTCCGGATCAAACCGGACGCTTCCGGCGATGATGCGTGGAGACGCGAGCTGAGGAAGTACTGGGTGGACGACATCCGCTCCAACTCCGACTTCGTCCGCTACTGCCAGCCGCTCGAAAGCAATGCGGTCGTCGTGAAGGAGCCGGGCCTGATCATCCCGTTCTCGACCTCGATCAACAACGCCGAGAACTTCTTCGGAAAGACGCTGCAAGGCGGCGAATCGCAGTTCTCGAGCGCCGACTACGCCACTAAGATTGCCGCCGTCGGAGTCGATTTCGATGGCTACGACGATCTGACGACGCAGACGACCAGCGGACTTGCCGTCGAGCCGAACATCTACCTCGTGCCTGTCGGAAACGACTACATGCGCGCACCGGCGGGCAACTCGCGCAAGCTCGTGAAGTGGAGCGTCGTCGATCAGGTTCTGCCGCTGCCGTACACGATAGGATCGACCCAGCTGGACGACGACTTCTGGATCTCGTCCTTCTCGGGCCTCGACGGCACGAGCGACTCCGTCGCGACGATCCGTCGCCACTCGACGTTGCGCGTCGGCGACGACTTCAAGTCCACGCGCCTCGTTGGACGCTCTGTGTGGAACGACAAGTGGCTCATCGTCATCCCCGCCTCGTCCCTCAACGCCGACCGCACCCGCGCCCTCGAAACCTTCATAAACGGCGTCGGCGACATCAAGATCGGCATCCGCGCCTACTCGCGTAGCGGGAACTAGGGGAATGTCGCCAATGCGGAAGTGTGATAATTCCCAGTTCCAATTGCCAATTGGAAGCCGATTCGGGCATTGGTTATTGGCAACACTGGTGGCATTGGCAACATTCGCCATCGCCCCCGCGGCGAGGGCGGAGCAGCCCGCCTACACCAACCACGCCGGCTTCATCAGCGTCTAGCGGCCCCGCGGCGTTTCCTCTTTTAACCTTTCAACCTTTCAACTTTTCAAAGAGTCACACAAAGTTATGGCAATCAATCTCGCGAACCTCAACATCTCGCTCGACCAGTTCCAGAAGATGGCGACTGGCGACTATAACGCCGGCGAAGTGGCGCTCAAGAGCGAATCCAAGCTCACCAAGATCAACAACCATGTCCATCGCCTGAGCGCGAACACGAAGTCGATTTCCCATGAGGAAGTCCTGGCGATCAAGAACGCCTTCATGAAGGCGCTTTCCGCGAACGGCGTGGGCATGGCCGAAATCAACAATATCCGCAAGGAGCTGGGGCTGGCGCCCGACGAGACGGCGCCGAAGGCGCTGGCCGGGCGTTCGCTCAAGCCGCTGTCGCGCCAGCAGATCCGCGACATCATCGACCGCAACGCCGCCGCCATCAACGCCTCGCGCGCCGAGCACGGGCAGAAGGCGTTCAAGACGTCGGCGCAGCTCTACGGGACCAACCAGACAACGCTGCACAACCTTGAGCAATACCGCCGCGCGGCGAGCGACTCCGTCCGCCGCACCATGACGGAGTCGGAGGAAATCGCGAATTTCCAGAAAATCATCGAGGGCAATGCGGCGGAGGTCGCCGGCGAGGACCGCGGCGAGATGCTGAAAACGATCCTCGCGCAGCGCGACGCGATCATCGCGAATGCGAAAGGCAACCCCAAGGCCGAGGGGAACTGCGTCCTGGAATACACGACCGAAAACGGGCAGAAGATCCTGTTCGCGAGCTCCAAGAGCGAGCGCGAGACCATCCGGATGCTCGACGAGGCGTATCTCCTCCTGGCCGGCGGCACGAATCTCAAAAAGCGCAACGCTGCGATTGCGTTCTGCCTGACCACCTCGGTCGGGAAACCGATTCCGTTCGAGATCAAAGAGATGGCCGATTCCGTCCGGGCGGAGGCGACGGCGGTTTTCGGCAAGGGGGCGGTGGCGCAGGCGGACAAGCCCGTCTCCCGCCTGGTGAAAGACTCCACTTTGCGCGAGGATGTGGAGAAGATGACGGAGGAAGGAAAGGCCGTGACGGCCGACAACCTCCGCGAGGTCTACCGCGCGAACTGCTTCAGGCAAAGCGCGTTGAACCTGGTCGAGAGGACCGTCGAAGGATTGCTGCGCGAAATGGGCCGGAAGACCTCCGGCTGCGCGGACATAAGGGGGAATCTGGAAAAAATCATGCCGGAGACGTTCCGCGCCCTCGCGGAGGCGAAAACGGCGGACGAGGCCAAGGCGATCCTCAACGGCGCGATGGGCACGATCCGCGAGACGACCGCCAAGGCGGCGGCAGCGATCGATGCCAAAGCAAAGCTCAAAGACTTCATGAACGAGGCGTTCGCCAGGGAAGTCGGGGTGAAGTGGAATCCGGCGAACGGGGAACTCGCCTCCTTCGAGTACCTGGCAACCAAGCAGGGCGATGCGCTCAAGACCGACATCCTCACGGGAAAGGTCAAGGCCGGCACGCCCGAAGAAATCACGGCGGAGTTCAAGAAACTGGCGCAGAAGACGGCGCATGCGCACGCGGAATTCCTGCGCGGCGCCGACGCCCTCGGGCTTTCCGGCGATGCCGTCGACCGCGTAAAGCAGCATTTGCTGGGCATCAGCAGCTTCAAGCGCCTCGACCTGGCCAAGGCCAAGGCGCTTGCCGGGGAAATCGACGTCAAGCCGCTGGCGGACGCATTCGCCGCCAAGGCGCCGATGGCGAAGATTTTCGAGGAAATCGGCAAATTGCACGCAAGCGCGGAGTCGAAGATTCCGGCACTCTACGCGGGTGCCCGCGAAATCGGCGCGGACGAAACGATCAAGGGCGTGCCGCTGCTGCTTTTCATGGCGCTGGACAAGTCTCCGAATCTCGCGGTGAAACTGGAGAGGTTCCTGGCGGGCGGCGACGTCCAGAAGGCAATCGACGCGGACGAAAGGGAACTCTCGGACGGCGTGACCCAGGTGGACACGTACATGGGCAGGCCGACCACCACCCCCGCCCAGCTCGCCGCCACCCTCGGCAAGCCGGACATGCAGCCGCTCTTCGCGCAGGCGCTCATGAAGGCGGCGGACGAAGCCGGCCTCGCGCAGCTGCCGCCGGAGAAGAAGCTCGCCGCCTTCGGCGCCGGCACGGCCGCCGGACGCATCCTGCGGGAAGCCCTCGCCGCGATGCCGAAGGACATGTCGCCCACGCCGAATTTCCTCTACGGCATCGCGCGCGGCGCGGCCAGGGGAATCGACGTCGCAGGGCTTCGGTCCATCAACGAGACGGCGAAGCGCTTCGCGAAGGATGCGGCCATGCAGGGGAAGGTCCTCGCGGCCGGCTACCACAAGAGCGAGCTCCCGATGCTCGCGGAGGCCTTCGCGTTCATCAAGTCCGCGACCGGCTGCAGCGACGCGGACGCGCTCACGAAGACGCTGGACCCGGCCAGCTCCGAGCGCCGCCTTTTCCAATACGGCGGGCGCTTCACCGCTTCGGCGGACAATTTCAAGGCGGGCCTGAAACTCATGGACACCTTCAAGACGTGGTTCGAGAACACCGCCGCCAACGTCAAGTCCAAGAATTGCAACACGCTCACCGAAAAGAACGCCGGCAGCACGTTCCTCACGAAAGAGGGTCTCATGGGCTTCGAGAAGTTCGTCTTCGAGGACATCGCTCTCGACCCGACGTTCAACCTCGCCGCGCCGGACCCGGAGAAGGCGTTCGGCATCGAAAACAACAAGGCGATGAACTTCTTCGCCCGCGGCAACGGCTCCGGCTGCACGGGCACCGTCGCGCAGCTCTCCCCCGAAAAGCGCCAGGTCGTCTATGCCGTGTTCGCCGCGCTCGAACCGCCATCCCCCCAGCCGAAAGGCGCCACGAACGTCGTCGCCAACTCCGACACGCTCTCGAGAATCCTGCGGCATTTCGACGAAATCGTGGAGCTCAAGAACTCCGGCAAGCTCGACCGCACGCACATCAACGCCGTGCTCGTGCCGGACCTCGACATTCCGCCGGACACCTCCTCGCACGACGTCAACGACGTCTTCATGAACAAACTCTACGAGAAATACGGCACGAACCAGGGCAAGCTCATGGAGGTCTCGAACTACATCGAGCAGAGCGGCTGCACCCTCGCGGAGGCGCTGGCCGCCGCCGAGGGCAAAGGCCCCAAACCCAAGACGCTGCCCGACTACTCGCCCACCACGATGAAGATCGAGGAAATCGACGGCTCGACCAAGGGCGGACGCAGCCGCATTCTGGGCGACTTCGTGCGCCCGGAGAACCCGAAGTATCTCGACGGGACGCGCATCCTCAGCGCGGAACAGAACCACTTCACCGTCCATATCGGCCAGGAGACGTTCACCGCCGACGGGAAGAACGGCGGCGCTGGCAACGCCGTCATCGCCAACAGGATCGAGACCCTCTGCGGCAAGGTCCACGTGAGCCAGGCCTCCAGCGTGATGCGCGCGCTTTCGCAGGCCGCGCACCAGCCGCTCCTGCCGCTGTTGCCGGAGCAGGGCATCCAGGGCGGCATCGGCACCGAGCACATCCCGCTCACCTACACCCTCTCGCGCAACGACGAAACCGGCGCCATCACCATCCGTTACTCCGAGCCCGAGGGCATGCCCGTCAAGTTCCACTGGGAGACTACCGTCGCCCTCGACGGCTCTTCCACGTCCACCCCCATCCAGTTCACCGAAACCCTCGAGGAGTCCGGCAGGAAGGCGCTCGCCAAGACGGCCGGCGGAACGAGCCCCGCCGCCAAGACGATGCAGACCTTCATCCTCGACGCCTCGGGCGCCCCGCAGAACGCCCCCGTCATGGAGAAACTCGGCCGCTTCAACGCCAAACTCCAGGAAGAGACCCGCAAGGACCTCGTCAACACCTTCGCGTTCCTCGTCAACAAGAACCTCGTCCGGAAAGACGGAGGCGGCAACCGCACCGAGGACTTCGACTGCGTGCACTACCAGTTCAACCGCGACGTGGTGGCCGGCGGAATGACCGTCAACCTGCCGGGAGGCGGCAAGGTCTCGACCACGAACTACGAAACCGCGCGCGACCAGCTCGTCCAATTCATCACGGGCGACGACAAGGCCACCTACAAGGCCGCCTCGGCCAACGTGAAGAAGCAGACGGGCCTCCTGATGTCGATCGTCACGCAATACGCTCCGAGCATGGTCAAGAACGCCTTCGTCTCCACCCTGTCCAATGGCGGACACGAAATGTCGCTCGCGGGCGGACGCAAGGGAGCCCCAAACCCCTTCCAAAAACCCCTGACCTGGACGCTCGGCAAGGCGGAGGACGGCTCGATCAAGGCTTCGGTGACCATCACCGAAGGCATCGGCTTCCTCTTCACCGCCCAGGGCGAAACGAAAGTGGACGACACCGCCAGCTACGAGGAAACCACCCTTGACATCACCATCCCCGCCGGCAACCTCTCCACCCTCGCCGACCAGGACTGGTCGACGTTCGACGAGGGGGCGGTCAACGCCGCCGGCAAAGACGCCGACGCGCAGCTGTCGGCCATCCCGCAGCAATTCCGCCTCGAAGCGACCGTCAACGCCTCCTACAACCTTCACTTCGACGCCCCGGCCGCCTAGCCAACCCTTCAACCCTTCAACTTTTCAACCTTTCAACAAGGTCGGCAAGTTCCGCAACCAGACCCAGAAGGATCTGAACAACGAGATCCGCACCGCTTTCCGCAACGCCATCATCAACATGTTCGGCGGCCCAGTTCTCCAGATTCGGCGGAAACGGCCTCGGCTTCATGAGCGTCTAAGTAATTTCACTCATAAAAGTGGCTTGCATGGCATAGAGTTCGCTCATAAAAGTGGCGGAGATAATGCAAAGTTCGCTCATAAAAACCGAATTTCGTTGCTTTCCGGCATCCTTTTATGGTAAAATGTGCGAACATGAAGCCTAAAAAGCCGATTTTATATCTGCGTCGCAAGTTTGACGCCTTCCTTAAAGATTGGAAGGCGCGGGAGAATAGCTTGCCGCTTATGATAAATGGTGCGCGGCAGGTTGGCAAGACAGAGACCGTACGGCACTTTGCGGAGACGGGCTACGAGTCGTACATCGAAATCAACTTTGTCGAGCGACCGGAATTCAAGGAAATCGTTCGCGATGGATTTTCAGTTGACAACATTGTCAGGAACATTTCCGCCATAGACCCCGGTCTGCATTTCACCCCGGGGAGCACTTTGCTGTTCTTCGACGAGCTCCAGGAGTTTCCCGAAATCGCGACGGCTCTCAAGTTCTTTGCGCAGGACGGACGCTTTGACGTGATATGCAGCGGTTCGCTGCTAGGCATACAGGTCAAGCGCGTAAAGAGCTACAGCGTCGGCTATCAGGAAACGGAGACCATGCGTTCGCTGGACTTCGAGGAATTCCTGTGGGGGTGCGGTTACGGCGACGGACAGATTGCCGATCTGCTGCAGCCGGCGTTTGCATGTCGTCCGTTCGGCGCGGCAGTCAAGAACACGATGGACAGGTTGTTTCTTGACTATTGCGTGACTGGCGGAATGCCGGATGTCCTTGAGACGTACTTCACGAAAGGCACGTTCGAGGACATTCCGCAGACGCAGCGACGCATACTCAACGATTACCGCGCGGACATACGCAAGTATGCCGAGGGGCTGGATCCCGTCCGCATTCAGGCGGTTTTCGATTCCATACCGGCGCATCTTGCCAGGGAGAACCGCAAGTTCCAGTGGGCGACGGTTTCGAAGGGCGCGACGCGCAAGGACTACTGGGGCTGCGTTGAGTGGCTTGAGGATGCCGGCGTAGTCGCAAAGTGCCGGCGCATGGACGTGCCGGAACTGCCGATTGGCGC
>JAFQYM010000027.1 GCA_017406465.1 Kiritimatiellia bacterium | reverse complement strand
TCTCCTGACAAAAAGAAACTCCGAGCGTTAGGGCTCCCGCTACCGCTCCGCAGCTTCGCGATGTCTTAACGGCAATTCAGTGCGTCGAATTGTCTTCTTGAGCTGCCTTCGGCAGGGTTAGAAGACATGACAGCCGATCCCCGCACGCCAGAGGAGGTCTGGAGGAGGCCTCCTCCAGCTCAAAGCCGACATGCGTCGCTCAGCGAGACACGAATGAAGGGTGCGAAGCAAATGTAATTCTGCGGAGCGGTAGCGAGAGCCCTGCTGATCGGAGTTAAATTCGGCGGCTTTGGCGAGGGGCGGACCGGCAGAAGCTAAAAAATGGGTAAACTCTAGTCTAAAATCCCTATTGACGGGGAGAGACATAATATGATACTATTTGCAAACGAAACGACCGTTAACGAAACAGACATTTCGTAACGAGGGTTGCGAAGGAGTTACTTTATGAGATTCTTCGGGCGTGAAGTCGAATTGAAAGAACTTAGAAAGGTGCGCGAACTTTCTCAAGAGAGATCGCGTTTTACGGTCTTGACTGGCCGGAGGCGAGTGGGAAAGACCGAACTTTCCCGCGAGGCATTTGACGATGGCAAGACACCATACTTGAATTTGCCCATCACGCGGCAGCCAGAAGTCACGCTTTGCGCCCAGCTTCAGGAAGAGGCGGAGAGGGTTCTGCATCTTGGAATACACGGAACATGCACAAGATTCGGCGAACTCTTCCGAGAATTGATGAAAGAGGCCGAGAGGCGCCCCTACACTCTTGTCATCGACGAGTTCCAGGAGTTTGACCGCACAAACCCAGGCGTTTACGGCGACATACAGCACATCTGGGACGAGTACCACAACAAAACGAAGCTGAATCTTGTCGTCAACGGCAGCGTAAATCGCCTCATGAACAAGATATTCTTCGACGATTCGCAGCCGCTGTACGGACGCAACACCGGAACTTTGATGCTCAAGCCCTTTGGCCCCTCGCTTCTAAAGGAGATATTCCGCTGCTACAAGCCAGACTACACGAACAGCGATTTGCTTGCACTTTGGACGGTTAGCGGAGGCGTTGCGCGGTATGTCGACATGATGATGTCGGCGCACGCATTCACTAAGGCGGAGATGCTTGAGGAGATATTCTCGCCGCTGTCGGCATACATTCCAGAGGGCAGGACGATTCTTGCCGACGAATTCGGCTCTGACTACGGAACGTATTTTACGCTGCTTGCGGCGATTTCCGCGGGGCAGACGACTTCTGCGGAGTTGAAAAACCTTCTTGGCACCGAAGTCGGAGGATTTCTCGCCAAGCTGGAGGACCAGTATTCCATTGTCGAAAAGAAACAGCCAATCTTCGGGAAGCCGACGTCGAAGAACGCCCACTTCCAGGTCGACGACTGTTTTTTCCGATTCTGGTTTCGATTCGTGCATAAGTTGAGCTACCTAAACGAGCTTGGCCGTCGAGACCGGATGCGGGACATTGCCGAAAGGGACTTTGGCGTTTTCAGCGGCTATGCGCTGGAGCGCTATTTCACGGCGAAGATTGTCGAGGACAAGGGCTGCACGCGAATCGGCGCGTGGTGGGACAGGAAAGGCGAAAACGAGATTGATATCGTTTGCGAAGACGAGATTGCCGAAACGCTTGCGTTCTACGAGGTAAAGACTGACGCTTCGCGATTCGACGCGACCCGCCTTGCCGAAAAAGTGGAGGCATTCTTTGCCAAGAACCCCGGCAAGCGCAATCTCCACTACAAAACAGGCCTTCTGTCAATAGACGACATGTGACGCCCGCTCTCCCGCCCCCGCTACTGTGTCACTCGTACTGTGTCAGAAGGGGCTGACTCTATGATTTTAGTGCTTAATCTGCAATTAAACAGACGATTGGGCACTAAAATCCGCAAAAGATGGGTGATGCATTGACTTAATCGCAAGAATTTGGTATCATTGTGTCATCGTACTTGGGAAAAGGGGATAAAACAATGAATTTGGGGACGGAATTTGGGGACAGGCCCCGTCAAACCCTTGATTTTACGGCCTATCGTGTGGTCCCCAAAATTCAAAATTGATCTTGCTGCAAGGGTTGGGTCAAATTACCTAACGGTTGACGGAGTGCGAAAAATTTTGCTATAATTCTTTCGAAAAATTTGGAGAATAATTATGCCGCTGATAAAACCAGTATCTGAACTTCGGAATTACCCAGATGTTCTTAAGAATGTCAAGGTGGGACATCCTGTTTATCTGACAAAAAATGGGACAGGCCGCTATGTCCTTATAGACATTGAGGATTATTCTGCTGTTGAGGCGGCAGGACGGTTGAGTTTTGAGCTTATGCGGGGTCGCACTTCTGGTGAAACCGACGGATGGATTTCAAAAGAAAATATGAGGGCGCATTTCGGAGAACGAGCCAATGTCTGATCGCACCCTTGTATATTCGCCTTTGTCAAGGTGTGACTTGGACGAGATATTCGATTACATTTCGTGCGAATTGGAAAATCCGGCTGCGGCACATGAGACAGTTAATGCAATCTTGGATGGAGCCGAGTCATTAGAGGGATTTCCATTTGTAGGTAGTCTTGTAGAGGGCATACCTTTCTTAAAAGAAGGATACCGCTTTCTTCCAGTTCGCAATTATTTGATATTCTATCGAATTACGGACACTCAGGTTTTTGTGGATAGGATTCTTTACAAGAAACGAGACTATAGCCAACTTCTGGGTTTGTAATTTCTAAGCACAATACAACGCCCGCAGCAGAAATTGCGAAAAACTTTTAGGAGAAGTAACACATGAAAAATTTAGTACTCCTAATTCTCGTGCTTGCCGCGGGTGCGGCGAATGCCGCGACGACTAATCTTACGGGCGTAGTGACGTTCCAGCGCGGCGACTTGTCGTTCTTCTTTATCGACGACGCGGCGGGCGTACACTGGCGCGTGCAGGGCGAGAAGGGCGCGCCTTCGGTGAAGATCGGCGATCTCGTCCATGTCGAGGGCGAGCGCGAAATGACGACGAAGCGCCGCATCGCCGACGCGACGATCACCGTCGAAGGCCATGCCATGGCCGCCATTCCGCCGCCGCTTGAAACTGGCATCGCAAATCTCTTCTCGCGACTCATGCCGTTTGGCAACACCGACCTCTACGGCGGCGTTGTCGTGACCGAGGGACTTCTCCGCGACATCAACCGCCGCCAGACGACGACACAGCTGCTCGTCGGCGAAGGGGACGCGAATCTCCAGGTCGAGATTCCATGGGCGCTCGAAGAGGCGCTTCCCGCAAATCTCGTGCAGGGCGCGACCGTGCGCGTGAAGGGCGTCTTGACTTGGACGTCCATCGAGAACTACGAAGAGGGGATCTTCGGCCGCATAGAAAATGTCGAGCTGATTCCCCCGACGCCCGATGCTGTCGAGGTCATTCGCCGTGCGCCTTTCTGGACGGTGGGGCGGCTTCTCTTTATATTGATGTGGGTGTGCTTCCTCGCCGCGGCGCTCGCCGTGTGGACGTTGACGCTGCGGCGGATGGTTGCGCGGCGCACGCAGGAGCTCGCCGAGTCGGTGCGCCAGCGCGAACGCGTCAAGATCGAGGCCGACGCCGCGCGCCGCGAAAGGTTGCGCCTTGCCGCCGACCTCCACGACGGCTTCCAGCAGTATCTCGCCGGCGCGACGTTCCGGCTCAAGGCGGCGATGAACTATCTTCCCGAGGGTGCCGACGAATCGAGGGCGCAGCTCGAGAAGGTGAACGATGCCCTGAAGCACACGCAGTCCGGCTTGAGGTCGACTCTTTGGGCGATGAACGAGGAAAGCGAGGGCCCGGAGTCGCTTATCGAGCTTATCCAGTTCGTCGCGCGGCGTCTCCCGCAGTGGGAGGGAATCGTCGAAATCGCGAACGAGGGTGAGGAGCGCAAGATCGCGCACAATTTCGCAGGCACTATACTCCTTATTCTGCAGGAGGCGGTCGGGAACGCGATTGACCGCGGCCATTCGAAGCATGTCAAGGTAAGGATCGTGTTCGGCGAGAAGGGGCTTGCGATGACGGTTGCGGACGACGGCTCTGGGTTTGACACGGCGGTGGCGCGCAAGGAGGGGCACTACGGGCTTTCGGGCATGGAGCGCCGCACGGCGGAGCTTGGCGGGAAGATCACGATTTCGAGCGAGATCGGCGAAGGAACGACCGTTCGAATCGCGCTCCCGCTTTAGTCGATAGCCGTGTAGAGCGTGTAGAGGGTTGGGAAACAGTGTTTGCGCTGGCGCGCGACCACGAAACGCTGCCGGCTTGCCGTGCGGCGTTCCGCCGCCTGAAAGGGCGCGGCAGCGCGTTGGCCAGAAGGTCGTTTGGAGGCTTCATCCTGTAACCTCGGTCACTACGAGGGAACGACCTTCGCCACGCGCCGCCGCGCCCTTTCGGCCTTCGGCCCACGACAAGCCGCAGCGTCACGAAAACCACCTTCGTGGCGCACGAAAACGCCCGCTTCGCGGGCTTCACGAAAAGCACGAAATCCTCAAGGGGCGCCTACGTCGCGGTACACGAAAAACGGCAACCACGAAGGAATCAGTTAGCCCACTGTTCGACAACGGCCTTCGGATAGGCGCCAAAATTGACGAGCAGACCAAGCTTGCTGCTGGTCAGCCGAAGGTAATTCATCAACTGCGACCTGTGTTCCTTGGTCAATGACTCCACGGCCTTGATCTCAACTATGATCTTCCCGTAGCAATAAAAGTCGGGGACATATGTTTTCTCAATAGGTGCGCCTTTGTAAAAGATGCGAAGCTCCTTCTTTGAGTCAAATGGTATGCCGCGAGCCGCGAACTCGCGTTCAAGGCACTGCTGGTACACCTCTTCCCTAAAACCGCTTCCGAGTTCGCGGTAGACCTCGTAGACCGCACCGCGAATGGCGTAGCACTCGTCTGGATATATCATTTGACGACTCATGACGCGAATTATAGCAAAAATTTGCATTCGCAGAAAATGCACGTCGCAAACAATCCGAGAGTTTTTCGTGAAGCCCGCGAAGCGGGCGTTTTCGTGAACTGCGAAGGCAGTTTTCGTGACGCGGGCATCTGACGCAGACCGAAGGTCGAGACGGCGCGGGGACGCCGCGCGAAGGTCGCACCGCAAGGTAATCCACATAAAGCTAAAGAAAATCAACTGCGACCTTCAAGCCACGGCGTCGACGCGTCGGCTAAAGCGGCGTTAGCCGCGCGTCAGATGCGCCGCGGTTCGTGGTCGCGCGTCAGCGCCTGTGGTTTTAGTCGTGTAGAACGCGTAGAGCGTGTAGAGGGATGGGCCCTTCAAACCCTTGATTTTATTGGCTATCGTGGGGTCTGTCCCCAAAAATACCCTAAAAACTCTTCCCCCATGCGGGTGAAATTTTTTTCATTTTCCCTCTTGCGATGCTAAGGATAGTATGATACAATGCACCTAATCAAATGGCCGTTAAGCAAATGGCTATTAAGCAAATGTCAATTGAGCTGTTGTGAGCCAAGGAGATTGACTTATGGAGTTCTTTGGAAGAGAAGAGGAAATCGACGAACTACGTCGGTTGCGTAATCTGGCGGCCAAAGCGAGCCGGTTTACGGTTCTTACCGGGCGTCGTCGAGTTGGAAAGACGGAACTTATCCATCACGCGCTGGGGGATATGCCATATATCTATTGGCTTGTGACAAGGAGCACAGAACGAGAACTGTGCAAGACTATGCAAGGTGTCGCAGAGTATGTTCTTGGTTTACAGTTGCCAGGACGCGCAGATTCATTTGCCGCTCTCTTCAAGTGGGTCATGCAGGAGGCCACCAAGCGACCGATCACGCTGGTCATCGACGAGTTTCAGGAGTTCTTTCGGGTCAATCAAAGTGTATTCAGCGAGATGGCGGGCATTTGGGATTCTCTTCACAAGACGGCGCGAATTAACCTTGTCGTGTGTGGAAGCGTTAATCGACTTATGGGGCGGATATTCTTTGATGCAGGCGAACCCCTCTATGGGCGCAATACTGGCAAGATTACGCTTGAGCCTTTTAAAATATCGGTGTTGAAGAACATATTGTCGACATATTCCCCAGACCACAACTATGCTCCGGACGATCTTTTGGCGCTTTGGACCTTGACGGGTGGTGTTGCGCGTTATGTTGAGGAACTGATGGACGAGGAGGCGGTGACGCGCGATGGCATGCTTGAGGCGGTCTTTAGGCGCAGTTCGCCTATGATAGACGAAGGGCGAGCCGTGCTTGTGCAGGAATTTGGAAAGGACTATGGAACCTACTTCTCGATTCTTTCGGCGGTTGCCGCCGGCGATACGAGCTACGGCGCTATAAAGAATGCGGTTGGAGTTGATCCTGGTGCCTATCTTTCGAAGTTAGAGGTCGAGTATGGCATTCTTGAGAAAAAGCTACCGTTCAAGGGCGCATCAAGCGGCAGAAGCAGTCTCTACAAAATAGAGGATCGATTCTTCAGGTTTTGGTTTAGGTTCATCTACAAATACCAGTACCTTATCGAGTTAGGGAGGTTTTCCGAACTCCTTGAGATTGTAAGGCGCGATTTCGATGTTTATTCCGGCGAGGCGTTAGAGAGCTACTTTCGCGCACGATTCAAAGAGGATACAACATATACGCGTATCGGCAGCTGGTGGGACAGGAAGGGAGAGAACGAGATTGATCTCGTCTGCGAGGACGAACTCAACCGACGGGTGCGATTTGCCGAGATAAAACGCGACAAGCGAGACATATCTCTCCAATCGCTTGAGAAGAAGGCCGATGCATTCTTTCGCAAGTGCGGCAATCTGCCGAGTGGATGGTCCTGCGACTATGTCGGCCTGAGTTTAGAAGACATGTGACCCCCGCCTTCGCCGCCGCTTCACCACTGTCCCCAAAAATACCCGAGCATTTGGGTGATTGACAGCCAAAACAGGAATTTAGTAAAATACCCGCAGTTCAGAAATGGACATTTCCGAAATGTGCGTTTCTTTAAATGCTGGCAGAAGGGAAGCTCGATGAAATTCTTTTTCGCTTGAAGATATGTAAAGGAAGGCATGCCCCTTAATCTTTCCGAGAAGAGCCCAGCCCCCTAACCCCTAACCCCTGCGCACTGACTCCTCGGCACTCGCTCCGCTCGGCGTGTTCGCTTCCCTATGGGTCGCGAACCCCCGCAAGGGGCGGTTACGACCCCTGACCCCTAAAAAATTGCCCCTTGCCAAGAATGCGAAAGCTTTGGTATACTAACGGGCGGTTGGCAACCAAGTGGTTGGCAACGGAATGGTTGCTATATGGGAGGTGGGGATGAAATTTTATGGGCGAGAGAAAGAAATTGGTGAATTAAGAAAGCAACGCGATATTTCGCGCAAGTTTGCGCGTTTTACCGTGGTGACGGGACGTCGTCGTATTGGGAAGACACAACTAATCCGCCAAGCATTTGATGATGGTGTTTCCCCATACGTTCACCTTGTCATCACGAAAAAAACAGAGAAGGTTCAGTGTGAAAACCACCAACGCGAGGCAGAGCGAGTCCTTGGCATCGCGATAAGAGGTCGCTGCGAGCGGTTTGCTGATCTCTTTGAGGATTTGATTAAAGAATCGGTGTCGCGCCCCTTTACGCTCGTGCTCGACGAGTTCCAGGAATTTGACCAGGTTGACGACTCGATCTATGCAGAGATGGCAGGAATCTGGGATCGATACCATTCTGATTCAAAGATAAACCTTGTCGTCTGCGGAAGCGTCAACCGATTGATGAACAAGATTTTTTTTGATGACTCCCAGCCGCTTTATGGCCGAAATACAGGACGACTTGACGTTGTGGCGTTCGAGACGTCTGTGCTTAAGAATATACTCTTCGATTTTAGTCCTCATTATTCAAATGAGGATCTTCTCGCGCTATGGGCCATTTCGGGCGGTGTTCCCCGCTATGTCGAGTTGCTGATGGAAAGCGGGGCTACGACTCGCGACGCCATGATTGACACCGTGTTTGGCGGCATAACGTCCTTCATTGACGAAGGCCGCACGATTCTTGCTGACGAGTTTGGCAAGGAATATGGCACCTATTTTACAATCCTTGCCGCAATCGCATCGGGGCGAACGACGTACGCGCAGATCGTCAACGAAGTTGGAATGGAAGTGGGGGGATATCTGACGCGGCTTGAGACACAGTATGGCCTTATTGCCAAGAGGCGCCCGCTGTTCGAGAAAACGGCGAACAAGAACTGCGTCTACCAGATCAACGACTGCTTCTTCCGCTTTTGGTTCAGGTTTGTGTTCGGGTATTCCGACATGATCGAACTGAAGCGGCTCGATGATTTGCGTGTCATCGTCAAACGCGACTTCAGCACTTTTGCCGGTTATGCGCTGGAAAGGTACTTTCACTGGAAGTTCGCCGCAGAGTCGCACTATCGCAAGATCGCCGGGTGGTGGGATAGAAAGGGTGAAAACGAAATCGATATCGTCTGCGAGGATGCCAGGGATGGGCGGCTTGATTTCTACGAGGTCAAGACCGATGCGGAGAGGTTGAACATGGGGGCGCTCAATAAGAAAGTGGAGGCGTTCTTCACAAAGAATCCCGCAGAAAGAGCCAAGCTCGGCCGCGTACTTGGAATCTCATGCAAGGATATGTGACCCCTGACTCCTGACCCCTGCCCCCTGCCCCCTGAAAACTCTTCCCCCAGACGGGTGAAAATTTTTTTATTTTCCCCCTTGCGGGGGAGAGGAGAATATGGTATCATACGTGGTGTCTGGGAAAAATGCACAATAAATTTCAAAGACAAAAGGGAGTAAAGAACATGAAAAAACTAATGACAATATTGTCAGTTACGGCGGTTGCGGTTTTCGCGGTTGGCGCGGCTAACGGTGATCCGCTCAATACGGGCACGGGGTTTGAGACTGCCGCTTATGTGGCGGGCAATGACCTTGACACGGGCAAGGACGATGCTGGTAATCTAGCCGAAGTGGAAACGAAAGTCTGGCTGGAGATTGCCGACCTCGAATCTGGCGTTGCCGTCATCTCCAATTGGAACGGCGAATACGAGGTGGCTGATGGTAATTCCCAATATCTCAAGCTTGATAGTGCGCCGCTGATTTCGCGCTATGCCCAGGCGGGTGGCACTGCGGTTGATATTGGCGACGGCCTCTATATCGACACGCTCGTTCAGTTCACGGCGGCCGACCCTGAAACTCCGCCTACGCCCGATGTTGATGGTGGCGACAAGCTCTGCATCTGGCTTGCTGACAATGAAGCGGATCCGACGCAGTGCACACTAATGATCACGGCTGGGTTTGTGAACGATGATATGGGGTTGTCGGTTGTTGCCACAAATTATGCGACAGCCACAAAACTTGAAAACAACTCGTGGCATCGTCTTCAGGTAAAAGCTCTTAAGGAGATTGACAGTGAAGATACTGGCGCATTGGGTGATGGCTTTGTGGTCTTTATTGACGGTACTGCCGTTGCGACAGCGACTTGTCCGATTAACGAGGAGTATGTCGGGGACTATGTGCTTAATGCGCGTGCGCAGAGGTATATGACGGCGAATAATTATTCCATTTTCCCGAGCCTTCTCCGGAAGGGGCGCCCGAGCGCAGGAGAAATCACCGCCCTTTCCTTCCAGGGTTCGGGTGCCGTTGATAACATCGCGTTCACGCAGGGTGCTGATATCGATCCGATTGAGGTCACAATTCCTACGGCTAAGCTTGGTCTTGTTGCAGATGGCACACCGAAGACTGGTGTGACATACGATGAGGACCTTGAGGGTGTGGCGTTTGAGCTGGATGGAGATGAGCCCACGCAGACTTTGGCTGACAACTATACCACAACGTTCAAGCTCTTCGTCGGCTATGCATGGATTGGCGGCAGCACCGAAGACTATAACGTCGACTGGTCGATTGCGTCCGGCAGCGGCACTGGCGACTTCGATGGCGGCGAAACCGGCAAGACCTTCACGATTGATCCGACGACTAAGGCGGCTCTTGAGGCGAAGCTGCCCACGGGCAAGACGCTCGGCGATGTTGCTGATGCGGCATCTGGCATGACCTATGCTCAGGCGTATGCGCTCGGCCTCTTCAACGAGGAGACTGGTGACATCGAAGAGCTTAATGCGACTATTGAGTTTACTTCCGAAGGCAAGGTTAAGGTGTCGCTTGATGTCACCACCACCTACAAGGTGACGCTCAAGGTCTATGAGAAGGCATCGCTTACGGCTGAATGGCCGGCAGAGGCGAAGGCGACCTATGTGCTTGGCTCGGCTACAGAGGCAGCTGGCTTCGCGCCTGGTTCTGGTTCTGGCTCTGAGACAAGCGAATTCTACAAGGTTGCGATTGCCATTGAAAATGCTGACTAAGGCATAGTTCGATAGGACCTAAAACAAAGCCCGCGGCAGAACGCCGCGGGTTTTTGTTTCGGGGGCTATTGACAGTGATGCATTATTATGCAATAATATGATGCATAAAATGATGCAAGGAGAAAAACATGCATGTTGCGGCACTTACATTTCGAGCAGAGAAAGATTTTATTGAGGCCATTCGTGCCTATTCTGCAAAGAGAGGACAGAGCGTAAACGCCGCACTAAAGGAAATTATTGCGCCTGTGGTGGGATTCGTCAGACGCCGTTCGTCGTCAATGCCGCAGAATAATCTTGCGAGATTCTGCGGAGCCCTGAAAGATGTCGACTGCAAGGAGCTTGAGGAGAGCCAGAAGGCGTTTTCGACAATCGACGAGGAAATGTGGAAATGAAATCTCTCCTTCTTGATACGAATGTCCTCATAAGGTTTCTTCGCGGCGATGACCGGATAGCGAAGAATATTGCGGGGTATGAGACGGTCGTTGTACCGACAATCGTTATCGGCGAGTATAAGGCCGGGGCAGATCCCGATACCAATGCTGGGCGCATTCAGTTGTCTATGCTGGATTCATTTCTGGAGGATGAGGCGGTGAAGGTTGTAGAGATGTCCGAGGACATAGCAGATGCCTATGCCCGCATCTTCAGGGTCCTCAAGAAGAACGGAACGCCAATACCGCAGAATGATTTGTGGATTGCTGCATGTGCGATCGCGAAGGGGGCAGTGGTGTATTCGTTAGATGCTCACTTTGGCAATGTGCCATTGCTGGAGAGAGTTGTTGGCTAACTTGCCCGCGGCAGAAACGCCGCGGGTTTTTGTTTTGGTGATGAGAGTTTTCAGCCGTGTAGAACATGTAGAGCGTGTATGGGGAAACAACTGGAACAACTTGTAAAAACAACTTCTTTACGCCGCGCAACAAGCGCGGCGATTTGAGAGCGCCGCGAGGTTTCGCGGCGAGAAAATGAATCGGTGTCTCTTGACCAGATTGTGATATATATGCTACAATATGCGCCATGAAAACAGTAAGGCAGACAAGGCATTGACACAAAGTGGTACAGTAAGCTGAAGGACATTGTGAAAACAAAACTGTACAACTGGGATGTTACTGAGTCCCTTAAGACGCCCGAGGCGCGTGCCGCCTATATTGAAGCAGCCATCGAGGAGAACGACCCCGAGTTTCTGACTGTTGCACTTGGCGATGTAGCAAGGGCCGAAGGCATGAGCAAAGTTGCGCGCAAGGCAAAAGTCGGCAGGGAGAATCTCTATCGAGCTTTTGCGCCCGGTGGTAATCCGACTATGGCGACGGTAATGCGTGTGCTTGATGCGTTAGGTCTGACCATCCGCGTATCACCTGCAATAGCTGGATGACTTCCATTAGATCAGAATGGATCAACGCCCGCGGCAGAAACGCCGCGGGTTTTTGTTTTAGGGGGGCTTGCACCCTTCTGGGAATAATGGTATAATTTTTGTGAAATGTTTGGAAACACTTTTTTGGCAATTAAAAAATGTTTGGAACCATTATGAGGGGGTGATATGGAAGATAGTGAAATGGCACCGTTGGCGGCGGCGCTTGATCGACGCCTTGAGGAGACAGATACGATGCACCATAGGCCGCTTTACGCGGAGATAGACTGGGACGACCGTCTTGTGTGCATAAAGGGCGCGAAAGGAACGGGCAAGACGACAATGATGCTCCAGTATCTCAAGGAGCATCCCGCAGAGTGCGCCAAGTCGTTCTATGTTTCACTCGATAGTCTTTGGTTCGCCAACCACAGCCCTCTCGATGTTGTCGAGTGGCTGCATAACAACGGCTTCGAACGGCTGTTTCTTGACGAGGTACACTACTTCAAGCCGTGGCAGACGCTTGTGAAGAACATATATGACGACTATCCAAAGATGAAGGTCGTTTACAGTGGTTCTTCGCTGATGAAGTTGAACGCGGGCGGCGGGGATTTGTCGAGGCGCCAACGGACATACGAGCTGAAAGGACTTTCGTTCCGCGAGTTCCTTGAATTCGAGGGGGTCGGCAGGTTTGAAAAGCATTCGCTCGAAGAAATCCTTAAAAACCATCGAGTCATCGCGCGGGAGATTGTTTCGAAAGCCAAGGTCCTTAAGCATTTCGGAAAGTATCTTGAAGGAGGATACTATCCGTTCTACAAGTCTGCACGCGGCGGATATCATGAGCGCATTTCGCAGATTGTGTCGCAAATGCTGGAACGGGACTGGCCAGAGACGGAAGAAGTCACGCTCGCGACCGTCATGAAGGCAAAAAAGATGCTCATGATTCTTGCGGAGTCCTGTCCGCAGGTTCCGAAGATGAACGAACTGTATGCACAACTCGAGACAGACAGGAACCAAGGGCTTAAGATACTTTACGCGCTTGAGCGTGCGGGCATACTTTCCTTGTTGTCGTCAAAGTCTGCGAGTCTTGGGAACCTCTCTCGCCCGGACAAGATATACTGCGACAATACAAATATCATGCATGCGCTTACGGTTGGAACAAACAGCGGGACGGTTCGGGAGACGTTTTTCCTCAACCAGCTTCGCTGTGCAGGGCACAAAGTCTCCTATCCGCCGCAGGGGGACTTCCTTGTCGATGGACGGCACCTTTTCGAGGTAGGAGGCAGAGGCAAGGGTTTTATGCAGATAAAGGATGTTCCTGACAGCTATGTCGTCAACGATGGCGTCGAAACAGGAATCGGAAACAAAATACCGCTTTGGCTCTTTGGCTTTTTGTACTAATGGTTGAAGTTTGGGGACGGCAGGGTCGAGTAGAGTCGATTAAGGTCTGATAGGGTCGATTAGAGTCGATTAAGGTCTGATAGGGTCGATTAGAGTCGATTAAGGTCTGATAGGGTCGAGTAGAGTCGATTAAGGTCTGATAGGGTCGGGTTAGGGTCGGGTAGAGTCGAGTAGGGGCGAGTAAATAGATAGGTGGATAGTTGCTGTGGGTCAAAAAAGACCCAATAAAAACCCATTCATAACTCATTTCACTCTGCCTTTCTATGGTATCATATAAGCGCAATTGAACCATCAGACTCTAAAACCCTACTCGATCCTAACCTCCTAATCACCAACCCTAAACAAAACTGCAAATAGACAACCAGCTCTAACCCCAACACCAACCAACCCAACTCTAACTCCAATCACCAACCCTAAACAAAACTGCAAATAGACAACCGCCTCTAACCCCAACACCAACCGCCTCTACCCACCTCTAATCGCCTCTAACTGACCCTAATCGACCCTAACTGACCCTAAAAAAAGGAACTGTCCTAATGAACATCATCTTGAAAAATCGAGGCAACTATAAGGAACTCCTGACCTTTAAAAAAGCAACAGTCATCTTCGACCTAACCTACCACTTCTGCCAAAAATATCTCACTAAAGGCGACCGCACCGTCGATCAAATGATCCAGGCCGCCCGCAGCGGCAAACAAAACATCGCCGAAGGCGTCGCCGCCTCCTCCACCAACGCCGAAACCGAAATCAAGCTCGTCAATGTCGCCAAGGCCTCTCTAAAGGAACTCCTGACTGACTTCGAGGACTACCTCCGCACTCGGCGACTTAGGCAGTGGAATAAGAATGGAAAAGAAATCACATGGCTCCGCAACTTCGCAAAGGAGCATCTCGACTCCGCCCCCTATCTCGCCATCGCCGAGCAGAGGGATGGTGAAGTGGTCGCCAATATGGCAATTGTGCTGCTAAAGCAGGAAGACTACCTTCTCCATCGCCAGCTTGAGGCGTTAGAGAAGCAGTTTAAGGAGTCTGGCGACTTGCGTGGTCGGATGAAGCCGGCGGCCAAGGAGGCGGCAGCAAAAAATCGTGATGCGGCGATGAAGGAGGCGAAGAGCTATGGCGTGAAGTGCCCTAAATGCGGCAAGCTTATGAGTGACGGGACGACGAGTAGTAATGGAGTTTTGGAGTATAAGTGGCGCTGCTTTGATTGCAAGGTGGATGTTAAGACTGATGGGCTCTCGATGATGGAGGTCAACAGGGAGCGGGCGAGGAAGATCATGGAGGTCAAGAGGATTTATGGGTATTAGGGTCTTTTAGAGTCTGATAGAGTCTGATAGGGTCTTTTAGAGTCTGGTAGGGTCTGATAGAGTCTGGTTAGGGTCTGGTAGGGTCTGGTAGGGTCTGATAGAGTCTGGTTAGGGTCTGGTAGGGTCTGGTAGGGTCTGGTAGGGTCGGGTAGGGTCTGATAGAGTCTGGTTAGGGTCTGGTAGGGTCTGGTAGGGTCTGATAGAGTCTGGTTAGGGTCTGGTAGGGTCTGGTAGGGTCTGGTAGGGTCTGGTAGGGTCTGATAGAGTCTGGTTAGGGTCTGGTAGGGTCGGGTAGAGTCGAGTAGGGTCGGGTAGGGTCTTGAGACGCTACCGTGACCCTAAATGACTCTAATAGACCCTAAAAGTGACCCTAAAACAAAACCAATGGTAGCGTGCCGCGTGCAACTCCCTAACCACCACCCTAAAAAATTTCCCCCACGCAAACAGTTTTGTGGTATAATGCAAACGATTGGACATAGGCGAATAGTCTCTTCGAATCATTCGAAGTGAAATATTTGCCTGTGCACTAATCTGTTGACAAGCTGTAAAAGGCCTGAAAACACAATGTAAAAACACTGTAGAGAAACGAAAACGGGGAAAGAATAGTGATTGGTAAAGTGAGATTTGCGGCGTCGCTTGCGACGCTCGCGCAAAGCTTCGCGCCGCATCGCGGCGGCTCGTCGTGCGCTATGCTCGTGCATCGCTTCGCCACTCTCGCCTTCGCCGCCACACTCCTCGCCTTGTCTGGATGCTCCGGCGGCTGCTCGCCAGAGAAAAAAGAAAATGTTCCACCGCCGGTCATCGACCGCTCCAAAGACCCCGAGTATGCAAAAGTCTTGCGCGAGCGCATGGATGCGCAGCGCGAAACCGCTTCTCGCGGCCACAAGATTCTGCGCGAGCTCGAAGCCGCTCGCGCAGAAGACCCGGAGAGCGAGAAGACGAAGGAACTTGAGAAACAGTATACCGAAGTCGCCGCCGAACTCGAGAAGCAACGCATTGTCAATATGGCCATCATCCGCGAACGGATGCTCAAGGAACAAGCCGATCGCGCCAAGGCCGCCGCAGACGCAAAGGAAAAGAAATAGCCAATGAAACGCATGGCGTCCATATTCGCTGCAATTCTGACGATCGCGTCTCTCGCGACCGCCCGCAGCGCTTTTGGCGCCGACATCGCTACCGTCGTCTCCAATGCGACTGACGTAACCGTAACTGCCGACACTCTCGCGTCTGGCGAGGCGCTCTATGTCTATACCCAGACGGGCACGGAATTCAATTTCAACTTGTCCAACCAGTCAAAGGTCTGGATCCTCGTAGTCGGCGGCGGCGGTGCAGGCGGTGCTGGCGCTACGGCAACGGTGCAAAGCACAAAGGGCTCTGGCGGCGGCGGCGGCGGCGGCGGCATGATTGAACAGAACGGCATTTCCCTTGCTCCCGGCGCATATACAATTGCGGTTGGCGCGGGTGGCGCGGCGGTTGGTTCGGGAAACGGCGAGGATGGAAGTCCCTCCAGCATCGTTTCATCTGGTTTCCAGCGCATTGCTAAAGGCGGCGGCGGCGGTGCGGCGGCTGGTGCAGGTGCAGGTAATCCTGGTGGCAGCGGCGGCGGCTCTTCGTATGACGCCGGGGGAGATTCAATTGCCGGCGGTGCTGCTGAAGACGGCCAAGGAAATGCCGGCGGCGAGGGTTCGGCGGCTGGCGGTGGTGCCGGTGGCGGCGGTGCTGGCGGCATTGGTGGCTCAGTAACGTCTTCGACGAGCGGTTATGGCGGTAAGGGCGGTGCCGGCAAGGAGAGTGCAATCACAGGTGCGACTGTCACCTACGCGCCAGGCGGCGGCGGCGGCGCGAATACAAACGGACAGCAGGGCTTGGGCGGCCTTGGCGACAACTCTGGCAAGGGCGGCGCGAGAAACTCGTCAAACAGGGCTACGGCTGGCACCGATGGGATTGGCGGTGGCGGCGGCGGCGGCAGCGTCGACAATAGTCGCAAGAGCGCCAAGGGTGGCAGCGGCATAGTTATTATCCGTGTGACAAAAATCTATGGCGAGATTACTCCGCCGGTTGCGAAAGACTTTGAATACACCGGCTCTTCGCAAAACATCTGGCCTGAATACGATCCGTCGGATTGCGACTTGTCGGTCGCCCCCGAAAGCCTCAAGCAGACGGCCGTCGGCACTTATACTTTTACGGCGACGCCGAAAGACGGTTCCTGCTGGAAGGGCACTGGCGGTTCGACAGATCCTTTGACCATTACTTGGCACATCGTCAAGGCATCGAACAGCTTGACGCTCGTTCAGGACGGCTGGGTAGAGGGTAGCCCAGTAGCCCCAGTTGTGTCATATAAAGTCACTGATGATCCTTCCGAGCCGACTTTTGAGTATTCTACTGCTGAAGATAGCGGGTACACGACGACCCTGCCAACGACTCCCGGCGACTACTGGATCAAGGCATCGATTGCCGAGACTGATAACTATTACGGCGCGAATGCGGGGCCCGTGCAGTTCAAAATCCTTGGTGCGACCGAATCGCCCAACGCAAACCTTGGTTTTTATGTCCCGATTACGTTCCCGGGTTACATAGGTTCTGGAACGGCTCTCATTAGGTTCACGCTGCCACCAAGTTTCCAGTACAAGACGGAAGACAACGAGACATCTTCTCTTTGTGTCTGTTCGGCCAATGGCAAGGTCTATCCGCAGACGGTTGAATGGAGCGATAACGGTGCGGTGACGATCACTGTCGAAATAGACAACATGAGCGCCACAAAGCAGGTCTTCCTCTGCTGGGGACTTGTCGAAGGCGGCACGGCCCCGACATGGGAGCCGCCATCCAGCTCAACCGCGCTGTCGCTCGCGCCGACCGTTGATAACATCGTCCGCGATACATCAAAGACACTTCAAAACTACATCAAAGACCTTGCGATGCCGAGCTGGCGCGTTGGCGAAACGCCGTCGACGCCGGAATACACATACAAGATCGGCACGCCTGTTGTAAAGTACATTGATTCGAGCAGCAATGAGTCCTCGGAGTGTCCGACCGAGCCAGGGACGTATACGCTCAGTGTTTCGATACCCGAAGAGACGGGAACTGACAACTACGGTCCGTACTCCGGCGTTGCCGCTCAGACGGTAACGTTCCGCATCCTCGGCGAGACCAAGACTCCTCTTAAAGACGGTTCGCTTAAGTATTTCTCGACGGTTACAGCGCCTTCGGCTGTCGAGGCCGGCAAGGTGTCTTTCACCGTTCCCGCGACGCACGACTGGGTTGCCTCGTATAACGACGGTACGGATGTCCGGTTCTGCGACATTGACGGGAATGTCTACCCAAGCGCACTTTCGGCGTGGAATGGCGATGGTAGCGCCACTTTCGCGGTTGAAGTGCCGGCAATGACCGCAGGCGACAAGTTTTACATGTGCTGGGGCGAGACGGTCGAGAAGACCGCCCCCGAAGTCGAGGCGCCGTCGGGGTCGTCCATTCCAACGTCGTTTACTTTCGGCAACACTGTCATTGACACGTCGCTTACGCTAAAGAACTGGATCAGAGACCTCGAGATGCGCGGCTTCCGCCTCGGCGATTCGCCGACAGTGCCGACATGCACTCGAAAAATAGGCGATGTTATTTATCAGTATTCCGCGTACCAGTCGTTCCCGTCAGGGCAGACGATGATATATGATACGGCGAATCCACCTGCCGCCGGGACATATTACATGCGCGCCGTCGTAGCGCCTTCGTCGGAGAACGGATACGAAGGGGCGGTTTCTGAAAATACGCCCGTCACGCTCAAGTTCCGCGTCCTTGGCGAAACCGAATCTCCGCTTGACGCGCTTGCCTGGTTTGCGCCGGTAACGGCGACGGGAACGCTGGATTCACCGGCGAGCGTAACTGTAAAGCTTCCCAATACTTTCGACTACAGGACAATCTACAACGATGGCAGTGACATTCGCTTTTGTAATGCGGATGGCACGGATGGCATTCTGCCGTCGTCCTGCACGAAGTGGGCAACGGATGGCACGGCTGAGTTCAAAGTGCAGCTACCGGAGTTTTCGTCGTCCTACAAGTTCTATGTCTGCTGGGGGCCGGTCGTCGGGCAGACGATGCCCGACACGTCAACGCCCGTCACGACAATGGGTTCTGCAACAACGTCAGTTGGTGGCGCTGTGCGCGACGAGGCAAAGCAGCCGCTCGTCAATCACTGGGTGGTAAATCCCTGGTTCCCGTCCGCCTGGGCGACGAACGATACGCCTACTTTCACGG
The DNA here is from genome assembly GCA_017406465.1 of Kiritimatiellia bacterium. Taxonomy (GTDB): domain Bacteria; phylum Verrucomicrobiota; class Kiritimatiellia; order RFP12; family UBA1067; genus UBA1067. The sequence goes on along the minus strand of JAFQYM010000027.1, from coordinate 72,044 downwards.
CTGGCGTTCCTGCATACGGCGACTTCAAGCTTCTCTGCCGCAATGTGGCGACTGGCGAGGAGACGATTGGCGAGACGTTGCCGGCGACAGCGGGCGATTTCGAGCTTGTTGCGTATGTCGATGCCGGGGACTATTGGGCCGGAATGACTAATGATCCGTTTGAGGTTTCCGTGTCTAAGCACGATTCGTCGATATCCCTTACGCGCGAACACGGCGCGGAAGGGCGCGTACTTTTGATGAACGCCGATGTCACACCGGGGGCGGAAGTTTACAATCAGGGATATGCCGACAACGATCCATCCTATTCGACGTTCTGGGAACATTTGGCCCCCGTGGCACTTACAGGAACGCAGAGAAATTTGTGTCTTTCTAATGAGACAAAGTCAATTCTATGGACGGCCAACAAGAGTAATCGTCTTTGGACGTTGATTAATTGCCGCCATGGTAATATGTTCCGCAAGTCTAACGGGAATCTCAGTGCGCAGTTGATTTCTTTGCCGTGGGATTCTCCGAATGCCAGAGATATTGGTGAACATTGTAGTGCAAATCATACAAAGCAGGGTACAGGCCAGATTGTGATGCAGAACACTACGGATGCCGTCGTCTATTCATCCTGTTTTGAAGATGGTATAGGGACAATTTACTTTGATGCAGTAAATGGTGGAAAAATCGAGGACCAAGTCAAGCCGGAATATTTCAAGCTTAAGATTAGCTATGCTACGGACTGCATAACGTCGCTTGGCGAGGTTGTAGATATTGCACCGACAGATGAGTTTGTCCGCGATTTTGACGAGACGGAGCCAGAACCAGGCACAATTACTACAAACGCCAATTGGCAGGTTGTGAAAAATGTCGTGCCTATCAAGATCACAAATGGTGTCATAGACACAGCATTTGCGCAGACGGAAACGGATATAGTAACGCTTGATGTTGATGTTGGCGGCACTGTAAACAACTTCTATCGTCTTAGGGCGAAACTCGACATTACAAAGCCGGTTCGATTCAAGATTGAGCGTGTATCGGATGCTGGAGGCGAAAAGGACGACCTTCTCTCTTTCCTCCTCCTCGACAATATAATCGTATCATATCCTGCGATGCGGGCGTCAATTACGACGTATGGCGACTACGATCCGACGCGTCAGGGGCGGGCGGTCCTCGGGCAGAGGATGGCGCTTACTGAGGCGTTTCCGTCGCCGTCGTCGGACGGTCTTCTCGGTCGCGGAAAAGTGTCGTTCCTGACGAATGGGGGCGTCGAGAATCCAGACACGGACGCTTTTATCGTTTCCGCAAGGTTCAACTACCGCTGGCGCTATCTGAACCAGGGCTTCTACCACGATGGCAAGTTCTCCACTTCCGACGACGGCGAGTTCGCGAGCGTGCGTCTTTCGCCTACGATTGACTACGCCTCGACGCGTCCGCTCGACCTGCCGGGGCTTCCAGGCGACATCGAGTACTGGTATGAGCTCGTCCTCGGCGCTCCTTACTACGAGTACGTCGATTATTCCGGCCTCGATGTCGGCGTCGGCGACTACACGGAGGAAATCACATCCGTCGAGGCCCATGCCGGCGCAAGTTTCGTGAATCTCCCGAGCGGCGGCACGAACTGGTTTGTCCGCATCCGCGAAGGGGCGAGTCCGTACGAAAAAGTCGTGCTCACGATCGATGAAACGATAGGTGGCTCCACAGAAAGCAAGAAAAGCGAAGACCTCGCCATGGATCTCATCGGCGACCACCAGTGGCGCGGCTTCGTCGTCGTTACCAACAAGACAGAGCGCGACATCTCGTTCAGCGTCAAGGCGATGAACCGCCAGACGGACGGCGCAACCGAGTTCGACGAAAGCGAATCGAACGTTGACGTGTTCCTTTCCAGAACCGCCGAGCCGGTCGACATTTCCGAGAGGCCGTATTCCGGCGTTCTCGTGAAATCCGGCGAAGAGCCGGGCTTCTACGCGAAACTCCACTATCTCACGAACGTCGCGAGCTACGTGGAATTCCAGTTCAACGACGAAACGCGGGCGATTGCGATTTCCCATGCAGACTGGCAGGATTTCAACATGTGGTCATCGTCTCACCGCGACGACGCGGACAAGTTCTATTCGTCGGCGCACGAGACCAACTCGACGACGGTGGCGACGAAAAGGTACCCGGCAAGGCAGCCGGACGGCTCGACGACCAATGTCGTTTCTCAGTTCATCGAAACGCCGCTGACGGCGAATGCCTGGCACGAGGAGTTCAAGCTGACGGGAACGCAGCAGCTGTCGCCAGACGGTTACTGGATGAATAAGACGTTCGCGAGCGCGCGCACGCCGAAGGGGTGGCTTGCCGAGCACGGGCTGTGGGTCGCGCAGGCCTGGGGCATGACCAATTCGACCGATTTCGCCGTCCAGCTCGAAGGGCGCGGCAATGGATCGGTCCAGTTCATCGACAAGAATCCGATTCCCGGCGGACTCGACACCGTCTCCTTCAACGCGCGGCTTGCGCAGTTCTCGGAATTCAGCGACATTTCCTGGAGCTGGGGAAGCATAATGTCGAAAAACTACACTATCGCGGCGCTCGGATGCTTTGACGAATCCGCGAAATTCGAAGGCTTCTCCGGCGAGGCGTCCGTCTCGCTGATCGCGGGATATGTTCCTGGAGTCGGCTGCTACGAATACCGCATCACGATCTACAATGTCGATGCCGATGAGGGGACGAATCCGAACGTAGCGAAGAGAAGATACGCGACATGCCGCCATGCAATCTACAAGTGGACGGTCAGCGGAAATTCCTATGTAGCGACGCCGCTCGTCGACTTCATCGGCACAGATGGCGAAGAGAATTCCTGGTGGTGGAATGCCGAAAATAAAAACCGGACGGAAATCGTAAAACGGCTGCCGCTCGGCAAGGACGGCACGAGCTATTCCGGAATGTACATGTCGTTCAGCAACGAAGTGAACAAGGTAATTATCACCGCCGGTGTCAGCGCTGGATATGAAGGCGAAGGCACGACAACACAAAAAAGCAACAAGTCGTCCGGCGGTGGCGCATTTACGTTTGACTCCGAAAAGAAGTTCCTGCAAATCGGCTGCACGGACACGAGCCCCTTGGCAAGATTCGGTACATTCGGCGCGCTTTCGCGCAACTGCCCTGCGAGAATACTGTATCCTCGCGTCTATACCAACAGCACGGTGGCGCTTCCGACGGAGGGTGTTGAGACCGTTCCCGGCGGCAGTCGCTGGAAGGGTAGCGTGCCGCTGCTTGCGAGCGCCGACGGGGCCGAACTGCAGCGAAGCAATTTCGACAGTTGGGCGCACCAGCCGGGTCGCATGGAGGCGTTTCAAGGATCTACTTCTACGCAGCCGTGGGGCATTCAGGCCGTCACGAACATTTCCCAGACGGTTCGCATTCAGACATTGCCCGTCGGTTCGGAGGATGAATGGACAGACCTTGATGCGTTCGAGGTCAATTCCTTCTCCTTTGGCGAACCGTATGTCAAGAGTCTTCGCTCGTCAGTTCCTTGCTGGGTGCGTTTCGCGAACGGCGGCGACTCGTCCGACTCGGTGCGCACTGACATCGTCATCGACAACATCACGCTGACGCAATGGTGCGGACAGGACGGTTCGGTCACGAATGCGTCGTCGGCGAATGGCTACTACTACGATTTCTACCACACGGCGGCGTGGATATCGAACAAGGTGGAGAAGGTCGGGAGCAAGCCAGTGACGAACCGCGTGGCGCTTCTCGCCCCGCGCCGCTCTCCCTCCGGGACGCATCCAGTTGGCATTCGCACTCCGTATCTCCAGGGTCTTGGCGCGATATTCTTCAAGTTCTGCGACTGCGGCGAGGACGCTGTGCTCTCGCTTGAGTACTGGAAGGGCAACTATACGTACCTCAACCTCCGTTCGGCGGAGGCCGCCGGTTCGGACGGATGGCAGAATCTCACCAACTGGACGTTCACGGCGGGCGAAAGCGGCATGAGGTCGTTCTATCTTGGCGAGCGCGCGCCGTCGAACGGAGTGTTCCGCATCGTCATACCGCAGGACAACGTCAAGAAAGCGTGGTCGAACGACACGTACGACGTCAACTGGGGGGCTGTCACCATCACCGACATCTGGTGCCTTGACGAGCCGGAGTTAGACTCTCATTCCTGGTGGGGCTGGAACTTCCTGACGACCGGATGGAACGATGGAAAGGGCAATGGCTATGCGGCGCTGGAGGACTCCGGCGACGGTAGCTCCGGCGTGCTGAACAATACGCTTGCCGTGGATACTCTTGTGACGGGCGACCAGAGCGACTACAAGGGGAACAGTCCGTTTATCCAGTCTCCGACGCTTTCCAATCGCAACATCGGCGAAGTGTCGTTCAGGGCGAAGCGCGACCCGAAATATTCATCCGGCTGCGTGACCGTTTGGGGCGCGAAGAAGGGCGACTACCAGTCGTCCGAGAGCTGGACGGCCGTGACGAACATCGTCGTCGATTCGCCGTTCTTCGAGCGTTTCACAGTCAAGTGCGCGGAAGAAGAGCAGTTTGCCGCGATACGACTTGGCATTGCCGGGGTTGACGGCATCGACGATCGTTTTGCGATGAAGCCGGCGAAAGCGGCGGAGTATCCTTCGCCGTTGCCGCGTGTCGTGCTCGATGAAATCGTCATACGCGAGCGCGTGAAGCCCGAGGTCGGCTTCCGACTCGACTATGCGCGTCCGTTCCGCCTCGGCCTTTCGGAGTCCACTGCGATCCTGGACATTGCCTCGCGCGATCAGCAGCCGCTCCTCGGCGAGCAGTTCGGCTTCCAGGCCGAGGTCGAGGTGACGGGACTTGCCGACGAGGTCGATCTCGGCCATGCGCCAGAGGTTTACCTGAGTTTCTATCCTTCGTCCGAGCCCTGGGGCTATGCCAACTGGAAGGACGCTCCCGGTGCTGTCACGAACGTTCTCCTCGCCGCGGCGGAGGGCACGAATCTCGTCTACCGTTCTACGGGTTCGGTTCCGCTTTCGCTCGCAGGACCCTACGAGGCGGAAGACGCCCTTGGCTACCGCATCGTCCAGTACTACTTCACCGTCAAGTACTGGGACAAGGGCGGCGATTCGCACCAGACGGATATAGGCCCATCGCAGTGGGAGATGCCGTCTTGGTATCGGGGCTTCGACGACCCGAACGAAGTCGAAGGGGCCAAGTTCTCGCCGTTCACGCTGCTCGACACCGTTTCGCCTGGCCGCGCCTGGTTCAACGAAGTCAATTTCTCCGACGAAAACTGCAACAACGCGAAGCAGTTCGTGGAAATCTGCTTCCCCGCCGGCTACGACATGACCGGCTGGCGCATCTACCGCTACAATGCATGGGGCGATTTGGCGTTCATGGGGGCGCTTGGCCTGACCGGCAGCATTCCTTCGACAAAAGAAGCTTCGGGCGGCGACCCCAACTTCGCATTTCTTACGCTTACCAGCGCCAACAAGGCGCATCCAGATGCGGATGCATACTGGAGTTCAGGCTCGGGGCAGCTTTCGGCGAGCGACTGCTACGGCTTCCAGCTTGTCCGTCCGTCCGGCGTGATCGAGCACCAGATCGTTGTGCAGGGGCTTCTTGGCGACGGTCGCTATTCGCGGGAGAAGACGGGAACGAACGTCGTTGCGACGCTTACCAGTCTATATCCCAAGTGGGGCGAGTGGAGTTTTGTCGGCGTCGACACTAACGCGGCGATCAAGTCCACGGGCGTCTTCCAGAACGCAGGCGCCGCCCCGGAAGACTGGAACGACACGATGGACATGACGCCTGGGCGCATAAACGCCAATCAGGAGATTCCGTCGGACTGGTTCCTGCCGCCGGGCGGCACGAACGTGTGGCTTACTCTTTCGACGGCAGGCAATCTCGTCTGGATCGTCGACGCGGGCGAGTGCGTTGCGGCGAAGACCGTAATCGTTTCGCAGGACGTGGAGACGAACATCGTCTTTGCGACTGCTCCGTGGCATGCATTGTCGTCGCTTTTGCGCGACTCGTCGAGCGAAGTCGTTTCCGCCGCAGTGCGTTCGGGGGGAATTGGCGGTACGAATATGTGGACGTACGCCTTCAAGGAAAGCGCGAAGAACAGCGCGACGCTCGTCGCCTCGGCCGGACCCGATTCGGACGTCCTCTTGCGCGGCAAGCTTGACCCTGCCGATCCCTACACTCCCGCCGTCATGAACTGGCTTCTCGGCGGGACTTCGGACGGCAAGCCGTTCGCTGGGACCGAGATTTCCACGAACAGTTTCTTCCGCGGGCTTTCCGCCGGCGGGTTGCGGGAGTATCTGCCGCTGAAGGACCGCTACTGGCTCGACATGGACCCTACGGTCGATTGCGACCTGTATGGTGGAATGGGCGGGCCGGAAAACCTCGACAAACCGGTGCCCACGCCGCCGGTCGTCACCGAAGTTCGCCGTTCTCCGAACGTTACGGGGGTTTGGCCGGTGAAGGTCACGAACCGCGTCGTCACCGTGTCGATGTTTATTTCCAACAAGGTCTCCAACGTGGTGCGCGCCCCCAACCGGCTCCAGGGGCTCGGAGGCGAGAAGAGCGACATCGTTGGCACCAAGAACTGGACGAGCGAAACGTTCAAGATCACGATGTCGCTTATCAAGCCGGAAGGCGCACCCGGCATCGACGTGCGAAGCAACTACTGGCCGATGGCGTCGTTCGTATTCGGCCCTGGCAGCTTCAACGCTCAGGACAGCGACCATCCTTTTGCCGCGCGAATCGAGGTGCTCGACCCGATGTCGCCGTCGTCCCCGGCATACGGCTACGGCTGGTGGGAATATCCCGGCTCCAGCTACGGCTATCGGTGGGATTTGAGTCATGGCACGAATTACCGCGATCCGAGCATGCTTCAATCGACGAACACGTGGAGCAAGACATGGGAGGTTACCAATGACTATTAAGGTCCTTCCTGCAGTCTTGCTGTGCGCGATTTTCGCCGGATGCGACGGAGAAGACGCCGCCGCGGCCGTTCGCCGCGAGGAAGCGGCGCGCGAGGAAGCGGCGCAGCGGGAGCGCACCGAAAGGCGCCGGGAGATAGTCGTCGAGCTGCGGGACGGAGTTGCCGACGCTGCACGCCGGGAGGAGCTCGAGGCCGAGGAGAAGCGGCTTGCGAAAGAAATAGCGATTTCAAACCATGAACGGCTCAGGCGCGACCGCGAGGAGGTCCGCCGGCAGATTTTGGAAAAGAAGAAGAGAGGTGGAACATGATCAACATGATCGGTAGAAAACTGAGAACTGCGGTGATGGCGTGCTTTGTCGGTGCGGCGTTTTTCGCGCACGGCGGCGACATCGTCTCAATAGACGTAATGCAGGGCTATCCGTACTCGCTGCTGAACGGCGGCAGAACGTACCCCAACCCTGACAGCCCCCATACGATCAAGGAGACGATAACGATCCGCGTTCGTTTGCTGAACGCCGACTACGGCGGGTCGCAGCAGTACGAGTGGCAGGCGCTAAGCATTGGCTCCACGTCGTACATGGCACCGCAGCTCGGCCTTGTGATCGGCGGCGTTCCTCGCTGGGCCGACCTCGTAGACTGCAAGCCGACGACAAACACGACCTACGACGCAGGCCTGCGCAGCAATCTGTATTTCACTGATCTCTTCTTCGAATACACCGTTCAGGCGGGCGACATAGCCGAGCCGGTCAGCTTGATGAACCTTAACTACGAGGCGGCTTCCGGGACGCCTGGCGAAACGTATTTCGTCAGGAATCCAAACATCTACAACAGGGTGGAAACCGCAGCCGACGTGCGCAGGATTCCGGTGTTCAGCTTTGTGGCAGACGACGTGTTGGCCGATGTTGCGACCCACTATCCGGCAGAGAATCCGCCTGACGAGATCGGCGTACCGAGAAGTGCGCCGCAGAACGTCTACATCCGCACGATCGACTTCGAGGAGCATTACGACGACGCCACCACGGCGGGCACGGAAGACGATCCCTACGTTTGGCGCACCATTGCCCAGAATTCGACCGATGCCGTCGGCAAGTACACAGACATCACCATCGAAGTCGCGGGCAAGGCCTCTTACGGCAGCAGCGACGACTATGCGACTATGTGGATCTGGACCGGCGACGACAGCATTCTCTCTCCGGTCGGGAAGACTGAGATCGTCGACGGCAAGATAGCGCTTCCGATACTGATCTCGACCGGCGACAAGTCCAAGCCGTTCACGCTCAGGGCGAAGGGAACCGAAGGACAGGGCGCTTGGGTTTACATGTCGAGCGCCAAGACGAACGTCTATTCGGCGACAAGCGGCACTCAGCTCAACACTTCCGTCAAGCGCTATGTCAAGATCGGCCCGCAGAAAAAGCCGTCTATCGAGCTCAAGTTCGGCGACACCACCTGGACGACGGCGACGGCGAACGGCGAATACAACAAGGAGACGACATATCCGAAGCAGATGGCCGTGTCGCTCTCCGAGGCGTTCACCAACACCGTGAAAGTGGTGATAAAGCCGTTTGTCAACGGAAAGGACGTCTTCGCGACATATACGAACCATCTCGTCGCCGTGGCTGCGCAAAAGGGCTCCGCCAACGGCTGGCGCGCGATGGAAACGGAACTCGAGTTCGCCGCCGGCGAGAAGGAGAAGTACCTGTACATCTATCCTCTCGGCGCGACGAAAGAGACGATTGCCGACGCATACGGCGTGGAGTTCAAGATAACCTCCGTCACCGGAGAGGACGCCGCCGATTTCTACAAGCCGGCGGACAGGCGCGATGCAACGCTCTACATCGAGCCGGAGCAGCCGCAGATCTCCGGCGTGACGTTCGATCCTCCGACGGCCGGCGTCGAGCTGCAAAACATCGAGATCGAGATCGACGACTCGTGCCGCAACATGCGCTATCTCGACGACGTGGCGTTCGACGGCGCACTTGGCTCGGGAACGAATCTCTATGCAGTGACGTGGGAACGCGGGCTTGGCGGCAAGGGGTCGAAGCTACCCACAGTCTATGTGGCGCCCACGAACGGCGTCCTGTCCATTTCGGGCGTGACGTATCCGCGCTCCGGCACTTTCACGGCGACCGTCAAGGTCACGAACCCCGACGGCCTTTCGTCTGAAATCACCGTGCCCGTCACGGTATCCGACCCCGACAAGATCGTGGTGAGCAACAACTACAACGACTGGGGGTACGTCTACAACGAAGGCGAGACCGTAGAGCTCTCCGTCGGCATCAGCGTCGAAAACAGCAACCCCCTGTACGCGTTCGTGGAACCCTTGAACGAAGACGCGACGAACGCGCTTGTCGCCGCCCGCAACAAGCAGGTTATCGGGGAGGGTGTGACCTATGCGACCGGCGTGGAGATACCGGCCGGCACAAAGGGCCCGGTCAAGCTGAATCTTGTGCTGCAGGACGGCCCCGGCACGATCGCGTTCCGCGTCGTCCTCTGCGAAACGCAGACCTACGACGCGACGGAGCTCGACAACAGCTATGCTTCGGACAACTGCAGCATAATCTGCGCGAACGTGGCGCCGCAGGCCGCGCCCGGGAGCAAGGCCATGCGTGTTGGCGCCTATACCGTCACGAACAACGCGGCGCTGCCGTCCGCCATTCCGGCCGACAACGCGGTCTCCCTCCGGTTCACGTTCTCCGACGTGGCGGCGGACAGGCGGCTCCCCGTGCAGCCCAACGAGTCGCTTATAGACTGGATCAACGGCGCGGATCCCGACGAATTCACCAACGGACTTCTCATCGCCAAGTGGTCGTTCTACAACCCGAACGGGATGCTGGTTGATACCCGCATCACGGTCGGTTCCACCAGGTCCGGCGTTGATTCGTGCTACGTCTCCACGAACTTCACCTTCACGGCGATCGGCGACAACGAAGTCGCGGTGCAGCTGCTCGACAAGGACATGATCGCCGAGCTGCTCGACATCGGCATCGAAAGGCAGGACATCGTCAGCTGGCTGGGCGGCGTTCCGTACGGGGACCCGGCGGGCTATTGGGAGTCCGCCCTCTCCGAAGACGACTGGGGCCCGGAGTTCCGCGTCATAGTTCCCGTCGCGGAGAAGGCGTTCGTTTCCGTCACGCCGGTCAACGCGACCGTGGATGCCGACGGGAATCTCGGCTTCAACGAGGGCCAGACGTCCGCCCAGTTCGACGTGGTCCTGTCGACGCCTGCCGAACAGGCCCTCACCGTGCGGCTGTGGCTCGAGCGCACGTCTCGCACGGAAGGAGTGGGGGCGAACGACATTGGCAAGCTCGGATCGCTTGAGATCAAGGGCAAGGAACTCGGGCTGAGCACCAATGAATACGTCGATGTGCAGATCGGCAGGATGGCCGATAGACCGACGCAGCCGCCCAGGATAACCGGCATGGACGGAACACCGTACTCCCAGTATACGCTCCACGCGGTCGTGATCACCGAGACAAAGAACTCGAACAACATCCCGATGAAGGACTTCTACAGCGAGGGCGCATGCGACTTCTCGGTGTTCAACAGGAGCCCGAAGCTCAACTCGATAAAGGCGAACGTCGGCATTGCGTTCGACAGTGTGGCAGGCCTTGCATCCACCAACGTCGTCACGGTCACGCAGAACCAGGACATCACGATAGAATGGAACGTCGCCGACTTCATCCGCATGGACGAGACGAACGACTTCGCCGTGTCGTGGAGTTCTTCCGAGCCCGGGTCGACGATGACAACAAACAACGTCGTGAGTGGAACGTACAAGACGAAGTTCTCCACCGCCGGGGACAAGACGATATCGCTCTCGGTCAACGACAAGGACGGCGGCAGCTGTTACTACGAGTGGCACTTCAATGTCGAGGCGTCGAAGCGGCTCTACACGCTGCCGCTCATGCCGTACGACCCGCTGTCCGACATTGTCGCGGCTGCCTACGGCGCGGCAGACGGGCTTGGCTCGGGCAAAGTGACGGCCGACGGCTCGGACGGCTCCTCGCTCAACGGCGACATCTGGGACTACGCCGTCGAGAAGAACACCGCGGTGATTTCCGCGCTCGGCGACGAGGGCAGCTACGTCTACGCGTTCATAAGCGAGCTTCCCGGCGAAAATTCCGTGTTCACCCCCGAGCTGATGAAGAACGACCCGCAGATCGGGACGAACGCCGTCAACCAGCTGGTAAGCCTGCCGCTCGCCGAGCAGGACGCGGTGGCGTATCCCGACCGATATGTAGAGGTCGTCTTCTCGCGCGAGTTCCTCGAGGCGGACAACGTCGGCGACATCAACCAGGACGGCATTCCCGACATCTTCGCGAAGAAGCTCCTGGTGGCGATGGGTGGTTCGCCGACGATCGCGCTCGGGGACGACATGGCGACGCTGACGACGTACAACCATGTGGACGAGTACCTGCCCGGCGTCTGGCAGGTAAAGGGCGAGGTCACCCTCAAGGAGAATGCAGGCGCGAGCTACGCCCCGATCGGCCACGCGTTCACCGCCTTCCGCAAGATCCGCGGCTTCCACGAGGGGCTGAACTACATTGACGAAAAGCGCGGCACACTCACCGTCATATCCGATCCGGACTTCGGCGAGGACGAGCAGAAGGCATGGGAGAAGTATGCAGCCGACAACGGGCTCGACCCGGCTGCGCGCGATCTCCTCGTGTGGAGTCCCGAGCCGCGCGGCGACTACATTCGGATGAATCCCACGGTTGCCGACACTGACGGCGACGACTTCCCCGACAGCTGGGAATACTTCTTCTGGTACCAGGCGCAGGTCTGGGTGCCGGCAGTGGAAAACGGCGCCGACGTCGGTCTCGGCAAGCCCAGGAAGGGCCAGAAGCTCGTCTTCGAGAGGTTCAACTCCGCCGACATCCTCGTCGGCACCGAGATTACGGCTGCGGAAGTGCTCGAGCGCTTCAATCCGTGCACGCCGCTCGATACGAGCGTCGACGGCTTCAATCCCGACTTCGACCGTGACGGACTCTCCGACTACGAGGAACTTCTCATCGGCACGAATCCCTGCCACTGGGACACGGACGGCGACAAGATGTGCGACGGCTGGGAGGTCATGAACTCCCTCGATCCGCTTGCCGGCGCGAAGCACGGCAACCCCGACGGCGACTTCATGGCCATCCTTTCCCTCGAGGGGCACATTTCCATCGAGGATGGCATCGACGTCGATGGCAACACGCGCTATGTGTTCGACGTCTACGACCAGCTCCAGTACGGCGTGGACTACGATTTTGACCTCGCGGCCGGCGGCCTGGCCCTTATCCGCGATGTCACCATCACAGTGATCGGCGGTGGCGAAAAGCTCAACCCCGACGGCACGCCCTATACCTATGGCCTGACGTTCGCCGAGGAAATAGAGATATACGACGGCAACTTGCCGATTCCCTTCCACTGGGGCAGCCCGATGCTAAAGCACATCGAACCGCTGAATCAGGTAACTTATCCAGCGGGAACACCTGTCGCATTCCGCGACTTCGTCATTGTCCACGACCAGGTTCGCAGGGCCTTCGGCTTCGATCCGCGCACGGCGTGGAATTGCGACGCCAACGGCTATGTCGCCGACCGCTGGAATCCGGCGATCAACGGCGAGCTCAGCCCGAACGACACGACGGGCGTCGCAATGTACACCGAGCCCTATTGCGACTACGATGAATATCTCATCATGCGCTACCGCCACGACTACCAGAACGAAACGGACGCAAACGGCATTCCTGTCGACGAATACGGCAGGAACATTGCGCCCGTCTACCCTGATAATGCCGAGTGGAAGGAAGACGACATCTGGGCGACCATAAACGGCTATACGACTTCGCCCAACGTGACCTATGCCAAGACCGACATCGAGGCGATCTTGAACCCGACGAACGAAACGGCGTACAGCGAGGGCGAGGCCGCGAATCTCGTCGCGGCCGCCAACATCGCCGAGTACCTTGCCGAGGCGTTCGCCCAGGCGGGCAGCAACAAGCGCGCCCGCATTGGCCACGGCGCCGATACCGACGGCGACGGAGCGCCTGATGGCTGGGAGATCTACGTAGGACGCAACCCGAACGCGGCTCCGTCCGCAAAGAGCGACGAGGGATTGCAGGCGCCTTGGGATTTCGACGAGGACTATCTCGGATTTGTGGCGGAGTACGCCGGCACGGACTCGTGCAACGCCTACAGGAACTGCGATTCGATCTACAGTCACCATCCGGGCCTCCATTCGGCGGGCGAGGGCTTCCAGCAGGGCTGGTTCAACAAGTTCTTCCCGACCGACCCCAACGAACCAGACACCGACGGCGACGGCATTGTCGACGGCGGCGAGGGAATGGCCTGGCTCGGCACGTGGGCAAACGGCGGCAATACGTATCTTGTCGCCGGCACTGCGGCTGGCATGACGTTCATCTATGGCAACCCGGAGGATTCCGTCACTTGCTGCGTGCGCGGCGGCGGCATGAACCCCTGCACCGTCGATACCGACATCGACGGACTCCCCGACCCGTGGGAAATGACATACGCCGGCATCGTCGTCGACATCTCTACGCGGCAGTATGCGGGTCCTGCACCGAACTTCAACCCGGAGATCGCAGAGGCGACGTTCATTTCCGACGGGCTCAATGCACCCGACTACGCGATCCCGGACAACCCCGTCTACATCTGTGGCGGCATGGACGCGACCTGGAACGGCGACAGCTGGACCGATCCGATCCAGGGCGGACATTCGACCGACGCCCGCCTCGGCACGCGGCGCGACGTCGACTTCGACCACGATGGGCTCCAGAACTATCAGGAGTATCTCGTCCAGCAGGTGCGCCATTTCCGCTACGACGACATCACGACTCCTCTCATGGGCCGCTATCTCGACGAGGGCTTGTACGATCCGATGAATCCGACAGGTCCGCTTCTCGCCCCGCACGAGCTCCATGTGGCGACTGCCTTTACGCCGATGATGCAGGACGCGGACGATTTTTCGGTCACCGCGCTTATGAACTGGGGAGGAGCGGTCGATCAAGACTTCTCGATCGTCAGCAACTTTGTCGGGAACACGGTCGTCACCAACGAATTCACAGGCGTTGTGACGGAAATTCCGAACTACGAAGTCGTGACAAACATAACGGGCGGTGGAGTCGTCGCGAACAAGCGCACCGGCACCGGCTACAACTATATGTTCTCTACGCCGTGGGTCGAAGCCGGCTGGCGCAATAACGGCTACATGGCGTCGCCTACCCGCTACTGGGACCGCATGATCACGTGCGACTTGATACAGCCGAGCATCATGATGCCGCCTGCCGGCGCATACGTCTCGACCGATCCGCGCATCGCCGACACCGACGGCGACGGCATGGACGACTTCTACGAAATGTTCCACGGTCTCAACCCGTTGCTCGGCTCGACTGTGGCCGGGGCGAAGGACATCATCGCGACCGCATGGGGGCAGCCCAACTATTTCAACGCGTTCTGGAACGAGTGGACTCATAACACGGATAAGGGCAGGCAGGACTTCAACCGCATCGCGGCGCTCCAGGGCATGCCCGGCAGCGACGACCCGCCGATTCAGGATATCACGGCGCTCGACCCGCTCCTGTATCCGTGGGCGATGGGCGCCGGCGAGGCCGATCCCGACGGCGACGGGCTCAGAAACGATTCTGAGCGCGTAACCGCGAACCTGACGAGCCCGATTACGACGCACACCGACCCGACGCCGCTCTGGTACACCGACTCGAGTTCGGGCAACAGCTACGTGACGCAGTACTACCAGAACACCGCGCCTGTCAACGCCATGCCGTTCTGGCCGATCATGATCGGCTTCGACGACCCGTATTCGGCCCAGACGCCCGACGGCGGCTACGGCGGGTTCCAGTTCCTGTATTCGTTCGAGGAGAACGAGGGCTACGACACCGACAACGACTGGAAGAGCGACGGACGCGAGATCGTGAGGACGTTCCGCGCGCCGACCGACCCGCTCAACTTCACCGATCCCGCCCGCCGCCAGGCGCTTTACCTCGACGGCGACAAGTCGTGGGTCCAGTCGCGCGCCACGTTCATGCGCGACATCTTCATGGGCACGGTCCCGAGCAAAACCACGGTCGACTTCTTCAAGCAGTTCACCGTCGAGGCGTGGATCCGTCCAGAGAAGATCGGCGAGCAGACGATTATCGACCGCTGCTCGCTCTACGGCTACGACGCGATCAACAAGGACAATGCCGCGATCCGCACGAACTTCCGCCTCGGCATTACAAACGAAGGCAAGCTCTACGGCATGTTCGACAACGACGACGCCAGGGTTTCCGTCCGTGCGGACAGCGAAAGCTGCCAGACGGTGATCGGACAGGTCGTCCCGACGAACGAGTGGACGCACGTTGCGCTGAGCTACAACGGCAAGCGGCTCGTCCTCTACGTCAATGGTACGGAGCAGGCGAACGCCCCGACGCACCTCATCCCCGCGAACGGCGTCACCGTCATTGCCCAGGATCCGACCTACACGAACACCTTCACGCAGACGGCCTACGAGGCAGTGCCCGGCGCGCTCTTCATCGGCGGCAGGCCCGAGACCGCGGCGAACGGCGGCGGCAACGCGTTCGATACGGCCACCATCACCTACGACTCCATGAAGAACGACGAGTGGTTCAAGGGCTACATCGACGAAGTCCGCATCTGGGACGGCGCGAGGACCGAGACCGAGATCGCCCAGTGGTACAACAGGCACATGACGATGGACGACGCGGCCACGAACCGCCTCGAGGTCTACACGCACCTTATGGGCCCCGAGGCCGATTCCTCGAGGAACGACAACGACGGCCTCAAGGACCTGACGGCAGAGCTTGTCCAGCTCTACGACTTCTCAGACATGCCAGGCGCGCTCAGTTCGGCGGACGTCGCGCAGAACGCCTCCGGCTTCGACAACGCCGTACGCGGGCAGCTTGTCAGCACAGGTGGCATCAGCGGGGAATTCACCGAGAATGTCGGCTGGTGGGATTCCTGCCAGACCAAGAGCACCGCCTACGGCGACTACGCAATCGTGCCCTGGGTAAAGAACACGGTCCACCACCTGCCCATCATGGACGGCAGCGTAGTCGATTCGTTCCTCTACTCCGACTATCTCGGCGGCTACACGACGCCTGCGTCGAGGCACGATCTCCAGCGGTACGCGCTTAACAACTCGGCGATGCCGTATCCGTTCTACAACTACTTCCTTGAAAGGTACCAGCGCCTCTTCAAGCTCAACCAGATTGCCGCGACGGATCCCGAGAACGAGACGCTCGAGGACCTCGTCTGCCGCTACGAGTACGAGATTCGCTCCGACTTCATCGGCACGGCCGACCTCGTGCCGATGGGCGGCGCTTACTCGAAGCCATGCCCCGAGATGTGGGACGGCCAGGGCTCGTCCGATCTCTGGGAGCTGACCAAGACCGATTCCGACGGCGACGGAATCCCCGACTGGTGGGAGACCGAGAACGACCTTGATCCAAACGATCCGAGCGACTGGGCGAAGACAATAACCTGGAAGGGCGCCGCCATGCCCGCCTGGGAGGCGTATCTCCGCGATCTCGCGCGCGGCATGATGCCCGACGGCAACGCCGACCCCGTCTATGCCTCGACCTCCGACATCGACGGCGACGGCCTTCTCGACTGGTGGCAGAACATCTACGCGCTTGAGCAGGGCGCTACTGGCGACGACGACGGCGACGGCCTTTCCAACTACGTCGAATACATGCTCTCCGAGGTCTTCACCTTGAAGAGCGCGGGAGAGGGCGATGGCAAGTGGATTCGCTTCGCGCCTGACAACGCCTATAGCGTCAGCCTTAACGTGTCCGACTACTTCTACCGCCTGAACAAGCTGTACATCGGCGAGATATTCACCGACCACGACCGTATCAAGGACCAGTGGGAGGCGAAGCATCTCATCGAGAACGACAGCGTCTCGCCGTATGCCTACGACGCCGACATCGACGCCGACGCCGACGGCTGGTCGAACGAGGCGGAGTTCCAGTCCGGCACGAAGCCGACGGTCCTTGCCTCGCTTACCGTCGACGCAGTGCAGCTGAACGAGTATCCCGTTCCCACGATCGAGCTAACCATCTCCTACCACGGCACGCAGAACATCGGCGACAAGCCCGTGGTCGTCCAGGCTTGGAGCGACCAGACGCTTGCGACCATTCCCGACGCCGTGTGGACGCTTGGCGGCCAGGGCGACGTTCAGCTGTACGAGAACGGTGCCTCGAACGTCGTCACCGGCGTCAAGCACTTCGGAATGAACCCGCTGCGCGAGATGCTGCTGCACCTCTCGCCCGGCAGCGTCGTTCCCGGCAGCATAGAGTTCGAGTTCAAGGACCTCGGCTGGATACTCTACAACATGCTGACGGACCAGGGCTACACGATGGACCCGGCGTTGGCGATCTGGGAGGGCTCGATCATCGACCAGCCGCGCAACGACGACCTCGAGATCGGCGACATCGTCCGCCAGGGCGATCCGGACGAGTCCTTCGGCACGATCAACTACGCGACTGGCGAGCTTAAGGTCGACTTTGCCAAGTTCCCCGACTGGTTCGCGATGGAAGGCGACATTTCGCAAAGCACGACGGGCAACGGCTGGGTGTCGGTCTACAACCTCCAGAAGAGCTACGTGCGCGTCAACTGGCAGTCGAAGCTCCTCGCGGGCGGCAGGGTCAACACCTACTATCTCGCCGAGGCCGATGTGCCCGGAGCCGACAACAATTCGCTCGGCCACGTCAAGCAGGGGCTTAACACGCTCATCGCGTTCTACGATCTCGACAACGACGGCAAGTACACGCCCGGCGAACCCTACGGAATGGTTCGCGACATCGACGTCGGCTGGAATTACGCCCGTGCATCGATCGGGTTGACCGATACGCATCCGTCTACGCCCCGCTACGACCTTACGAAGGGCGGCAACGCCGAAATCGGCGCAGGCGGCAACAACGGCACGACCGGAGAGGCGGCGACCGACCGCGAGGTGATCTATCCGTCCGATGCGACGGACGTCTACACGGTCAACGGCGGCAATCCGGCCGAGGCGAAGGGCAGGGTCCGCGTTAGGATCGCGCGTTTCGCCATAGACAGCATGGAAATAGGCCTCCTTCCGCAGAAATACATGGCCGTTGTCTACGACCGCGTCCACGACCTGACTCAGACAGGGCGTCCCGTCATAACCGAGGCCGACATCCTGAACATGGCGAGCAACGCCTTTGACATCGACTGGAACTCCGCTGCGTTTGATCCGAACCACATGACCCTGACGTCGGTCATCCAGGAAATGATGCCGCAGAACGGCGTGCCGGCCAAGCTCGCCGATGGCAAGACGCCGGTCGCGTTCACGAACATCTACTATACGGTGTACGTCGGCAACGACTCCATCGTTCCGTTGACCGTCACGAACGCGAACATCCTCAGCAAGGCGATTGTCCGCAAGTTCGCCGCGAGCCGCGTCAGGCCGACGACCATCCCCGGCGCGACGCTGCTCGAGCCGCCGGCGCCTACGTTCCAGTGGCGCTGCGACGACACGACGTATACGGCCTTCCGCATCAGGGTGACCGGCAACGGCGTCAACTGGACGAGCGGCTACATGCTCCTGCCGCCTCGCGATGCCAACGGCGTGTACAGCTGGACGCCTCCGCTCAGGATCGGCGCGATAGTCCCGGGCGGCACCGTCGAGTTCAAGAACGGCGGCACCTACTCGTGGGAGATCTCGACGTACAACTCGAAGTACAAGGACGATCTCTGGACCTCTGGCGGCAGCTTTGTCGCAAATGTCCTTACGAACTCGACCGACTACGCGACTGCGCGTGTCGCCGTCAGGTACTATGGTCCCGACGAAGTCGCGTCGTCCGGAAAGATCCGCGTACAGGCGTTCAAGACGCCAGACTTCTCGGGCGAGCCCGTCGGCGAGGGATATGTCACCAGCCTGGCCGACATCTCCTCGACCAATGCGATCAAGACGGCGAACGCGACGATTGTCGGCCTCAAGACCGGCTCGTACTACATCCGTGCGTTCATCGACACCGACGGCAACGGTACCCGTTCGTTCTGGACTTCCAATGCGGACAAGCACTACTACTGGGAGTCCTGGGGCTGCTACTGCACGCGTGACATGAAGCTCGGGACAATCTTCACCCCGAGAAGCATCACGGTGGGCCCGGGCTATGGCGCGAACGAGATCATACCGGTCTACGTCGAAGACTGCGACACGGACCGCGACAGTCTGCCTGACGCGTGGGAGTGGAAGCAGAATGGCAACCTGACCGCGTACGGCGCGGCGTCCATAGACCAGAACGCGGGTGGCTTCGCAATGAAGAAGTCGCTGTCCGGTTCGATTGAGACGAAGGGCGCCCTCTCGTCCGGGCTTGCCGTTATGGCGATGACGAACCTCAAGTCGCCGCGCGTCGCCGCGCTCCTGCTCGGGGTCAACGCCTCCGGCACTGACTCCCAGGTGAACAGCCGACTCAACTCGGCGCAGAGCGACGCCTCGGCCGAACCGAGTTACGTGGCGATCAAGTCGATCGAGCTTGACCGCGAGAACGGAAAGGTCTTCATTACGACCGAGACGGCGGGCAAGGAGAATGGCTCCACTGTCGTCCTGTCCGACATCTACGAGTTCTCGTCTGGCTCGAGCACGCTCACGCTGACGTGCAACATCTGGCACCGCGATTCGCTCGAGTCCGGCAACTGGACGGTCATCGAGACGAGGGACGTCGAGATCAACAAGACGTCCACGACGTATGAGTTCGACCTTGCGGACGACGTCGACCTCGAGAGCGGCTTCTTCAAGGCAACACTCGAAAAGTAAGAAACATGAAAAAGCAGATAAGGAAAGTTCTCGTAATCAATTCGGGCTCGAGCTCGCTCAAGTACCAGCTCTTCGACATGAAGACGGAGACGCGGCTCGCGAAGGGCCTCGTCGAGCGCATCGGCTGCGGCGGTCCCAAGGACCACGCGGCCGCGCTCGCGCAGGTCGTCGCCGACCTGGGCGACGCCGCGAAGGGCATCGACGCAATCGGCCACCGCATCCTGCACGGCGGCGAGGTCTTCAAGGACTCCGCGCTCATGAACAAGGCGAACATGGCGAAGGCAAAGAAGCTCGTCAAGTTCGGGCCTCTCCACATGCCGGCGAACCTCGGCGGCGTCGAGGCGTGCGAGAAGATCTTCAAGGGCGTTCCGAACGTCGGCGTCTTCGACACGGCGTTCCACATCGCTACGATGCCCGACTGCGCGGGAATGTACGCGATCGACCCGAAATACTACAAGAAGATGGGAATCCGCAAGTACGGCTTCCATGGCACCTCGCACAAGTTCATCACGCAGGCCGCGGCGAAGTTCCTCAAGAAGCCGCTTGCGAAGGTGAATCTTGTCACTTGCCATCTCGGCAACGGCTCGTCTCTCGCCGCGATCAAGAACGGCGGCGTCGTGGACACGTCGATGGGGCTCACGCCTCTCGCCGGCATGGTGATGGGGACGCGCTGCGGCGACATCGACGCCGCGGCGGTTCTCTCCATCATGGAGGCCGAGAAGAAGACCCCGGCCGAGATGGACACCTTGCTCAACAAGAAGTCTGGGCTTCTTGCGCTTGCCGGGTCGAGCGACTGCCGTGACATCTGCTCGAAGGCCGACAAGGGCGACAAGCAGGCCGAGCTCGCGCTCGAGATGCTTGCCTACCGCGTCGCGCTCTACATCGGCGCGTACAACACCGTCATAGGCGGTGCAGACGCGATCATCATGACCGGCGGCATCGGCGAGAACTCGAAGGAAGTCCGCGAGAGGATCATCCGCCGCCTCGGCGCGCTCGGCATCAAGCTCGACCCGAAGGCCAACAAGGTTCGCGGCGAAGTCAAGATCATCAGCGCGAAGGGCTCGAAGATCCCTGTCGTCGTCATCCCCACCAACGAGGAGCTCATGATTGCAAAGGATACAGTAAAGGTATTGGAAAAATGAACGCAATCAAGAACATCATTGAAAAGGCCTCGAAGCTGAACGGCACGGTCGTTCTGCCCGAGGGCATGGACCCCCGCGTCATAACCGCCGCGTGCGCTTGCGTCGACCGCAAGATCGCGACGCCCGTCGTCCTCGGCACTCCTGCGGAAATCGCCGACGCCGAGGCGAAGGCCGGGCTCAAGCTTGCCGACCGCGGCATCAAGACGATTGACTACACCCAAGGCGACGCCGAACTCGAAGCCGCGTATCTCGAGGCGTGGAACGCCAAGGAGTCGAAGAAGCCCGCCGAGAAGCAGAAGATCATCGACCTCGCCGCGGCGCAGAAGACGCTCCGCACGAAGCGCATCTACTTCGGCGGCATGATGGTTAAGCTCGGCCGCGTCAACGGTCTTGTCGCGGGTTCCATCGCCTCGACTGGCGACATGCTTCGCGCGGCGTTCCACACGCTTGGCACGCAGAAGGGCGTCAAGACGGCGTCGAGCTGCTTCATCCTCGACCTCAAGACCCCGACGGCGTCGGGCGACGAAGTGCTCGCGTTCGGCGACTGCGCGGTCATTCCCGATCCGACGGCCGAGCAGCTCGTCGACATCGGCTTAGCTACGGCGCAGACCTACCGCGACCTCACCGGCAAGGAGCCGCGCGTCGCGTACCTCTCGTTCTCCACAAAGGGCTCCGCGGCGGGTCCGCTCGTCGAGAAGGTCCAGAAGGCCGTCGAGCTCGCAAAGCCCCGCTTCGAGGAAGCCGGCATCAAGATGGATGGCGAGCTGCAGTTCGATGCGGCGATCGTCCCTGCGACCGGCAAGCAGAAGAACCCGAACGGCGCCGTGCAGGGCGACGCGAACGTCTTCATTTTCCCTGACCTCAACGCAGGCAACATCGGCTACAAGATCGCGCAGAGGATTGGCGGCGCCGACGCCATCGGGCCGAACCTCCAGGGACTCGCCAAGGCGATGAACGACCTCTCGCGCGGCTGCTCCGCCGAGGACATCGTTGGAACAATCTGTGTAACGCTGCTTCAGTCGACGACAAAGTGACAGACAACAAGATGATCGAGCGCGCGAAGCAAGTCTTCGCGGTAGAGATCGAGGGTCTCGAGAAGACCCGCGACTCCCTCGGTGCATCTTTTGTCAAGGCGGTCCGGCTGATTCTCGAAACGGTCGCGGACGGCGGCATTGTCGTCGTATCTGGCGTCGGCAAGAATCTACACATCGCCGAGAAGATGAGCGCCATCTTCTCTTCGACTGGCACGCGCTCGATTGTCCTCAATCCCGTGCAGGCGATGCATGGCGACCTCGGCATGGTTTCTGCGAAGGACGTCCTTATCGCGCTTAGCTTCTCCGGCGAGTCGGCCGAGGTCAACAACTTGATTCCCGCGATCCGCCGTCACGGGCTCAAGGTCATTTCGATGACTGGCCGCCCCGACTCGACGCTTGCGCAGATGAGCGATATCCACATCGAGATTCCGTGCGGCAAGGAGGCGTGTCCGTTTGGCATGGCGCCGACGAACTCGACGACGGCGACGATGGCGATGGGCGATGCGCTTGCGATGGTGATGATCGACGCGCAGAAGTTCCCGGTCGAGGACTACGCGATGAACCATCCGGCGGGCGCGATTGGCAGGGCGCTTGTCATGAAGGTGACAGACGTTATGCGCTCGGGCGAGCGGCTTGCGCAGGTCGGCCCGCAGGCGACCGTTCTCGACGCGCTGATGGCGATGACGAAGGCGCAGGGCGGCAGCGCCGTTGTCGCAGACACTGACGGCAAGCTGCTTGGCATCTTCACCGACGGCGACTTCCGCCGCATCATGAGCGAGAGGGGCAAGTTAGGGTCAAATAGCGTCGGTGTAGAGTCTGGTAGTGTCGGCAAGACCCTGAGCGACTCTAATTCGCCCCTGAGCGACGCTAAAGGACCCTATTCGACCCTAAATGACCCTATCTCCCTCTACATGACCAAGGCTCCGCTCTTCGTCTACGACGACGCGTATGCGGCGGAGCTGCTGAAGATATTTGAGAAAAAGCGCATCGACGACCTGCCGGTGTGCGACAGGTCCGGCCGGGTGGTCGGACTCGTGGACATCCAAGACCTTCCAAAAATGAAAGTATTGTGATTAAAGATATAAGCCACAAAGAACAGGAGAAAACAGGAGAATGAGAAAGAAAGATATCACCCATTTGGTGATGAGAGATATTGGAATCGGCGATGTTGAAACGTCAAATTGCCGAGACAATGCCTCCTGTATCTCCTGTTCTTTGTGGCTAAATGATGGCAAGGTCTGGGACAACAGAGGAATTTAAGTTAAACCAAACAGGAAAGGAACAACAAAATGAACAAGAAGCTTATGACATTTTCCATTGCGATGCTTGCTGTTGCAGTGGCGTTTGCAGCCCCCAGGACTTCGAAGAAGCCGGTGGCAACCGACGACGACGCGCCTACTACCGGCAAAGAAGCCAAGATCATGCTCGACCAGTTCCCGAAACTCGGTCGCCAGTCCACTCTTGCGGCGCCATCGCTCCAGGGCGGCTCTATCGTGGGCAAGTGCTACACGAAGCCGAGGAGCTGGATCGTCCTCGAGGCGAAGTACA
This sequence comes from Kiritimatiellia bacterium, assembly GCA_017406465.1. GTDB lineage: Bacteria > Verrucomicrobiota > Kiritimatiellia > RFP12 > UBA1067 > UBA1067. Next base: position 48,632 of record JAFQYM010000027.1, on the reverse strand, counting down.
CGACCTTCGTGAAGTGGCAGGACCAGCTCACGTTCACGTGGCATGTCCTGCTTGAGACGAAGAGCGCGACCGAGAACAAGGGCAACAAGGAAGGTCTCGCCCCCTACTCCTACTTCACGACTTCCGTCACGTATCAGAACATCCCGCAGGGTTCGCATGCGGCTTCCGTGTGCCTGCATCCCTCGTACCTCGAGCGCTTCGGCGAGGCCAAGGTCGTCGGCCTCGTCATTACAAACGCAAAGGGCGAAATCCTGCAGGGCGACAGCGACGGCACGGTAGGACCCATCAAGCCGCACACGAAGTGGTGGGACGACCAGAAGATCATGAACGACCAGCAGGCCGACGGCAAGCCGACCATCGAGCGCCGTCAGGGGCTCATGGACCGCTCCAAGACGATTTGGGCTCTTGTGAATCCGAACGACTACGAGCAGGTCGCGCAGTAATTGGGGGAACGGGGAACGGGAACCGGGGAACGGAAACTTTCTATGGCTAAACGATACCTAACACTAGACATCGGCGCTTCCGCGGTGAAGCTTGCCGAGTATGAAGGCGGCAAGGGGGGGCTGACGCTCGTCAACTACGGCATCGCCTCTCTCGCGGCTCCTTTGGACGCGGGCAACGCGGGCGCGCTTCTTTCGCCTGCGCTCCTCGAGATCGTCCGCGAGAAGGGCATCAAGCCGGGGCCCGTCGCGGTCGCGATCTCTGGGCAGATGGTGTTCCCGCGCTTCGCGTCCATCGCTGCCGCCGGCGGAGCCGATCGGTTCGACCAGATGGTTCGTTTCGAGATCGAGCAGAACATTCCGTTCCCGATCGACGAGATGATCTGCGACAGGCAGGTTCTCGGCGACAACGAAAACGGCGAGAAGAACGTGATGATCGTCGCCGCGAAGATCGACCAGGTCGAGGACATTGTGGCCGCTGTTCGCGGTGCGGGATTCACGCCGGAGCTCGTAGACGTCGCGCCCATCGCCCTCACGAACGTGCTTCGCCAGGCGGGAGCCGCCGATGGCGGATGCTGCGTTGTCCTGGACATCGGCTCCAAGACTACGTCGCTCGTGATCGTAGACGGCGACAAGCTCTACAATCGCTCGATCCCCGTCGCGGGCAACACGATCACGAAGGAGATTGTCGCCGCGCTCGGGTGCACGCCGGAGGAGGCGGAGGAATACAAGCGCACCGCCGCGTACGTCGCCCTCGGCGGCGTTGTCGAGGACGAGGACGCGACGCGCGACCGCGTGTCCAAGGTCTGCCGCGCGGTGATGACGCGCCTTCACGCCGAAGTGTCGCGTTCCATCAACTTCTACCGCTCGCAGCAGGGCGGGAGCGTCCCCGTGAAGCTCTACATCACGGGCGGCACCGCGCTTCTTCCTCAGCTCGACCGCTTCTTCGCCGAAAGTCTCCAGCTCGAAGTCGAGTACGTGAATCCGTTCGACGTCGTCGGTGTCGGCCCCAGGATCGACGCCGAGGCGCTTGAGGGCGATGCAACGCAGCTCGCGGCGACGGTCGGCCTTGCCCTCCATCTGGCGGGCCTCGCGACGTTTGCGATAAATCTTCTGCCGCCCTCTTTGGTGAAGGAACGCGCCGACATCGCGAAGATCCCGTTCGTGGCCGTTGGCGCCGTATCGCTTGTCGTGGCCCTTGTGCTCGTGATGCTCGCCGCCAACAAAGGCGCCGCCGAAGCGGAGGCCAAGAGTTCGGCTGTCTCGGCCGAGGTATCGCGTCTCCGCTCCGTGGAAGCCAAGGTCAAGGAAGCGATTGCGGAAGAGGAGCAGGTTACCGCCAGGGCGGACTCGTTTAAGGCGCTCTTTGCGAAGCGCAGTCTTCCCGTAACGAAGATCATGGCGATTCGCTCCGCCCTCGGCAACGAGATGTGGATCGAGAAGTGGGAGGGCGATCGCATCACCGTGCGTGGCTGGGCGGATGACCTCAAGACGCTCGTCTCGCGCACGAAGACGGGCGGCTCCACGGCCGCGCAGATAATCGAGGCGCGGCTCAAGGGCTCGCCGGTGGTTGATCCGGCGTCAGTCAAGATCGAGTCGATGACCGATGTCGGCAAGGACGCTGCGCTCAAGCAAATCGTCGTCGTCGCCAAGTTCAAGTTCGGGAAGGGAGAAGAGCGATGAACCTGTCCAAGAACCAGATAGTGATGCTCGCGATAGGCGGAGTTGCGCTTGTCGCCTCGGCCGTGCTTGGATATTTCGCATTTAGCGCCTACTCCGCGAAGTCCGAGGCGGAGGATGCTTTCGAAAGCGATTCCGCCGCGGTTCGCGCCTTGCTCGGCGCCGCGATAAGCCCAGACGCCGCGAGCACAAAGGCGGTGAAAGACAACAGCGCCGCCCTCGCGGGCTGGACGGAGGCCGCGCTTTCGACGGCTTCGGCAGGCGACCGCGTCGTCGAAGCTGACGTCAACGAGGCCGCCTTCAAGCAGAAGCTCGTCGACGAGGCTCGCGCCCTTTCCGCTCTCCCCGGCGGCGTCGAGGGCAAGATCGTCAAGCCCGACTTCGCGTTCGGCTTTCCCGATTTCGTGACGGGCGACAAACTTCCCGAGAAGGAGAAGCTTCCGCAGCTCCAGCGCCAGTGGGCCGACATCCGCACTGTCGTCGAGGCGCTCGCCGACTGCGGAATCGTGGAGATTGTCAGGATCGAGCCCATCCTTGCGAAGCAGCCCCAGGCCAGCGAGCAGCAGAAGGACGCGAAGACGAACAGGCGTCAGCGCAGGCGGAAGGACGCCGAGGAGGTGAAGCCCGCCTATACGGAGGAGAAATATGCAATCGACTTCCGTGCGAAGCCGGCGGCGCTCGTCAAGGTCGTAAACGCGTTTGCGACGTCGCAGCGTTTCCTCGTCGTAGAGACGCTGGACTTTGCGCGCGAGGGAGACATGATCGGCAAGGCCCTCGGCGAGGGCGACAAGAGGGGCGCGGCCGAGCAGCAATCCTCGCGTCCGCGGCGGAGGCGCCGCGGCGAGCAAGCCGGATTCGGGGAGGAGAAGCCGGCCGAGGGCGCCGAAGAGCCGGATAATGGCGTCGTGAACGATCCCGAGAAGGAGGATCCGTTCCTCGTGCATGCAGTTGTTGCGACGTATGATTTCGGCCTGGCAGCGAAGCCGGTCGCCGGCGAGAGCGCCGAGCCAGCTGCGGCCGAGGTAGTCAAGGAAGAGAAGGAGGACGAGGAATGATCTCCAGGAATTCCGAAGGCGGCTTTTTCGCCGCGCATTGGGACTGGCTCGTGGCAGCGGCCGGAGTCGTTGCGCTCGTTGTCGGCGTGGTGCTTTTCGTGATGACGGGTGGCGGCGACCCCGAGGAGAACGCGAGAGCGGCCGTCGACCGGCTGAAAGCGGCCAAGCGCGCCGAGACCGGCGTCAAGCCCGTGGACATGGCGCAGTACGAGCGCGCGCTCCAGTTTGCTGTCAAGCCGTTGACGATTTCCGAGATCGAGGAGACGGGCGGGAACTTCCTCGTCTCCGCGCGGCGCGTGTTCTGCAAGTTCTGCAAGAAGCCGATGCACGACGGCACGAAGGTCTGCCCGTTCTGCGGCGAGACCCAGCCCGAGCCGGAGAAGGTCGCCGTCGACACGGATGGCGACGGTCTTCCTGACGACTGGGAGACGAAGTACGGTCTCGACGTGGCGCAGAATGACGCCGACGCCGACAAGGACGGCGACGGCTTCACCAATGCCGAGGAGTATGCGGCGGGAACGGATCCTTCCGACAAGAACTCGCACCCGGACTACTTCGATTCGCTTAAGCTCGTGCTTCCGCTGAAGGAGACGGTGCTCCCGTTCTACCTGCGCTCGTACATGAAGACCCCGAGTGGCATGAAGCTCGAGTTCTTCGATCCGAAGCGCCGCAACGACTACGGGAAGAACGGTTATCGCTACTCCGTGCTCGTCGGCGGGGAGATTGGCGACACTGGCTTCACCGCCAAGTCGTTCGAGCAGAAGGAGAAGAAAGTCAAGATCAAGGGATCTAACGTCGAGCGCGCCGTCGATGTCTCGGCCGTGACGATCGTTCGCAAGAAGGACGGCAAGGAACTCGAGCTCGCGCTCGACGAAAAGCGCAAGCCAGTCGACGTGCAGGCGACGCTCGAATTCAGCCGCGGCGAGACGAAGACCTTCGTCGTGGTGCCGGGCGGAACGGTTGATTTGTACGGAAACAAATACAAGGTTGTGGACGTGAAAAGAGTCGAAAAGGGTGCAAAGGTCACTCTTGAAGACGTGCTACTCGGTAAAATTCGTACTGTAGAGACCCTTGAACAGTGAGAAGAATTAGGATATAATACACAATGCAAAACATTAGGAGCATGTTCGATATGACGAACCTCAGGACATACGTCGCGCTGACGGCGACCATCGCTTTCATAGCGCTCGGCCAGAGCATGAACGCGCAGGACGATCTTGACGATCTGCTTGCCGACCTCGAGGGCGAAGCCCCCGCCGCGACACCAGCTGCGCCTGCACCTGCTGCCGAGGAGCCCGCGGCTGAAGAGCCAGCGCCTGCGGTCGAGGAACCAGCGCCCGCGCCTGCAGCTGAAGCGCCCGCCCCCGCTGTTGAGGAACCGGCACCTACTGCCGAGGAGCCCGCGGCTGAGGAACCTGCACCTGCGGCTGAAGAGCCCGCGCCCGCGGCCGAGGAGCCGGCACCTGCTGCCGAAGAGCCCGCGCCCGCGGCCGAGGAGCCGGCACCTGCTGCCGAAGAGCCCGCGCCCGCGGCCGAGGAGCCCGCGCCTGCTGCTGAGGAGCCCGCGCCTGCTGCCGAGGAGCCCGCGCCCGCGGCTGAGGAACCGGCACCTGCTGACGATGAGCCCGCGCCTGCTGCCGAGGAACCGGCACCTGCGCCTGCGGTTGAAGAGCCAGCAGTCGATGAACCCGCGCCTGCTGCCGAGGAACCTACGGCTGGTGACAAGAAGATCGATGATACGCTTGATCTTCTCAACGAACTCGCGGGCGAGGATGAAGTTCCGACTAACAAAGTCGAGGAGCCAGCACCTGCGTCTGCTGCCGATGAGCCTGTTCCCGTTGCCGATGAGCCCGTTCCCGTTACCGAGGAACCTGTTCCCGCCGCCGAGTCGGAGGAATCAGCCGTCAAGCAGCGGCTTCAGAACAGGAAAGACGGCGGTCTTATCGGCGAGATCCTGACGGTTGAGAAACTGCGCCGCGAGGCGATGGACACCCAGGCGATGCGCGAGATTTCGGAGGCCCGTGCCGCGATGACCAGCGGCGAGTATGCCGAAGCCGTACGCCACTACGGCATTGCCGCGAAGCTCCTGAACGACAGCGAGAAGTCCAAGATCTACAAGGCCGAGTGCACGGAGGGCATTGCCGAAGGTCTTTACAGGGCAGCGCTCGAGGAAGAGCGCACCGGTCGCCGTGCGCGCGCCATAAAGTACATGGAGAAGGCCGTAGATCTTCGCCACCCGAAGGCCCGCCGCCAGCTTGAGGCATGGCTTTCCACCGTCGATCCCGATGCCCTCAAGACCGATGTCTCCGAGATTTCGCATCGTCGCAACGATGCCGACTACAAGGCTCGCCGCGAAACTGAGCGCCGCCACCTTAAGCGCGCGCGCCAGTTGCTTGCCCAGCGTGAGATCGACCGTGCGCTTGACGAGTGCGAGCTTGTCCTCGTGAAGGATCCCTACAACCAGGAGGCCATTCGCCTCAGGGACTCCATCGTCCGGAAGAGCGACGTCATCCTGAAGCAGGAGCGCGAAGTCGCCCGCGAGAAGTGGATGGCCGATGTCGACAAGGCGTGGCGTCCGCCATACGCCACCGACGCCAAGGACCGCGACGACAAGAAGGGTGCCACCGTAAAGGCCAAGCCCGACCCCAACAACAGGGAGCGCACGATCGAGCAGACGATCATCCAGCGCATGAAGGAGATGCGCCTCCCGGCGATCTCGTTCAAGCCGCCGGCGACGATTATCGACGCCGTCGAGTATTTCCGCGGCGCGTCGAAGGACTTCGACCGTCCCGAGATTCCGCTTGAGCAGCGCGGCTTCAACTTCGTCCTCAAGACGCCCGAGGCCGTCCGCATGCAGGCGGCCGCGGCGGCGAGCGAGGATGCCGACGACTTCTCCGACACGGGTTCCGACGATGCGGCGGGCGGCGGCGGACCGCTTGGCGTGCCGGTAATCCCGATGATCACCGCGAGCGACATCACGTTCTACGACGCCCTAAAGCTCGTGTGCGAGTCCGTCGAGTACAAGTTCACCGTGCAGGGCCCGATCGTCATGGTCATGCACAAGGACATGTCGGTCGAAGAGCTCGTCACGCGCTCCTTCCCGGTTCTCTCGTCCTTCACCGAGAAGATGGAAAGCGCGAAGGGCGACATCACGACGATGCGTTCGAGCAACAGCGGCTTTGGCGGCAGTTCTCGCAAGAACGACGACGGCGAGGAAAACGAAGAGCGCGACTGGAAGGAGTTCTTCTCGCTTCTCGGCGTCAAGTGGCCCGAGGGCAGCTCGATCTTCTATGTGAAGACGGTCGGCCGTCTCTTTGTCAAGAACACCCAGGACAACCTCGCTGAGTTCGAGAATGTCCTCGCCCAGCTCAACCAGCAGGTCACGCTCGTCGAGATCGAGACGAGATTCATCGAGGTTTGCCAGGACGACCTGAACTCGCTCGGCTTCGAGTGGATCCTCAACAGCGACTACACGCTTGGACTCAACAAGCATCTTGCCAAGGCCCTTGGCATACGCGGCGGCTCCTTTGGATCGGGCGCGACCCTTGCATCCTCGCCGAACTCTTCTTCTTCGTCTTCTTCGTCGTCTTCAACCTCGACGGCCGACAGCCCGTTTGGCAGTTCGGCGTCTGGCGGTGGCACGACGGATTCCAGCTCCTCGATTGCGCCAACGCCTTCGGCCGACACGTCGTCGACCACAACGACAACCATGCCGAGCGGTTGGACGCGCGGCGGGCGCAACCGCAATGTTGGCATCAACAAATTCGGCGAAGACTATTCGACCGGCCAGCGCTATCTCTCTACGCTCGGCAACCACATTTCGGGCGAGTCGAAGTCCACGAACGACCAGTTCATGAAACTTAACGCCTTCCTTGGCTCGGCAGACCTCTCGATGATTCTGCACATGCTCTCGCAGCGCAGCGACACCGACCTCCTCTCCGCGCCGAAGGTGCTGACGCGTCCAGGCGAAGAGGCCGTCATGAAGGTCGTGACGGAATACATCTACCCGACCGACTACGATGTCCAGCTCCAGTCGAGTTCGTCCAGCGGCAATGGCAACAACGGCGGCAGCCAGTCTGCGATTCTCGCCGTCGTCGAGCCCCAGAGCTTCACGATGCGCGAAGTAGGCGTCATTCTCCAGGTCACTCCGACCCTGACGGACGACGGCAACGTAGTGGATCTCGAACTCAACACGCAGGTCGTCGACGAGCCGACGTGGAAAAACTACGGCATGAGGATTCCGTTCACGGGCAACAGCTCGGATCTTTCCATCGGAACTTGGCCTCAGCCACCGACGCTCGAAGGGTTTGCTCCTACGACCGAACAGCTTGCTCCGGTCTGGGACACGATGATGGCGGCCTATGTCAACCTCATCAACTCTCTTGCCAACAGGCTTGGCGGAACATCGAACAATATCACCTACTACGATGCTCCGATGGAACAGCCGTTCTTCCATGTTCGCTCTGTCGACTCGAAGGTTTCGGTCTATCCTGGCGCGACGATCGTCATGGGCGGTCTCATCACCGAGGCCCGCAAGGCGATGGACGACAAGATTCCGTTCCTCGGCGACATTCCGTTCCTCGGTCGTTTCTTCCGCAGCCATTCCGAGCAGACCTCGAAGCGCAACCTCCTCATCTTCGTCACGACTCGCATCGTCGATGGCCGTGGCCGTGAGATGCACAACGAGGGCTTTGAGATTGCCGAGCAGGAAGGCAGCGAAGTGAGGGAAGCGCCCGAGGCGCCGGCTAACTAAGGGAAAATGAAAGTTGCACTAACGGGAGGGATTGCCTGCGGCAAATCCCTCCTTTCCCAGTTTCTGAACGAACTTGGCGTCGAGACCCTTGATGCCGATGATATCGTGCACGAGCTCCTCCCCGACCCAGAGGAGCGTCGCCGCATTGCCGCCGAAGTGTTTGCCGACCCTGAGAAGCGCCGCGCCCTCGAGGCGAAGATTCACCCGTTGGTAAAGGAGAGAATTGTCAACTGGCTCGACGGGACAAACGGGACAGACGGGACGAACGAGACTGGCGATTGTCCCGTTAGTCTCGGTGGTCTCGTCTGTCCTGTTCGTGTCGCTATAATTCCGCTTTTATTCGAGGCACACTGGGAGAAAAATTTTGATATAATATGTTGCGTCGTCTCCTCTCGGGAGAAGCAAATCGAACGGATGACGACGACACGGGGGATGACACATGCGGAAGCCGAGGCCCGGCTCGTGGCGCAGTTGCCTGTCGAGGAAAAAGCCAAGCGTTCGCATTACGTCATCCATAACGACGGCACAGCCGAGGAACTCAAAGCGCAAGCTGCCGCGTTCCTCAAGTTTCTAACGTCGAAACAGATGCAGCTAAAACTGGCGAATGATTAACCATGTAGAACGTGTAGAACATGCAGAAATGCTCTACACGATCTACATGTTCTACACGGCTAAAAAAGATAGATAAGATTATGTCAGAAGAACTCGATGTGTTTGCGAGCGCTGTTACCAAGAGCGCCGCGCCGAAGCCCCAGCAACCCCAGCAGCAGCAGGGGAGCGGCGGCAACAATGGCCAGAAAAAGCGGTTCCACAACCGCGGCGGCAAGAACTTCAACCGTGGCCCTGGCAAGCCGAACAACTCCCCGATTCGCGGCGCGAACGGCGAGGAGAGCGTAAACCCGCTCCTCAACGCCCCGCTTCCGACGGAACAGCGCACGTTCGAACCCGACGCGCCTGCGAACCCCAACCGCAATCCCGATCTTCCTGAATATCGCCTCGCCGACATCCAGACCTGGACTGCGCCGGAGATTGTCGAGCGCATGATGCCGGGCGCCGATCCAGAGGAACTCGGCACCTACCGCAAGCACGAGCTCATCTTCGCCGCGATACGAAGGTATCTTGCGAATGGCGGCGCGGTGCTCGCCTCCGGCTGCCTTGAGATCGTCCGCGAAGGGCACGGCTTCCTACGCTCCGCGAAGAACAACTTCCTCGCGTATCCAGAGGACGTCTTTGTCACGCAGCAGCAGATTCGCCGCCATGCGCTCAGGACAGGCGACATCGTTGAGGGCCCGATTCGCGACCCTCGCGACCGCGACCGCTTCTTCTGCCTTGGCAACGTCGCGACTGTCAACGGCAAGGAGCCGTCTGTCGCCGCTCGCGTCATCCACTTCGAGAACTTGACCGCCACGTTCCCGACGCGGCGCATCATCCTCGAGACCGACCCCAAGGAGTTCTCGACGCGCGTCGTCGACCTCTTCACCCCGATCGGCTTTGGCCAGCGCGGTCTCATCATCGCGCCGCCGCGCGTCGGCAAGACGGTTCTCCTTCAGAAGATGGCGAACGCGATTTCCAAGAACTATCCCGAGGCGATGCTCATCATCCTTCTCATCGACGAGCGCCCCGAGGAAGTCACCGACATGCAACGCAACACGAAGGCGATGGTGCTTTCGTCGACATTTGACGAAGAACCCCAGCATCACGTGAGCGTCACCGAGATGGTCCTTGAGATGTCGAAGCGCCAGGTCGAGAACGGCCGCGACGTGATTATTCTCATGGACTCGCTCACAAGAATGGCGCGCGCCTACAACACAGTGCAGCCGCACTCCGGCAAGATCCTTACAGGCGGTGTCGACGCGCTTGCGATGCACAGGCCCAAGAGGTTTTTCGGCGCGGCGCGCAACATTGAGGGCGGGGGTTCGCTCACGATTATCGCGACGGGGCTTGTCGACACGGGTTCCAGGATGGACGAGGTCATCTTCGAGGAGTTCAAGGGCACCGGCAACATGGAAATCGTCCTTGACCGAGGGCTTGCAGACAAGCGCATCTATCCGGCGATCGACATCGACAAGTCGGGGACGCGCAAGGAAGACCTCTTGCTTGACCCGGTCGAACTCGAGAAGACGTGGGGCATGCGCCGCATCCTTTCCGACGCGGGCCCCGAGAGTGCCATGAAGTCGGTTCTAAACTCGCTGAAGAAGACGCAGTCCAACCCCGAGTTCCTGCTTGCGCTCGACCTGAAGAATCTCTGATGGACATCACGATAAAGAACGCAAAGGTCCACAACCTGCGGGGAATCGACGTCACGATTCCCCGCGACTCTCTCACGGTCGTGACGGGACTTTCGGGTTCGGGCAAGTCGTCGCTCGCGTTCGACACGCTCTATGCGGAAGGCCAGCGCCGCTACGTCGAGTCGCTTTCTGCGTATGCGAGGCAGTTCCTCGACAGGATGCAGAAGCCGGATGTCGAGAAGATAGAAGGGCTTTCGCCTGCGATTTCCATCGAGCAGCGCACGACGAGCGGCAACCCGCGCTCGATCGTCGCGACCGTCACCGAGATACACGACTACTTAAGAATCCTCTACGGTTCAATTGCGGTCGCGCACTGTCCGCATTGCGGCAAGCCAGTCGTGAAGCAGTCGGCCGAGCAGATTGTGGAGGCGATTCTCGGGGAATGGGGAATGGGGAACGGGGAACGGGCAGGTGGCGCAAAAATTATCATCTACGCCCCTCTCGTGAAGGGCAAGAAGGGCAGGCACGAAGAACCGCTTGCGGCCGTGAAGCGCAATGGTTTTGCGCGCGTCAAAATCGACGGCACGATCTATCCCGTCGACGAGCTTCCAGCGCTCGATAAGAAAAAGGCGCACACCATTGACGTCGTGGTTGACCGCCTCGTGATTCCAGCGGCGCCCGATGCCGCGTTCAAGACGCGTCTCACCGATTCCGTCGAGCTCGCCCTAAAGACCGGCAAGGGGATAATGGAGGTGGAGAGATTGGGTAACGGGGAACTGGATATATACTCTGAACTTAACGCTTGTCCCGATTGCGGTATTTCCTTCGACGAGTTGAAGGCGCGGTCGTTTTCGTTCAACTCGCCTTTTGGCGCGTGCCCGACTTGCGCGGGGCTCGGGCAGCTCTACTACTTCGACGAAGACCTCGTCGTGCCCGACAAGTCGCTTCCACTCGAGGAGGCGATACACCCCTGGCGTCGTATGGGGCAGATGAACATCCTCTATCACAAGGAGCTTCTTTCGCATATCGCAAAGCAGTACAAGGTAAAGCTCTCGACGCCATACGAGAAACTGCCGGCAAAGTTTCGACACGGGCTTATGCACGGTTTCAAGGACGATCTCGTTCTCCCGTGGCGGCGCGTCGACCGGCCGTTTGAAGGAGTCCTCGCGTCGCTTCAGCGGCGCTTAGACGAGGCGGAGGACGACGAGATGCGCGCGAAGTTTGAGGCGTACCAGAGCTTCCGCACCTGCCCCGACTGCGGCGGCTCGCGGCTTAGGCCCGAGTCACGCGCGGCGACTGTCGCCGGGAAGTCGATTGTCGAGGTGATGGCGATGCCGGTCACCGAGGCATTGGAGTTCTTCAAGGAGTTTGCCTCTACCGCCGCACCATCCGCCAAGCTTGCCGGACTCAAGGACATCATAGCCGAGATTGTGCGGCGGCTCCAGTTCCTTCTCGACGTAGGTCTTGACTACCTGACGCTCGACCGCGCGGCATCAACTCTCTCCGGCGGTGAGATGCAGCGCATCCGCCTTGCGACGCAGATCGGCTCTGGGCTCACCGGAGTTCTCTATGTCCTCGACGAGCCGACGATAGGGCTTCACCCGCGCGACAACGAGCGGCTTATCTCGACCCTCAAGGGGCTCCGCGACCGCGGCAATACCGTAGTCGTCGTCGAGCATGACGAAGAGATGATGAGGAACGCCGACTACATCGTCGACCTTGGTCCCGGCGCAGGGCGCGAGGGCGGACAAGTAATGTACCAGGGCAACTTCAAAGGGCTCCTCAAGTCGAAATCGCTGACGGCAGATTACCTGACGGGGAGAAAAAAAGTGATGACAGCAGACGGTCGACGGCCGACAGTCGCAAGTCGTCAGTCGAGCGGGATGTCGGTCGACGGCTGCCGAATGTCAAAGGCAAAAGGCTCCCTCACCATTTCCGGCTGCACGGAGCACAACCTCAAGAACATCACCGCACGTTTCCCCGTCGGCGCGTTCACGGTCGTGACCGGCGTCTCTGGCTCTGGCAAGTCGACGCTCGTCGACGAGACGCTTAAGCGGGCGCTTCTCCAAAAGTTCTACCACGCGAAGGACGTCCCAGGCAAGTTCAAGAAGCTTGCTGGCTGGGAGAACTTCGACAAGGTCGTGGAGATCGACCAGTCGCCTATCGGCCGCACGCCGCGTTCGAACCCAGCGACCTACGTCGGCTTCTTCTCCGAGATACGCGAGCTTTTCGCGAAGACGGAATCTGCGCGCGCGCGCGGCTACACGGCGGGACGCTTTTCCTTCAACGTGAAGGGCGGTCGCTGCGAGACGTGCGGCGGCGACGGGCTGCAGAAGCTCGAGATGAGTTTCCTTCCCGACGTCTACGTCACGTGCGACCAGTGCGGCGGCAAGCGGTTCAACGCCGAGACTCTTGAAGTCACCTACGGCGGCAAGAACATTGCGGACGTTCTCGAGATGACGGTCGCCGAGGGATGCGAGTTCTTCGCGAAGGTACCGTCTCTCGCCCGCAAGCTCCAGACGCTTGTCGACGTCGGGCTTGGCTATGTTGCGCTCGGGCAGTCTGCGACGACGCTTTCGGGTGGTGAGGCCCAGCGCATCAAGCTCGCGACTGAACTTTCCCGCCGCTCGACGGGCCGCACGCTCTATCTCCTCGACGAGCCGACGACGGGGCTTCACTTCGACGACGTGGCGAAGCTGATGAAGCTTCTCCTGCGGCTCCGCGACCAGGGGAACACTGTGATCGTCATCGAGCACAATGTCGACGTGATGCGATGCGCCGACTGGATCGTCGATCTCGGTCCTGGCGGCGGCGACGCAGGCGGCGAGCTTGTCTGCGAGGGGCCCATTTCGGCCATTAAGGCATGCAAATCTTCCATCACTGGGCGCTTTTTGTAAGCCGCCCTTTTTGATATAATATCGGCAGTGACATTCAACCGAAACCAACCATGAGAAAATCTGCACGCCAGTCCGAAGCATCCACGCTCTGCGGCTCTGCGCCTCTGCGTTAAGACATTTCAAGCAATGGCAACGAAAGAAACAGTGAAGAAGTCCGGCAACACCGCGCTTGATGCGGTGATGAGCCAGATCCGCAAGGAATTCGGCGAGATGGCGATAATGCGTCTCGGCGACCAGGAGGTGAAGGAAGTCCCCGTGATCTCCACCGGCGCGCTTTCCTTGGACATGGCGCTTGGCGTCGGCGGGCTTCCGCGCGGACGCATCGTCGAATGCTACGGCCAGGAGTCGTCGGGCAAGACGACGCTCGCCCTGCATGTCGTCGCTAACGCCCAGAAGGCGGGTGGCGTCGCGGCGTTTATCGATGCGGAACACGCTCTCGACCCCGGCTATGCGAAGAAGATCGGCGTCGATCTCGACAACTTGATTGTCTCCCAGCCGAACAGCGGTGAAGAGGCGCTTACGATCTGCGAGCAGCTCGCGAAGTCGGGCGCGCTTGACGTGATTGTGGTCGACTCGGTCGCGGCGCTTGTGCCGCAGGCAGAGATTGACGGCAACATGGGCGACAGCCACATGGGGCTTCAGGCACGTCTCATGTCGCAGGCGATGAGAAAGCTCACGGCCGTCGTCGCGCAGACGAAGACGCTCATCATCTTCACGAACCAGGTGCGCGAGAAGATCGGCGTGATGTTCGGCAATCCCGAGACGACGCCCGGCGGCAAGGCGCTCAAGTTCTATGCGAGCTGCCGTCTACAGGTGCAGCGCATCGGCGCTATCAAGAATCCTTCCGGCCAGGTCGTCGGCAACAGGACGCGCGTCAAGGTCGTGAAGAACAAAGTCGCGCCGCCTTTCACCGAGGCCGAGTTCGACATTCTCTACACGTGCGGCATTTCGTACGAGGGTTCGGTCCTCGACGCGGCGCTTGCGCGCGGCGTAGTCGAGAAGCGCGGCAGCTGGCTTTCCTTCGGCGACGAGCAGCTTGCGCAGGGCGCGCTTGCGACGATAGAGTACTTGAAGGCGAACCCCGACGTGACGGCGAAGATCGTCGGGCTCGTGAAGTCCACGCCGGTCAATCCTGCGTTGGCTAAGAGGAAGTAAAAGATTTTGCGAGTCCCGGAGCGAGTGGGCGAAGAGGAACGAACGAAGGCAAGTAAGAAAAGATTTTGCGAGTCCCGGAGCGAGTGAGCGAAGCGGAACGAACGAAGGGACGAGCCTCAACTAACGGAGAGTTGGCGGAGTGGTTGAACGCGGCGGTCTTGAAAACCGTTGAGGATGCAAGTCCTCCGGGGGTTCGAATCCCTCACTCTCCGCCACTTTGACAGGAACTCTAAAAAAGGAGACAGAAAATGAAGAAGACCGTAATCGTAAACGCACACGTCGTTTCCCCCGGCGTCGACATCGAGAAAGCCACGATAGTCGTCGAGGGCAAGAAGATAAAGAAGGTCATCAAGGGCTCCAAGTCCGTCAAGGCCGACGCGAACACGACTGTCGTCGACGTGCGCGGGCAGTACGTGATGCCTGGCTTCATCGATGTCCATACCCACGGTGCGCTTGGCTACGACTTCTGCGACGCCGACCCCAAGGCGATTTTCGAGTTCGCAAAGGCCAAGCTCCAGGAGGGCGTGACGACCGTCCTCCCGACGACTCTCACTGTCTCCAACGGCGAGCTTAAGGCAGCGGCGAAAAACGCCAAGGCCTACGCCGACGCCGGCATGCCCTATGCGAAGGTCCCCGGCATCCACCTCGAAGGACCGTTTATCAACGTGAAGTGCTGCGGTGCGCAGAACCCGAAGTTCGTCCGCAAGCCCGACATCAAGGAAGTGAAGGAGATCGCGAAGGTCTATCCTGTGAAGCTCATCTCCTACGCCGTCGAGACCGAGGGCGGCGACAAGTTCGCGAAGGAATGCTTTAAGGCCGGCGTTGTTCCGAGCTGCGGCCACACGGGCGCCAAGTTCGCCGACCTCAAGAAGGCGTACAAGAACGGCCTCCGCCACATGACGCACTTCTGCAACCAGATGACCCCGCTCCACCACCGCGAGATCGGCATGGTCGGCGCGGGCTTTCTCGTCGAGGACCTCAACACCGAGGTCATCTGCGACAAGATCCACCTCTGCCCCGACATGCTGAACCTCATCTTCACGCGCCGCAGTCTCGCGCACGTCCAGATGATCACCGACTCGCTCCGCTGCTCGCACTGCAAGGACGGCTACGCGTTCACGATGGGCGGCCTCGAGGTCAAGCTCGAGAACGGCGAGGCGCGTCTTGTCAAGGGCGGCAACCTCGCTGGTTCTACGCTCTGGATGGGCATGGGCCTCAAGAACGTCCACGACGTCACCGGCATTCCGCTCAAGGACCTCGTCCGCACGACCTCGTGGAACCAGGCGATTGAGCTCGGCTGGGGCAAGACGCTCGGCAAGGTCGAGAAGGGATACATTGCCGACCTCGTCGTGATCAACCCGCGCAGATGGAAGCCGTCCGCCGTCTTCATTGACGGCGAACAGCGCATTTGATACAATACGCGCCGAACGATTTGGAGAGATGGCCGAGTGGCTGAAGGCAACGGTTTGCTAAATCGTCGTACGGGTTAATTTCCGTACCGAGGGTTCGAATCCCTCTCTCTCCGCCATTTTCCCCTCCGTTTTTTGATATAATACGGAACAGTGGAATCTCCCATCGCCATAGTCGGCATGTCGTGCCGGTTTGCAGGGTGCCCGACGCCGTCGGCCTTTTGGGGCGCCGTGATGGCGCGCCGCTGCTGCCTGACGCCGCTTGGCCCCGACGCAGAGCTGCCGCTCGGCCAGCGCAATGTCTTCGAGAGGCCCTATCCCGTGAGGATGGGACAGCTTGGGCCGCTTTTCGCGTGTGTTCCCTCGATGCAGAATTTTCCGCGCCAGGTGAACGCCGGCGAAAACCAGGACCTCTACTTCGCGACGCAGCTTGCGTTTGACGCACTTGCCGACGCGGGGTTCCGCCCGCATTCGCCGACTCCCGTAAAGGGCAGCGTGCGCGTCGGCTATGCGCCGCCTTTCAACGCCTCGACGGTGAACTGGCTTCAGCATACTGCGTTCCTCGACCAGACGATGGACATCATCCGCCGCTTCTTCCCGCATGCGCCCGAGGAGTCGCTTGGTGTCGTGAAGGAGAAGCTTGTCGAATCCCTGCCAGAGCCGAACGCGTCTTCCTTCCTGCTCGGCACCGGCTACCGCTTTGCGTCGTGGATCGCTCGTGAGTGTTCCTTTGCGGGCGTTGCGACGACGATGGACGCCGGACTTCTCACCGGCGCCGCGACGTTGCAGGACGCGATAGCCGACCTCGTTTCCGGCCAGGTGGACGTCGCCCTTGCAGGCGCGCTCACGCCGCCGATTCCGCGCGCCTATCTCGAGGGGCTTTCCGGCGAGGTGTCGTTCTCGGCGCGTACGGAGCTTCATCCTTTTGCCCAGGAACAGGACGGCACGATTCCCGGCGAAGGCGGCGCGTTCTTCGTCTTGAAGCGTCGCGCCGACGCGCTGCGCGACCATGACAAGATCTACGCCCTCGTCCGCTCCATCGCGATAGGCCACAACCCAGAGGACGATCCGTCCGCCATCTTCGCGCAGGCGACCGAGGGAAGCGGCATCCCCGTCAAGACAGTCGGGCTCATAGAGGCGGATGGCTCGGGGATTGCCGTCGCCGAGCAGCGCGAGATCGACGCCGTCCACCGGCTCTGGGGCGAGCACCGCCCTGGCGGACCGCTTGTCGCGATGGGTTCCGTGAAGGGTAATATCGGCCACACGCTCCGCGCGGCGATGGCCGCCGGCGTCGCGAAAGCCGTGCTCGCGCTTTCCCGCCGTGTCCTGCCGCCGCAGATATCGCCGGAGCGGCCGCATGAATCGCTTGCGAACCTCGCGTCGAGCGCATATCTTCTCGACGAGGCGCGTCCGTGGATAACCGGCGACAGCTCGAGTCCGCGCCGCGCCGTCGTGCTTGGCGCAAACTTCGACGCCATCGACCCGGTTGGAACCACCTCGAAGGGCGGCCGCGCCGCCGCGATAGTGCTTGAAGAGGAACCGGAGGATCGACTGTGACGGCGGAATTCGGAGCTGTGGGGAGAACCGAGCTAGTCCTCGTCTCGGCGGCGGACGACGAGGCGCTTGTCGCCGAGATTTCCCGCCTTGCGGCATTTCTCGACCGCATTCCCGACGCGCCACTCGCCGATGTCGCCTACACGTGCTCCCTTGCGCGAGGCGACGCCGTTCTCGCGCTCGTAGTCTCGAGCGTCAACGAGCTGAGGGTGCGGCTTCTCTCCGCGCGTTCGCGCATCATGTCGGGAGCGGCGCGGATACGCGACAAGAGCGGCACCTACTACTTCCGCGAACATCTTGCCGGCGAGGGAACCGGGAAGCTCGCGTTCGTCTATCCCGGCGTGATGAGCTACTATCCCGACATGCTCCGCGACATCGCGATACTCCATCCGGAGTGCCGCGCGGCGTTCGACGAGCTCGAGGAGGCGCTTTCCGACGACCCGGACTTCACGCCGTCGAGCTTCATCTTCCCGCCGGCTCCCTACTACCGCCACGATGCCGACATCTTCAGTTCCGGCGCGTATGCGCAGGCGTTCGTAGCGTCGTTCTCCGGGTGCGTAGCCATGTCCCGGCTTCTTGACCGGCTTGGCGTCCAGCCCGACGGCGTCGTTGGCTGCGTGGGCGGCGATCTTGCCGCGGTTATGCGCTCCGGTGCGGCTGGCATTGACAACCCTCGGCCGGTCAGGGTGCGCGCCATTCGCGACATCTACAAGATCGTCGACAAGGCGGTGGATCATTCAGGGCTTCCAAAGACCGCCATGATTTCAGTTCTCCTCAAGCACGAAGGCGAGGCGGACGAGGTTGTGAAGGGCTTCCCGACGGACAAGGTTGTGCTTGCGCTCGACTTCTCGCCGCGCCAGCGCACGTACGCCGTCGCGTCAGACTACGAGGAGGCGGCGCTAAAGGCGTTTGCCGACGCGGGCATCCGCACGATGAAGCTTGCGCTCGAGCGTCCCTTCAACACGTCGAAGTGCAAGCCGATAGTCGCGGGCGTCAAGAAGTTCGCTGGCGACTGGATGAAGCACGAGTCTGTGTGCGACGTATATTCGTGCGCCCAGGCCGAGAAGCTTCCTAGGAAAGCGCGTCCCGCGCGCAACGACACCGCCGAGCGCTGGGCGCAGCCGGTGAGGTTTCGCGAGACGATTCTCAAGATGCATGCCGACGGCTACCGCGTGTTTCTCGAGGTCGGTCCGCGCGGGCTGATGACGACGGCGGTCTCCGAGACTCTGAAGGGCTCCAACTTTGCGGCGATTGCGCTCAACTCGATACACCGCCGCGGAGTCCTGCAGGCATGCCACGCGCTTGGGCAGCTTGCCGCGTACGGCGTGAAATTCGACTTCTCGAAGTCGTTCGAGCGTCGCCGCCCGAAAAAGCTCGACTTCGACTCCGTGCTTTCCCTTGAAGAGCGTCGCGACGCGGAGATGCGCCTCTCGAGCGCGTTTCCGCGTCTCACCTTGCTCGGCGACGAGACTTTCCTGCAGGGAGCGAACTTCCTCACCGAGCCGACGGGCCGCGGCGCAAAGGCCGCGCAGAGGGCGGCGGCGGTAGCGGCGAAGGCCCGCCGCCAGCGCCAGTTCGACTTTGGCGCCGCGAATCCGCTCGTCTCAGATGCGGACATCCTCGCGCAGAGTCCTGGCGTCTCGATCGAGATCTCGAAGACTTTCCGCACTTCCGACGCGCCGTTTCTCGCGGACTTCGCGCTTGGCGCGAGCCAGCTTTCCTATTCCGACCCGAACCTCAAGGGTCTCGTCGTGCTGTCGATTCCCGTTGCCGCCGAGATGATGGCAGAGGTCGCGCGAATGCTCGTTCCGAACAGGACGCTCGTCTCGATCGAGAACCTGGGCTGCAGGCGCATGGTTTCGTTCACCGGCGGCGAGCTGAAGCTTTTCATAAAGGCTGAGCGCGTCGCTTCGGGAGACGCAAAGCTCGCGGCCGTCAACGTTCAGATACGGGACGATTCCCCGAACTCTGCCTATACATGGCCCGTCATGGACGGCGTGTTTGTCATGGCCGACCAGCATGCCCCCATGGTGCCTGTCTCCACGCCTCCGATGTTCAAGCCCCGGACGGTCCACTGGTCGGACCGCGACATATATCCTACGCGCCTTTGCTACGGACGTCGGCTGAGGGACATTCGATTCGTCGAGTCGTGGAGCGAGTCCGGGCTTGATTACGAGGTCGAGGTTCCGTCGCTTTCCGACGCCGTCGTCTTCACGCGCTTCCCGCTGTGGCTTGTGAACCCGCTGCTCCTTGGCGCCATCACGAGCGGCTTTGCGCTCTGGCGCAGCCACGAGCGGTTCACCGGCGCGTTTTCGTTCCCGTTCCGGCTGAGGAAGCTCGAGTTCTTCGGTTCGCAGCCGCACGAGGGGTCTCGGCTCAAGTGCTACCTGCGGCTTACGGGCGTGACGCCTAAATCGCATGTCTGCGACATCACGGCCACAGATGGAAACGGCGTCGCCATAATGTCTATCTCCGGTTGGGAGGAGCTCACCGAGCGCGTTCCCGCAGAATACCGCGAACTTGTCCTTCAGCCCGCCAACGCGTTTCTCACGCGGCGCGTCTCGACCGACATGCTCGGAGACCCCGCGACAGACGTCGCGAGCGCGTTCATCACCGACGTTCCGTATCCGATCTTCGAGCGGAACGAGGAGATTTGGCTGAAGACGCTCTCGCACGTCGTCCTCGGGGCGCAGGAGCGCGACGAGTTCCGCAGCATGCCGGGCTCCACTTCGCGCCGCACCGAATGGCTGTTCGGCCGCGTCGCGGCGAAGGAGGCCGTCAGGCGCTACCTCAAGGACTTCCACCAGGCGAGGTGGAGCGACGCCGACATACAGATCTGGCGCGACGACTCGGGGAAGCCCCATGCGCTTGGGGCATGGGGCGACTATCTCTCGACGAAGATCGACATCGCGATCGCGCACACGGCGCAGTTCATCATCGCGCTCGCGGCGGCGAACGCGCGCGTCGGCGTCGACGTCGAGTCGGTCGAACGCGATCTTTCCGAGGAGTTCACGGCGGGAGTGTTCGTTCCCGAGGAACTCGAGCTTGCGGCGAACGCGGCGAATGCGTCGCAGGCGATAATCCGCTTCTGGTGCGCGAAGGAGGCCGTCTCCAAGGCGCTCGGCACCGGCATTCGCTACAGCCCCCGCGAGATGCACGTCACCGAATACCAGCCGGACACCGGGAAGCTCATCGTCCGGCTCGAGGGCGCGTGGCTCGACGCCTTCAAGAAATTCCGTGGCCGCGACATCGACGTCGTGTCGCGCGTGATGCGCGACCATGCGCTCGCCTTCTGTTTCATTCCAATGACGCTGTTCGATGAGTAGCAAGGATCCGTTTGGAGAATTGGCGCCGCGCCGTTCGCTGCCGCCGGGTCTGAAGCAGAGGTTTCCCGACCGTGTGCTCGTCATGACGACGGACCGCTGTTTCTGCGCGTGCCCGCACTGCACGCGAAAGTTCATCCTCGGGAAGTCGCCTGTCGTCGACTCGCCCGAACGGCTCGCCGCCTGCGTCGATTACGTAAAGCGCCATACGAAAGTGCGCGACGTGCTCCTTTCCGGCGGCGACGTCCTTACGCTTCCCGACGCGAAAGTGGCAAGGTTCGTCGAGGCGTTTGCGAAGCTTGACCAGATAGAAGTCGTTCGCATCTGCACACGCGCGCCAGTCGTCAGTCCTGCGAGAGTCACCGTTCGTCTCGCGCGGCTCTTGCGCCGCGTCGGGCGCGGCAAGGTTTGGGCGAATGTCCACATCAACACGGCTGAAGAGGCGCATCTTGCGCGCGAGGCGGCGGCGCGGCTCGTCGACTGCGGCATTCCCGTTTCGTCGCAGACGGTGCTTCTTCGCGGGCTCAACGACACGCCGCGCAAGATGCTTGCGCTTCTCCGCGCACTTTCCGCCGCGAGGATTCGGCCCTACTATGTCTTCCAGTGCGATCCCGTCGAGGGGCTTCAGGAACGCTTTGGCGTTCCGCTTGCCCGTGCGAAAAAGATCGAGGCCTACTGCGCCGAGCGCATTGGTGGCCTTGCGCTCCCGCGCTTCGTCGCCGACCTTCCCGGCGCCAGGCGCAAAACCCCCCTCGACCTCCTCTAACCGGCACTTTGCTTCGCGTCATTCTGGTGATGCGCGTGTGCTGATCTGTGCCGGTTTGCCTGTCAACGTGCGGTCACGGTCGGGGCAACGGTGCTCGCCCGCGAGAAATGGCCGATTCGCGCGTCCTTGCGACCGCTCGACATATACATATATGTCTTCGGGTCGCAGTCCTGCGCGACTCGTCTCATTTTCGCGGGTTCCGCCCCGCTGCGGCCCCGACCGTGACCGCGCTTGGCACCTCTGGTCGAGTTCGGCGCGGTGCTCGCGGTCTTGGCCTCTCTCCCGCTCCATGCGCCGCCGCTCCCGTCGTCTTCGCGGCGATACGCGCCGCAATGCTTCGTCGGCGGATACGCCTCCTCGCCTTGCGGCGTGTCTCGCTGCGCATCCGACGAACCGCGTCGTTGCATGTCGCTCAGTTCGGCACTCGACCCCTCGTCCCTTGCCTCACCTTCCATAAGGCGCGTTTTTCTTCGTAGCATCTGCGCTCGCCGCCGTCCCGTCAGCGAGCTTAATCCACGACAAATGTGCCGCGACGCCATCCGACGCTATATGACCCTAATCGACCCTAACTGCTTCGCGAATAATTTCGTCCGCACCGTAATCTCATTTCGCCGCGCTTGATTTCAGCGCGGAAGTTTCGCTATAATATGCCCAACGCCGTTAAAAATGAGGAAAGTGAAAGAAAACATCAAAATGGGCGATAAAAAGGGCAACGCCAAAGGGGTGTTTCCCCATTTGATTGAGTTATGATTTTCAAATGTCCATATTGTGGAAAAGAGAATGAGCTTTTCATGTTGTTTATGCGTGGCGGAGAGTCGCGTTCAAAGACATGCACGGGCTGCGGCAAGCAATTCTTCGTGCGGTATACTGCACAAAAGGCCGAGGATTTCTGGGCCGAGCATTTTGCCAGCTCGGGGCGCATGAGTCTGGAGTCGCGAATCCTTCTTGTATTCTTTCTGGCTCTCGGCCTCGCGTTGGTTGGTTTGATCGTCTATGCGCGGGTGAATAACCGAACGATTAGCGATCCCGAGAAAGCGATCAGGAGCATGGGCTACACGAAAGGCCCCGACGGCATTTACCGATAGTGCACGGTCACAAGTAGTTAAGCGAGACGACGATGAGTCGGCGAGCGCTGAGGCTACGAAGGAAAACGCGCCATAGCGGAAGGTCGGGCTAACGGCGCATGTGTAAGGAGCAAGCGCAGGGGAACGGCGCGACGACAGTTCGCGTGATGCGCCACAGGACGCAAGCGAGACGAGAAGGCGGTATTCCGCCGACGAAGTATCGCGCTGCGGACGGTGGATGCAGCGCGCGGGAGGAGTGACATTCCCGAGCGAAGCGAGGGCACCATGGCGTAGGTGGGCGGAGGCGAAGGTCGCGTAAGAGGAGCGGTCTTGTCTCGCAGGCGTAAGAGGCGCTTGCGTACGCAACCAGTGATAGACGCCGAGGCATGGCAGGCTAAACTCGGCTCATTGTCTGATGTGTGAGAGCCGTCGCGATGACAAGACCCGACGGGTTAGGCGAGCCTTCGCGCAGCTCACCGGAGCAATCTTCGACCGTGACCGCACACTGGAAGGCAACCAAGCACAGAGCAAGCCACAGTACACCCACATCCAACGCGAAGCACTGCCAGCAAAAGCGGCAACGGCATCGCCCGTAGTATGGTATAATATCAGGTTAATGGCTACAGACTACGGTGATAAAAGCATAAAGACTCTCGATCCGGTGACGCACATAAGGCTGCGCCCCGGCATGTACGTCGGCGAGCCCGGAACGGGCGCGATGTACCACGACTGTATCTACATCCTGATGAAGGAAGTGATCGACAACGCGATCGACGAGTTTGGACAGGGTTTCGGCAAGCGCATCGACGTGAACGTCAACTACGACACGGGCGAAGTGTCCGTGCGCGACTACGGGCGCGGCATACCGCTCGGCAAGGTCGTAGACTGCGTCTCGCAGATGAACACGGGCGGAAAGTACGACAACGAGAACTACCAGTTCTCCGCCGGCATGAACGGCGTCGGCACGAAGGCCGTGAACGCCCTCTCCGAGTTCTTCGAGGTGCGCTCGTTCCGCGACGGCGAGTTCTCCGAGGCGTATTTCGAGGAAGGGCGGCTAAAGTCCAAGAAGCGCGGCAAGCTCAAGACCAACGAGCATTCGGGAACCTACATCCGCTACAAGCCCGACCTCAAGGTGCTGAAGAAGTTCAAGGTGCGCGAGGAGCACGTCCTCAGGCGCATGAAGATGTACTGCTACGTGAACGCGGGGCTGACGATAGTCCTGAACGGCCAGGAGATATGCTCCGACCGCGGGCTCGCCGACCTCATCGCGGACGAGGCGCAGTTCGAGAAGCTCTACCAGCCGTTCCACGTGAAGACGAAGTCGCTCGAGATAATCTTCACGCACACCAACCGCTTCGGCGAGGAATACCACACGTTCGTCAACGGCCAGTACACGACCGACGGCGGCACGCACCTCACGGCGTTCAAGGAGGCGCTCACCAAGGCGCTCAACGACTACGACCCGAAGAAGAAGTTCGATGGCGACGACATCCGCGACGGGCTTCTCGGCGCGGTTTCGGTGAGGATCATGAACCCGGTCTTCGAAGGACAGACGAAGATCAAGTTCGTGATGAACGACATCAAGTCCGAGCTCGTCCAGCAGATGAAGAAGGAGATCGAGGCGGCTCTCCACCGCTCGCCGTCCGAGGCCGACAAGCTCATCTCCAAGGTCGAGGAGACTGGGAAGATCCGCTCGCAGCTCAACACGATAAAGAAGCAGGCGCGCGAGAGGTCGCAGGCCGTTTCGGTGCGCGTTCCCCAGCTCAAGGACTGCAAGAACCACCTGAAGCTCGACAAGGTCGACAAGAAGACGGGCAAGGCCGAGGGCGAGGACACGATGATCTTCCTCACCGAGGGCCAGTCCGCGGGCGGTACGCTCGGCGGCGCGCGCGACGCGATGAACCAGGCGGTCTTCTTCCTGCGCGGCAAGTGCCTCAACACTTGCGGGCTCAACAAGGACGTCCTTTACAAGAACGAGGAGTTCTTCAACCTTATCAAGACGCTCGACATCGAGGACACGCTCGAGCACCTTCGCTACGGCAAGATCATATTCGCGACCGATGCCGATGTCGATGGACTCCACATCAGGATGCTCCTCACGACGTTCTTCATGCGCTTTTACCGCCAGCTCATCCTCGACGGGCGCGTTTTCATTCTCGAAACGCCGCTCTTCCGCGTCAGGAACAAGAAGGAGCATTACTTCTGCTACACCGACGAGGAGCGCGAGGACGCGATAAAGAAGTGCGGGCGCGGCTGCGAGATCACGCGCTTCAAGGGACTTGGCGAGATCGACAAGGAGGACTTCAGGGGCTTCATCGGCGAGGAGATGCGCCTTACGCCCGTGACGTGCTCCGACGACACCGACGTCGAGAAGACGATCAAGTTCTACATGGGCGCCAACACGCCCGAGCGCAAGGACTACATCATGGAGTCGCTCGTCTGCGACGCCGCCGATTTCTGACGCGTTTCGGGTAGAAATGCGATTGCGCGCCGGCCGCACATAATGGTATACTTCATTTCACGCCATGGACACTGAGACGCAGGACTATGATTATGATTTTGTCTTCAGCATGGGACAGGCGTGCACCTGTTCGATGACCCTGAGGCACGCAGGACTGCAGTTCGCCTCGTTCCCGCTCGACTGGGTGAGCGGCGGCTCGCTCGCTTCGCGCACCGCCCTAGTCGCCTCGCGCTTTGCGGGGTGGCTTGAGAAGGAGGACTTCACCTACCACGGCGTCAATCCGAAGAACGGCCTGGGCGTGTTCATCAACCGGCGCACGGGATTCCGGCATCCGCACGACTTTCCCGCAGGTCCGATAGAGCAGGCCTACGGCGAAGTGCGCGAGAAGTACCGCCGCCGCATCGAACGGCTCTACCAGATGCTTGATTCGTCACGGCGAGTGCTGGTGGCATACATCACGCGCCCGGACGAGGCGGCTGAGCCGGTGGAAGAACTGACGAAATGCCGGCAGAGGCTCGCGGAGACCTTCCCCGGTAGGACGTTCGACATCGTGCAGTTTGTGAACGAGGACGGCAGGACGTTCGCGGACAGGCGCGTACTGCATCCCGCCGAGGGCGTCACGCAGATCGCATTCGGCTATCGCGATCCGGTGCGCGACGTCGCCTTCGAATTCACCGCCCAGGCACTGACCGAGCTGGGGGTGACGGCGCATGACTACCGTACTGACGACGAGCGGCGCATGTTCGACGCCAGCCAGAGGCGCGAGGAAGCCAGGCGCAAGAGGGAGTCCCGGCTGAAACGGAAAATGGAACGTTATGGAGTCAAGACGCGTCTCGGGTTGCTGCTGGCACGCATCGGGACGCATATCGGGCTGTGGCATAAGCGCAAGTGAAGCGAGTCGATTTTCCGAAGATGCCACATCTCTCCGACAAGCAAGCTGCTGGGCATTGCCACGAGGGGCGCGATTTGGTAGACTGTTGGAAACGCCGGAGTGGTGGAATGGCAGACGCAGCGGACTTAAAATCCGCGGCCTGGTAATCAGGCGTACGGGTTCGAGTCCCGTCTCCGGCACCAGACCTAAACTTCGCAAATGTCTCACGCAGAGGCGCTGAGAACACAGAGATGTCCATCATGGAAATATTCGGCTACTCTTTCAAAAACGCCGCGCTTCTCGAAGAAGCGCTGACGACGCCGTCGTTCAAGATGAGCAGCCCGGACGCGGCCGACAACCAGCGGCTTGAATTCCTCGGCGACGCCGTCCTCGGCTTCATCGCGGCGGAGCGGCTCTACGGCTCCCTGCCCGACGCGCCGGAAGGCGTTCTCACCGTAAAGCGCACGCACATGGTCTCCTCCGCCGCGCTCTGCGAGGCGGCCTCGCGCCACGATCTCGCCTCGCGGCTCAGGCGCAACAAGGGCGCGGCGCCGCTGCCGGAAAACTCGAAGACGCTCGCCGACGCAGTAGAGGCTGTAATCGGCGCCGCATTCCTCGACGGCGGTCTTGACGCTGCGCGGACGATTTTCGACGCCTTGGATCTCGCCTCGATGGCCGACACTGCCGGTTTCAACCCCAAGGGCGACCTCCAGATCCGCGCGCAGGCAATGACTCCGCCGCGCCACCCCACCTACCAGCTCGTCAAGACCGAGGGCAGCGACCACGAGCCGGTCTTCACCGTGGAAGTCACCGTAGACGGTCTTGGAACCGCTTCTGCGTCGGCGCACAGCCACAAGGAAGCCGAGGCCATGGCCGCCGCGAAACTCCTATCTATGGTATAATATACCCCCTATGAAACTCACCGAAGAAACATTCCGTCTCGTCGCCAACACCATCCGCTGCCTCTGCGCGGATATGGTTGAAAAGGCGAAATCAGGCCACCCCGGCGCCCCGATGGGCATGGCCGACCTCGCTTCAGTCCTCTGGCTCAAGCACCTCAATGTCGACCCCAAGGACCCGGAATGGGCCGGTCGCGACCGGCTCGTCTTCTCCGGCGGACACGCCTCTTCCCTCGTATACGCTCTCTTCCACCTCTCCGGCATGGGCGGACTTAAGATGGAGGAGCTAATGGAGTTCCGCCAGTGGGGCAGCCGCTGCGCCGGCCACCCCGAGCGCGGCGTGACGCCCGGCGTCGAGGTGACGACGGGTCCGCTCGGCCAGGGCATCGCGATGGCCGTCGGTCTCGCGCTCGCTGCGAAGAAGAAGGGCGTCCAGAACCGCACGTGGGTCTTCTGCGGCGATGGCGACCTCGAGGAGGGAATCTCCCACGAGGCGGCGAGCCTCGCGGGCGCTCTCAAGCTCGACAATCTCACGCTCATATACGACTCCAACCACATCACCATCGAGGGCGACACCGCTCTTGCGATGGCCGACGACGCCAAAAAGCGCTTCGAGAGCTATGGCTGGAAGGTCTTCGAGGTCGACGGTCACGATCCAGCCGCGATCGACCGCGTCCTCTCCCGCGCGAAGAAGGTCGCCGGACAGCCCTCGATAATCATCGCGTCCACGCATATCGGATGTGGCGCGCCGACGAAGCACGACACGGCAGACTGCCACGGGGCGCCGCTCGGCGCCGATGAGCTTGCTGCCACGAAGAAGGCGCTCGGCTTCGACCCGGAGAAGAGCTTCTACGTTCCGGAGGAAGTCTACTCCGTCTTCAAGTTCCGCACGACCCAGCAGCACCGTTTCGCCAAGAAGACGGCGAAACCCGCCGAGGAGACCGCCCCTGCGCCCACGCGCAAGGACCTCCTCAAGGCGCTGCCCGCATTCGATCCCGCGAAGAGCGTCGCGACGCGCGCCGCCTGCGGCACGGTCATGAACGCGCTTGCGCCGGTCTTCACCGGGCTTGTCGGCGGCTCGGCCGATCTCGGACCGTCCAACAAGACCTACCTCAAGGGGCTCGGCGACGTCGGTCCCGGCTCATACGAGGGACGCAACATCCACTTCGGCATCCGCGAGCTCGCGATGACGGCGATCGTCAACGGCATCACTGCGTTCGGCCAGGGCCTGCGCGGCTACGGCGCGACGTTCTTCGTCTTCTCCGACTACTGCAAGCCGGCGATCCGCCTCGCGGCGCTCATGGAGCTTCCGTCGATCTTCGTCTTCTCCCACGACAGCTACTGCGTCGGCGAGGACGGCCCGACGCACGAGCCGATCGAGCAGCTCGCGAGCCTCAGGTCCATGCCGAACGTCCGCACGTGGCGCCCGGCCGACGCGAACGAGACGGCATACGCGTGGGTCGAGATGCTTATGCGCACCGACGGCCCGAGCTGCATCCTGACGACGCGCCAGAACCTGCCGATCCTCGAGGGCGTCACGCCCGAGGGAGTCGCGAAGGGCGGATATGTCGTGTACCAGTCCGGAAAGCAGGACTCCGAGACGATTCTCTTCATCGCGACGGGGTCCGAAGTCTCGATCTGCATCGAGGCCGCGAAGCGCCTCGCGGCGGAAGGCCGCGGCGTGAGGGTCGCGAGCTTCCCGTGCATCGAGCGCTTCTACCTCGAGACGACGCCGGAGTACCGCTGCGAGGTCATGCCGCAGGAGATGAAGCGCCGCGTGATCGTCGAGGCGGGTGTGAGGTACGGGCTTGACCGCTTCCGCCTTGACTTCCGCACCACTGCGTTCGTCACGCTCGACCGCTTCGGCGCGTCCGCGCCGTACCAGACGCTCTCCGTCAAGTTCGGCTTCACGCCCGAGAACGTCTACAACGTCGCGAAGACGATCGCCTAAAGAGGGTAGCCGATGTCCGCTCCGAAGACACTGAGAAATGTGTTTACCGTCGGGGCGTTCACGATGCTCTCGCGCGTCCTCGGGCTTGTCCGCGAGGTGCTGCAGGCGTGCCTGATCGGCGCGGGCGTCGCGCAGAGCGCGTTTGCCCTTGCGTTTGCGGTTCCGAACATGGCGCGCAAGCTCTTCGGAGAGGGCGCTCTCACCGCCGCGTTTGTCCCTGTATTCAAGGGGGAAGTCGAGACGGTCGGGCTCGAAAAGGCGGAACGTCTCGCGCGCATCGTCATGACGATGGTGCTTGCCGTTCTCGCGTGCGCCGTTGCCGTCGCGCTCGCGGCGCTCGTCGCGGCCGACGGACTGCTTACCGGATGGCGGGCGTTCACCGGCGACGACCGGCGATGCCTCGTCATCTCCCTCGTGACCATTCTCGTACCGTACATGATCGCGATATGCGGTGCGGCGTTCGGGATGGGCGTCCTGAACGCGCTCGGCAGATTCAAGGCCTCGAGCTTCATGCCCGCGTTCCTGAATCTTTTCTGGATCGCCGCGCTCGTCGCGCTTGTTCCGTTTCCGGCTCTTCCCGTCGCGGTTCGCGTGCGCATCGTGGCCGGCGCGATTCTCGTCGCTGGATTCGCGCAGACGGCGTTCATGTTCCGCTGCATGTCCCGCGCAGGAGTGAGCGCGCGTCCGCTATTCTCGGGCTGGGGCTCGGAGAAGGTGCGGCTCGTCTGGCGGAACCTCGGCATCGCGGCGCTTGGCGCCGGGGCGGTGCAGGTGAATTACATGCTCGACCAGGTCCTCGGACAGCTGGCGAGTCCGTGGGCGGCCGGTGTGATCGGCTATGCGGAGCGGCTTATGGACCTTCCTCTCGGAGTGATCGGCGTCGCTTTCGGAACCGTGCTTCTGCCGACGTTCGCGGGGCTTTTCGCCAAGGGCGACGTCGAAGGCGCGAGGGAGGCGCTTGCGTCTTCCGTCCGCTCGCTGATGTTCGTCATGTTGCCCGCGGCGGCCGGACTCCTCGTGCTTGCGCCCGAGATAACGCGCGTCGTCTACGAGCGCGGCGAATTCGACGCGCTCGCGACTGTGCGCGTGTCGCGCGCGCTTGCGGTTTATGCGGCAGGGCTCGGCTTCTTCGGCTTCCAGAAGACGCTTGTCCCGTGGTTTCATGCGCAGAACGACATGAAGACGCCTCTCAGGGTCTCCGTGCTGACCGTGGCCGTGAACGCGGTTCTCAATATTCTCGCCGTGTGGCTTCTTCCCGTGGAGTGGCGGCACGTCGGGCTCGCGCTCTCGACGGTGCTCTGCGCCGCGATTGGTTGCGCCCTGCTCGTTGTCCTCGCGCGGCGGCGCAACGGCTCGCTCGGCTTGCGCAAGGCCTTTGGCGTGATCGGCGCGCCCGGTCCGCTCCTGAAGATGCTTGGGGCCTCGATCCTCATGGGATTTGCCGTCGCCGCGGCCAAGCCGCTTGTCGCCAACGGCCCTGCGATTGCGGCCCTTGCAGTGCTTATCGCGCTTGGCGCAGTCGTCTACGGCGTCCTCTCGCTTCTTTTCATGCGTGAACAACTCCGTGGTTTTCACTTGCGCTTCAGACGTAGAATATAGTATACTAACGGCATGATGTACAGGAAGGTACCAGTCTTTTGCGGGTGCGCAGCCCTGCTTTTGGCGTCGTCCACGCCTTTCGTGGCCGTCGCCGACGACCCTGCGACAGCGCCCGCAGCCGAGGCTCCCGTCGAGGAGACCGATCCCGCGCTCGAGCTCGAAATCCGCTATGTCGAGGCGCTGATAGAGTATGGCTATCCAGACTTCGCGGAGCCCGTCATCGAGGCGACGAAGAAGAAATGGCCCGAGGCCGAGACGAAGTTTTTCGCCATTGAGATCCGCGGCATGCTCTCCTTGGGCAAGTTCGAGGAGGCCGAGAAGAAGATCGCGGCGCTCCCCGACCGCAACGGCCCTAAGTACTGGGCGGCGCGCCTCGAAGTCGCCAACAACCTCTTCTTCCGCGGCAAGAAGGCCGAGTGCTCGAAGATCTACGACGAGTTCTTCAAGGCGTTCCCGAAGCCCACGAAGGCGATCCGCGAGTTCTACATGCAGGCGTGCTACGCCTGGGGACAGATCCTCGTCGGCGACAAGCGCTTCGAGGAGGCCGTGAAGGTCTACGCCGGGCTCCTTGCGCAGATCAACAAGAAGAAGAGCGACGACGACGCGAACACGTGGTGCAACGTCGCCTGCGAGACGGCAGAGATGTACCTGAAGCTCGCGTCCGACCAGCCCAACGTCAAGAACCGCAAGCAGTACATCGACCCCGCGCGAAAGATCATCGACGCCCTCCTGTGGGAGTCTGACCGTCCCGTCTACTTCGGCCGCGCCATCGCGATGAAGGCAAACTCCGAGCTCTTGAAGGGCGATGTCGCCAAGGCCCAGCAGACGATCAACGAGTACATGCAGCAGCTCGAGCAGCTCCACCAGTCGATCGTCGAGTTCGACCCCGAGGGCAAGGAGGGCCTGAGGAAGTTCTCTCCGATGCCGCTCTGCCGCTTCATGCTCGCGAAGATGCTGTGGGACGAGGCCCAGGCCGAGTTCAAGAAGCCGAAGCGCGACGACGACCGCATCAAGGCGCTCCTCTTCGGCGACAAGCTGCCCTCCGGCAAGCGCAACGGCCTCGGCGCGTACAACCACGCGCTCAACGTCTTCATCCAGTATCCCGAGTCCACGTGGGCCGCCGACGCCGGCGAGATGGCCGAGAAAATCAAGGATTTCGCCGAAAAGAACTACAACGCGAAGCTCAGCGTGAACATCACCCCCGAGCAGCTCGCAAATGTCCGCCAGATGCAGTTCCGCTCGCCTTCCGAGAAGATGGCCGAGGACAAGGTCGAGGAGGCGATCAAGGAGTATCTCGAGGTCCTTGCCCGTTATCCCGAGGTCAAGGAGTCCATCTATGCTGTAGAAGAGGTGATCCGCGGGCTTCTCGGGCTCATTCAGGCCAACAAGGAAGATCCCAGGGCCGCCGACTGGCGCATTGACGCCGACGCGATCGAGGGCTATCTCGCCGAGCGCTTCGCGGGGCTCAAGGACCGCGAGCTCATGACGATGGCCGGCGAGTCGGTCCTGCGTCTTGCGGCCTACGAGAAGCAGCTCGGCCAGCTCGCCCGCGCCGATCGGCTCTATGGCGAGTTCCTGACGAACTACCGCCGCCACGTCAGTGCGCCGAACCAGGCCTCCATGCTGCTTGGCGAGGCGATTCAGGGCGAGCGCTGGAACGACGCGATAAAGCTCTGCGGCATCATCCAGCAGCACTATTCCAACTCCCTCTACTACGCGACTTCCTACTCGCAGGAGTCCTACTGCCACTCCAAGCTCGGCGAGCAGGCCGAGGCGATCGCCACGATGAAGAAGTACGTCGAGGTCGAGAAGGACGGCATCGCGCGCGAGCAGGCCCGCATGGCGCTCGCCCAGATGTACCAGAAGGAGGGCTTCGACATCGTTTCCGGCGCTGAAACCAACGAGACGCCCGAGGCGGTCGCCGCCGCGCTTAAGGCGGGCTCCGCCCAGATCGTCCGCGGCATAAAGGAGTTCCGCGCTTTCGCCGACAAGGCCGACAAGGCGCTTGCCGACCCCTCGCTCACAAAGGCCGACAAGGCCAAGTACAACCTCCTCAGGGAACAGGCCCTCTTCCTCGTGGGCGACTGCTGGCGCCGCATGACTAAGCCCGAGGCCAAGCTCAACATGTTCCGCGAGAACGCCGCGAAGAGCTACGAAGACTATCTCTCCGCCTATCCCGAGGGGCGTTTCTCCACCAATGCGTACGTCCGCCTCGGCACGATCTACACCGCGCTCGGCGACACTGAAAAGTCGCGCAATGCCCTCGACCGCCTCTCCAAGGCGTTCCCCAACTCGCCCGAGGCGAAGAACGCGAAGCCCCAGCTTGCGAAGTCGCTCATCGAGATGGGCATGAAGAAGGAGGGCACCGAGATCTACGCCGAGATGCTCCGTACCGACGGCGCCTACTCCGCGTGGCAGTTCGTCAACGCCGGCGAGGCGCTTATCGAGGCCAAGAGCTGGTCGCTCGCTAACGACGCCTTCGAGAAGGCCATCCACAAGGCCGGCACAAACCAGCTCCTTGTCGTCGCGAGGGCGCGCCTCGGCGAGGCAAAGTCGCTCTACAAGCAGAAGATGTACGTCCAGGCGCGCGACGCGCTCGACCAGTTCCTCGACGACCCGAAGATGTCGAAGATGTCCATCGCCGTCGACGCGCACCAGCTCATGGTCGAGGTTGCCTCCGAGCAGGGCCGCACCGAAAAGGACTCCGACCTCCGCTCCAAGCATTTCGGCAAGGCCATCGGCTCCGTCAAGAAGCTCCGCAACTACTGGAAGAACAAGCCGCAGTGGGAGCAGGATTCCGTCGATCTCATGTCGGCCGACGTCAAGCTCCGCCAGATGGCCGCCGAAGAGGCGATGGGGCTCAAGGAAGAGGCCGAGCAGTCTGGCCGCACGGCGGCTTCGACGCTCCTTGGCTTCCTGCAGTCGCATTGCGTCGACGAGAACCACCCGGCCGACAAGATGACCCCCGGCGAGCTTGGGAACCTCGAGCGCTGCTATGCGACGCTCGTCCCGCTCTGCGCGACGCTTGGCAGCGACTTTGCCGACAATGTCCTGAAGTTCGGCCAGGAGTATCTTGACCTCTTCCCGAACGGCAAGGCGCGCATCGATGTGCAGAACGCGATGAACCAGGCCAAGACCGCCGGCGGCAAGGTGGCCGCGCCAACGGCGGCTCATGCGGCCGACACCGCTCCCGCCGCCGAACCTGAGGCCGAAGCCCCCGCTGCAGAACCCGCGGCTGAAGCCCCTGCGGAGGCCGAACCCGCTGCCGAAAACTAATTTCTTAAGGAGAAGCAACCAATGAAGAGATTGATGATTCTGTTCGCCGTCGCCGCCGCGACTTCGCCGCTCTGGGCGATCCAGGGCACGATTCGCACGGAGACCGACTCCAAGAAGGGCGACATCAAGTGGCAGAGCCGCTCGAAGTCGTACGCCGTCTCGTTCAAGAAGGGGAACACGATGGTCAGCGCCGAGTATCCCCTTGGCGAAGTCGTCGAGCTCGACATCGAAAAGCCCGTCGGCTACGACAAGGCCGTCGAGAACGTCAAGCGCGGCAATGGTGCCGCGGCGATCGGCGTCCTCACGAAGGTCGTTCAGGACTACAAGATGCTCGTTTGGGACAAGCCCGCTGGCCGCTATCTCGTCGAGGCGTACATCTCGGCGAACAACGCCCAGAAGGCGTTCGAGATCGCGACGAGCGTCATCAACGAAGACAAGTCCGCCGCCTGGAAGGGCGATCTCGCCCCGGCCTACTGGCAGGCGCTCCTTAAGCTCGGCAAGACGCAGCAGCTCGAAGGTCTCGTCAAGAAGGCCGCGATCAGCGGCGACCGTGCCGCCAGCGCCAACGCGCTCGTCATGCGCGGAGACATGATCCTCGCTTCCGAGGGCGAGTCGCCCGACGGGCTCAGGAAGGCGCTCACCGACGCCTATCTCCGCGTCGTCCTGATGTACGCCGACGAGCCCTGCCGCGAGGCGAGGATCGACGCGATGCAGCGCGCGGCCAACTGCTTCGACAAGCTCGGCCAGGCGGCTCGCGCAGAGCATCTTCGCTCCCAGGCCCGCAAACTCTAACCCCATTTAACCTTCCAAACCTTCCAACCTTTCAACTTTTAAATCACTCTTAACCAACCACCGAAGGAAACAAACAAATGAGCAAGGCAAGAAAATCGTTGATGGCATTCATGATCCTCGTCGGAACCTGCGTGGCCCCGATGGCGGCGCTCCAGTCGATGGGGCAGGAATTGACAAGCACCGACAGTGGCGAGGCCGTCAGTGCCAACACGACGCAGTCGAGCGGCAAGAAGGGTGGCGGCTTCGTCGACATCGTCTTCGGTTCGGGCGTCGTCGGTATGCTGCTGTGGTTCGCCCTCTTTGGTGACGGCGCTCTCGCAATCTACTTCTCGGTTGACTGCTTCATTCTCATCAAGCCCGAGAAGCTCATGCCCGCCCGTCTCATCGACCAGGTCCAGAAGGCGATGAGCGAAGGCGACATCGTGGCGGCGATGGAGGCCTGCCAGAACACCCCGTCCGTCATGTCCAACATCCTCACCGCGGCGTTCCAGCACGTCGAGGAGGGCTTCGATGTCATTCAGGAGGCGGTCAATGCGGCTTCCGACCTCGAGCAGGAGAAGCTTATGCAGCGCCTGACCTGGATTTCGGTGTGCTCCAACCTCGGCCCGTCGCTCGGCCTTCTCGGTACGGTGCAGGGAATGATTCTGACGTTCCAGGCCCTCGCGCAGGGCGGCGCAGGCGACGCGGCCGCGCTCGCGAGCTCGATCGGCCAGGCGCTTTGGACGACGGCCGGCGGCCTTATCGTGTCGATCCCGAGCATCACCGTCTTCTACTCTCTCCGTAACAACGCGAACCGCCTCATTCTCCGCATGACAGCCGTCACGATGGAGTTCCTGAACGGGCTTCGCAATGTCGAGGTCGCCCCTGAAGAGGGCGCGGTGGAGGCGTAAGGGACAGGCGCATAGAAAAACACCATGGGCAAGAAGCCACAGGAAAACCCGCAGCTCGACATGACGCCGATGATCGACGTCGTGTTCGAACTCATCATCTTCTTCGTCGTCACGCTCGTCGAGGCGCAGAAGAAGGACGAGTCGATCGAGCTGGAGGACGGCAAGCACGGCATCGTGCTGACGCCGGAGGAGCTGCCGCCTACGCACATGCAGATCGACATAGGGCTCCATCAGAATGGCCCGAAGAAGGGCAAGCCCCGCATCTCCATGGGCGATATCGAAATAACTCCGGCGGAGATAAAGAACCGTGTCGCGCAGCGCCTCAAGAAGTACAAGGACTTCCCGGTGATGGTGCGCGCAGACTTCGCCGTTCCGCACAAGGCGGTCGCGCAGGTCATGAACGCCTGCACCGAGGCCGGCGTCTGGAAGATCTCGTTCGTCGCCGTCCAGGAGGACAAGACCAACGCGCGCAAGCGGCTGAAGAAGATCAAGAAGTAGCGGAGGTACCGAAATGGCGAGAAAACCGCAGGAAAACCCGCAGCTTGACATGACGCCGATGATCGACGTCGTGTTCGAGCTCATCATCTTCTTCGTTGTCACGATCAAGCAGGAGGACATATTCTCCAAGCTTAACTGCAACCGCCCCGCCCCCGCGACGGGCCAGGCCTCCGAGAAGGACGACATCACGGTCAACATCGAGATCGGCCGCCGCTACGACGGTAGCCCCCAGGGTGTCATCCTCTACAACAAGCGCGAGGTAAAGCGCACCGAGCTCGACGCGGCGCTCCGCGAGATCGCGAAGGTCAAGAAGACGACGCCGATCATCGTGAAGTGTGCCGAAGACAGCCCGCACAAGGCGCTGGTCGACGTATTGGACATCTGCTACCACAACGAGCTTTTCAGCGTTAGCGTGTTTACGATGTAATTACCTGGTCTTTAGGGGGAACGAAAAAATGAGCGACGAAATGACGGAAGAAATAGTCGAAGAAGAAATTGCCATTGACCTCGACGAGATTGCGAAGAAATACGAGGAAAAGGGCTTCTTCAAGCGTCTCGGCGAAATGTTCAAGGGGCTCAGCAAGCCCCATGACACCCGCGAATACAAAATTGCGAGAATAGAGCTCCAGCGCCTCGCCGCCCCTCTAACGGCAATCGTCGTGCCTATCGTGTTCGGCGTCGTCCTCTGCGTCGTGACGATGATCTCAGGCCAGAAGAAGGACGTCATCATCGCCGACATCGCCCAAATAGAGGAAGAGCCCGAGGAGCTCAAGGAAGAGGAGGAGATCCCGCCCGACGACATCGAGCCCCCGCCGATGGAGGAGGTCGAGATCACTGTCGACACGCCCAATCCCAACCCCGTCTCGAACGTGACGCCGATGCCTTCGCCGCCGTCTTCGCAGGTTTCCGTGAAGCCCGCCCCGATGGATTCGGTCGCCATCGTCAAGTCACCCGTCACCATGAAGTCCATGACCGGCTCGCGGACGCCTGGTTCGATCGGCGCGGCGACGCGAGGTGGCGCTGGATACGGCGATGCCACCACCGAAGCGGCTGTCATGAAGGTTCTCTGGTGGCTCAAGGCGCACCAGAACACCGACGGCAGCTGGGGCAAGCAGTATCAGGTGGCCAATACCGCCCTCGCTGTCCTTACCTACCTCGCGCATGGTGAATATCCCGGCTCCCCCTCGCCCTACAAGCGCGACTTCGGGCCAACCGTGCAGATGGCGATTGACTACCTGATCAGCCACCTCCAGACTGGGGCCGACAACGTGCCGCACTTCAGCCCCACCGATGGCAACGAGTACAGCTTCCTCATTGCGACATACGCCCTCTGCGAGGCGTATGGCATGACGAAGAACCCGAACTGCAAGGAAGCGGCGCACCAGTGCCTCTACCGCATTGTCGAAAACCAGTCTTCGACGGGTGGCTGGGACTACAAGCTGAACAAGAACTCGACACGAGACGACCTCTCCTTCGCTGGATGGGCGATTCAGGCGCTCAAGGCCGGCAAGATGGCGGGTCTCCACCCCGAAGGCCTCCAGACGGCGATCAACAAGGCGATCAACTGCCTTAAGAGGCGCAGCTACTCGAAGTCCGGCGGCTTCACCTACACGCCGACGAACGGCAACAACGGCGGAGCGACGGGGCTTGCGGGAGTCGGCACCCTTGCGATGCAGCTTCTCGGCCGCGGTTCCGAGCCTGAGGCGCAGAACGCGCTCGAGGTCATGCGCGACTGGAAACCGTCGTTTGACCCAGACCAGCTTTCTGCCAAGAAGCCCGGCAACAGCCCCCAGTACTACTGCTACTACGCGACGCAGTGCAAGTACCAGGCGGGCATGAAGGCGGGTGCGCTCAAGAACGACGAGGTGACCTGGCAGCAGTGGAACCTCGCCATGAAGAAGCTCTACCCTGCGTCCATCATCGACCTCCCCGAGAAAGTGCCGGACTATACGGGCAAGGAGCACAAGCAGGGTTACTTCGAAAACAAGGACGCGCACACCACGCGCCCCTACATGGACACGTGTCTCGCGGCGCTTCAGCTGATGGTCTACTACCGCTACCTCCCGACGACGTCGGTCAAGGCCGGCGAGGATGAAGCGGCCGAAGGCGGCGAAGACGCCGCACAGGCAATTGACAAGTCTAAGGACGTCCCCGTCACGGTTGACATCTAATATGGTTAGCCGTGTAGAACATGTAGATCGTGTAGAACTTCTGCATGTTCTGCACGTTCTACATGGTTGATTGATAACCATGCGATTTTCGTTTTTTTTAGCTACTAAATATCTTAAACCGAAACGCTCGGTCGCGTCAGTCATTACCTGCGTCTCGATTCTCGGCGTAATGCTCGGCGTCGCCGCCGTCATCATCGTTAGAAGCGTGATGACCGGCTTTGGCGACGAGTGGGAAAAGAAGATCCTCAGCTTCAAGCCCCATATCTCCATTTTGCCGGTGCGGGGCAACGTCGTTGCGAACGAAGACAATGTCGCCGCGGCAGTTCGTGCGCTTCCTGGCGTCACGTGCGTCACGCCCGAGGTCGACACTCGAGTTCTTCTTTCGTACCGCAATCGCGTTCTTGCGCCCGTTCTTCTCGGCGTGGACGCGGGCGACTTTACGGCGGCCTACAAGATCGGCGCCCCGCGCGCAGGAACTTTCGACCTCGAAGGCGACTCCATCGTGCTTGGAGTCCACGCCGCGCGCCAGCTCGGGTGCTGGGTCGGCGACGAGGTTACCGTCTATTCCCCGAAGACGCTCGCCTCGCAGGACGAGGTGTTCCTCCCGATCAAGTGGAAGGTCGTCGGCATCTTCTCGTGCGGCCAGTACGACTACGATTCCGGCTATGCCGTCGCGTCGCTCGCGAATGTGCGCGACTTGATGGGGCTTGAGAAGGGCGTGTTCGCAATCCACGTAAAGACCGACTGCCCAACCGATCCCGCGAAGTTCCACGCCCTCGTAGAAACTGTCGTGGAAACTGCCAACTCATCCACTTCCCCACTCCTCCACTCCCCAACTCCTGTTCGCGCCCTCACCTGGCGCGAGGCAGACCGCGAGCTATTTGCCGCGCTCGCCGTCGAGAAGAACATGACGGCCGTTTTGTTGCTTCTGATTTCCCTCGTCGCGCTCTTCTGCGTTATGAACACGCTCCTCGTTCTCACCGTCCAGAAGACGCCCGAGATCGGGCTTTTGAAGGCGCTTGGCTTCTCGCGCCGCGAGATAATGGGCGTATTCATGACGCACGGGCTCGTCCAGTGCACGGCGGGAATCGTCCTTGGGCTTCTTGCGAGCTGGGGCGTCCTCTCGAATCTCCAGCGCATCGTCGAGTGGCTTGGCTCGATAGGCGTTCCCGTATTCCCCGAGTCGGTCTACGGGCTTGCGGAGATACCACATCGCGTGATATTCTCCGACATCGTCTGGACTGTCGCGTTCGTATACGCGTTTGGGCTTCTTGCATCGTTCATCCCCGCTCTCATCGCCTCGACAAAAGATCCTGTCAAGGCGTTGGAGTAGTTTGAAGTCTAACGGGCAAAGCTAAAAGTGAGTCAGTTGCAGAACATCATATTTAACCATGTAGATCATGTAGATCATGTAGAAATTCTACATGTTTCTACACGTTCTACACGGCTAATAATTCGTTGAAAGGCGGAGTAGTATTGGAAAGCTAAAAATGGCTGTCTTGAGCACATTAGACGTTAAGAAGACATTCAAGATTCCGGGGCAGAAGCCCATCGAGGTCCTGAAGGGCGTGAGCTTTTCCGTCCGCGAGGGCGAGAAGGTCGCGATCGTCGGGCGCTCTGGCGCGGGCAAGTCGACACTGCTCAACATCCTCGGAGGGCTCTTGAAGCCGACCTCTGGAACGGTCTCGCGCCCGAAGAACTTCGGTTTCGTTTTCCAGTCGTACCACCTGATGCCCGAGCTGACGGTCCTTGAAAACGTGCTTCTCCCGACGATGGCCCGCCGCGCCGCGGCACTTGCGACGCGGGCCGCGAGCGAAGCGCGCGCGCGCGATCTCCTCGAGAAAGTCGGCCTCGGCAAGCGGCTCGACCACCTCCCCGCAGAGCTTTCGGGCGGCGAGCGTCAGCGCGTCGCGCTCGCACGTGCACTCGTCACCGACCCCGCGCTCGTTCTCGCCGACGAGCCGACTGGCAACCTTGACGCGATGACAGGGGCCGACATCCTCCGCATGCTGTCCGAGCTTTCCGGTGACGGCAAGACTTCGCTCGTGATGGTGACCCACTCGCCTGCGGCGGCAGCGGTCTGCGACCGCACGCTCACGCTCGAAGACGGTGTTCTCATAAGGAAAGGATAACGACTTGGTGCCGCGTGCTGAAATCCTCATCGCCGAAGACGAACCATCGGCCCGCAGGGGCTTTCGTGCGCTTTTTGAGGGCGAGGGATATGCGGTTAGGACCGCGCGGGACGGCGAAGAGGCGCTTGCGAAGTTCAGGGAAAGTCGCCCCGACGCCGTTCTTCTCGACGTGATGATGCCAAAGATGAACGGCATTATCGCTTGTGCAGAAATAAGGAAGTCCGATCCGCTCGTCCCGATACTCTTCTTCACCGCTATGCCGTCCGACGTCGGCGCGGTGCGTGCGCTCGGCCTCGGCGCGGATGATTACATCGACAAGGCGAAGTCGCCCGATGAGCTTCTTGCCCGCGTCGCCGCGGTGCTGCGCCGCGCAAGTGTCATCGCCTCGGACAAGCGGGACAAATTGTCCCTCGGCGGCGTAACCGTGGACTTTGCGACGATGACGGCCTCTGGAGATGGCGTTTCCGAGGAGCTTACGAAGTCGGAGTCGTTTTTCCTGCGGCTGCTCGCCTCGGAACGCGGCAGGTGCTTTTCGTTCGACGAGATCTTCGCGGCCTTGCGCGGCGAAGGGTATATTGGCGACGACAATGCCGTCCGCTGCATCGCGAAGCGCCTCAAGGCGAAGCTCGGTCGCGCGGGCGAGCTCATCGCCAACGCCCGCGGCGTCGGCTACAAGCTCGTCAAGTAGCGGTTTGCGCTGCAACTTCTTTTTTTTCCTCTTGACGCTTGACAACACAAGAGGTTAAGTGCTAAAATTCCCAACACTATGAAAAGGGGACTCTTCACTTCTGTCGTACTGTCGGCATTTGCCGTCAGCATCGTTTCTAATGCTCACGCGGCAACCAATGACTGGTTTGACGCGGGGATTAACGCCTACGACTCTTGGCCGAGTGATGGCTCGAACAAGACTGTCGAAGGCCAGGGCATGTGGACAAACACGGCTTGCGCCACGTTTGCAGACGAGGCCCTCACGGTTAATTGCGAAGGTGACGACAAGTTGACTTTCGAGGCCGCATCGACCGTTGATGCCTTCGCGGAAACGACCGTTGTCTACTCTGCGACGATGACATTCCCTTCGGCCTTGACCGACGTCTCCGGACTGTCAGATCCAGGAAGCGGAATCAAGGCCGGCCTTGCTGTCGCAAGTAGCGGGGGCTCGCCTGTCTACTGTGGTCGCGCGAAGGAGCCGGACGGTTCGACAGATATTTGGGTCGTCCTCTCTGGCGCGACGCCTGTTGCCAACGCCGCAACCGATGTCTTTGTGAGCGTGAAAACCGAAAATGACGTCCTTAAGGTGCAATACGCGGTCGGCGACACCGTGCTGACATACAACGATTCTTCATGGCTTGAGCTTGCAGCTTCTGAAGCCTCCCTCCAAGGTGCCAAGTTCGCCGGCACGGGCTATAGTCTTTCTGCTCTCTCCGCAAAGACCGTTACTGAAGAGATTGTGCCGCCCGAGCCACCGGCGATGGCGACTCTTACCCTTGGCGAGCTTCCGGCTAACGTGACGCTTGTTTCCGTGACGACCAACGGTATCGGAATCGCCGCAGACGAGGGCGTCTATTATGTATTTGACCATGCCACCGTCACTGTCACCTTTGCCGCCGCCGATGGGTATGTCCTTACTGGTTCCACGACGGTCGTTGTGAACATCGACGGCGATACG
This sequence comes from Kiritimatiellia bacterium, assembly GCA_017406465.1. GTDB lineage: Bacteria > Verrucomicrobiota > Kiritimatiellia > RFP12 > UBA1067 > UBA1067. Next base: position 7,102 of record JAFQYM010000027.1, on the reverse strand, counting down.
GAGGTCTCCTCCGAATCCGTCCCGACCGCGATCACGCCGGCGCAGGCAATCACGATCAACGAAATCATGGCGTCGAACCCGTCCGTGGACAAGGGCGGCATCGCGAGTGAGAAGGGCATCGCCGAGATGGACTGGATCGAGCTCTACAATGGCTCGGCGCAAGACATCGACATCACCGGCTGGTATTTCTCCGATAGCGTCAAGAAGCCGATGAAAGCTCAGATCAATGGCTACTGCGTCATTCCGGCGAAGGGCTACAAGATCGTCTGGGTCGACAAGATCCATGTCGATCCCGCGGACTACGCAGCCGACGAGGCATACGTCGCGCTCGGCCTCTCGTCTTCCGGCGACCTGATCCAGCTCGCGGATTCGACCGGCACGGTCGTCGCCGGCCAGAGCATTGACTTCAAGAACAAGCCCCAGATCAAGGGCTACTCCTACGGCCCAGTCTCCGTCCAGGTCGGCTCGGAGCTCGTTCCCGGCAATGGCCCCTACGTCTACATGAAGACGGCTACGCCCGGCGCCGCCAATGTCACCCAGGGCTGGGGCGACTTCACGCCCGCCGTCGCGTTCAGCGAGCCGCACGGCTACAAGACGGAGGCTTTCGAGCTGACGCTCTCCTGCGCCGATCCCGAAGCGGCCATCTACTACACGCTCGACGGCACTTCGCCCACGACGGACTCAATCCTCTACACGAACGCGATCCCGATCTCGAAGACTACGGTCGTCCGCGCCGCTGTGCCGGACCCGACCTCTGTCCTCCAGTTCGACACGTCCGCGACCTACATCTTCCTTGACGACGTTCTCGCGCAGGCGCAGTCAACGACCGCCCCAGAGTCGGCCGTTGGCTTCCCGGACAGCGGCACGGTCAAGAGCCACAAGATGCTGTACGGCATGCGGCAAGACGTCGTGAACGGCTCCGACCGCGACCGCTTGCTTTGCGGCTTCACGAACTCGATCGCGACGATCTCGCTCGTCATCGACCCGGAGAACCTCTTCAACAGCTCGACGGGCATCTACGTCAACCCGGCCGGGCGCGGCGAGGAGTGGGAGCGTCAGACGATGCTCGAACAGATCAATCCGCTCGACCCGAAGGATGGCTTCTCCATGCCGGCGGGCCTGCGCATCCGCGGCTCGAACAGCCGAACGGCCAGCCGCCCGAAGCACGCGCTCCGCCTCTTCTTCCGCAGCTCCTACGGCGTGAGCTCGCTCGAGCACGATATCTTCCCGGGCGAGCCGGACAAGGAAGCAGGCGAATACGACAAGATCGACCTGCGCTGCTCCCAGAACTTCTCGTGGGCCAACGAAAACAACAATGCGGACACCTTCATCCACGAGGTGTTCTCGCGCGACTCGCAGCGCGACATGGGGCAGTTCCACACCAGGAGCCGCTACTACAACCTCTTCATCAACGGCCAGTACTGGGGCCTCTACCAGACGCAGGAGCGCGGCGACGAGCACTTCGCCGAATCCTACGCCGGCGGCGACTCGCTCGACTGGGACGTGATCAAGACGACGACGCGCGTAAATGAGACGACGGGTGAAACCGAGAAATACGTCCTCGAGGCCGACGAAGGGACGCTTGACGCCTGGAGCAACCTCTGGGATACCGTCGTCGTCAACGAGGCCGGGCTCTCCGCGGACGCCATCTACCAGCGCGTCCTCGGCAACAATCCCGACGGTACGCGCAACACGGCCTATCCGGAGCTCCTCAACCCGACGAACCTGATGGCCTATGCGCTCATCACGCACTATGTCGTCGACGGCGACGGGCCGGTGACGCCGCAGAGCAAGCACCTCAACAACATGTACGCCCTCTACGACCGCACCGACGGCCCGACGAGCGTTCACGGCTTCTTCCACCTGCGCCACGACGCCGAGATGTCCTTCGGCAAGCGCAGCAACGTTGGCGTGACGGCCGACCCGACCGGCTGGGGCTCCGGTGACCCCACGACGGTCGACAGCTTCAACAAGTACGACGCGTTCTGGAACACGCTCGAGGGCTTCAGCCCGGTGAAGCTCCACTGGGAACTTGAAAAGAGCGCTGCATACCGTCGCGCCTGCGCCGACCAGTTCGACAAGTTCTTCCTGCGTCCGGGAGGAGCGATGACGACCGAGAAGAACATCGAGCGCTTCGCGAAGCGCATGGCCGAGATCGACGACGCGATCGTCTGCGAGGCGGCGCGCTGGGGCAAGGGACCAGACGGAACCGGCAGCGGATTCTCGCGCAGCACGTGGCTGAATGCCTGCAAGACCTGCACGAACGGCTTCCTCGCGGCCCGCATGCCCTACATGCTCTCGCAGTACCGTGCCCGCGGGTGGTATCCGTCCCTCGACACGCCGCGTGTCGTGAACGGCAATGGCGATATCTACGAAGAGGGCGGAGAAGTTCCGTATCTCGCGAAAGTCTATCTCTCCGCCGATGCGGAAGGCACGACCTACTACACGCTCGACGGAAGCGATCCGATGGACGCCGGCGCGAATGTCTATGACGGCAACGGCTTCGCCATCCCGGACGAAGGCGCGACGATCCGCGCCCGCACGCTGAAGAGCGGCGAGTGGTCCGCGCTTGAAGAGGTCACGCTTGAGTCGGACGTCCCGAACGACCAGCGCTACGGCATCCGCATCGCGGAGATCCTCAACGCGGCGGTCAACGATCCTGCTGACGAGTTCATTATCCTGACGAACACCCTCGATCGGGCCGTCTCGCTGGAAGGGCTCTCCATCTGGAGCGAGAAGGCCGGCAATGCGCTCGTCAAGCTCGCCGAGATCGGCGCGGGCGTCGAGCTTGCGGTGGGTGGGACGATTAAGCTGACGCAGCCCGCCAACTGGATCGGCGAGACGAAACTGAAGAACGGAGAGATCTACGTTGAGCTCCGCGACTTCAACGGCAAGCGCATCCAGAACGCCCGCGTCGATTCGGGGACATGGTTCCCGACGGGCGAGTTCAATGACAAGGGCAAGGAAATCCATGCCTGCGACAAGACAGGCCGCTGGTTCGTCGCGCTCGAGTTCCTCGGTGACACCGACGGCGGCGAAGTCACGCTGGAGTCCCAGTGGGCGACCAATTCCGTCGCCCCCGCCATCCCGCTTCCGGAGGACGCAACCACCCAGGCGGATGTCCTCGACTTGATGGAGTATGACGACCGCATCGAGCCATGGCTCGTCGAGCTCGGCGCGACCGAGGCCGGCTACACCGCGATCACGAACTTCACCGGATCGACCAACGCGCTGGTGACATGCTACGAGTTTAACATCCTGCCAGATTCCAACCCGGAGATTGAGCTTACGATACCGTCGATCACGTTTGACGAGAACGGCAAGCCGGTCATCGAAGGCGAGCTGTTGAACCACGGCACTGAAGTTGAGACAACGATTCGCCGCGAATTGCGCCTCTACTACGCCGACACGCTTGAGGCGTTGGACATGACCTCCGATGATCCGAACAAGTACATAGTTATCGATCCGCCGACGTTCCCTGTCGAGCAGACTGACAACGGCTCCGGCGCGCCGATTCCGCCCGCCCGCTTCTACCGCCTGAAGATCGAGTGAAGGTGAAAAAAACCTATTCAAATCTGAATAATTCAGATTTGAATAGGTTTGAACTGGCATGCGCATGAGAAATCCATTCAGATATGGTTCGCGAGTGACAGGCGGCGCGTTCTTCGACCGCGAGCGCATCATTCGCGACATGCTGGATGTCATAGACGGCGGCAACAACATCGTCCTTTACGGGCCGAGGCGTTACGGCAAGTCGTCGCTCGTGGGAGAGATCATGTCGCGACTGCGCGGCAAGGGCTGGGTTTGCGCCGAGGTGAACTTGATGGATGTGGCTTCGCTCGAGGACTTCGTCTCGCAGTATGCGCGGGCCCTTTACCGCGAGGCGTCGCCTGTTGTCGGGACCATCCGTCATGTAGCCGGGCTCTTCAAGCGCGTCACGCCTGCCGTCTCGATTTCCGACGACGGCAGGCCCGAGCTGAAGTTCGAGATATCGTCGCGCAAGGCTGGCGTCGCGGCGTTGCGCGATGTACTGGAGCTTCCCGCGAAGATATGTCCTGCGGGGCGTACGCTTGTCGTGTTTGACGAGTTCCAGGAGGTGGAGTCGCTTGGCCTCGGGCAGCAGTTCGAGCGCACGATGCGGTCTGTCATCCAGAACCAGCCTGACATCGCCTACGTTTTTCTCGGCTCTAAGACTCACATGCTGGAGCGCATGTTTGCATCGCCCTCGCGCCCGTTCTACAATTCAGCGCAGAAGTTCATGCTGTCCCGTCCGCCTGTCGAGGAGAGCCGTCGCTTTGTCGTCGAGCGCTTCCGCTCGGTTGGCATTTCGATTTCTGAACCCCTTGCCGAAAAGGTCGTCACCCTCGCCGGCAATGTGCCGTATTACGTGCAAGCCGTGTCGTCGTGGGTGTATGGAACGGTTGCCGGAGGCCGATCGAAGACTGTCCGTTCGGCAGACGTGGATGAGGCGTTTCACTCGTTCTATGCCACCGAGACGATTCTTTTGGAAAGCGTGTTTGCGTCTCGGCCTGAAAGCCAGCGGCTTCTGATGCGTGCGCTTGCCAAGGAGCCGTCGGCTCGTTTCGACGAGACGTATCGTGACAGGCACTCGCTTCCGTCCACATCGACGGTGAATACCGCCCTGCGGCGACTTGTAAAGGAGTCCATCGTCGAATCCCAAAATGGCGTTTACACGCTTGCAGATCCACTGCTTGCATACCATCTTGCATCAAAGTAAAGGAGAAAACACAATGAAATCCATTCGCTCAGTACTCATGCGAAGCATAATTAGCCGAATTTCAGGGGGGGGGGCAAATCCTCTTAATTATCTTCTGGCCGGCATCCTCGCCCTCGCGTTCGCTCTGCCTGCCATTGCGGATGATGAACCGACCTTGCCGCGCCCCGACCCGACCGTCGCCGAGTTCGCGCGCGGCGTGAAGTTCTCCGTCGCGGGCTATGACGCCGCGAAGCCCGCGCTCACGAACTTCCCCGTCCTCGTGCGCCTCTCGGATGACTCTCCATCGGGCTTCCACTACTCGGACCTGATGTATCCCGACACGGGCAGCGACCTGTGCTTCGTCGGCATGGACGGTGCGCCGCTCGCGTTCGAGATCGACACGAACGCCTGGACCAAAACCGGCACGTCGCACGTCTGGGTCACGCTTCCCGTGATGACGAACGGCGCGGAGTTCGTGATGTGCTACCGCTGCACGACCGAGGGAGCCGGCGCGCTCGTCAGCGATGCCAACGCCTGGACGAACTTCGTCGGCGTCTGGCACATGGGCGAGCCGGGCAACGGCGAAGTCAACGTCTATGACTCCACGACGAACCAGCTGCACGGCACGGCCAGCTCGAAGTCGTTGGAGCAGTCCAGCCCCCTCGGCGGCGCCCGCCAGATCTCCACGGCCTACGACAAGAAGTCATACTCGATCGTGGTCAATCTCCAAGGTACGGCCAATGCCGCGAAGCTCGCCGCCGTGAACTCGCTCGGCTCCGAGTTTACCGTTTCGTTCTGGATGAAGAACCGCAAGGGATCCCAGGGCTGGATGTACCTGATTGGCCGAAAGGCGGACGACAACACGGCGACCTGGGCGCTCCAGACGGGCGACAACGCGGAGGAGATCCGCATGTTCGTCCGGGGCGGCAACGACGGCGTCGGCCGCAAGTCGGCAACCGGCCTGACGGGTCTCAGCGGCGGGAACTGGCACAAGGTCGACGCGGTCTACAAGAGCACGGCGAAGTTCGACTTCTACTGGGACGGCGTCAAGGTCAAAGACAATGCCGCGCTTCCGGTCGCCGTCCAGGGCCAGGGCAGCGACTCCACGTTCAACCTGGCCATCGGAGGCCACACGGGCGGAACGAGCGCGCGTGCGCTTCAGGGCGACATGGACGAAGTCCGCCTCCGCTGCGGCGTCGTCGACGCCAACTGGGTCGCGGCCACGTATTCGAACGAGTGCAGCGCGGCGTTCCTGTCGAGCGGCGCGGTGGAGTCCTTCGGCGAATCGGCCAAGCCCGTCGCGGCGTTCGCCCTCGACGACTTCGGCGCGGCGTATGCGAAGTTCTCCGGCTCGGTCAACTCGGTCGGCGGCGGCGCGGCGTCCGCGACGGCCTATCTGAAGCTCTGGCCGACGGCCGACGCCGAACCCGACTGGACGGAGCTCCAGTCCGGCCTCGTCGACCAGGACGCCGTGGCCCGCATCTCCACGGGCCTCGCCACGCGGACGCCCTATTCCTACAAGTTCAAGATCACGAACAACCTCGGCACGGACTCGGAGGTCGTCTCCGGAACGTTCGAGACGGCGGAGATCGGCGTCCCCGGCACGGGCGGCAGCATCGTGTTCTACAACGAGGACGTCATCCACACCTTCCGGGTCGAGGAGGACGAGACGGCCTTCGAGTTCACGCCGCCGAGCTACGTCTCCAGCGTCCAGGCGCTCGTCGTCGGCGGCGGCGGCCCGGGCGGATATTACCTTGGCGGCGGCGGCGGCGCGGGAGGCTACATCTACAACGCGGCCCTTGACGTGACGGGCGGCTCGACCTACGCCATCAACGTCGGCACTGGCGGTGTCGCGTCGGCGAGCGCAAGCGCCTACGGCGGAAACGGCAGCGATTCGTCGATCGTCGGCACGGGCGTCAACCTTGTCGCCATCGGCGGCGGCGCTGGCGGCAACGGCGCCAGCGGCTACGCAGCCGGTGTTGCGGGCGGCAGCGGCGGCGGCTCGGCGTTTTCCAACGCGAACGGGGGCGCGGGGACGTCTGGCCAGGGCAACGCGGGCGGCAAGGGGACGGACGCGTCCGCCCTATACGCGGGTGGCGGCGGCGGCGCGAACGCCGCCGGAGCAAACGGATCCAAGGCCTCAAACCAGGCCACGTGGAACGGAGGAAGCGGCGGCGCCGGGAAGCCCTGCGACATTACGGGCGAAACGATCTACTATGCAGGCGGCGGCGGCGGCGGCGGGACATATCGCTATTCCAGCAACACCTATTCCACGCCGGCTGGCGGCGGCGACGGCGGCGGCGGCCGCGGCGGCCAGGAGTCCAACGTCGCGGAGGACAAGATCGCGGCGGCCGGCGTCGCCGGCCTCGGCGGCGGCGGCGGCGG